>JAYSVS010000019.1:0-2607 GCA_043718395.1 Acidobacteriota bacterium
CCATGACAGGCCTCAATGCACGACTTCACAATCGCCAAACCAAGACCCACTCCGCCGGTTTCGCGGTCGCGCGCCGTCTCCGGCCGATGGAACGGCGCAAAGATTTCGTCGAGCTCACTTTCCGGCAGGCCCGGACCGCTGTCGGCCACGGTGATCCGAACCACGCCGTCGTTCATCTGGGCGTCTACGCGGATGGGCCCACTTTCGGCGGCATAGCGAACGCAATTCCGAATGACGTTCGAGAGCGAGCGAAACAGAAAGTCCGGATCGGCCAGCACCTGCAAGCCTTCCTCCACACGGATTTCGACCGTCGCGGCATCGCGGGACTCGCGCAGAACCGCTCGGCGAACGGTTTCGGCCACATCCACCGGAATACTCCGCACCTCGGCCGGCCGCATACCCGCTTTAGAAAATGAAAGCAGCTCGCCCACCAGCGCCGACATGTGATCGACTTCTTCACGTAGGTCCTGCACCAGTTGGCGCTGTTTTGCCTCAGCCGTATGCTCCAGCACGCCTAACGCCAGGCTCATGCGCGCGATGGGCGAACACAGCTCGTGCGCCGTAGAACCCAGGAAGCGATTCTGTCCCTGGACAAAGCCACTGCTGTCCAGAACGTTTGTAAGGGATTAAATCGAGGCTGATAACAAAGGGCAAAGGGATCCCAAACGGGGTTCCGCCAAACAGGGTTGGTGGTGACACCTCGTGCGGGTGTTGCGCGTGCTGTCCGAAATGTTTGCGATTTAGGTGGGGAGTTTTCTCCGATTCTGGAACCGGCGTTGCATGAGTGGAGGCGCTGCTGTCCAAGACAGCGGCGTCAGACGGTAAAGGGCAGAGGTATTTGTGCGCTATCGAGCTCGACTGGGGGCCGAAACGGGTCATTGAGCCAAGTCCACAGCTCGCGGTAGACGAACAGTTGTTGCCGTAGCAGGGCGATGAGATTGGAGAGTCCCCACGCAAAGGTGCTGCGGAGTTGCAGGTAGCGCACCACCAGCATCGCAATCAGCGCTGTCCAGATCTGGGTCTGGACAGCGTTTTCGCTGGTGCCGATGAAACTCTTGATGCGCAGTCCCTGCTTGATGGCTTTGAAGAACAACTCGATCTGCCAACGATCCTTGTAGATGGCCGCTATGGTGGAGGCCGCCAGCTTCATGTCGTTGGTGATGAAAACCAGGTTTGGCTTTCCTTCCACGGCGATCTCGATCCGGCGCAGTGGCGTTGGCGACTCCAGCGTCTTCTCGCTGGACAGGATCACTTCCTCATCACGCAGAATCGTATTTGCATGCAGGGCAGGCACTTCGCGTTCACTCCGAATGATGTAGCTGGTGCTGTCCTTCAGCCTCGTCACGAACCGCACCCGTTTCGCGGTCAGCCGTCGCCACCAGGCGTGATCCTCGTAGGCGCGATCCATCACCAACATGGTCCCCGGGGCAAACTCCATGCGCTTGGCCATGGTCACGTCCCCCTTCTTGCCGTCGGTGATCACCGCGAACTGCGGCAGGAACGTTGCATTGTCCAACACCAAATGCAGTTTCACCGCGCCCTTCGTTCTGGTGTAGATCGCCCATTGGAACGTTGCCAGGCACACCGGTATCACCGTCGAATCCAAGCTCACCAGCGGATGCTTGAATCGGAACTTCTTTTTCTTTGCCTTGGCTTCGATTTGGCACAACTCGACCATCTTCTCAAACACCGTTTTGTACACCTGCCAAGGACGGTGTTCATTGGCGTAGGCCAGAGACGATCGCTTCGGTGCCTCCTCGACCCCGAGATGTCTCAGCTTGCCTTCACTGGCGGCCAAGCCTCCAACAATCTCCCGCAACGACCGGGCTCCGCCCAACTGACCGAACAGCACGGCGATGAATTGGCTCCAACTCGTCACGCCCTTGGCGTGCTTCTCGGCTTGGTGCTTCCGCACCGCTTCCTCGAACATCCCTCGCGGGATGAATCCGACAATTTGCGCGAAGATGCTACATACTCGACTCATGGGTGGGTAATTCCTTTCCAGATGGTTTCAGCAACTCAACTGTACTTGGTTTTGCCTGCCCAGCTCTCCTGCCCCTCTACTTAACACCTCACCCAGGTGTTTTCAAAACGTTTAGGACAGTAGTGCACTGAACCATAGTGTGGAGGTGGACGATTGATCCCACGCGCCTACATCCAGGAGTGGAGCCAAACAGCGCCATGGCCCGATCCGGCTCAAGTGGAACAGGACTTGATCATCTGCCGGGCGCTCTGCGATCTGTTCCGCGACGACTGGCTTGCCGAACGTATCGCCTTCCGCGGCGGCACTGCCATCCACAAGCTTCTGTTCACCCGACCGCTGCGCTATTCCGAAGACATTGACTTGATACAGCTTCATCCCGGCCCGATTGGAAAGACAGTGGACGCGATTCGCTCCGCCCTCGATTGGCTCGGCCCATGCAAGCGCGAGACTGCGAGCCATTCCATGCATCTCACCTTCCGATTCGCGCCAGAGGCTGAGCCAAACTCCAAGCGTAAGATCAAGGTCGAGATCAATACCCGCGAGCACACGAGCCTGTTCCCCGTCCGTCGCTATCCCTTCAGTATCGATAGTACGTGGTACAGCGGAAAGGTGGACATCGTCTC
>JAYSVS010000181.1:0-36981 GCA_043718395.1 Acidobacteriota bacterium
ACGTTTACAAACATCGGAGGCAAGGCGCTCTATGCTGTCCCGGCGAATGCCGGTCCTCGCACCATCGATTATCCTGCCCTCTACAAGGCCGGTACTTACTCGCTGCCCAACGGCATTAATGTATTTGCCGGCACCGTCGACGACCCCTTCTGGATTGATCTCGGTGCCACATTTGACACTCTTAACCTCCGCACCCTCGGCTCTGGCATCCCCGCCGTCCTCACCGACGACGAAGACAAGGCTGGAATGAACTTCGCCTCTGACACTGTGTCGGGATATGGCGTCAATGCCATCGCGATCGAAGTTCCGATCGAGATGCTCACTTCCACTGGCCGCGTGGAAGCAGCAACCGTTCCTGCCGCCACCATCGGTGCCTGGGGCACCACCAGCCGCCCCCGCCTCACGGTTCGCCGCTCGCCCAATCCACTTACATCTGTTGGCGATCTGCGCCAGGTGCAGCGCATGGGTCAGCCGCTGTTCAACGAGCTCCTCATCGGCACTGGGTCCAAGGATAAGTTCTCCATGTCCCAACCCAAGGATGATGCACAGTTTGCCGGCTTCGCCCTCGACCCCGTTCTCGCACGTATCGTAAACGCAGCCTACAATGGCGTAGTCGCGATTCCGAATGCTCCGCGTGTCGATCTGGTTCCGCTGGTGACTTACGCCCCGCCGATCGCTGCACCCGGCACACCCGGTGGGCCTATCGCTGACCTGCTCCGCCTCAACACCGGCGTACCCGCAACTCCTCCAGCACAAGCCAATCGGCTTGGCCTGATTGCTGGCGACGCTGCTGGTTACCCCAATGGCCGCCGTCTGATGGATGACGTTACCGACATTGCGCTTCGCGTAGTCGTCGGGGGTGTCCTCGTCACCGGCTTCAATCGATTCCCCAACAACAAACTCGGCGATGGCGTCAATGTCAACGACGCTGCCTACAAGACCGAGTTCCCGTATCTGGCCGACTGCCCCTCTGGACGCGACCGCCGTCACCTCGATCCAGGTGAACCCGGTGGCGGCCCGATCAAATAAGAAACTGCCATGAAACTAGCATTTCTCGTTTCAATCCTGGGCGCAACTCTTTGCGCCCAGGAGGCAGTCAACTACGACGCCCTCAAAATTCAGGCCCGCAGCTACATCGGCGCAGGCAAACCAGAACTCGCACTCAAAATTGCCGAACCCCTGGCTAATAAAGCCCCAGATGACATCGACCTCTGGTACACGGTCGCTCAAGCAAACCGCATGCTGGGCAAGATCGAAGCAGCTGAAAAAGCTACCCAGTGGATGCTCGACCTTCGTCCCGACAACCTCAACGGCCAGCATGAAGCGGGGCTGCTACGCGAGATCTTCAACGATCTCTCTGGTGCACTGGACATGTTGAACATCGTCTTTAGGGCCACCCCCGTATCCAAACATAGCGAGCGGGCCGCGATTTTGAATGACATCGCCCGTATCTTTGAAAAGCAAAATCTGAAAACCGAAGCAGCCCAACTTCGAAAAGAAATCGAACGACTGAAAGGACTCGAAACAGCCAATGCAAAAGCTACTGCCACTCCTGATCATAAGTAGTCTCTACGGCCATGACCTTTACCTCATGCCTCAGAAATTCCGCCCTGCAGCGGGGGAAGCCATCCTTCTTTCTGCACACACCGGCGATAGCTTCCCGTTCTCAGAGCAGCCCGTTGATCCCGCCCGCCTCACCAGCCTGCCAAAGGGCGAATGGCGCATGCTTGGTAAGGCGACCCACACTACGTTGGCAGCCCAGACTGGAAGTCAGTTTTTTGGCGTCTACACGAAGCCGCGCTTTCTAGAAATGGAGCCAGCCAAGTTTATCGAGTACCTCAAAGAAGAAGGTCTTACCAGCCAGTTAGCTGCCTACAAAACCATGACCGGCAAGAGCAGGGAAATGTATGCTAAATTCGCCAAGACCTATGTCGTGGCCGGCCAGCCCACTGGCGCATTCGCCAAACCCCTGGGCCTGAAAATCGAGATAGTACCACTGGCTGACCCAAACAGCATCAAGCCCGGCGATGAGCTGCCCGTGCAATTGCTCTTCGACGGCAAACCGATCGCTGATATCCAGATGGAGATCGCCATCAGCCGTGATCCTCGTACGAAGTCCGTCCTCTCGAAAGCGGGCCGCACCAACTTCGAAGGCAAACTCAACATAGCCGTTCCTACTTCGGGCAAGATCCGGCTTCACGCCGTCGCGATGAACCAGGTCAAGGCCGAAACTCATGATTGGGAATCCTTCTGGGCCAGCCTTACGTTTGAGGTGTCAAGCGCTGCCCCCGCACAATCCTCTAACCTAACGAACAGGTGATCGCATTTTTCGCAACCCTGTTTCTGATTCCGGGCTCGCATGAGCTCGCAACTCCCGGCCCGGTCAGCATCCCGCTGCCCGGGTCAAGTTATCTGCATCTGCGTTGGAAGTCTCTTCGGTCTTCGGGTTATTGGGAACCACCCACTCTAAAGCTCCCTTACGCTGGCACTTATTGGGTGTGTGCCGCCACCAGATCAGTAGTTCGAACGATCCCCGCTGCCGCCTTCAACCAACTGCTCGCGCAAGAAGGCATTACGATGGTGCAGCAATACCGTAAGCAATATAAGCAACAGAAAGAAGACGGACGCATCGTCTCAGCAGACTACGCCAAGACGATGATGACCGTGGGCCCGCCAGAACCCATTGCCCCAGTCGAGCTCAACCTGCCAGTGGAATTCATCCTGCGCTATCCGCAACTCGTACAACTGAACTTCCGCGGCCAGCCAATTGAAGGCATTCAGATCAATATCAATGGAAAATCGATTGGCCTCACTAACGGTGCGGGCCAACTTCCGCTGCCACCCTTGAACTTTGCCAGCAAACTGACCGCGACAGTGGTCAGAGCCTACCCGGACCCCACCACTGCCCCTTGGGAATTCTTCAACGCGACGCTTACGCTGCCTCCGCTAAGCCAGCGTCAGGCCACCATCGACCACCGTCAACTGCCCCGTAACGAATTGGGTCGCCGTCATATAGTAAACAACGGCATCAGCGATCTCATCGCCCGTGCCGAAGCGCCCGGCCGGAGTCTTCGCCTTCAGCGCTTGCAAGGGAGCACTCTCAGCCTCTTCAAAGGGAATGGCGCCAGGAGCAACACTATTGACGCTGATCTTCGGAGCCCAAGCCCGAGCCATCGCACGGGTCATGTGAATCACCCCGGCCTTGGACGCGCAATAGTGTACATATTCAGGCCACGCCTCAATGCCGCCAATCGACGAGATGTTTACGATTCTGCCGCCGCCCTCCTGCAAAATCATCCGCCTGGCTGCCTGCTGCGCACAAAAGAAGTAAGCCTTCAGGTTGGTGGAATGAATAAAGTCCCAATCCGCCTCAGTCACCAGCAGCGGATCGATCTTGGTAAAGCGGGCGGCATTGTTTACTAGCCCATCGAGTTCCCCTACCTCACTGAATAGCCGCTCAATCTCTGTAACCTTCGATAGGTCCGCGCTATAAACCGGAGCCCCGGCACAAAGTTCACTCACAGCCAGAGCCTCCTCTTTGGAATTCCCGTAGTGAATGCGAACTTCGGCACCTTCGCGATGAAGCCGCGTCACGATCGCCTTGCCTATGCGTCGTGCCGCCCCAGTTACAAGAATCTTCTTACCTTCAAGTGAAGTGAATGCCATAGCCCATCAATAGCATGAGACTATAGCCCTACTCGAGTTTCAGTGTAATGTCGTCTTCAAAGGCCGTCTTCGAGCCACGGTATGATGAAACAGAGCAATGGCTGCATTTCTGTTCAAATTTGAGTGGGATCCGGCCAAAGTGCGAACCAACTTCAGCAAGCACGGTGTGGATTAGGAACGAGCCGCCGAAGCCCGGTGGCTTACCATGGGAACAGATACGCGCAGCCAGACTATTCTTGTCGTGCATACATTTGAGGAAATCAATTCCGAAACAGCTCGAATTCGGATCATTTCAGCAAGACGTCCAGCCAAAACCGAACTAAGTGACTATGAAGACCAACAATGAAGCCTGAGTACGATTTTTCAAAAGGTGAGCGTGGTAAGTTTTTCAAAGCAAACGCTGAGTTGCGCTTACCGATTTACTTGGACGCTGAAGTTCAACTTTACTTGACCGAAAGAGCCGCCGATAAGGGTGTACCGCTTGGCGAAATGGTAAATGGCTTGCTGAAGCGTGAAATCCAAATCATCGAATCCGTAAAATAGCCACACTTTTCACTTTGACTTCACGCATCATCGCTCCGTTGGAGGGATTTATCACCAAGTTGCCGTTCCAAGGGCCTCCCACTCTTGAACCTCAAGATGAGCTTGATTGAGAATGCTCCTGAGAGTTCCGGCGGGAATCTCGTGCTTCCTCGGCACAATCACCGTATCCACGAATGCCTCAGAATGACGGACAAACTTTACGTGGCTGCCTTTTTGAGTAGTTTCTATAAAGCCAGCCGCGTAGCCTGTGGTGGCTCAAAATAAAGTTCGAGCGCCTCCTTGAGATTGTCCAACGCTTCAGCCTCAGTCTCACCTTGGCTCGCAACATCTAACTCAAGGCATTGGGCAACGTACCAGTTGCCTTCTCGCCAAACGCTCGCCGCAAAGGGACGCTTCATGTGTTTATTCTGTCACCTGCCTGATCCTCCGGCAACCCTTCCTCCCCACCCTCCGCCCACAAAACCCCGCCCGAAAACACTACGATAGATACATGACCCGCCGTTCGATCTTTAGCCTCGCCGCCGCACCCCTGCTCGCGCAACAACAAAAGCCAGCCGAGCACGCAGGCCACGGCTGCACTCCCCCGCCAAGTGCAGGGGCCCCATCACTGCCCGCCAAACTCCTGGGCGGCATGGGTCAAATCAACTTTCCCATCACCATAGGCGAGCACATCGGCCTTTTGTACTTCCAGCAGGGCGTCGCGCAGCTTCACTCCTTCTGGGCCCGCGAAGCGGAACGCAGCTTTCTCATGGCCGCCTCGGTTGATCCAACTTCACCCATGCCGTGGTGGGGCGTCGCCATGGCCGCAGCCGGTGATTACCGCCCCAAGTTTCAGCAAGAAGGTCTCGACGAAATCTTTGGCAAACAGCCCCGGACTACCCCTCGCGCCTGGGAGGCAGCCCAACGCGCCCGCGACCTTGCCGCCAAACGCAAAGACCTTCCCATGATCGAGCGCCTCTACATCGAATCCGTTCAGGGCAAGTGCGATCCCAACAATCTCAATCCGGACCTCGCCTATAGTGAGGGTCTCCGCAAGTTGATCGCGCTTTTCCCCAACGAAATCGAAGCCAAGCTTTTTCTTTCGCTAGCCACCATGCGCGGCTTCCGCCAACCGGACAAGAAGCCCAACCACGGCACAATGGAATCGGTCGAAATCCTCCGCAGCCTCCTGCCTGAGGCTCCGGAACATCCCGGCCTCCACCACTACATCATCCATGGCTTTGAAGGCTCCACCTTTGCATCTGAAGCATGGCCCAGTTGTGAAGCCTATGCCCGCCTGGTCCCTCTCATACCTCATGCCCAGCACATGCCCGGTCACATCTACGCGCAAACGGGGAAGCTGAAAGAAGCACAGCAGTGCTTCATGAACTGCATGCGTCTTGAGCTGCAGTACATGAATGACGACAAGGAATACGGCAATGGCCACCACGGCCACAACGTCCACTTCCTCGCCATGACGTACTCGATGGACAACAACCCCACCCGAGCCATTGAGTCGGCCAAGCACCTGCTTGCCTTTGGCGATAAACCGGCAGACGCTGCCAAGCCCGACACCATGTTTGGTGCTTACCGCCAGGGCTTCTTCGCCGCCCTTCGCACCATCGCCCAGCATGAACTCTGGGACCTCGCCACCGACGACAAACTCATCCCCGGCATCCAGCAGCCCCGCTTCCAGGCTTGGCGGCATTGGATCCACGCCTTGGCCGCGATCCATAAGACCAAAGACGCCGCATTGGCCAAGTCCCACATCCAAGGCATGGATAAGGCTTTAGGCGAATTCCTCCGCCTCACCAGCTTCCCAATTCCAGAAGAACTCCTCGTCGCCCGCATCGAAATCGCTGGCCATTACCTCTGGCTTACCGGCGAACCAAGACACGCCATCGAAAAACTGGAAGAAGCCCAATTGCGGGAGACTCACCTTCGCTACACCGAGCCCACATACTATCCGCGGCCCGTTGCCGAAGTACTCAAGCGTCTAAACCCCGAGCCCGCAAACTCAGGCAATGCCTGACATCATCGGCGGCAGCCTCGCTGGGGCCGCCGCTGCGCTTGAGCTACTCAAGCTGGGTCAACCGGTTAATATCTACGAGAAGTCAAAATTCCCGCGACACAAAGTCTGCGGCGAATTCCTTGATGCCGCCGCAGTAGATCTTTTGAGCGGCTTAGAGCTCGAAGGCACCCCCATCACCGAGACAGCGCTCATCTGGCCCAGAGCCCAGACTCGCTTCGACCTTCCCCGCCCTGCCCTTGGCATCAGCCGCTATCGACTCGATCACATCTTGCTCATGCAAGCCCAGCGAGAAGGGGCAATCCTCTACGAGCATGTGGGCAAGCCCCACGGCAAAGCAATCATCGCCCACGGTCGCAAGCCCCTCAGCCAAAAAGGCCAGCGGCTTTTCGGCTACAAAACCCACTTCGCAGGGCCAACCAACAATGCAGTCGAGCTTTACTTCAACGGCAACGGCTACACCGGCGTCAACCCGGTCGAAAATGGCCTTACCAACGTCTGCGGCATAGCCAGAGAAGAAGACTTGAAAGACGTTCAGTTCGACGGCGACAAGCTCGTAGCCAGGCAACCCCATCTGGCTGCACGCCTCGAAGGCCGCAAGCGAGGAATGGAATGGCTCTTCACAGGGCCTCTCTTCTACGGCCCCACCGAAAACACCCAGGGCTATCCCTGCGGTGACGCTCTCAGCTTTGTCGATCCCTTCACCGGCTCTGGCCAGCTCTGCGCAATAGCAACGGGCCAACTCGCCGCCCGTTCCATCGCTCAAGGCCTCACCCCGGCACAACACATCGAAGCGTGCAGGCAACTGCTATTGCCTGCTTTTCGCTGGTCTACTCTCCTACGCAAATCCCTCACTTGGCCACTAGTCCCCTACCTGGCCCAACTCATCCCCGGCCAAATACTTTACCGCTACAGCCGCCCCTGGCTTTAACAATTGCTTCTAGCCACGATGCGAGAATCTAACGTTCACGACAATTCTCAATATATTTTCGAAACAATTATCTTTATTATTTTCAATTTTTTATGAGAATAACCTCACCTAAATGAGTAGGCCCGGTAGCTCGTTTCCGGCACCTTGCCTGATAGTTTCAGGTCGTGATGAATCTCGATCAGTTCAAACATTCTGTCTCGCTTGACGCGCTGTCATTGACCTCGGTGCTCACGCCGCTGTTGCACCAGTACCGGACCGGCCTCGACCAGGCTGTCCTCGCAAATCGGGTTCAAGTCGAGATGTCCGTGGTCTACCACGGCTCCCCCGAAGATGCCTGGACGGCAGTACCCGCCGATGGCGAAGCTGGTTTTATGAAAGCCGCCGTCAGCGTTTCGCTTCAACTTCAAAAGACCTTGAGATGCTGGCTGCAGATGCAATGGTTTGCTGATGCCAAGAATCTTGCGGATACAGCCCGTACCACCCAGCTGTTGGCTTACCTTGCCTGCAAGCCATATCATGCAAAGGCAAAAGAGGCTTACGCATATGACCTGCTTGACGATTGGTCCAACAGTGCAATCGAACGAAGCATACGGGTTGACATGCCGGATGCGCTCGCCCGGATCTCAAACCTTTTGAGGATTCTCGGCAAGCATGACCTTGCCGATTTTTACAATCCCACGCACTCCTCCTGGTTTGCCGGCGAGATCGAACGTAACGGCAAAATGTTCCGGGATATTCTCGCCAGAGAGTCAAGAATCGTTCGTGCCTGGGTACCGCTGATCGGATCGAAGTTAACCCAGAAGCAACTCGACGACGCCCGCCGGGAGACGCGTTATGCCCTCAATGAGATCTTCCGCCGCGGTGAAGATTTGTCTCACCTTACGCCACTCTTTGAGATCGAAGTAGTCGCGGCACTCGAACTTTATATCGGACGGCCAATCGGACGTTCCCTGACCTTGACCGGGAACCCGGAACGCGCGCCGGGGTCGGTCGCCCTCCTTTGTGGACGCGACAACTCCAATGTGATTCCCTTCCCGGTCATGACCCGGCTCGAACAGAGGAAGCCGAGACGCATCGTCCCGTATTCCTTGATCGAAGCCGATAAAGCCGCCTGACACTCATACCTTTGATGCGTGTCAGGCGGCTTCGATTTTCAACTTGGCGAAATCGGAAGTGTCTGGATTTGGCGGTCTGGACACAATTTACTCCTATTCGATTTCGCCGTCCCCGGGGACCAGCACGGTCTATCTGCGTTGCACGGGGGTGCAAACAGAATGGCAAGACCTGCCGCGCCCCGTTTCTTTTTCCAAAAACAAAAATCCCGCCGGGGAGTGAGGTTCCACCGGCGGGCGTTGAGGGGAGAGCAGGAAGGATGAGCCACCTGATCTCGAGAGAAAGAGTTACTGATTGCCGCCGCGGCCACCTCGGGTGCCACCACCGCCACCACCACTGCCACTGCCACCACCAGAGGGCGCTGCTCCACCGCCGCGAACACCACCACCGCCGCCACCGCCTGAAGGTGCACTCATCTGCGGGGCAGAGCCACCGCCTCGTGAGCCTCCACCACCAAAGCCGCCGAATCCACCACGCCCGCTATCTGGATTGCTCCGCGGGGCAGATTCCTGCATGCGAGGCGATCCACCACCGGAAGATCCGCCACGGACTCCGCCAAAGGATCCCCATCCAGAGTTCGAATCGCGGCCACGAACACCGCCGCCATATGGATCGACGTTACCCTGGCGTTGGCCGCCTAAGTCAGATCCACGTTCGACGATGCGAGGACTGACATCAACGGCACCGGCTCCACGCGAACGAGAGCCGCCGTCAGAGCCAGTTACATCGCTGCCGCGAACACCGCTTTCGCGCTGAACGAAGCCATCTTGGGATCGTCCACTATTGCCGCGCACTCCCGAGTTCACATCAGCATTACCGAATCGATCCCAGCCACTCTGGCTGTTCGAATCTGCACCCCGTGTGCCACGGTCACGTTGGACGAAGCCATCCGTACTACGGCCTCCATTGCCACGCACGCCTGAATCGACGTTCGAATTCTGGTCACCGCCCATGCGCCGGAAGCCATCGGAACCAGTTGTCCCGCCACCTCGTACGCCGCCGTTTTCGCGTTGAACGAAGCCATCCGAGCCGCGAGTGGAATTGCCCCGTACGCCATTGCCGCTCTGCATATTGGGCGAATTTACATCGCGCTCACCAACTCGACGCCAGCCTTCAGTTGAGGTGCCGCCGCGAACCCCATTGTCAGTTCCATGAATCGCGCTTGAACCACGCGCTGCAGATTCCAGATTCTGACGCTGTTGTTCAAACGGAACCCGCTCCACCTGACTCGCCTCGCGACGGGCGGTAAAGCGTTGGTCTTCTCGTGACCGGGCGTTCAAGCCTGAACCGCGCACGCCTTCCTGGCTGGCAAATCCTACACTCTCGCGGCCAGGCGCTATGCCAACCTGCCCGCGAAATTCGCTGGCATTGGATAGATCCGAACTACGAGCGGCACGGTAGCCATTTCCGTTACCACCCTGATGGGAAATACCACGGTTAAAGTTCTCTGCTTCCACATAGCTCACGCCGCCATCGACGCGGGCGTTGCGATAGATGTTCGTAATGTTTACGTTGTTGATGATCGTTGTGTTGTTAAAGCCACGGTTGCCGTAAAAACCACGGCCATACCAGCGGTTGTAGGTTTCAAAAGGAGCCAGCGGGACCCAGCCAACATTCCCAAAGCCGAAACCAAGGCCGAAACCGCCACGGCCAAAGCCTACAAAGCTGACCAGAGCAGGCGACCAGAAATGACGCCCACCGGCTGCGCCAGGCCACCAGCACCAGTTGCCTCCGTTGTTAAACCAGCGGCCATAGTGGTAGGGAGCCCAGCCCCAGGGGTCATAGCTTACCCAGCTCCAGCCATAATAATCAAGCCACGACCAGCGACCGGTGCGGTAAGGAGCCCAACCCGCAGCGACGCGGGGCTGCCAGACATTGCCGTAAGGTGCGCTGTAAACCCAGTCACCATGTGCATCCAGTTGCTCGCCGCCGTAGACGCCCTGGGGTAAATACCGGCTACTACGCGAAGAAGCCAGCTCCTGATCGCGGCTGCGGTTCCACTGATCCCAACTATCGAAGGGCGCTTCCGAAATCGCCTGAAAACTTGCCTCGCCGCCATTGGTCTGCGAGATCCGTAGTGTTCTGCCCTGTCCCAGCTTGCGCGAACCCTGCGGGGTAAAAATGTCTACCTCGCCGTCGCGAACGGTGATTTCGGTCGAACCATCTTCAAGCACCTGCACGCGATACTCACCCTTACGCAAGGGACGAATACTCGCCACAGGAGTATTAATATCAACTTCCGACTGCGAATTCTGCCAGACCTTAAACGTCACAAGGCCAACTGGCAGGTTTAATTGAAAGCGCTGATACTGCAGCTCAGCCAGACGAATCTCTGTATTTGCTCCAAGCCGAACCATGTTGGCAAAGTCAAACTGCAACTCGGCCCGAGCCCCGGCTCCGGTCAGCAAACGGTCTTGAGCCACTAGCGGCGCGTTGATCGTTGCGGCGACATTGTCTCCACTATCCCCCCGTCGCACAGAGACATCTCCGGCGACCACACTCACCCGTGCCACACCGCGCGAGGCATCGTCATCCTGCTGCGCAAATGCCGGGATCATGGAGCCAACCAAGGTACCAAGCGTGAATAGTAAGCGTCTCATAACGTAAACCTTTCGCTAATAGTCTTTACATTTCCTTTGCCAAACGGCTAACTCGTTGGAGATACTAGCTTTTGTGATTTATTTCCGCACACGGGCGGTGTCGTTGCCTGGTGCTTTTCAACCACTCGTGGCTCTAGCCAACCGCATTGTCGGCCCTGCCCTGCTCTTCGGCCTCATGGTGCTCGCCTATTGGCGGATCCTCCTCACCGACCAATACTCCTGGCTAAACGGCTCGGATCTGACCAGCCAGGTCATGCCCTGGCTTCAGTTTCAGGCAGGTGAATGGCACGCTGGCAGAATCCCCCTCTGGAGCCCTTATGAGTGGGGAGGTCAGAATCTGCTCGGCCAAGGACAGCCAGGAGTCATGAACCCGCTGAACTGGTTGCTTTTTGCTGCGCCGCTGCGCCGTGGATGGATCCGCCAGGGTGTTCTGCATTGGTGGTTCTTTCTGCTGCACTTCATTGGTGCACTCAACCTCTACTGGCTTGTCCGCTCGCTCGGGACAGGCAGGATTCCGGCTGTCTTCGGCGGACTCTGCTTCGGGCTCTTCGGTTTTCTCGGCTCAAACGACTGGCCGCAGATGATCAGCGGTCTCATCTGGTCGCCTCTTGTCTTTCTATTTCTCCTCAAGACTAAGTCGAGCCTACACCCCTGGCGTGAAGCCTCCTGGGCTGGTTTCTTTCTCGGGCTCGCCTGGCTCAGCGGGCACCATCAGCTCCCGATCTTCGTCAGCATCAGTGTCTTGGCTACAGCGATCACAATGCGCATCTACCCCGCCATCCTGAGTTTTGCGATCGCCGGAATGATTGCTGCACCTCAGCTTTTGCCGGGGCTAGCTTATGGCAAATTAGCGATTCGCTGGGTCGGGATGGAAAACCCGGTTGGCTGGCAGGACAAGGTTGCTTATTTCGTCCATGAACAGTACGCCAGCATCCCGGGCTCGTTGCTTTCGATCCTTCTGCCGGGGGCGGAGACGCACACCAGTTACTTTCTCGGCTCAACTGCATTGGTCCTCGCGATCTGGGCCATCCGTACACAATGGGAGCGGGCCGTAGTGCGGCTCTTTCTTGGTCTTGGAATTGGAGCAGTCCTTTACGCCCTCGGGCGCTTCGGCGGCCTGGAGCCTCTGTTCTATAGCCTCGTACCCATGATCGAAAAAGCGCGCAGCCCATCAATGGCCGCCGCGATTTTTACACTCTCTTTTTCGGTGTTGGCAGCCCTTGGTCTTGAATCGCAGCGGCTCACCCACACTCACAAATCAATGGCCCGTCTGCACTGGATTTTCGCAGGCTTGGTGATAGGGCTATTCTTCTTTGCCAAGCTACTTCCCGCCAATCAGTCTCAACTGGAACAGCGCTGGTTCGGTGTTGCTTTCGTTAGCCTCCTGATCGGCTTTGCCTACTATGCGCTACAAAATGGCAAACTCACGCAGCGGCACTTCAGCGTACTCGTACTTGCGGCAGTGATGATTGAGGCGTCGAATATGACCTACTTCGACATGGGCAACCGGCACGACAAGAACTCTCCGCAACTGCTTGAGCCGATGTCCCACCACCAGGATGTCCGCGAATTCCTCGCAACCAGACCGGGCCCAGTCCGCATCACCTTGGACGATCAGGCCATCAAGTTCAATTTCGGAGACTGGCATGGAGTTGAAGTCATGGGGGGCTATCTGGCGAGCCTGACGAAGATCCATGCAGACGTAGACTGGTTCCGGCCACGAACGCTACAACTGGCCGGCATCGGCTATCACGTTGGGCCAACGGCTAGAGCGGAAGGGTCAAAGATTCTATTTGAAGGAGAGGGCGGTATCAAGGTTTGGGAATACCCTGATGCTGCACTGCCTCGGACCTGGCTGGCTAACTCGACCTTGCCATACCGCGACACTCAAGAGCTTTCAGCCTTGCTCGAAACCGAGACCCTCGATTTAGGCCGAGTTGTGCTCACACAAGCAAAGGTGGAGGGACTTGAAACCTGTGCAAACGGCCACGCCATGCTGATGAGCCACAACCCGGGACGAGTGCAAATCAGGGCTCATACCAATTGCCGCTCACTACTGGTGCTGGCGGATTCAGACGATCCTGGCTGGAGCGTCAGCGTCGACGGACAAGCAGCCGAAAAAATCACGGTTTTTCATGCCTTTCGTGCCGTGGTTTTATCTAGGGGGACTCACAGCGTCGAGTGGTCCTACTCACCCAAGGGCTTTCGGATTGGTATCGCCTTGGCTGGACTTGGACTCTTGCTGATCGTAGCCTTACAGTATCTGCGGCTCAAGCCATTGCAGCGCTAAAGTCAGTTGACTCGATGTAGAGTCGCCCCAGAATCTCATCCATTACGTGGGCAGGCAGGAATTCTCCCTCTTGGGCCAGCCGGCAAATACTATCACCCAGCACGTCCCGGCAAACCCAGAGAAAGGTTTCATCCTCGGGACAAGCTCTGGCACCCATGTGTGCCAGAATCTGGGAGATCGCGATGGAGGCCCTAATGCTGGGTTGATCCCCGGTATCGCCTCCCACTCGAATCATCCTTACAAGGTCAACGACGTTGCGAACTTCATCTTTGGGGAGCCCTGACTTCGAAGCAACAATAGCGATCTCAGTTTCAAGACAATACGTATCGAGACGGAGCGTAGCCAGGCGATCGAGCAGTGCGAGATGGCTGTAGCTGCTAGCGGCCTCCTGCGGATTGGAAGTCAGGATCAATCGGAAATCCGGGTGGACTCGCACATAAGCCGGACCGCCTCGGCTTCGACTCGAAAAATGTAATATCCCTTCGCCAAGCACGCTGTTCAAAATACTATTTGCCTCGGTGCTGGAACGAGTGAAATCGTCATAGATGAGAGTGTGTCCGTGCTGACAGGCGGCCAGCAAGCGGTCTTCTTCTCCAACCGGCCTTACCGATTCTTCCATCCTTAGAATTGAATGGATATAGTGATCTGTGTCCAATCCGCGACGAGGGCCAGCGTCCCTGCCCATCAACCCGGTTCGCCCCATCTGCTCATCGCCTTGGATGAGTATGACGGGACGCCCTAGACTTGCCGCAAGATGCATGGCAAGGACAGTCTTGCCTGTCGCTAGCCCTCCAGAGAGGTGGACAGCGGCGCTGGCAGCCAGATGAGCAATGGCTCTGGCGGTTAAGCCTTTGAGTTCGGGACCTTCGACTAATCCCGTTGTTGAAGTATCGATCATGCGGGCTTTACTCCTTTTCCAACCTGCCGCTGGACCTGAGAAGCCCGCATGCCCTCAACCAGTTTGGTGAGACTGGCTAGTACTTTGGCAGTTGCTTCTTGCTCGGCGTCAGTGTGAACTTCTGCGGACGGACTCGGTAATGCTTCAACGATTTTCAGAACCCTCTCGAAGCCGGTTTCGATCTCATGGAATCGAACTTGTGATTTGTGAAACTCACTTGAAAGAGCTTCGATCGTGTGGCTAAGCTTGTTGGCATCGCGCCCCAGGGAGGCAAAGATCTGGTCGATGCCCTTTACTTGGCCGGAGATGTGGTTGGCGTTAATGTCGAGATTGCGCAAATCAAGGCGAAGGACATCGGTCTTTTGATCAACCGCGGCGAGTTTGGCACTCAGACCGTCAACGACTTCTAGCAGGGCAGCAGCCGTAGGATCAACGGCCCTGTCGACTGAGAGAAGATCCAGTCTTTCGGTAAGAGTTTGTGCCATCTGATGAAAGGCATCTTCGAGGCCACTCATCCGGGCTTCTAGCGGGGCCGAAAGAGGGACATCAGTATGAACCGGGGTGGATCGTGGACGCAGTTCGAGCGTCATTTTTCTCAATGAAACCTGACGCTCGGCGCGGCAGTCTTCAGTTGCCTCACCTCGCTCCTGGATGCACTGAAGCACCAATTTTTTTAAGTTGGATTTTCTGGCTCCAGCTTGCTTAGCCAGCTCAAGAATACCTATACCCGAATCAGACTGACTCATCAATGGCTCGCTCCTGGCGTACCGAAGAATGCGTTGGCCGGGCGGCTCAAGCTATGTCAGGGCTGGCGGGCGCTCAGCCTGACCTTACGGCTCCTAGAGCTTTTCGGCGGGCTGGAGAAAATATTTAACAATTTTTTATTGGTGCAGCAATGATCTTCACCAGTACCCCAGTTTTTGGCCGAGTTCCGACATGCGTCGTTGCAGCAAACGGTATCGATCCCGAAAATCTGAAGTTTGCGTGTTGAGCCGAAGAAGTGATTCCGACTCAGAGGTCAGTTGCCACAAGCTGGATGTAGACCCGCTGGGGGCGAGCCCAGTCCACCAACGGTGAATCGCTTCAATGTACTCTCGCTCAATGACGCGGCTTTCGAGTAGCTGCGTCATCTGCTGAGCCAAAACAAGGTATTCGCTTTCGAGGATTTGCTTGCCAGCTCCAAACGGCGAGTCAGCATCCTCAAACATGACAGTATCCTCCAATTGTTGTTATCGGAGCACCACGGAGGATCTTGAGCGTCAGGCCCTATTTGGCAGAAATGATTTCAATCAGTTCAATGTCAAAGAGCAACGCCGCGCCACCTGGGATCGAAGGCCGCCCGCTATCCCCGTAAGCAATGCTCGAAGGGCAAACCAGCTTGGCCTTACCGCCTACCTTCATTTTCTGCACGCCTTCGGTCCAGCAAGGGATCACCTGGCCCAGCGGGAACTGAGCAGGCTCATTTCGCTTGTAGGAGCTATCGAATTCAGTGCCATCGGTGAGAGTGCCCCGGTAATGAACCTTGACTGTGTCGCTTGCTGCCGGTGAGGGGCCTGTACCCGGCGTCACTTCTCTATAAATCAGACCGGATTCAGTTTTCAGTGCGCCCAATTCACCAGCCGCCTTCACAAGGAAAGCAGCAGAGTTAGCTTTTTCTTTTTCCGCCACCCTTGCTGCGCGGCTCTGCTGCAGAGTTTGCAGCTTAGGGCTCCACTCGCTCAGTTCCACCGCCGGCTTCTTGGCTGCGGCATCGGCAATCGCCCGCTGAACAATCGCAAGATCGGCCGCTGACAGGTCAAAAGACTGAATCGAGCGGAAGATCGACAAGCCCAGCGCATAGACTGTCTTCTCATCATCGGTGGCTAGAACTGCCGCAGGAGCAGCCTTTGGGGCTACGACAGGCCGCCTGACGGCAGTCTTCACGCTACCGGCAACAGGAGCCTTGGGGGCAGCGGATAGCGGCTTCACCGCAGCAGTCTTTGGTGCGGGCGTTTTCACTGCAGGTGCCTGAGCCATCAACAAAGCAAGGAATATAGATGCAACACACATCCCTTCAGGCTAACATCGCGAGGCGCATACTTGAGTTATGAAATCCATGCTTTGCATACTTGTACTACTGGTCAGTCGTTTATCCGGCGAGATCAGCACCTCCATGCGGACGACCATCGACCAAGTGACAGCCGCCAAGGGGACCTATGACGAAGGCGAAGATGTCTACAAAGTCACCTTCCCGCGAACCGATGTCAAGGTCTCGATTGAAGGAAGGGGCATGCATCCTTTTCTTGGACTCACATCCTGGGCAGCTTTTACGCCAGAATCGCAAGGCAATCTGATGGTGATGGGCGACCTTGTCCTGTTTGAAGATGAGGTGAATCCGGTCATGACTGCCGCACTTGAGAATGGCCTCGAAGTCACTGCGCTGCACAACCATTTCTTCTACGAATCTCCGCGCGTGATGTTCATGCATATTGGTGGTTCAGGACCGGGTGAAAAACTGGCTGCCGCAGTTCGAAAGGCGCTCGACAAGGTGAAGGAGATTCGTACAGCCAATCCGCAACCGGCAGCAAGGTTTGCAGGGGCACCCATCCCCGACATGAATTCAATCCCAGCGGAGGCCATTGACAAGATTCTGGGTGTCAAGGGTCAGGTCAATGCTGGAATGTACAAAGCTGTGATTGGCCGCAAAGCCAGCATGCATGGCAAGACAGTAGGAAATCAGATGGGTGTCAACACCTGGGCCGCCTTCGCGGGATCTGAAGACTCGGCGCTAGTTGACGGTGATTTTGCGATGACAGCCGGCGAGATGCTACCGGTGCTCAAGGCCTTGAGATCTGCTGGCATCCACATCGTGGCCATTCACAACCATATGACTCACGAAGAGCCGCAATACATTTTTCTGCATTATTGGGGCAAGGGAAACGCACTCGCCCTGGCCAAGGGGTTACGCAGGGCGCTGGACAAACAGTAGGCAGAGTCTAAAGTGGCCTCACGGTGCCTCTATTTTTTCACAGCCATCAGCTTCACAGCTAAACCGTCGACCAGTTTCTCTTCCGGATAGGGAATGACACTCTCACCTTCGGTGAGGCCTGATAGCAGTTCGGCTACCAGCCCGTTGCGATGTCCAACTGCAACAAGACGCTTGCGGGCGAAGCCTTGATCGACTGAAAAGACGGCCCATTTGCCGCCGTCCCGGAACAATGCGCTGGCTGGGATCTGAAGCACTCGATCAGCAGCCCACAAGATAAATGCTGCTTCAACGCGATAGCCTTCGCCGAGGCGCTCCCACCGCTCTGCGGGCGAGACTAAATCGGCAATTACGCGTACACGCTGCTCCTCAACTCCGAGTGCAGAAAGTTTCGTGAAGCCAGTTGGTTCCACCAGCCGCACACGCGCTTCGAGCGCTCCATCACCGCCCCACCGGGTGAGACGAACCCGGGTGCCTGGGCCAACCTTGACGGCATCCGATGAGAGCAATTCGACTTCTACTTCGAGGGCGCGAGTATTGCCTAACTCAAGGATCGGTTCGCCTGGGGCAACGACACCTTCGCTCTGCCGGATGACGCGTATCACCCGCCCAGCTACCGGCGAATAAACGGGAATGGGGGTTGCCTCTTTTGACATACCTGGACTCGAAGCAGCAGCACGGGCAGCCCCTACAGCGGCGCGGGCCCGGTCGATCTCCGTGCGGGCCAGTGCTACGGCCTGCTCTGCCGCGAGTCGAACGGCCTCGGCGCGCTTCACTTCGGCACGGGTTCGATCAATGCGCGAGGTGGGAATGTCTCCCCCGGCAATCAGCTTCTCTTCACGCGTGAGTTGAAGCTTCCAGTACTCGGCATCGGCCAAGGCGGCATTCGCTTGCTCTTGCGCGGATCGCAGACGCGCATCAACACCCTCACGCTCGGCAGAGGCGGCCTGAAGACGCGCTGCTGCTTCGGAGTTTCGTCGCGGGTCTAGCAGTTCGGAGTGCAAAGGCGTGAGCGAGGTAACGATGCGGCCGGCGGGAATCGAATCGCCTACCTTCCATTCGTGGCGGCGCATGATTCCGGCAAGTGGCGAAGAGACAAGGAACCGGTCGCGAAGCCGGGTTTTGCCTTCTTCTTCGACTGTAACCTCGAGAGCGGCGAAGCGGGCAGCGGTGGCCTCAACTTCAAGCGGTTGTGTCCTGAGCCCAAAGTAGAGGGCACCTGCGAGGCCGAGGCCTACGACAGTCATTACTGCGGCTCTGGTCCAGTTCATTGGTCAGTCATTTCTGAGCTACTCACGTGTTTTGAGCACTTCGACAAGGTCCATTTGATCCAGCTTGCGGCGGACGATCAAACCACTGACTAGAGCGGCGATCAAGACCACCAGTGTAGCGAATGCGAAGCTCCAGGGCGTGATCACCGAAGGCACCCGGAATAGATCGTTCTGCATCTTGGAGGTCATGAATTCAGAAAGGAACTTGCCCAGCCATAGGCCCAGTGGAATCGCCGCTAGCACGAGCAAGGCCAGTTCGCCCAGCAGGATGTAAGAGATCTCGAAACGTGTGTAGCCCAATACACGCAGGCTCGCCAGTTCCCTGCTCCTCTCGCTGAAGGCAATGCGTGCTGTGTTGTAGACCACGCCAACGGCAATGGTAGCGGCAAGAATGGTATTGAAGAAAGCAAAGATCAGCATCTGCCGGGCCAAGGTTTCGTAGAACGATTTCAACATACGCGCTCGAGCCGAATTGCCGGCAACCGCAGGCATGTCGCGTAGCCGGCGGAGGATGAGAGGAGTTTCCTGAGGGTCCGCTGTTAGATAAGCCCCGGAGACGGAATGGCCTTCGCGCAGCAGCCGGTTCAGAGCTTGGCGCTCCATGTAGGCAGAAACGCCAACATACTCATTGACCAGACCAATGAGCGGAACTTCCACAACGATGCGACGGTCTTCGAGCGTTTCGACCAGGACCATGCCGCCCGGTTTCACGTCAAGAATTGTTGCCAGATGATCCGTTAGCACCAACCCAGCGGGTGGCAGACTTACCATCATCAAATTGGGCGTGAGCAGCCGGCGTAGCTCACCTTCGTTTGCAAGCCCCTGAAGGACCGTCCGGTATGTATGATGGCCGTTGCGCAGCCTTACCGGCACAACACGGAAAGACTCCACGTGTGTTACCCCGGGCAAGGAATTCAGAGAGTAGAGTGATTTCTCAGATGTTGCTTCACGAAATGTGACCGTCAGGTCGTCACGCTGCGAGCGCTGGAACTGGAAGACGACCATGTAGTCAACGGCATCCGTCCAAAAGCCACCCATCACCAGAATGGCAGCAGAGAACGCGACACCCATTACGGAGAGCAGAGCCTTTATGGGCCGGCGTTCTATATTGCGGAAGATCATGCGGGTAGGCTGCGAGAGCTTTCGGCCGAGACCCAGCCGTTCTACGAGCGAAGGCCGGTAAAGACCGGGCGAGGCGGGTTGCATGGCCGAGGCGGGTGGCTCAGCGGCGTACTTCATCACGGCCTGGAGAGCTCCTGCGGCCGCTGCGGTCATTCCGATTAAACTGGCCAGCAAGGCGACGTTTGGACGAAGCATGAAATCAAGATGGGGGAATCGATAGAACTCCATGTACATGTTGCACATTCCCATCCCCATCCAGGAGCCCAGCGCGATTCCAAGCGCAACGCCAATTGCGACGATCACCACAGCAAGTTTGAGGAAGTGCACGGCGATGGCCGCAGTTGTGTAACCGAAGGCTTTGAGGATAGCGATCTGGGTACGCTGTGTGGCCATCAGACGCGAGATCACAACGTTGAGCAGAAAGGCAGCCACCGATAGGAAGATCACGGGAAAGATCGTCGCCATCGTGGTGAGCTGCTTGAATTCTTCAGAAAGATACTTGTGCGAAATCTGATCTTTGCGGGTATGCGCACCTAGGCCGCCGTAGGGTTCGAGAAGGCGGTCGACCCGCGCAATGACCTCGTCGGCAACTGCATGCGGTTCGAGCTGGATGGAAAGTTGATTGAATGCTTCCTTCATATTGAAGGCTGCTTCAAGCGGCTCACGATTCATCCAGAGGATTGCGTAACTCTTTAGATCGGGAACAATCGAACCGGGCTGGAGCTGGTAAATAAACTCAGGGGAAGAGGCAATGCCGACAATATCCAGGCGGCGGCGCCGGCCAAAGATCGTAGCCGTTATCGATGTCCCAGGACGGATCTGATGAGCATTGGCAAAGCCGTCTGAGATCATCACTTCCCGGTCGCGACCGGATTCAGGCAGCCTGCCGGCTTTGATCCAAAGACGGTTCAAGCCGGGCTGGCCTGTGGCAGCCAGAGATAGAACCTGGGCGGTGATGGGATCGGGGAAGGACGCGAGATAGAGATTGGCCGGGGCGGCGACGCGCGCTTCAACAGTCTGTACACCTTCTAGTTCACCGAGGCCAGCGAGTAACTGGCGCGGCGCACGCTTGCATGCAGCGAAGACATCGGCAAAGCGGTAGTCGCGATAAATGCCAGCCTGCGTTGAGGTCAAGGTGTCGAGCGTGGCCGATGAGAGCACATAAGTAGCAGTACCTCCGGCAATCACAGCGGCGATGGCAAGAGCCTGGCCCTTCATGCCGAGCAGTTCGCGAAGGAGCTTGCGGTCGAGAGCACGCATGGCTTTACCAGTGCAACTCGCCTGGGCTGCGGCGATTGGGGTTCACCTCAATGCGATGCACCAGCCCGTTGCTCATGTGTACGACTCGATCGGCCATGCGGGCAATGTCTGCGTTGTGAGTGATGATGGCAGTGGCCGTGCCAAGAGTACGGTTTGCAGAATCGAGTGCTTCGAGGACTTTAATACCAGTTTCGGAATCCAATGCTCCGGTTGGCTCGTCGCAAAGCAGCACGGCAGGTCTCTTGGCGATGGCTCGAGCAATGGCCACGCGCTGCTGCTGGCCTCCCGAAAGTTGAGAAGGAAAGTGGTGCAACCGGTCCTCAAGGCCAACCAGAGCAAGAGCCTCATCTGGAGAATATGGGTTGTCGGCGATCTCGGTTACTGCCAGTACATTCTCTCTGGCAGTGAGTGAAGGAATCAGATTGTAGAACTGAAACACAAAGCCGACATGCTTGCGCCTGTACTGGGTGAGAACCTTGTCGGTGGCATGAGTTAGCTCAAGATCGCGATAGTGAACTGTACCTTGAGAGGCGCAATCGAGTCCCCCCAGAATATTTAGAAGTGTGGACTTGCCTGAGCCCGAGGGGCCAAGCAAAACAAGCATCTCACCGGCGTAGAGATCGAGGTCCACCCCACGCAGCGCCTGCACCTGAACCTCACCCATGTCGTAGACCTTAGTGAGAGCGCGAGCCTTGAAAATGGATTCAGCCACCTTGACTGGAAGTTTATCGCGAAGCCGGCACTTTAGAGTTTCAGCTCCCAACCGGGACGGAAGTTGGGCTTGACCAGTTTGTTTGCTGCGACGCTATTGGTGAAGCGGAGCAATTTGCTGTCCCATTCGAGCTTGCCTGGCACCTGGAAGGCAAGAGCAGCGAGAGCCAACCACTCGGCGTAAGGGCCGGAGATACCGAAGTTTGAGCAGGCCGGATCACCGCCCTTGGCGGCACGAATCCAATCGGTCATGTGGCCTGGCGAGCGGGTGAGGATTTGCGGGGGCAGTACATATTCAGCCCAGCGGGCAGCAGGCAGGAGCCAGACGCCCTCGCCGCGTTCCACCGTCGCCATGATGCCTTTGGTACCGATGAAGACAGCCCCGTTGCCAGTGAGAAGTCCCTTGGCCGGACCACTGCGATCACCACCAAAAACTCTCACTCCTGGACCACCTGCACCCATGCGCTGGGCTCCGGGTGGGAGGGTGGGACGAGGGCCGGCGGGCGGCCCACCTTCCCGGCGGCCGCCCATTGGCCTTCCCTTTAAGGTCAAGTTATTGGGTGGAGGCAGGATCGTTTCGTTTTCCATCCCTGGCACGTGATAGACATCGGGATCGGTGGAGCGTGCGGAGTCGTGGTAGAAAACCTTCACTGGCGGCATGTCGCCGCGAGCAGGAAAGTCGAGTCGAATGATGGCGCGATCCGGGAAGGTGATCTTGCCTGGGTTGGTTTGAGCAACGCTCTCGATGCTGGTGGGCGCACCAAGCATCAGAGCGTGATGAACGGGACCGGCAGTATGCGTAGCCCAGTTGCCAATCTGGCCAGTTCCAAAATCATAGAAGCCGCGCCAATTGTAGGGCACGTAATCCGGGCTGAAGGCGCGCATCGGCGAATTCCCAAGCCAGGCCTGCCAGTCGAGATTGGCGGGCACGCTTGCCTCAGGCGGCGGTGCTTGCAGGCCAGTTGGGTGAGTACCCGGAGTCACGCAGACGTGCACTTCCGTGACGTCGCCGATTTCTCCAGACCAGACAATTTCAGCCGCCGTGCGGTGCGACTCATGCGAGTAGCCCTGGTTGCCCATTTGCGTTGCCACTTTGTACTTCACCGCAGCATCGGCGAGCAAACGCGCCTCCCAAACCGTGCGGGTCAATGGCTTCTCAAGGTAAACGTGTTTGCCCCGCTGCATGCAAGCCAACGCAACTGTTGCGTGCATAAAGTCAGGGATCGCGATTGTGCAGGCATCGATGTTCTTGCCTTCTTTGTCGAGCATGGCGCGGAAGTCGCGATAGAGCGGAGCCTTCTCAAATTTCTTAAGATTTGGCGCGGCACGATCCAGATCGACATCGCACAGCGCGACGATATTCTCGGTCTGTGCAGCGTTGTTGAGGATCACGCCACCTTGGCCGCCGCAACCGATGGCGGCCACATTGAGCTTGCTGTAGAACGGCTTATAGCCCAAAGCGCGAAGAGAAGGAACGCTGCCATATCCGGCAGCAGGAACAGCACTCGTTAAGAGTGCACCGTAGAAAAAGTATCGTCTGGAAATTGAATCGTTCATAAATTTGCCTCAAAGACCCTCCACCATAATACGGCCAGCGCAGAAGAGTATAAAATCATCAACGTCGGAGCAAGCCCTGCTGGTACTCCGCAATATCTCATCAAGGACCAACCTCAATGTCTACCCATCAGTCCAGCCTTGGCGGAATGAAGCTGAACCTCAAGCGGCGCTACGAAAATTACATCGGTGGCGAATGGGCCGCTCCGCTTTCACAGAGTTATTTCGAGAACACAACATCGATTACCGGCAAAGTGCTTTGCGAAATTCCGCGATCCAATGCCGCTGACATCGACCGTGCGTTGGACGCCGCGCACGCCGCCCGGCGCGCTTGGGGAAAGACCTCTGTCGCCCGCCGCGCCCGCATTCTGGAACAAATCGCCGAGCGGATGGAACAGAACCTCGAAATGCTTGCCACAGTTGAAACCTGGGACAACGGCAAGCCGATCCGGGAGACCATGGCGGCTGACCTACCTCTTGCCATCGATCACTTTCGCTACTTTGCTGGTGCCATCCGTGCGCAGGAAGGATCCATCTCAGAGATCGATGAAAACACGGTGGCCTATCATTACCACGAGCCCCTTGGTGTAGTAGCCCAAATCATTCCCTGGAACTTCCCCATCCTGATGGCCACCTGGAAGCTCGCACCAGCCCTGGCTGCGGGCAACTGCATTGTTCTCAAGCCTGCCGAGCAGACGCCTCTATCCATCCTGGTCTGGATGGAACTCATCGGCGACCTGCTTCCTCCTGGCGTATTAAACATTGTCAACGGCTTTGGCCTTGAAGCAGGCAAGCCGCTGGCATCCAGTTCACGCATTGCCAAGATCGCGTTTACAGGCGAGACAACCACCGGTCGCCTGATCATGCAGTACGCCTCGCAAAACCTGATTCCAGTCACGCTTGAGCTAGGAGGCAAGAGCCCAAACATCTTCTTCGAAGACGTTATGAGCAAGGATGATGCCTACCTCAACAAGGCCATTGAGGGCTTTGTGCTCTTTGCCCTCAACCAGGGTGAGGTCTGCACCTGCCCGTCGCGTGCCCTGATTCACGAATCGATCTATGACCGGTTCATGGAGAAGGTGCTGCCTCGCGTCAAGGCCATCCGGCAGGGAAACCCGCTTGCCCCGGACACGATGCTTGGCGCGCAGGCTTCGAGCGAACAGTTGGAAAAGATTCTCTCCTACATCGACATCGGCAAGCAGGAAGGTGCAGAGATCCTCACGGGTGGTGACCGGGCAGTATTTGAGGGCGAAATGGCAGGCGGCTATTACGTGCAGCCCACCGTCTTCAAAGGCCACAACAAGATGCGCATCTTCCAGGAAGAAATCTTTGGCCCTGTCATCAGCGTCACCACGTTCAAGGATGACGAAGAAGCCCTCGCGCTGGCCAACGACACGCTTTACGGCCTCGGCGCAGGTGTGTGGACTCGTGACATGAATCGCGCCTACCAATTTGGTCGCGAGATCCAAGCTGGCCGTGTGTGGACCAACTGCTATCACCTCTATCCCGCTCACGCTGCCTTTGGTGGTTACAAGCAGTCCGGCGTTGGCCGCGAGAACCACCGCATGATGCTCGATCACTACCAGCAGACCAAGAATCAACTGGTCAGCTACGACCCCAACGCGATGGGATTCTTCTAAATCCATGACTCTCCCGCTTCAGGTTCTGGCTACGGACTCAGCGCTTGCTTTGATAGAAAGGCTGAAGATGCTGCACGGCGATTTACTATTCCACCAATCGGGGGGCTGCTGCGACGGCAGCTCCCCGATGTGCTTTCCTCGCGGCGAGTTCATGATTGGCGACAGCGACGTCCAACTTGGTGAGATCGGCGGCACTCCTTTTTATATGAGCAAGAGTCAGTTTGAATACTGGAAGCACACTGAGCTCACGATTGATGTAGTTCCCGGGCGTGGAGGCATGTTTTCTCTTGAGGGGCCCGAAGGTCTCCGCTTCCTCACCCGCTCCCGCATGTTCACTGAGGACGAATACGGCAAGCTCGAATCCGCTGGCCGCGTGTGATTTTCTCCAAACGTTTTCTTCAAACTGTTCGACAAGTACACCTCAAGGCGATAGAATAACCCCACTTGCATCAAATTATGCAATTTTCATCAGATCCCCAGGAGGATTTTCGATTCATGTTGCGTCTCGCCGTCTGCGCTTTCACCCTGACCTCAATGGTCTGGGCTCAAACATCTTCTTCCATCACCGGATCCATCACTGACAAATCGTCTGCCGCCGTCGCCGCAGCCAAAGTGACCATCCAAAACCTCGAAACCCAAGTATCCAAGGAAATCATAACTGAAGAAAGTGGAATCTTCACAATCCCCTTTCTTCAACCCGGCCGTTACAAAGTAACTGCCAGTAAGTCTGGCTTTAAGCCCGTCTTCCAGGACATCACCCTTGAAGTGAACCAAACCGCCCGCTTCGACTTCCAACTCGACGTCGGCAATGTATCGGAATCGGTTGAAGTAAGAGCGTCCAACCCATTGATTGAAAGCGACACCTCTTCGATCGGGCAAGTCGTCGAACAGCGTCAGGTGGCCGAACTCCCACTCAATGGACGCAACTTCGTGCAGCTTGCCACCCTAGGACCAGGCGTAACGGGAGTCGGCTTCGGCAGCCGCGGCACCATCATGTCCGGTACCCGACCAGACGATCTGCGCCCAGGAAGCGAAATTTTCGCCAACGGCAATCGCGAAGGCTCCAACAACTTCCTCTGGGATGGCATCGATAACAACGAGCGGCTCACGCTCTCGATTGTTCTTCGTCCTTCTGTAGAAGCAGTCCGCGAGTTCAAGATTCAAACCAGCCTCTTCACAGCGGACCAAGGCCGAAATTCCGGTGCCACGGTCAACGTCATCACCAAGTCTGGTTCCAATCAGTTCCACGGCAGCGCTTACGACTTCTTGCGTAATGAGAAGACCGATGCTCGCAATTTTTTCAGCGCCATTAGGCCAACGCTCCGCCAGAACCAGTTCGGTGCCTCTCTTGGCGGCCCCATCATCAAGAACAAGCTCTTTTTCTTCGGCAACTACGAAGGCTTCCGCCGCAGTCAGCAGCGCACATTCGTCAACACCGTCCCGACCGACGAGATGCGCGTGGGCAACTTCTCAGGCGTCCGCGATATATTCGATCCCTTAACGCTGCGGGCGGACTCGACAGTTGCCACTGGATTCACCCGCCAGCCGTTTGCCAACCGTCAGATCCCGGCCAATCGATTTGATCCGGTTATGACCAAGCTGCTAAGTGCTTACCCCATGGCGCAACGCCCAGGCCTTGTCAATAATCACATCACCAACCCCGGCGAGAAACAGCGCTGGGATCAGGGAGACCTTCGTGTCGATTACAACTGGAATGAGAAGAACACTATCTTTGGCCGCTACTCGCGTCAGGATACAGTCACAACTCGTCCTTCCACATTCGCACCAGTAACACTCCCTGGGATCACTGGTCCGGTCAGTCTCGGCAATGAAGACACCTTCGCCGGCTCCTCTGATTTGCATGCTTATCACTCCGTCCTCAATTGGGTCCGCACCTTGACCCCAACCTTCATCATGGAAGCGCGCATGGGCTTCAACCGCTTCGCTCTCAACTTTCTGCAGGAAGGCGCGGCCTCCGGGGCGCAACTCGGTGAAAAGTTGGGCATAAGAGGATCCAATCAGGGACCCAATTCTGACGGTATCCCCATCTTCTCGCCCGCTGGCTACACCGGCATTGGCCAGACCCGCTCGTTGCCTATCATTCGCATTGAAAACACCTATCACCCCGGCGTGAACTTCACCAACCTTCGTGGCCGCCACACCATCAAGTTTGGTGCTGACCTCCGCCGCCGTCAGGTCACCCAATATCAGACCAATCGTGGAAACGGCCGCTTCAATTTTGGCCGCACCTTCACTGACAATCCCAATAATGCGAATGCCACTGGTGATGCAATGGCAGCCCTGATCCTCGGCACCGCAAGTACCATTGAGCAGGACTTCACACTCTTCGCACCCGGCATCCGCATCTGGGAATCGAACTACTTCTTCCAAGATGATTGGCGCGTCAATGATCGCCTCGCAGTTAACTTCGGTGTTCGTTACGAATACGACACGCCTTCCACTGAGGTCACCAACCGATGGACCAACTACGACGTCGTCCAGGCCAAGCTTCTCATCTCTGGCTTCAATACGGACTCGCGCACCGGCGTCAATGGCGATAGAAACAATTTCGCCCCGCGCCTCGGCTTCGCCTACAAGATCCGCCAAGGCACGATCCTGCGCGGCGGCGCTGGCATCTTCTACAACCCGGCTGGTAGTGAAAGCGTCATGCTTCGCCGCCACCGGCAGTTGCCTTTTGGCCCGATCAACGTCATCGACATCAACCAATTTGTCGCCAACCCGCGCCGTGTCAGTGAAGGTTTGCCGCCAATTCCAAGCCTCAACTTCGCATCCGCCGTCGCCAACCCGGTTGGCAATTTCCTCGCGGTGGATCCGAACTTCCGCTCGGGCATCGCCCAGCAGTACAACTTGCAAATCCAGCATCAACTGCCGAAGGAACTTGTCTTCAAGATTGGCTACGTCGGCAACATGGGACGCCGCCTCGATAACTCATACAACTTCAACCAGCCCATCCCTGGTGCTGGTGCCCCCGCTCCTCGCCGGCCTCTTTTCGCACAGGCACCCGGCATCGTCAACGTAGATTTCAACGTCTCTGATGGTCTCAGTTCCTACCACTCATTGCAGACCACCATTGAACGCCGCTTCTCCAACGGCATCGGCTTCCTCACCGCCTTCACCTGGGCGCACTCCATTGATAATGTCGCCAATCAGTTCGGTGGTGCCGACAATGGTCCTATCCCTCAGGATCGCCGCTTCCGCAACAACGACCGCGGCACCTCCGGTCACGATATCCAGCGCCGCCTGGTTCACTCGATGAACTACGAGCTCCCCTTCGGTCAGGGCCGCAAGTTCTCAGCTGGCAATAAGCTGCTGAACAATATCATCGGCAACTGGGATTCCAACCTCATCTTCGCTGCCCAATCCGGCCTGCCCTTCACTCCTGTTTTGGGCTCTTCAGTGTCCAACGCCGGTGGCAGCCGTCCAGACCGTTATAAGTCCGGTTTGGGCAGCAACCCAACTATTGACGGTTGGTTCGACACGTCCTTCGGCACCTCCGCTAGCGGTGCTGCCTGGGGTGCTCCCACCATCTTCACTTTCGGCAATGGTGCCCGTAACATCCTCCGCGGACCCGGTCGCACCAATGTCGATTTCTCGGTCTTCAAGAACTTCCTCATCACCGAAAACTGGAAACTCCAGTTCCGTACTGAGATCTTTAACCTCTTCAATCACGCCCAGTTCGATCTGCCCAATCCGAACGTTGGTACACCAAATGCCGGCCTCATCCGCGGCATTGTCGGTACACCACGTCAGATGCAGTTCGCATTGCGTCTATCCTTTTAACTCGATTGAAATGTAGCAACCGGAAAGCGCCCGCTGCCCAGCGGGCGCTTTCGCATTTATTGCGATATCTCCTCGCCATCGGCATGCTCCCTATGCCATCTCCCAGCTCCAGCCCCTACACAGTAGAGGGAGAAAAGCCCCATCGATCAGAAAGCTCGCCCGACGGACTTTCCCCGCATGGATGTAAAGGTCAACGCGGCATCTCGCATCCAGCCGATGAATTCCCGCTTCAGCAACCCTTGGTCTTCCTGCGACATCGAATCCGCTCGTCCTCTTTGAAGATAGGTTTGCAACCAGTCGAAGAAGTTTGCTTCGCTCCACCAATCGACTCCTGCGAAGGATCCGAATCGTCTTAGCTCTTCTTCGGCTGAGATGTCGGCAACGACGCTTACGCTATAATCGCCGCCTGCTTTGGGGAAGATACTAAGAACCTTGATGCGGCCCTGATTCACCAAAGCCCCTTGATAGCAGCGAGTCTTCCCCAGGAATCTAGTGAAGACTCTCTCCGCCTCTTCAGCGAGAGAAGCATCTTCAACCACTTCGATCATGAAATAGGCACCCGGCTTGCCAGACTCGTAGGCCATGATGTCCGGCTGATACACCTTCTCGAGCAGCATGACTTTAGCGTACCAACAGCAGCGCCGCGATCTGCTTCGCCAACCCCGCCCCAAATTCGCTCCAACTCCCCGTACCCGGCCTCTCCCCCAGCTTCTTGCTCTGCGCCACTCGCAACTCCATCAGGAAGGCAGGTGTCTTGTAAGTGCCCCACAACCACTGGATCACATTCGCCCTCCCAGGCGCATCCACCTTCATCCTTGAGAAGTAGTCTCGATCTGGATCAAACTCAGTCCGTTCCTTCAGCACCGCATACAACTCCTTACCCAGCTTGCTATCGGGCGGCCCCTCGAGATACTCGCCCGTTTCGGTATTGTGCAAGGTGAGAAAAAGATCGATCTTCTTCCCCGCTTTGAGCCACATCTCAATCGCCGTCTTTTGTGCCAAGATCTCCGGCCGCTTTGACACATCATTCGGCGCATCCCAATTCCGGTTCAGATCAAAGCCCTTCTGGTTAAACCTCACTCCGCCAGCATCGACACCATCCGGGTCATTCCAGGGCAGGATCTTCCACACCACACCGGGCACCAAGTTCCGCATGAATCCATCTCCAACCCAACTCGTCCCTGACTCCCAAGCATGCTGCCGGAACATCATCCAAACCACCGGCGCGTCCACCTTCCCGCCAGACAAGTCAAAGGTCCAGACCTCAATTGGCTTGCCGCCCAGGCTTTTCCCCAAAAGCTCTACCTTGGGCTTCACTGCCTTCCTCAAGAGCACGAGACTCTTTGCCGTGTAAGGAGGAATATGACTCACAAAGAAGCTGCTCTTTCTGGGCCGAATCCTCATACTCCATTTCGGCTCAGATTCATCATAATCACCGACTACTTCGCGCCACGGCCCCTTCTTCCCTTCCCTCCAATATGGCCGCGTGTCGTTGGTGATCGCCCCACGATTCGCCCGGTAGTTATACTCGCCTGGCAAGTCCACAAGATCGATGATCACCTCTGCGCCTTTTGGCACGCCGCTCACTTCAAACGAATACCAGCTCGCCTGCCGGTTGCGGCCATCCTGATCTGTCTGCCCTTTCACACCCACGCGCAGATGCAGCGCACTCACTGAAGTCACCTGACCCACACTTCCATTCGGGAAATTCCCCGAAACCGTCAGCTCGCCGCGCGCCGCCATAGCCGCCAGCAATGCGGTCAGAAGGATTCTCAAATTCAATTCGCCGGGCCTCACGCTTGTCTAAAGTTCAGCACTTTCAACCTGTATTCTATGCCAGTGCTTTTGTTCACTCGCCTGTAACGAGTCCGCGATACGCTCGTTGCATTTGCCAGCACCGAGTATGACCGCCCCTAAACGAAGGCGTTATGGCCACTGATGCTTCGGGTACCGGCGGCTCAGGCCTGGCCGGATCTCCGGATAGAGCTTGGCCCAGAATGAAGCCAAATCCTGCGTCATCTGTACAGGCCTGCGGTTTGGGGCCAGAAGATGCACGAGGACAGCAACCTTTCCATCCGCCACCTTCGGCGTCTCCTTGATACCCCAGAAGTCTTGCAGCCGACTTTCGATCCACGGTGTCTGCCCCGGGACGTAATTCACCTTCACGCTCATCTTGCCGCGCAGGGGAGTCGTTTTGGGCGCAATGCGATCCAGCAGATAGTGATCCATTTGCGGGGCCCACTCGCCCTTTTTAATCGCTTCGCGCACCTGATCAAAGCCACTTCGCCCTTCGCAAAGCGCAGCCAACTGGTCGAGCAGCCGCATCTCATCAAAGCCCACATCGACGCCCTGATCCTGAGCAAACCGAACCCGTGCCAGCAACGCTTCTGTCTCCTCGACATCAAGAAAGCGGCGCCACCCCGCCTCACGCAGCTTCTCTCCCAGCAGCCTTGCAGCTTCAGCAGTCACCGGCCTCGGGTTCACGCTCGATTCAATCGTCAGGCCATGAAACACCAGCGCGCTTTCCTGCTCAAAGCGCTCCTTGTCTCGCGACCATTGGTAGCGGTCGATAGCCTCAACGGGAAAATCGAGCAACCAATCCGGCTCAATCGGACAAGCCGCGCGGATCATCACCATCCCACGTTCGCTCATCTCGTCCAGATCCACACAGACCAGCCATTCACTGGGCTTTGGCAAGGGGCTCCCCAGCTTTGCACTGATGCCCCCAACCACGGTGTACTCTTCGCCTTTGCGCCGCTTGGCCACGCGGTCGGGATAAGCCGCGAGGATCGATTCAGCCAAGCCTTTCTCCCAGTCCCTGGCTTCTCTGCCTCCTCTAACCTGCCGCTCCAGTTGCCTCGCGATCTTTTCGGCATAGGGGCTCAAACCCCGCTCAGCGACATGGATCAGGTCGGGATTCTGCGGGCGATCCCCACTCGACAGAAGTGCGGCCACTCTTGCCGCACGGCTCACCACGCCGCGCCTGGAGCTTTCCATCATCATCCGGGCCAGCCTGGGATGCACTGGCATCCCGGCCATCTCGCGAGCCACCTCACCTGTCGCGCCCAACTCATCGAGCAACCTCTCCGCACGCGCCAGATCCTCGGGCGGAGGTGGAGTCATCCAGGGCAGGCGATTCACTTCGTTGATGCCCATCGCTCGCAGTTGCAGCACCAGCCCGCTCAACTCGCGACTCACAATCTCGGGCACCCCACGTTCTGCACGACTCAGATAGTCCTGCTCGGTGTAAAGCCGAATGCAAGTACCAGGCCCGGTTCTGGCCGCCCGGCCAGCCCTTTGCGTTGCCGAAGCCCGCGACACTTTACCCAGACTCAACTGCGGCAAACCAGTCGTCTTCGAGTCACTGGCCACTCGCGCCAGTCCACAATCGATGACGGTCGTCACGCCATCAATCGTGATCGAGCTCTCGGCAATGTTAGTGGCAAAGATTGCCTTGCGCTGCGAACACTTCTCGACCGCACGGTCTTGCTCCTCTGTGCTGAGTTCTCCATAGAGAGGCAGCAACAAAAGATCCGACCGGCGGCAGGCATCAATCGCCCGGCGGATCTCGGCCGCTCCAGGCAGGAAGATCAGCACATCGCCTCTGGACTTGTCGAGAGCGGCCGCCACACGATCTTCAAGCTTCTGAGCACTCTCAGGTGTGTAGCGAAGTTCCAGAGGATACAAGCGCCCTTCGCTGCGCAAGACCGGGCATCCGCCGAGGTGAGCGGCAATCGGTGCGGCATCGAGAGTCGCAGACATCACGACGATCCGTAGATCCTTTCGTCTGCCTCGCTGCAATTCAAGCAACAACGCGAGGGCAAGATCGCCCTCCAGATGCCGCTCGTGAAACTCATCGAGCACCACCGTGCTTACGCCGCGCAGTTGCGGGTCGCTCGCCATTCGCCGGTTGAGCACGCCTTCCGTCATGTAGCGAAGCCGTGTCTTTGGCCCAGAGAAGTCTTCAAAGCGAACCTGGTAGCCGACACTTTCGCCAACGCGCTCGCCGCGTTCGCTCGCCACTCGACGTGCCGCCAGACGCGCGGCGAGCCGTCTTGGCTCAAGCACAATCACCTCGCCATCAATGCGATCCATGAGGTATGCAGGCACACGGGTGGTCTTGCCGGCACCGGGTGCGGCTTCAATAACGGTGTTCCCTTCGAGAGGGAGGTTTGGGAGCAGGTCGTCAATCGGTAAAATCAAAGCTATGCTTTCCACTTTAAATCCACCCAAACGACTTCTCTATGGACCAGGACCGTCCATGGTCGAGCCGCGCGTCTATGATGCCATGTCAAAACCCATTGTCGGTCACCTCGACCCGTTCTTTTTCGAGGTCACGCAAGCGGTAAAGACGGGGCTCAATACCTGCTTTGGGACTGCAAATGATTTCACGGTGGCAATGTCGGCTACCGGCTCGGGTGGGATGGAAACGGCAGTTGCAAACTTCGTCGAACCCGGCTCGAAGTTTCTCATCTTCGCCAGCGGCTACTTCTGCGATCGCTTGACCGAAATGGGCAAGCGGCAGGAAGCCACCGTCATCCGCATTGAAAAACCCTGGGGAGAAACCTGGACCCCCGAGGAAGCGCGTGAAGCAATCCTTCGCGAAAAACCCAATACCGTAGCTTACGTTGCCGCCGAAACCTCAACCGGCTGCTGGACTGATGGCAAGGCTATCTGCGACGCAGCACATGAAGCCGGCGCACTCGTCATCGCCGATTGTGTTACCGCACTTGGTTCGATGCCGATCGAGTTCGACAAGACTGGCATCGATGTCGCCTATAGCTGTTCGCAAAAGGGATTGGGTTGCCCTCCGGGCCTGTCTCCTTTCACCGTTAGTCCACGAGCACTCAAGTGGCTGACCGAAGACCGCAAGAGCGTAATCCCCACCTGGTACTTCGACATCAAGCTTTTGAGCGAATATTTTGGTGGTGCCAAGCGCTATCATCACACCGCGCCGATTACGGCATTCTATGCGCTGCACGAAGGTCTAGCTATCATTGCCGATGAAGGCCTTGAGAATCGCTTCGCTCGCCACCGCAAAAACCGCAAGGCTTTTGTTGCCGGTATCGAAGCGATGGGCATGGAGATGCACGTGGCTGCGGGGCATCGCCTCTGGAACCTGATGACACCCAAGGTGCCTGCGGGAATCAGCGACATGGGAGTACGCAAGCACTTGATGGACAACTATGGCATCGAGATCTCAGGCGGCTTCGGTGAGCTGGCCGGAAAGATTTTCCGCATCGGCCTGATGGGAGTTCTGGCAACCGAGAAGGACACGCTCTATCTTCTTGAGAAGTTCGAAGAGGCCCTCAAGGCTCAGGGCTTCGAACCCAAAGCCAGTGCCCTCCCCGCAGCCAAGGCTGTCTACGCTGGCTAGTGCTTACCAACGGATCTGATCGGGGAAGAATTCCGCGATCAGATCCAGGTAATAAGGCTTCACCAGCTTCTCATCGGGCTTGGCGTGGCCTTTGGAGTAGAGATCGTAGGGGTTGAATTTCTTCACCCACTCCAGCATCGTCCGGTCCTTGTCATTCAAAAGATGATCGTAGGCACCCTCCCGGTGGATCGGGTAGCTGGAGTGGTAGCGGATGATGTATTGCGCTTCTTCAGGCAGATAGTCCTTGATCACGTGATACAGGTACTCATCATGGCCGTAGCTCATGTTCACTTTATCGAGACCACAGCCGGATTCGTAAACGCCGCATCCGGTTTGATATTCAGGAATTGAGTTGTCAGGGTTCCAGGCAAAGTAGTCATGGAAAACGATCGACCTGTCCCAGGCGCAGCCCGTTGGGAAGGTGTCACCAACAACAGCCCACTGAGGCTCGCCGTAGCTGCAGAGGACCTTGCCGCAATCGTGGATCAAACCCGTGAGCTGCATCCAACGCGGATGACCATCGGCGCGGATCGCCTCTGCCGTCTGAAGATTGTGCTCGATCTGGGTGAGATCCGTATCAGGGTCTGAATCATCCACCAGCGTGTTGAGGAATTCCATCATCTCCCAGATGCCTTGCTTGCTCTGGTTGAGGGACTCATACTGAGCGCGCTTGGCCTTGGCAAAGGCATGGGTCTGATGCCGGTGGTTGAGCATGTAGAAGTCTTTGACGCCCTGCGGCGAGGCTTCATTGAAGACCCGGAAGTCTTCCTGCTTGCGGCCTTCCTGGTAACGTGAACGGACGTGGTCGTCCCATTGATCGATGGTATCGAGCGGCCCTGCGGAATTCATTACTTTTATTCTAGATCGCCCAGCGCCAGATATTCGCGCCTACGGTAAAGCCCGCACCTACGGTGACAAAAAGAACGTAGTCGCCGTTCTTCAGCTTGCCTTGCTCTACCGCATCCCGCGTAGCCAAAGGAATTGTGCCAGCAGTTGTGTTGCCGTATTTGTCAATGTTGATGATGACGCGATCTTCGCCCAAGCCGAGGCGCTCTGCCGTTGCCCTGATGATGCGCATGTTGGCCTGGTGCGGGATCAGCACCTTGATATCGGAAGGCTGAAGGCCAGCCTTGCGAATCACAGCCAGCGAAGCCTCTTCCATCTTGCGGACAGCGTACTTGAAGACAGCCTGACCTTCCTGCTTCACAAAGTGCAAGCGGTGGTCTACTGTCTCGTGTGAGGAAGGCATGCGGCTACCACCTGCGGGCATCTTCAGAGCTTCGCCGCCAGAGCCGTCGATCTCGTTATGGAAGGCGACATAGCCGTCACCCTCTTCGAGAAGAAAAGCACCTGCGCCGTCGCCGAAGAGAATACAAGTAGCTCGGTCGGTGTAGTCGATGATGCGCGACATGGTATCCGCACCAATGACGAGGACACGCTTGTGAGTACCGCCGCGGATCAGGTTGGCTCCAACGGTGAGTCCATATACGAACGAGGAACATGCGGCGCTGATGTCGAATCCCCAAGCACCATGAGCGCCGAGACGATTCTGCACGAGGCAAGCCGTTGAGGGGAAGAACATGTCTGGAGTCACTGTCGAGACCAGAATCGCGTCGAGGTCGCTGGCGTCCATGCCGCGCTGGGCCAAGCAAATTCTGGCAGCTTCAAAAGCCAGGTCTGAGGTGGCAACGTCAGGAGCGGCGATATGCCGGGTGTGGATGCCAGTGCGTGAAAGGATCCACTCGTCGTTCGTATCGACCAGCTTTTCGAGGTCTTGGTTGGTGAGCACGCCCGGCGGTACGTAGCAGCCGAACGCTGAGATCTTGGCGTTGATCAAGGCGGTGTCTCCTGATATGGTAGCCTGATCGTCGGATGGCGTATCAGAATGCGATTCTTTTTGAGTCAATCGGGGAGATTTATGAGCGGGTTTTCAAGGATTTGCGGCCCACACTTGCTACACCCGGCATAGAGGTCAGATACTGCCGATTCACCAATCTGACTAGCAACATCCGGCTCATTCAGGGCCAACTCCTCGTGAAGATTTCAGATCTGCTGGAAGGTGCGCCAACGCACGTTCAGGAATCGTTGGCTTATATCCTGCTCTCAAAACTCTTTCGCCAACGTCCGCCCAAACCGATGATGGATACCTATCGTCTTTACCTGTCAAGGCAAGATGTGCGAGGCCGTTTGAATGAAGTGAGACAAGAGCGAGGCAAGAAACTGCTAGCCCCGGCGGGGGGAAATCACTTCAATCTCGACTCCATGTTTGAGGCGATTAACAGCCAGTATTTCGGCTCTTTGATCGAAAAGCCCAAACTGGGTTGGAGCATGCAACAGAGCATGACCATTCTCGGACATTATGATGCGTCTCACCATGCGATTGCCATCTCGCGACGCTTGGACCGGGCTGAGATTCCGGCCTATGTGGTTGAGTATGTGCTCTATCATGAAATGCTGCATATCAAACATCCGGTAGAGCATAAGGGCTCCACTCGAAAAATTCACACCCGCCCCTTTCAACAAGAGGAGAAGCTGTTCTTGAAATATCTTGAGGCCAAGACTTATCTGAAGAAGGGTCTGCGATGACCAGACGATCCCTGTTGGTGATGCCGGTGGCTCTTTGGGGACAACAGGACGGCTTACAGTATTCACTCACGAAGTATGTGACCTTGGATGGCAAAGTGAAGTACGGTGCACTCAAGGCAGACATTGGTCCCTTAGACAAGTATGTCGAGGCGCTGAAGACCTTGGACGCTGAAAAACTGGCGAGCCGTGAAGCCAAGCTCGCCCACTGGATCAACGTTTATAATGCCCTGATCCTCTGGAGCTTTGCCAAGGATTATCCTCAAGAAAAAGACCGTTTGAAAAATCCGCTACGCAGGGCAGCTTACTTTTATCGTCGTAAGTTTATGGTGGGTGGGCGGGAGCGGAGTTTGGCCGATATTGAAGACAATTCTCTGCGCAAGCTCTTCAAGGAGCCACGGATTCATTTTGCGATTGTGTGCGCAAGTACGAGTTGCCCGTACCTGGCGGCAAAAGTTTATGACGGCACGGACGTCATGCAGCGACTGGAAGAAGATGCCAAGCGGTTCCTGACGGCGGAACGGAACGTGAAGGTAGATCCAGCAAAGAAAACTGTGACAGTAAGCCAGATCTTTAAGTGGTTTCAGGCGGACTTTGGAGGAAGTGAGGCTGCGGTTTTACGATTTTTGGGGCGCTACATCAAAACAG
>JAYSVS010000182.1:0-3755 GCA_043718395.1 Acidobacteriota bacterium
GTCCGGCACTCCGTTGCCATTCGCGTCCACCCCGCTCGCCGCCAGCGTCTCCACCCGGTCCACCGAGATGCGCCGGCTGTTGTAGGAGTTGTCCACGTATAGCTCAAACTGATAGCTCTCCCCCGCCCGCAGCCACGGCGTCAGCACCATAAAATGATCTCATTCTTGTTTCCGCTCATCGCCACCGAAGCAACACTCCCGAATCCATTCCGCAGTCCGTCTGAGTAGCGCTCTGTCGCCTGGGTCCAGGTCCTTGCGCTTGAGGACGGCCTCTACAACTGGCAGAAAGAACTTCCCCTCGCGATCAACAGGAACATTCTTCGGCAAGTTTAGACTGTATCCGCTGAGATAAGAAACAAAAAGCTTGTCATAGAACGCAGTCTTATCGCCTGCTGCCAATACTTCTGAAGTCCCCGCAATACCAGCCGGGGCTATCTGATGTTGCCTCGCCAAAGCGAATACCTCCAGCGCCGCGACTACCGATGCCTCAGTTTTCAGACCACGCAGGATGCCCAATACCACTCCCATTTCCCAATTTAGACGCTTACCTCGTCCCGATTCTCCTTTCACACTAAGGCGAGCCATGTAGCTCAGTGTTGGTAAAAGTTGATCCGTGGCGTTCTTGGACAACACTGGGCCAACAGAATGGATCATATATGCCTTCTCCATCGTCTTTGGAGCCAAGAACCAAGCCTCCCACGCGAGCAAATATTCTCGCGTCGCATGTTCCTCGTGCAGCCGCTCCACCTCAAAACCGCGCCGCATCGCGAATTGAGCCACCATTCGATCGTAAGTATCCTTGTCCTTAATTCCCCGAACCTCTGCACTCACTTCCCCCGGATGGCGTCCATACCACTGCGACAATGTCCGTGCCAATTCCGGGTGCCGCGCGTGATCCTCAGCGAGCCTCACGATCCTTCTTTCAAGTGGAGTAAGCAATGGAAGCCAATCGCCCTCACCGTTTTCAATGACAAGGTTTCCCAAGCGTCTCATTGCCGCCCAATATCGGCCTCCAACCTCTGGCTCCAGGACCTCACCATCAAAAGTGCATGCTTTCTCTGTATAAACTTTTACCGCATTTAATTCGATGCCAACGACCTGAGGAACCTGCTCTCCCCTACCGTTCACGGAGGAAAGGAATAGTGAAAAAAGTAAGAAAAAGCGAAGTTTCATAGCAAATCTTTCTGGGTTATAGAGTATTATTGCCACCAATCGTTTGTCGGGACGGCTCGTTTGACGCTGGTTCCGCAATGCACATTGCCAATCGATAAATGATAGCCGGCCCAATCATCGACAAAACGCACTGTCTCTGAAAAGCGGCTGGCAATCAAGGCCTCGAACATGTCAATATTCTGTCCAGCCGCCTTTGGCGCGAATTGGCGGGGAAAATAGAGGCGATTGCCGGCTGCCTGTGGACTGATGCCAAGCGGTTGAAAATTGCAAGGATTCGGCTGAAAGGCGGTGACGGAGTTGGGGCTTGGGGTGCCATTCGTCTCCAGTCTCCCAAAATACAAGGCAGGCACGTAGATAACCTGGACGTTGGCACCTATTCCGAATGCATCACGCACTATCACTTCGTGCACCGCTACTTTTGCGGGAATACTCGTCCTGTTGAGTGTTGTAAATACAGTGTCCGCAAGGATCTCTTCGACACTAATTACAGCAGGCATACCCTGGTAGGTCGTTTGGTTCGCTACTGTTGGGCGAACGCGATTTGAATCCACAACCAACACGTATTTATTCCCAGTTTTTGGATAGGATGCTGTTGTCATCGAAATTGGCGATGATCCCCCTTGTAGTCGAGTCCGGAAACTTTCCAACTTGTTGCCTGCCGGTGCTCCTACATCAAAACTCCTCCAAAGCGCCTTGTAAGTAGGTGCTCCTGGAGGACTAACAGGAGTTTCGTCTATTACGTCCACGAACCCGTTTCCGCCCTGAATCTTTGCGACATATCCAGCCGCAGGGCCTTCAAGAATACGAATATACTGGAATGCGGTGCCAGTAAGATTGACGCCTGTGTGAATGCGGTACGGGTTTGAAACGTCAGTGTCGTTAGTCAAAGTTCCAGTCAGCGTTTGGCTGTTTGTCGAAAAAAATACATGCCCAGCCCGCTGCGGAGCAGGAATCTTTTCAAGTTCCGTAATCGCAAGCCTTGAGTCCGCCAGAACCACTCGATTCCCGGGAAGAAAGGCCATGACCTCGTCGATGTGGCCTACAAACAACCAATTCACATCTAGCCAAAAGCTGTGGCCAGCTGAATATTGATACTCCTGTGAGTAAAGAAAATCTTGAAGCGGTTGGCTGGCGCTGCCTCCCATCAGAAGCCTCCCATTGGGGATTATTGTTGATCGTGGGAGAAAACCGAGATTCCCGCCGTAATTGTGTGAGTAATGCAGAGGATTCGTTGAGCCAAGTTCGCCGATTTGGAAGACCCCCAGATTGGGTCCTAGTAATCTAGAGATTGGCCATTTCGGCTGGCGGCTCCCCGGATAGATATAGGGCATTCTGAAAGCGAGATGAACTTTCGGGCCGCCTGGTCTCTGAGTAAAGCCCCATTCCACATGATCCTCGAGCCATTGGGTGCCAGCATCGAGTGACTGTGTCACGAGTCTGAGTTGGTTTGCGTCAGCAGAATTTGCAAGGCCGGTGTAGGGGCTTGCAAAGGGAGCATTTCGGAACGGATCGCTGAGAGCAGTCCATTCTGGTGCATTGGGAATTACTTGCGTCGCCCAAATTTCCTCGGAGGGTTCACCAGCGGACAGGCCTATCCACGGTGCAACGCGCATGCAAATGGTGTCTGACATACCAGAAATGGGAGTTCCAGAACCATCCCGCACCTCCACCGTCAGATAGATATATCCCGAAAAAGTTTGTTCCGCTCCAACCGGGGGGTAGTACTTCATCCCGGCAAGCAACAGTCCTTCAATTCCGAACTCATAGTAGGGGCTATTAACGGGCGACCGGGTTTCCTCATAGGTTGTGGTGTTGGTGTTCGGATTCAACCATCTTGTGACCTCGATGTCCTTCACTTCGCTGTCACCATCGGTCCATGGCGTTGGAAATGCGGTTGGATTGTGCCCGCCACCCCAGATTGCGGCGTCGGTCAGCGTATTCGTACCAGCCACTCGTTTCCGGAATATGTGGATCGCGCGCATCTCCACCTCAGTTGCCACCTTGAGATAAACCCTGAATTGAGGCTCCAAGCCTATCGCCTTGATCTTGACCGTGGCGATGTCATCCACATCCGCCGGTCCACCGGATGCAGCCGGCGTATTGATGAAATAGTCTTCGAAGTCAACCTTGCCGTCATCGCCAAAGGTGACGGCATCGGAGCGTTTGTTAGCAGGGCTTGGGCTGGAAGGATTGGGGTGATACAGGCCGCCGTCTGCATCGAAATTGACCGTGTAGATGGATCCGCTTTGGCTCGTCCAGGTATGTTTCGCAATCGCGTCGTTTATGTCAACGATCCCATTCCGGTTCGTGTCCGCCAGAATTTCCATCGGCGTCGGCAGGGGACCATTGTAGGCATGATCGCTAGGTGCCAGACCGCCGAGAATCACAGCTCCGAGAACGGCGATTTTGTAGATGCTCTTCTTCATAAACTAAGGAGGGGTATTCGTGTGATTAGTCTTGGGTGTTTCCTAATTCCACTTCGCAATCGGCACGCCGTCGTGCCAGAAGCTGATCTGGTGGCAGGCGGAGTGGGCTTGGGCGGCTTTGAGGAAGGTGTAGCCGGCCACGCCTTCCGCGCCGAA
>JAYSVS010000183.1:0-3744 GCA_043718395.1 Acidobacteriota bacterium
CCCACCGCTCCCGGCTTCCGGCGATCAGTTCGATCGCGCGGGAATTCATCACGGTGAGCTGCGCGTCAGGGTTCGCGCTTCCATCCGCTGTCTTCGAGCCTCCGCGTTGCTTCCAGCCATCGCCGTCCAATCCGCTGGCTTCATCCAATCGCACCGCCGTCGGCAGTTCCCGCAGGCCGACACCGGGCCGGCGAACAATCAGATCCAGCGAGCTCACCTGCTTGGGAGATGATTCGACCCCTCTCAGTCCCGCTTCCAGCGTCTCCGTCCGGACATGGGGTTCTTCGTTCATGACCTGTAATGGATCATCGAATTCCTGGAATTCCGCAATTTGAAACACCGATCCCTTCAAGCCACAAGACAGTATTCATTCATGACGGCGCTTGAATTGGGGGAGCCTATCTTTAGTGTTCATGATCGATGCCTGACACTCGTCAACTCCTTCGCCTTTTTGAATCGTTGTCGCACCAAGATTGGGCGGCATCGAAAGAAGCTGCGCTTCGAATTACCGAAGGTGAAGAAAACCGGGGGCATGCCCGCGCGGCCAAACAACTTCGGGGGGCATTGAACGGAATAGGCGCCAACGGGCACACGCATGGCATTCCTCAGGCGGCAAAAAATGAATTTTTGCTATCGAAGGCGCTAATCCGTTGCCCGCAGGGACCGCTCCTGTCTGAAGTGGCACTCCGCCCATCGATGAGGGCATCATTTCGGGACATCATTGATGAATGGCACGCGAGCACTCAGCTTCAAAAAGCCGGAATCCCACGGAGGGGACGCCTGCTGTTCTTCGGGCCTCCAGGTTGCGGTAAGACGATAACAGCGCTGGCCTTGGCACGAGAGATGAAGCTTCCAGCGTATTTGGTTCGATTCAATTCGCTCATAGGCTCCTATCTCGGACAGACGGCAATTCATCTCGGAGAGATTTTTAGATTTGCCGCTCAGAATCGGTGCGTTCTCGTGTTGGACGAAATTGATGTGCTTGGAAAGCGAAGGGGAAGCCAGATGGACGTAGGTGAACTCGATCGAATCGTGGTAGCGTTGATGCAGGAACTCGATCTCAGCCACCCACGGGGCCTAATTATTGGTGCCTCAAATCTTTCGAGTCATCTTGATGACGCATTGTGGCGACGTTTTGATTTCCGAACGGAATTCAAGGCTCCCACCCGCAAAGAGATGTCCGCTTACTTGGAGCGAACTTCAAAGAAGTTCGGTGTGCGATTGACTCAATCACTAAAAGCAGATTCGCAAAAACTGCGTGACTACGCCTCAGCAGAGATGCTTGTGATCCACGAGGCTCGGCGGAAAATTGTAAGGCAGTACCTCAGCCATGCCCGATGAGTCAAAACCAGCCGTTCCGCGTCTGTATTTTCTGAACGAACGTCATCAGTTGGCTCCGACAACCGAGGATGGAGGCAGCCAGCCGAAACCTGTGGTCAAAGAGTGGCACTCTCACGGGAAGCATTTGCAGTCGAACATCGCCTCCTTTCGCCAAGCTCGAAAAGCATCCCCGGATCCAACTGCCCACCGGCGTTTGTACATTCTCGCTGAAGGTCCGAAAAGCCTGGAGAAAATCTCGGATTCGAAAAAAGCCGAGGGAGGGAAGCTAGAAAACAAGATCAACCTTGCAGGCAAACAGTCCCAAGAGATCAGCAGACTTGGATTCGATCTCCTCGCCACAACTTCTGAAGGGAAAGCCATTGTTCACGCCACCGACGAGCGCATTGAACAGATGGCTCAGAGCCTTGCACGCCTCGAAGAACTGCGGACGCGTGACAAAAACAGGTGGGCTCATATCGAGACGCTTTCTGAAATTCCGAAGGAATACAAAACATCGCTGAAATGGTGGGGATCTCCAAGCATGGGTACGCTTCTGAGAGCAACCATAGACCTCCAGCCTTTTTTGACCCGAGCGGAAGTAGAAATGGTGATCAAAGCGATCAGATCTCGCCTCCAAGATGGAGAGAAACTCAACAGGGCAGGAATGGAGTTTTCGGGAAGGAGTTGGTTCTCCGGAGTCCTACTGGCGAAGACGGTTGTGGATTTGGCCGCCAAGTTTCAGGCTATTTTTTCTGTACATCCGCCGCTTGTTGCAATTGCTGCGGCTCCCCCAAAACGACCTAGCGCAAAGACCTCAAGTCCCCGCAGTTCTCGGCAGACCCCACAATTTGATTTTCACGCTCTACCCTGTGTCGCAGTTCTTGACACAGGGGTCCCCTCTGAGCATCTCTTGCTCGCACCGTATCGAAGGCCGGGCTATGCAAGACCTGATGGGACATCAGGGGAAGTTCAGGACGCCCACGGCTCACTTGTAGCAAGTCGGATTGTTTTTGGCGATTTTGAGCACAATCCTGATATGTCGAAAGATGCCTTGATTGGTGACTGTTCGTTCTTCGACGTGAGGGTCGGCAATGGTCAAAGCGAAGGTGGCGACAGCCATATTGATCCAGAAGCCATTAATCAAGCGGTGGGGATAGTGACCGGGACTGCTCCGGACATTAGAGTTTTCAACCTGAGCATCGATTCCAAATGGCCGCTCGAATCCTTTGAAGGATCGCATCGCGATGCCTGGTTGAGACGCTTGGAAGACCTCGATAACCGAGCGTTCTCGGAAGACATTCTCTTCGTGGTGGCAGCAGGAAACAGTCGTGCTGGCCTTGTCCCTGAGCCACCCTATCCACACCATTTCGATCTTCCTCAGTGGAGGTTGGGCGCTTGGTCTCGGTGCTTCAACGCCTTGACCTGTGGCGGCGCATCTCATCAAAATCCCTCTGATGCTGTGGCAAAGGAAGATGGGGCGCCATGTCCATTCACACGCGCCGGTCCTGGATTCGCAAGAAGCCCGAAGCCAGACATTGCGGCATCTGCTGGCAACTGCGGCCCCGACTACAACTACCAGGCAGGTACAGGCATGGGGGTGTGGTGCTGCAATGATTCAGGCCTCTGGGAAGATCATGCAGGAACATCATTCGCAGCTCCTTTGGTTTCGAGAGAGGCCGCGCGAACATTTACATTCCTGCAGCGGAAGTGTGACACGGGTGCCCGACCGTTCGCGGCCTTGGTGAAGGCGGTCTTAGCACTTCATGCAAAGCGGCCCATTGACCTGTCGCGTGCGGTTGAAAAACTCGCGGAGAAAACCCTGGGTTACGGAGAGGTTAAGTTTGAGGATATCGAATCGCCGAATTCAAGACGTGCAGTGTTTCTATGGCAAGGCATTATCGGTGACGAGGGCGAGATTCTGAACGTAGAACTGCCTTTACCGGGAACGTGGGTGCAATCAGCAGCGAAACCAGTTCTGCGACTGATTGTCTCATGGGATACCCCCGTCCATCACGCAGCCGAGCATGTGTGGGCCTGTCGCAAAGTCCTTCCCACCATGCGCCCTGCTGGGAATATGGATGCTCTTCAGTTTAAGATTCGCACACCGTCTGGATACCCATTGGTCGAGAAACGCTTCGAGCTTCATGGAGACGATGTTCGGCGCAATTTGCAGAATCGCGACAACTGCTTGCTTGAACTCAAATACACCACTCAAGAGATGGCTCCCTACCCGGGCTTGCTCGAGTTTAGCCCTCAACAACGCGTCGCCATTGCGTACGAGCTTTTTGACGAAAGCGAAAAGCCTGTTTCGCCGCATCCTCATATTCAGCATTTGCCGATAGCAATTGACGGAACCCTTAACAGGCTCAGCACTCTTGTCCCATCGGCCCGTCAGGCGGTGTCGATGAAAGTGCCGCTGTAGAA
>JAYSVS010000184.1:0-11746 GCA_043718395.1 Acidobacteriota bacterium
TGCGACTGGCCCTGCCTGCTCAACCGCCTCCACGCATCACCTCTACAGCAGTCGTTCCACCACAGCTCACAGCCGTAAGCTGATGCCAGCTTGTGGTGATGACCTATGTTAGCCGCTTACTGATTCTAATCGGGTTATCTGCTTTGAATCGCCTCAACTGCGAAAGTCGGGCTAATCAAGTCCTTCGCGAACGGAGCTCGAAGTTGAACCCTTCTTGCGCCTGAAGATATGCAAGCACCCCAAACAAGTTTTTGGCCGAAGGATTCCCATTCGGCCCAAACATCCTCATGAGGCTAGTCGCCGGAATCGATGTAGCTTTCTCTAGCTGCTGGAAGCCCAATGTCGCGTTGATGTAATTGCGCAAAATCGCCCGGCCAGTCTTCTCATCGCCAGACAGCATCAGCTCAACCGCCTCCCGAAGCAAGGCCTTGCGGAACTCAGGTTCTTGTTGCGCGCGTTCCCGAATCGTCTCTCGAAAATCTTTAGTGAGTGCCATCGGAAGATCTCCTATTTCTTTCTCTGCTTGTAGTCCTGCCAATAGGCTAAGGCCTGACGAATATCCAATTGCTGGCGTGTTTTCGATCCGCCAGCCAGCAATATCATCAACCGGTCACCGTCCCTGCCGAAATAGATGCGGTACCCCGGTCCAAAATCGATCTTGAATTCGAGCACCCCGCCCCCCACCGGTTTAACATTCGATAAGTTGCCGTCCGAAATCCGTTCCAAAGCCGTTGCTACCTTGGCCGCTGCTTGAACATTCAGCCCAAACAACCATTTCGTAAAAGGACTCCGCCCATCTGCATCGACGTATTCTCGAACCTCGATCACGGCACCATACTAACATATACGTTATTATGGTGAAACCGTCGGTCAGATCCGGCTCAGGCCAAACCACCTACCCATTCCAAACACGGTTATCGGGAATGGCCAAGTGGTCATCCTGACTAGGCCAGCAACATCTTTCCATTTTCCTCAATGTTTTGAGGTCCCCTATACCAATTCCAGCCTCACTTTGGTCAGTTTTTCCTCTCAAACTAATAGGTATCCAAGAGGCTCGGATTTTGCGAAGTTCTCGCTTGCAGCACATCAGTCTCGGAAAAATCTTCCCCGTTGAAGAGAAGTGGCTCACCAGACCATTTCGCCAACGCATAAACTGCACAATCCCCAAAACTCAGGCCTGCACGATGTCTGCCTTTGCCAAAGCGGCGAAACGCTGATCGGGCAATACGCAGTTGCTCCTCGTCAAATGCGACGATCTCGATCTCTGCCCGGCTTAAGAACAAGTCCAGATCCGATCCCGCGTCTTCTCCCCTGCGCCCTTCCAAAACCATCGCCGCTTCCAGCACCGAAACAGCAGATACTTGCCCGCGTTGCGCCATCCCGAGCTTGGCAAGGAATTCTTCCTGTTCGGGCTCATCCTGCAGAATTGCCAGGAGGGCGGACGTGTCTAAAGTCACCGCGTGGGTACTCCCAAATTGTCGTATCCAAGTATTTCGTCCTCGCTCAGGTCTGAAATTATGGGGCGTTTGGCGCACCTCACGGCAATAGCTCTCAGCTCATCCCCAGCCAAAGTCCTGGCGTGCATCCGCCTCAATCGTTCGTAACGCTCCGCAACTGAAACTCGGATCGCCTCAGTTAAGGTTTCGCCAGTCAAACTCGCAAGCTTCCGGGAAAGCTGCTCCGTTTCCTCGTGCTTGATGCTCAGCGCCATGTTGAATTCTACCTTTATATACAAGTATCAATTAATCTACAAAACTCATCAAGCATCGAAAGTGTGGCGCGGAGTTGCCAGTAAGCGTCTCCAATTCAGCTCCATCTCAAAACTAACCGTTGAACACACCCACGCTCAAACTCGCTCAACATTAAGAATTCGCGGTTCGCAACAATAATTCAACAATCTCATTCAGCTAAACAACTGATTAAATGAGACTCCGGCAATTTTAGAAAATGAAGCTCCCCACTCCGGCTGCTATCTTCTTCCTGAGAGAAGTCCACCGAATAGCACAGAGCCCATGATCCAGCGACGGTGAAAATAAACCAAACGAACCCAAAAAGTTCGGGGCACCTACTCTCACCAGCTCTTTGACAAACGAACCCAAGGCATTTCCATCTCAACTCCGAAAAGCAAGAAGGCAAGGCAGCCGCATCTCAACTAGAATGTAGGCATGCGCTACCTTGCCTTTCTTTGCGGAGCGAGCCTCATGCTATTCGCGCAGTCCACCAACCAGACTGCCGCAATGCCCAACCCATATGGCCCAGGCTTCCGGTCAAGTCCAACTACCCGAAGCATCACCCCACGAAGTCCACGAGCAGGGCGGCTGATAGGCGGCATATTTTTCGGCGGCAACACACACGAAGTCATCGTGCAAGTACCCACACCGGTTAAGGAAGATCCTCTCAAGGATCTCGTAATTAGCCCCGTCTACCAGCGTGAAAAGATCTCTCCCAAAATGATCGAAATCCCCTAACTCATTTCAAATCTATCGCCTCGCGACGGAATTACAACCTCAACATCATAGGTCGCTTCTACTACCGTCTTCAATGCCTCTTGTTGCCGGGCTTCGCCATGCACCAGAAAGATTTTCTTCAGCCCACCAACAATCGGCTTCAGCCACGCCAGCAACTCCCTTTGATCCGCATGACCAGACAATTCATTGATCTTAGCCACCTCGGCCCGCAGCCGGAACGGCTCACCGAAAATCGGCACCTCTGGCCACTTATCGAGAATTTTCCGTCCCAAAGTATTCTCGGCCTGAAATCCAGTAATGAGAATCGTGTTCCGGGGATCACCAACCGAATTCTTCAAATGATGAACAACCCGTCCCGCCTCGCACATTCCGCTCGCCGAGATAATCACCATCGGTCCCCGCAGCCCGTTCAGCGCCTTCGAATCCTCAACGTCGCGGATATAGCGCAACCTCGAAAACCCAAACACATCGCCCTCCGCATCTCCAGCCAGCATCGCCGCAGTCTCCTCATCAAAGAGGCTGCTGTATTTGCGAAAGGTCTCAGTCACATTCACTGCCAGCGGTGAATCTACAAACACGGGAATCCCCGGAATCCGCTTCGCTGTCATCAGTTGATTGAGCAACAACACCAACTGCTGCGTCCTCCCAACCGCAAACGAAGGCACAATAATCCTGCCTCCTCTTGCGGAGGTCCTGTTAACAATGTCGGCCAGCTTGTCCAGCACAGCACCCTCGTCCTGATGCAGTCGGTCTCCATAAGTGGATTCCATAATCATGTAATCACAAGGCAACATCTGTTGCGGGTCGCGAATGATCGGTAAATTCTTGCGCCCGACATCGCCGCTAAAGCCAAGCCGCGTCTTCCCATCGGTCAACACCATGCAGACACTCCCCAGCATGTGTCCGGCCTCTACCGTCTCTACCGTTAACCCCTCGCCGAGATCCATCGTCCCATTCATCGGCAGAGGCTGAAAGAGCGGAAACGTCTTCTGTGCATCCTCCTGACGGTAGAGCGGTTCCACCACCGGCTCGTCGTAATTGTCGACTACCCGTTTGCGGCGATCACGGCGGCGCATCAAATACTCTGCATCACGCTCCTGCAGATAGGCGCTATCCATGAGCATCGCCCGGCACAAGTCCTGCGTTGCATCTGTCGCGTGAATCGGCCCATCAAAACCCTGCTTCACCAGATTCGGCAAGTTCCCTGAGTGATCGATATGCGCGTGGCTCAACACCACGCGGTCCACTGTGCCTGCCGGAAAAGGAAAGCAACAATTGCGATCTCGCGATTCGCTTCGCCTGCCCTGAAAAAGTCCGCAATCAAGCAGGATCCTTCGATTTCCCTGACGCACTTCGTGCATTGATCCTGTCACTGTGCGTGTAGCGCCCCAAAAATTGATTTCCATGTTCAATGTCAAACTATATAGTATCGATGACTCTTCGACACACGCTCCTCCTCAGCCTCACCTTGGCGTGCACCCTACAGGCACAAAAGAAACCCATCACGCTCGACACACTAAAGCAGCGTGGCACGGGCGAAGCACCCCTCGGCACGATCTGGGCACCCAACGGCTATCAGTTCGCCTACACCAAAAACGGAGCGCTACACCTTTACGATTGCCGTGCCAAGGCAACCAGGCTCATCTTTCCAAAACTCTCTGACCTCTCGGCCCTCGCGGTGAAAGACTCTAACCCCGACGCTGCCTTCGCCTGGCAGAATCGCCGCGTCTCCGAACAGCGTATCCAGTGGGCTCCCGATAGCGGTGCCCTACTGATCTCTGAAGGCAACGACCTCTTCTGGATCACGGTAGAAAAGGGCGAACCCAAACAGCTCACCAAAACCGAAGCCGCCGAGAGCGACCCCAAGCTGAGCCCTGACGGCAAGAAGGTTTCCTACCGTATTCTCAACGACCTCTTCGTCCAGGACATCGCCTCCGGCAAGGTCACCCGCCTCACCCGCGACGGCTCAGAAACTCTCCTGAACGGAAAACTCGATTGGGTCTATCCCGAAGAGCTCGATTTATCCACCGCCTATTGGTGGAGCCCAGACAGCGCCCGCATGGCCTATCTCCAGTTCGATGTCTCAAAGGAAATGATCTACCCTCAAGTGGACCTGCTCAAGACGCCCGCCGTCCCCGAACCCGAGCGCTATCCGCAAGCCGGCACCCCAAACGCCGACGTCCGCCTCGGTGTCGTCGATCTTGAAACCGCCAAGACCCGCTGGATGGATCTGGGCGAAACTCGCGATTCCCTGCTCGCCCGCGTCGCCTGGATGAATCCTTCCGAAGTGAGCGTCCAGCGCATGTCCCGCATTCAAGACAAGCTTGAATTCTTCGCCGCCAACTGGGAAACTCGCCAGATCCGTAAAGTCTTCAGCGAATCGGATCCCTACTGGATCAACGTCCACTCCCTCACCAGAATCGACAGCGCCCGCAAGCAGATCGTCTGGGCCAGCGAACGCTCTGGCACTCGGCACCTTTACCTGGTCGGCTTCGATGGCAAAGAGCTCGGCCAGATCACAAAAGGCGATTGGGAAGTAAACGATATTGCCGCTGTAAACTTCGACAAGAAACTCGTTTATTACACCTCAACAGAAGTCAGCCCACTCGAACGCCACCTCTTCGTGATCGGCTTCGACGGCAAGAACAAGCGTAGGCTCACCACCGATCCCGGCACCCATGCCATCTCAATGAGCCCCACCGCCGAGTTCTACACCGACAACTATTCGGCTATCGACAGCCCAACTCGCCAAACCCTTCACAATCCCGATGGCCAACAGATTGAGCAACTCAAGGCCTCAGACCGCCGACTGCTAGAGGAAAACGAGATCCTGCCAACCGAATTCACCAGCTTCAAGGTCAAAGACGGCACAACTCTCTACGCCCGGCTCATTAAACCGAAGGGCTTCGACTCAAGCAAAAAATACCCCGCCATTGTGATGGTCTATGGTGGCCCTCATTCACAAACGATTCGCAATATGTGGAATGGCGGCGCGAACCTGGATCAGGTCTTCGGCCACAAAGGCTTCGTCATCTGGCAGGTCGACAACCGCGGCTCCGGCGGCCGAGGCCACCTTTGGGAATCGAAGCTGTATCGAAAATTTGGCGAGATCGAAGTGCAAGATCAAAAGGCAGGCGTCGAGCATCTGGTCTCACTCGGCTTCGTCGACCCCGCCCGTATAGGAATGTCCGGCTGGAGCTACGGCGGCTATATGACGCTCAACACCATGCTGAGCGAACCCAAGCTAATCAAGGCAGGCATTAGCGGAGCACCTGTCACCAACTGGCTCCTCTACGACACGATCTACACCGAACGCTACCTTGGCACGCCACAAGAAAACGAGAAAGGCTACCGCGAATCCTCGCCCGTTCACAAGGCCAAGAACCTCGAAGGCAAGCTCATGCTGGTCCACAACATTGGCGACGATAATGTTTTATTCCAGAACATGCTCCAAATGACCGACGCGCTCCAGAAGGCTGGCAAGCATTTCGAACTTCAGATCTACCCGCAAAAGTCTCACGGTGTAAGCGGGCCGGCTCGCAATCATTTGAACGAAGAAATGGTTTACTTCTTCGAGCGTCATCTTGGTCAGTAAACGCCAGTTCATACTCTTCGCAGTCTGGGCGATTCTGGTCGTTCTGTATGTCCGGTTTAAGGCCCCGGTAATCTGGCAAGCCGGTTGGACCCACGACGACCTCATGAACTGCTACCGGGCCATGGAAGCTCCATGGCACCAGATGCTGACAGACACTGTGCTGTTTTGGAGGCCTACCGCTCTCTTCCGGCCCATCGGCGAAATATTCTACAAACTGATGTGGGAGCAGTTCGGCTTCTCCGCCTTACCCTGGAGGATTGCAGTCAGTTTTCTTCTAATCGGCAACGCCTTCATTCTTGGCCATTTGGCAAGACACTTGAGTGGAAGCTTGGCTGTCGGCCTTGCGGCTACTGCGATTGCCAGCTTCCATTCCCTTTGGTCTCATCTTTACCTCAACACGGGTACGGTCTACGAGATTCTTGCCTACACCTTCGTCTATGGCAGTCTGGCCTACTACGTGGAATTCCGTGATCCCTACCTCACGGTCGTTATCCTCATCTTCGGCCTCAACTCCAAAGAAAGCGCTGTCGTTCTTCCCCTCTTCGTTGTTCTCTATGATTGGATTTGGAACAAGCGAACCCCCTGGATCTTCTGCGGTCTGGCCGGCTCAGTCTGCCTCGCGTTCATCTTCGGACGCGTCTACGGTATCGGCGGGCTCAGCAGCATCGGCAACTACCAACCCGTCTATTCGCTAGCCACATACCTCGAACGATTCAGAGGCTACTTTGGCCCGCTCATCTTGTGGCAACAGATTCCCTTTTGGGCTTTACCCATCGCAGCAGTTCCGCTTCTGTTCCGCAACAAACAGGCCGCTTTCGCTGTTCTTATTTTTCCTATTGCAATTCTCCCCTTAGCCTTCGTGCCGGATCGCGGCCTCGAAGGAGTCTACATCGCTTGCGCTGCGTTACCCTTGGCTCTCTCCTCAAGTTTGCTTCTGATTCCAAACGAAAAGTGGCGCCTCGCCGGGGCGGCCCTGCTCTTTATCGCCGTTGGCTTCTGGATGCCCAGGGCTATATCTATGGACGGATGGGACAGAGAACAGCGCGAAATTCAAGCCTTCCACCAGAGCCTGAAAGCACTCTCCCCCACCATGCCAAAAGGCGCGCAGGTCCGCTTCGAGACTGAACCCTTTAGCGAAGATTTGCCATGGGCCAGCACCTTCGCCACCAGACTCCTCTACCGCGACCCAAGCCTGCTGGTGGTGAGCCCAAACAATCCACACACCAAAATGTTGCCTCCAGCCAATGACTACGCTTCTTTCGGTTGGCGAGACAACAAACTCTACCGCATCAAGTAAAGACCTTTGCAATCGGTGTTCCGCCAAAATCGGTAAGCTTCTCGTGCCGCCCATTGTGCAGATACCAAAGCTTATGTTGATCGAGGCCCAGCAGCTGCAAAATGGTCGCATGAAAGTCGCGCATGTGGTACCGGTCACCAACCCCACGCAAGCCGAACTCATCGGTCTCACCCAAAGACTGGCCGCCCTTTACACCACCACCGGCAAACCACATTGTGTAGCCGTGCATGTTGTGGTCGCGCCCATTGCCACTCTCTGAAGTTGGCAAGCGTCCAAACTCACTCCCCCAAATCACCAGCGTCGAATCGAGCAAGCCGCGCTGCTTCAAATCCTTCAACAAAGCCGCTACCGGTTGATCGGTAAGCCCGCACATCTTTTCATGATTTGCCTTGAGGTGGCTATGTGCGTCCCACTGCATGCTCACCGGCCCGCCGCCGGAATAGATCTGCACAAAGCGAACGCCACGCTCAACCATACGCCTTGCCAATAGACAGCGCGTTCCAAAGTCCTGCGTTCGCTTCTCTCCAAGCCCATACATCTTGCGAATGTGCTCCGGCTCCTTGCTGAGGTCAACAGCCTCTGGTGCCGCCGATTGCATCTTAAAGGCCAGCTCGTAGCTGGCAATGCGCGCAGACATCTCGTTGTCTTCAGACGCTGTATCGATCTTGTTCATCTGTTGGATCAGATCAATCGTTCGCCGCTGGCGTTCTGCGCTTACGCCTGCAGGAGGCCGCAAGTGCAGAATGGGGCTCGGCCCCGGCCGCAAGAGAGTGCCTTGATTCACCGCTGGCAAGAAGCCTGAATTCCAGCAAGGCGTGCCACCTTCAGGAGTTCCTTCCGGCTGCGGCATTACAACATAAGCAGGCAGATTATCAGCTGCACTGCCAAGGCCGTATGTTACCCAAGACCCCATACTCGGATATCCCATCAAAATGCGGCCCGTATGCACCTGATACATAGCCGGAGCATGAACCACGCTCTCTGTATGAAAGCTCTTCACAAAGCAGATGTCGTCGACACACTCTGCCAGATTCGGCATCAGGCTCGACACTGGCAGACCGCTCTTGCCATACCGTTTGAATTCCCAGGGCGATGCCAGCAGCGGATTCGATCCATCTGTAAACTGACCACCCACCTTGCCAAAGCTCGCGGGGAGAGGCTGGCCCTCATACTTCTTGAGAGCAGGCTTCGGATCGAAAAGATCCATGCTTGAAGGCGCGCCCACCATAAACAGAAAAATCACGCTCTTGGCTTTAGGGGCAATCGCCGCCATAGCATCGCGCTGCAGCAACCATTCCGCCGCCACAGCCCCAAATCCGTTCGCCGCTGTTCGCAGCACATTTCTACGGGAGGTAAATGAAGTCATTGCGATTGAACATGGCTAAGGCAAAATCCTCAGCTGTCCCTCCTTTCAAGAAGAATGCTTTAGCTTGCTCGCGCTCCTGCGTGCCCGGAGTCCGGCCAAGTGCCAATTGATAAAACTGATCCACCGAACCCTTCGTCCGAGCGGCAAAGGCCCTAGCTTGCTCCTGCATGAAGTCGCTGTTGAGCATCGTCAAGCCCTGCAATGCGTGCACAGATGTTGGCCGCTCCGGGCAACTCGACATCGTATCGGGCTGGTCAAAATTCATTAGCAGCGGCAACCGGATCGTACGTCGATTCAGAACATAAACCGTACGGCGATACATTTCGGTTTTGTCTTTTGGCAGCGGCCACAAGTTATCCGGCTCACCTTCGGTAAAGATAATGTCATAGATTTCAGGCTCAATCGGAGTCTTCACTGGCTTGCCATACATCTTCAGATTCAACATGCCACTCACTGCCAGAATCGAGTCTCGAATCGTATCGGCATCCATACGCCGCCGTTGCATCGCCTGCTGTTGATAGGCCTTGCTTGTGAGGATCAGACGATCAATATGTTTGATGTCCCAACCGCTCTCGATGAACTCGGTGGCCAGCCAATCCAAAAGTTTCAGGTTGCCTGGTCTTGCACCAAGCGCCCCAAAATCATTCATGGTTGCAACTATTCCTTTGCCCATCCGGAACTGCCATATCCGGTTCACCATTACGCGTGCAGTCAGTGGATGAGCCGGGTTCACCAGCCAATTTGCCAACGCTGCCCGGCGTCCATGAGGATCGGACGAGAGGTCACCAAGATCCCTGGCTAACACGAGCGGAAGCCCAGCCTCAACCGCCTGCTGCTTGGATCGCGGATCGCCAACCTTGAGCACATGCGTAGGCTGCGCCTTGTCGACGGTAAACACGGCATAGGCATGATCAGCGGGCTCTGGCTCATCGAGATCAATCACGTGCATCTTCTGACGCAATGCTGCCCGCCTGGCCTTGAGCTCAGGAGTTATCAGCGCCACCACTTCATCCCAGGTGGGAGACAACTGGCGTTCGGCCTCCTTGGCCATTCGCTGTTGCTCCCCGGTGCGCTTCTCTTTGTCGATCTTCAGCGCATCGCGGAATTGGGGCTCCAGCGCCGGCAATTTCCCGGTGCGAAACTGTTCCCGAAAAGGCTTCTCGATCTCTTTGATCTGCTCTTTGAGAGGCTTGAGTAAAGACTCGTGCCTGGCTTGCCGTGCGTCTGACGACAGCATCGCATCGCCATCGGCAATCTGCACTTCACGAAACTCGGTCGAAGCCAGAATCGCCTGCAACCTGTAATAATCAGCCTGCAGAATCGGATCGAACTTATGGTTGTGACAGCGTGCGCAATTCATCGTCATGCCCATGAAAGTAGCTGAGATGGCATGTGTCATCTCGATCAGATCTTCTTGCCGATTCTGTTCCTCATCCTGATTGCCACCCACTACATGCCGCGGACCAGCCCGCAGAAAGCCCGTCGCGATCAACGATTCTGAATTCCCCGGAAACAACTCATCTCCAGCAAGCTGCTCACGCAAAAACTGATTGTAGGGCTTATTTGAATTGAATGACCGAATTACATAGTCGCGATAACGCCAGGAATGAGGGCGCTCGGCATCGAGCTCAAATCCATTCGTGTCGGCATAGCGAACTACGTCCAACCACTTCTGTCCCCAGCGCTCCCCATAGCGCGGACTCGCCATCAGCTTGTCCAGTACCTGTTCATAGTTACCCTCAAGACTTGCGGGAGGCAGCCCAGTCAGATCCAGCGTCAACCGCCGGAGTAAATTTCGCTTATCGAGAGAAGGCCGTTTGGCTGGCTCCAAGAAGTCGATTGGATGAACGCCAGTTGGGATTGCCGAACGAACGGGAGCCTGAAAAGCCCAGTAATTGCGGCGCTTGGCGACAAGAGCTTCTTCTTTCGGATCTACCCGTGGAGCCGCTGGTAAGAGGCTAAAACTTAGGATTAGAGCTAAAAAATACTTCATCTGGACTTGATCACCAACTTAACACAATCGCAATTTTAGACCATTACTTTCGTAGCAAAGACGCAACAAACAAGTCCATCAATTGAGGGGTTCCTCAATATGCAAAATCTGGTCGGCTCGTGGCTCTTTGATCCGTTGTACCAGACCGCTAGGCCAATAGACAGTGATTGACTGGATCGAGGTCTCCGATCCCAATCCGAAGTGCACCCGGGGATCGGCAGAGCCCAGAAAGCCGACGCTCGCTGTGGAGTGATTCACTAAGCGCCGGCCCGAACCAGCAACCAGTTCAACACGAGCGTCGAAGCCATCACGATGGCTGAGGTGTCCTCTCAAAGCAATCAGGAGCCAATGATTAAGGACACCGGACGAGAGAAGGATTCTGGGGCGTTGGCCGAGCGATGTAACCACAAGATCAAGAGCGCCATCGCCATTGAGATCTCCCCAGGCAGAACCACGCTGGTAGCCAGGGCGGAGGAAGTCTGGCCCAAGTTTTTCTGAAGACTCCTCGAATCGAGTCCCTTCGAGATTGCGCCATAGCGTATCGCGATGACGGGTACCAATGCCGACATTATCCACATGGCCGTTGGCCGAGTACAAATCCTTCCAACCGTCGTTGTCAAAATCGACGATTGCGGCACCCCATCCCGAGACTTTCCGGCTGAAGCGCTCAACAAAAGAAGATGCACTTGCGTAAGTGAACCCATCTGGGCCGAGATTGCGGAAAAGAGCGAAAAATTGCCCAGCGAGTGCATTGTAAAAGATGTCGGGAAGCCCATCGTTATCGACGTCTCGAGCGTCGGAGCCCATGGACGAGACAGGATTGCCAGTCTCGTTGTAGGCCACGCCCAAAGCTAATGCGCTCTCTTCAAAAGTGCCGTCGCGGCGATTGAGAAAGAGGAGATTGCGTTCCGTATCGTTGGCTACGAACACAGCGATTCCGCAACCGAATTTCTTAGATTGCCAAAACATCTAAGTTCATTGATGTTCTGACGTCATTCGACCCCGCATCCGATCTCGAGCATATTCT
>JAYSVS010000185.1:0-124479 GCA_043718395.1 Acidobacteriota bacterium
TGCGATAAATCCCAGGGGTTTGGGGACAGAGTCCCCATCCGCAGGGGTGACAAAGTCGCTGAGCAGTTAACCTGACAGAATCGCTGAGCAACAACACAATCACTAAAAGTTTAGCTTGAGAGCGAGTTGGATGACGCGCCAGCTTTCCCCGTTCTGATTGGTGGAAGACGAGCTTGCCGTCGACAGGCTGACGCAGCAGGTCTGGCCGAAAACGTTGGAGTTCACGGCCGGGCTGCCAACACTGGCGTCGCGCGGATTGCGGAAGTTCGGGTGATTGAGAGCATTGAATGCCTCGGCCCGGAAGGTGAGCTTGAAGCGTTCATTGAGCTGGAAGGCTTTGGAGGCGCTAAGGTCGAGATTCCAAAAGATGGGGCCTTGGAAAACATTGCGACCGATGCCCAATTGGCCGGGGGCCGGTACCGCGAATTGGGAGGCATCGAGGAAGAGCACGGGCCCGAGCGTACCGGGTTTATCCTGCAACTTCGCCTTGGGATAGGAAGTGACACCCGGGGCCAGCGCGGCTCGGCTTTGTGCGGTGTTGTTGGCAGTAAGGAAGCCGGAGCGAACCGTAAACGGTTCACCCGACTGGTAGGTGAAGATGCCGTTGAGAGTCCAGTTGCCAATGATCGTGTTCAGAGGACCTTTAACATTGCCGAAGAGGGACTTGCCTTTGCCGAAGGGCAGTTCGTAGATGCCGCTCATGTTGATGACGTGGCGCTGGTCAAAGTCAGCGCGGGCGCGTTCGTTGTCGTAATTGCGTCCATCAACGGGGGTACGGGCGCTGGTGGTGGTAAGACCACCGCCGGCAGTGGCGGCAACGGGGTCGGTTGAGAGGTTATCGATGGCCTTGGACAAAGTGTAGGAGCCCGATAGCAGCACACCGGCATTGTCAAAACGCTTGCGAAAGGTGGTTTGTAAGCCGTGGTAGATAGAATCGGCACCATTGTCCAGATAGAGAATCTGGGCAAACTGTTGGTTGGGGCGGAGGCGAGCCGCAGTGGTGGTCTGCTCCAGGCGTAAGGCAAGGTTGCCGAGCGCGTTCTGGGTGGGAGACAAGTCAGTGAGCGAGACGGCTCCATTGGCAAAGGCGCTGGTCATGATGCCTTGCTGGATAAGCGGCACTGGGCTGGCACCGACGCAGGCCGAACCGTTGGTTAGTGTGCCATCCGGCCGGCAGCCGGAGATCTGCGTGTTTCGCTGCATGGCGAGGAAGCTCGGCAGCACCGATTCGGTGCGGAGCTGATTCATATCCCAGGAGCGATAGAGGCGCGTACCGCGGCGGCCAACATAGCCAATGCTCGCCACATAGCCACCGGGCAGCTCTCGCTGGATGGTGAGGTTCCACATGTGGACGTAGGGCAGCTTCATGTTCTGGTCAAAGACACGGGCAGTTGGTGCAGTGTTGAATGTGCTGACGCTGGGGGTTAGCTGGGAGGTGGGCTTGGCGGTTGGCGGCGTCAACTGGTTGGGGAACTGCGAGACACGCACATCAGGCACCGAGGCACAACCAGGAGTTGAGGCTCCGCCGACAACGGAGACACAAGAGAAAACCTGACCAGGAACGGCCGTGGCTATGGAGGTGACCTGGAAGGTGTTGATGGGATCGAAGGCCGAACTGTAGCCGGCACGGATCACGGTACGCGTATTGCCGCCTGGGGACCAGGCGATGCCGAGGCGGGGAGCCAATGCACCCCAGTTGAAGTTTTGATACCAGCGTCCGGCATTGATGAAGCTAACGGTACCCTGACTGCCATCAATGATCTTATTGGGGACGTAAGCGCGGTTGCCAGCTTCTGTGGGCGGGGCATTTACCTCCCAACGGACACCGTAGCTGATGCTGAGATTGCGCTTGAGCCGGAACTCATCCTGCGCAAAGAAGTTGTACTGCTTGGTGCGTTGGCCCTGCGCCCAGAGTGTAACGGACTTTTCGCCCGTCTGAAATGGCAGAAAGGTATCACTGCGGAGATCGCCAAGGAAGCTGTGCGAGATCTGGGCGGGGATGCCAACAAGGTCGTTAATCGTGTTTTGCAGGCGGTTCAAGTCGTTGGATGCGATACCAGCAGCAGCGGTACCGGTCTGAGCGGGGTAGCTGTAGCCTGGGGCAATCCGGATAGCTCGCGAAAGTGAAATGGAAGGGACCAGCGAGGTGCCGCCTACATCTCCGCGCTGGTCGTTGTGTTGGTAGAAACGAATATTGCCGCCAAACTTCATGACGTGCGCGCCGGCGATGTAGGTGAGGTTGTTGATGTACTGGATTGTATTGACCGCGCGGAAGGTGCGGGGATTCGCAGTGTAATCGACTGTGGAGTTGTTCAACACAAAGCGCGGGACATTGGGGAAGTTCGGATTGGCTTCGCCCTGTGTGAAGAGGAACTGAAAGCGCGAAAAGCCCATTGTGAATTCGTTGACCAGCCGCGGACTGATCACGCTGCGAACACCAGCGGCGATGTTGAGGGCAGGGCGAAAAACTTCACCGCGCGCCGGATAGCCTGGGATCACGATGGGTCGGCTGTTGAGCGGATCGCCGTTGAGGGTGTTCTGCTCGGCACCGAGGTAACGGCCCCAGATGTTGTGCTTGTCGCTGAGGGTATGATCGATGCGGCCCAGATACTGCGGGCCGCGAATCTGGAAGGGGGAGTTCCAGAAGTAGTTGCCCGTGTTGAGACCGTCGCCACCGGCATAGGAATTCGGTGCGGGATAGCCGCCGAGCACTTTTTTGACGGCCGGATCAAAACCACCATTGGAGAATACGTTGAAGCTGGCGATGCAATTGATGTCGGTGCTGGCAGCGCAGTTACGGACGCCCGGGGCGAGGGCACCTGTCTTTTGGTCCACCAGGAGGGGAGAATTCTGTGTGATGCGCTGACCACTTACAGTGAATGGCGAACGCCCATCAAGGGCCACGTAACGGAAGTTGCCAGCCAGGGCATCCGGGGTGTAGAGCGTCACTGTGCCGAAGCTTTTGTCGACAGGATCGGCGAAGTTCACCTTCTGCCCCTGCCAGGAGCCAAAGAAAAAGGTCTTGTTCTTGCGGATCGGGCCGCCGAGTTCAAATCCATACTGATTCAGTTTAATGATGGGCTTTGGCTGGCCCTGTGCGCGGGCGAAGAATTCGTTCGAATTCAGGGCTGTGTTGCGGAAGAACTCAAATGCAGTGCCATGGAATTCGTTGGTGCCTGAGCGGGTGGCAACCGATACGTTTGCGCCGGAATTGCGGCCTTCTTCAGCAGAAGGATTTGAGGTGGTGACTTTAAATTCCTGAACGTTGTCTGGATTGAGCCGGAAGATGTTGTTGACAGGATTGGGATTTGTGCTTTCGTTAGCTTCAATGCCGTCAATAGTGACGTTGACCGCGCCGGTGCGCGAACCATTAACGGTAATTGTGCCGCCAGAACGTTGCGTGACACCAGGTTCATAGATCAACAGGTTGAGGGGATTGCGGCCGTTGAGCGGGAGGGCTTCGATTGCCTTGCGCTCGACTACGTTGCCGATGACGGCGTTGTTGGTCTGGATCGTTTCCGCATTCGCTTCTACACTCACCGTTTCACTGGCAGCACCGACTTCGAGCGTCGCATTCACCGTGGCAGGGGTGTTGATCTGCAACACGATTTTGGTGAGCTGGAATTTCTTGAATCCCTTGCCGTCGACGGCCAGTGTGTAGTTGCCCGCCGGGATAGACGGAAAGGCGTAAAGCCCGGCGGCGGTAGTGGTCTGGCTGTAGCGCAGGCCGGTGCTTTCGTTAGTGGCAACGACACTGGCTCCGGGCACTGTGGCGCCAGATGAATCTGTAACGGTACCGCCCAATTGAGTAGTGGATGTTTGGGCAAAGAGCGAGAGGCTGAGAACGACAAATAAAACGGAACGAGTAACCATTTGGAAGAACTCCCCTGAAAGACTTGAGATTGATATATGATAGCTTTCCTGCGGTCTACAATAAATCATGAGTGGTGAAACGGCGAAGGTGGCCCTGGTGACAGGTGCCAGCAAGGGAATTGGGAAATGCATTGCCATTGAGCTCGGCAAGGCTGGCTTTGATGTTGCTGTCAATTACAACAGCGACCTTGCCGGGGCACAAGATACTGTTTCTCAAATTGAGGCTTCAGGGCGAAAGGCAGTGGCGCTGCACGGTAACGTAGGTAACGTCGAAAGCGTCAGAAATCTCTTCAAACAGCTCGACGAGCATTTCAACGACTTGCATATTGTGGTGGCGAATGCAGCTGTACAAACCTGGAAGCCCCTGCTGGAGCTAGCAATAGAAGACTGGGACAAGGTGATGAACACCAATTTACGCGGTACTTTTCTTTGCACTCAGGAAGGTGCCCGGCGTATGGTAGCCAAGTCTCACGGTGGCAGCATTATTACGCTTGGCTCGGGCTGCAACAAGCTTGCTTTCCCGCGTCTGGTTGACTACACCGCTTCAAAGGGTGGCATTGAAATGTTTACCAAAGTAGCTGCAGTGGAACTGGGAAAGTATCAGATTCGGGTGAACTGCGTCGCCCCCGGTGCAACAGAGGTGGAACGCACTAAGGCCGAGACGGGCGACTATGCAGGTACCTGGGCATCGGTGACGCCCCTTGGCCGAATCGGCATGCCTCTGGACGTCGCGAGGGCAGTGCTCTTTTTTGCCAGCGATCAAAGTGAATTCGTTACCGGGCAGACTCTTTTCGTCGATGGCGGTGTTGGGGCCAAGCCCCAATGGCCTTATGAATTTTGACGGCGAGCCACAAAGGCTGGATATCTTCCTTCAGACCCTTTATCCAAAGTACAGCCGCAGCCGGCTGCAAGAGTGGATCAAGAAGGACCGCGTCAAGGTAAACGGTAAGCCGCAGAAGGCCTCACACATACTCAAGGGTGGCGAGGAGATCGAAGTCGAACCGATGCAGCTCAAAGCCCTGAGGGCAACACCGGAAGATCTGCCGCTGACGATTCTTTATGAAGACGACGATCTTGTGGCGATCAATAAGCCGGCAGGGATGACGGTACACGCTGGCGCGGGTACGACCGACGGCACTCTGGTAAATGCCCTGCTTCACCGTTTTGAAAAGCTCTCGCAGCTTGGCGGAGATTTGCGTCCGGGGATCGTGCATCGCTTGGATAAATACACCAGCGGCGTGATTCTGGTTGCCAAAAATGACATCGCTCATCGCAAGCTACAAGACCAGTTCTCGGGCCGCGAGGTAGAGAAGACTTACATCGCGCTCGTTGAAAACGTGATGAAAAACGACACCGGCACGGTGAATCGCCCGATTGCCCGTGACCCCTGGAAGCCGGTGCGGATGGCTGCCGTCGTCAAGGATGATCCCGAACTTGGACGCGAAGCGATCACGCACTGGAAGGTGCTGAAGCGCTATGAGCGCTTCACACTTGTTGAAGTCAAGATCGGAACCGGTCGCACCCACCAGATCCGCGTTCATCTGGGCCACTTGGGCCATAAAGTTGCGGGCGATACGCTCTATGGGGCAAGGCCACACGAGAGCGGCCGTTTTTTCCTGCACGCATGGCGCATAAAGTTTGCTCAGCCCACCACTGCCGAATCGATCCAGATCGAGGCCCCGCTGGCAGAAGAACTCAAAGACTGGCTCCGCCCTCTACAATAGAATTGTGAATCGTCGCAACTTCCTCGCCGTGCCCCTTGCCGCCTACGCTCAGAATACTGACCCCAACCGCATCATTCTCGACGTATTCCGTGTCAACTTCCTATTCACCGTCTCTGACAAAAAGGGCCGCTTCGTCATCAACCTCAATCGCGAGGATTTTGAAGTCTACGAAGAGAAGAAACCGCAGAATATTCTGGAGTTCATTGCAGAATCGAATCTTCCGCTACGCCTTGGAATCCTGATCGATTCGAGCAATTCGGTGCGCGACCGCTTTAAGTTCCAGCAGGAGGCAGCGGTTGAGTTCATTACCTCGGTGATCCGGCCGAAGGAAGATCGCGCAATCGTGGTGTCTTTCGACAACCAGGTGGAGTTGCGGGCAGACTTGACCGGCGACGTAGAGAAGTTATCGCAGACAGTTCGTGACATGCGCGCCGGTGGCGGTACGGCTTTGTTTGATGCTGTCTACTATGCCTGCAAAGACAAGCTGATGCAGGATCAGCCGCTCTTCAAATTTCGCCGCGCCATAGTGATTCTGAGCGACGGCGACGACACGCAGTCGGTTATGACTCGCGAGCAGGCCATCGAGATGGCGCTTAAGGCTGACGTGGTGATCTACACAATCTCAACCAACATCAGTAGGATCGAAAGTGAAGGCGACCGCATTTTGAAGTACATGTCGGAGCGGACCGGCGGCATGACGTTTTTCCCGTTCAAAGCCAGCGATCTTGCGCAGAGCTTTGAAAACATCGCCAATGAGCTCCGCAGCCAGTACAACATTCTTTACCGGCCTGAACCTATCAAGACCGATGGCCAGTGGCACCCCGTGCAGATCCGCGTCAAGGGCCGCAAAGATCTATTGGTTCGTGCTCGTCCCGGTTATTACGCCCCGAAGAGCTAAGGCTCAGCACCCGCGCGAGCAATACCAGAGCATACGCGGATAGAATCGGTTTCATCTCACCTGGCTTGCGGAGTTGGCGAGGCTTCCTATTTAGCAGGGCTGATTTTGCCAGTACTTTGCTTTGCCGTAGTAACAGTAGTCGATTCCCGAAGGAGAACTTCATGAAGATACTCAAGTACGCAAGCCTCGGCTTTCTCGGCATCCTCGTCGCAACCCTCGCCATTCTGCTCATCCTCGCCAATCGCGAAGGTGCAAACACCATGTCCGCATCGATCGAAATCGCCAAGTCTCCCGCTGAACTTTGGCCGTGGCTCGAAGAGCCTGAAAAGGTGAAACAGTGGGTGGGTTGGGTAATCGAAATCAAGCCGCTCACGCCAAACAAGAAAGGCGTGGGAGCCAAGGCGCGCTGGGTGATGGAAGACCGCAACAATGGCGGGGCACGCGTGGAGATGGAGGACGAAGTGACGGAGTACATCCCGAACAAGAAGCTGTCGGTGCGGCTTGCGGCCACGGAAAGCTTTACTGGCGAGAGTATTTTCGAACTCGAGGATCTTGGTGGCAAAAGCCGATTGACTTCCACAGGCCGCTACACATTCAGCAGCCCCTTCGTCAAGCTGCTGACTACCTTCATTCTGTCGTCGGCGAAGAGCAAGTTGGAAGAAGACATGGCCCGCCTGAAAGCCCTCGTCGAAAAAAGCTAACTAAGCGCCAGCACGCCTTCAGTAGTGGCACGGAGCAGCGTCAGCCAGTAGTCGCCCTGCGACTCGGGCCAATCAACTGCAGGCGATGGATCTGCCCGCCAGGTCCCCTGGGCAGACTGGCTCTGAACCCAAAGATCTCTCTTGCCTCTCGACCTCACCAGCAAGCGTTTGCGCCAACTTTCGGGCAACTCTGCCCGCTTGGCCGCCCATTTCTGAGCCTGCCGCAGGCCCGGATGCAGCTTCCAGCACCGCTGCGCCGCCGCTTCAATTCGTGACAAAGCAAAGAGTAGCTCGCGCTCGATTGTTCCCTCAGGTGCCAGCTCAAGTAATCGATCAGCCCCAGCCACAAATGACGCGAACCGCACCAGCGCCTCAGCCCCTCGCAGAGCGCCTAGCATTGCCAGCGGCTCTCTCTCCGTCTTCGCAAGCCGCTCCATCTGCTCCTCACTCAAACTCCGAAACCGCCCCACCGGCATCGGCAACAGCGACGCTCGCCCAGCAACATAGTAAGGAAAATCTCCAGTCCCAAACAGAGGATCCTTCCCGGGCGCACGCCCCGTGAGCCCCATCAGGCGTGCCCGCTCTGCCGTCCCTGCAAAACTCAGCCCTGCTTCATAAGAATGCAACTGCTCGCCCCACGGTACCGGCCCATACTTCTCCTCAAGCCGTAGCCACGCCGATGAGAGCATCCGGTTCAACTTTTCGTTGATCGGGTCCTGATACGCCTCCAGATCGAAAGACCTTGCCCCCTCGCGATTGGTTGCATCAACATCCAGCGCCCGCCGCATCTCGATCCAGAATGAATACTCCAGTTGAAGACTCATAGGCGAAGTCTCGGCATCTACAGGACCAATCCGTTCCAGCTCTCTGGTAACTACTTCAGTCGAAATCTTCCCTTCGCGTACTTGCTCCAGCCCCTCCGCCTGAAGCGTCGCAATCTCACCCGTCCACCTTGTCTGGCAGGTGTCAAAGTAATATTCGCGGCACGATAGCGGACGCGCTGGATGCACCCCGCATACGCGTCTGGGCGTCCCATCCTCTTCGCGAATATAAGTCAAAAAGACACATGGGCTGGTGGGCGCGTTCGCCCTTCGCCGCAGATGTGTCACCACGCTCGAATCGGGATCGTCAACAAAGGATCGCCTCTTCCAGTCACTATCCTCGCCCTCGAATCGATCTTGCGTAAAGAGCAACATCCACTGGGCCGGGCTCAAATCAAAAAAAGCAGAAAGCCGCAAGATATCGAAAGCAGTCAGATAAATCGGATCCTCACTCGAACAACAGGTGCCGCTAAGACACGAGTGACAAACCGCCTGCGGGCTCGCAAATTTCTGTGGCCCAGCCGCCTTTACCGGATACATCCGGAATGGAGAATTTCCTTCGATCATCGTCCCTCCGCCCAACGCAACAACTTCGGTAACATCTTGGGAAAGGATAAACCCTCGCGCGTCCAGTTGAAATCCCGCAAGCCATCCATCGCCGCCCAGGTTGCATGAAATCGCCGATAGTCAATCTTCCCCTCTTTGGTGCCCCAACTGCCATCTTTGTTTTGACTTTCGATCAGATACTCCATCGCATACCGGATTGCGGGCTCCTCAGGAGTTAACCCAAAGGCCCGCAAGCTATCGATGAATTCACCAGCCATATCTGGATCGTTATTCTCGATAGGAGAGTGCCAATGCCTGGTAAGGAAACTATACTCGTCTGGAAGCCAGGCAGGCGAAAGAAGGAAGCGTCCATAATCATTCAATGTATAGACGATGTGCGTAATGCAGTAAACCGAATCATGAAAGGCAACGGCACCCTGTTTCGGCGACCGGTATCTTCGCATAGTAGGGAGCCACTCCATCACGTCTTCATAATTCATTCGCAACGGCACCCCATAACGCGCCCCGCAATAAGCTGAAGTGAAACTCAGATACCAGACACGCATCGCCGGCACCATCTCCAGCCGCGCCTTGCACTTCACACATCTTTTAGCACCGCGCACATTCGATTCCCCGCATTCACATAGCTCTGGCACATTGTTGGGCGGAGCCTCAACTCGCGGGTCATACGAAAAATATTCGTCTACCTCATGCTCCAGCGCAAGCTTGCGGAGAGGCCTCCGCACCTGGGGATAACTCAATCCAATCCGGGACACTGCATCAAAGGCCTGCGCTGCAGTTGTTACCGATGCTGCGGTCCCGTCGTATAGCCCTTCGCTTCGTTGATCCGTCCACGCTCGAAACGCATCCACGGTCACGGCTCTCGCCCGGCTTTTCAATCCGGGGTCTCGCGCAGTCGCCGCCATGAAACTGCAGCAGTACATGAGGCCGCTTCCAAATTGTTCCAGGCCGCCGCGCCTCCGGGACAGCCCTTCAACAAAGGCCATCCCGCGATCAATAGCCCTCGCCCGTGCGGCTTCAAAGCTGCGTGACATAGGTATTTTAGTGGTCCTCTGCACTTTAAATGCCCCAATCGGGGTCTAAAACATAAAATGCTTTGACTGTTTTAACACAAGAGACTATAAGTAAGGAAGGGCCAGACAAGCTGACGGGCGTTAACGCCACTTTGCAAGTATCTGGCCACCCTCTTAATGAGGAAACGTTTCTTGGATGAGGAGAACAATTTATGCCAGCACCAAAGCTTCCAAAACTTCCAAAGCTAGGTCCGCCTAAGGTCGGACCAAAGCTTCCAAAGATCATCGTCAACCCGAAGATCATCGTCAACCCAAAGATCATCATTCCGAAACCACCACCAAAGTTCCTGCCTAAGCCGGGCTTCCCGCCAAAGTTTCCCAAACTGATCCCCAAGATTCCAAATCCAAAGATTGTCAATCCAAAGCTCATCCCCAAAGTGAAGCTTCCCAAGGTGATCGTGAATCCCAAAATCAACCCAAAGGTGGTTGGGCCCAAGATCGTCATCCCCAAGCTGAACCCCAAGGTACCCAAAATTGGACCCGGGCCCGGACCCGGACCAATCAATCGATAGCGCTAAATCTCGATTGAACGAAACGCGCGGGGCCACCCATGGCTACCGCGCGTTTCGTCTTTTCTTTTGGTCCCAACCAACAATAGCGATAGCATAGCGAAGGAGGTATCTGCTCCCATGTCCTCGCAGATCAATAGACGTTTCTTTTTTTATGGTCCGCTCCTTGCCGGGGCAGTTCCCGCCGCTGGCTTCGGCAGTGCGGCCTCTCTCAAGATGCTTGGCTACAAAAGCCCTAACGAAAAACTGAACATCGCAGCCATCGGCTCAGGTGGCAAGGGCCACAGCGACATCCAGGGTTGCATCAGTGAAAATATTGTCGCGCTCTGCGACGTCGACGAAAAGCGCGCCGAACGCGCCTTCAAGCAGTTCGACAAGGCCACGAAGTACAAAGATTACCGGAAGATGCTCGACGAGCAGTCGAAGAACATCGACGCCGTCATCGTCTCGACGCCTGACCATACGCACGCCGTGACGGCCATCGCCGCGATGGAGCGCGGCAAGCATGTCTATTGTCAGAAGCCTCTGACTCGCACTGTATGGGAAGCCCGTCAGATGCGCGAGGCAGCCAACAAGTTCGGCGTTGCTACGCAGATGGGTAACCAGGGTTATTCAAACGAAGGTACCCGTCAGGTTGCTGAAATCGTTTGGGCCGGTGAACTTGGCCAGGTCAAGGAAGTTCACGCTTGGACCGACCGGCCCTGGTGGCCACATGGCACCACCGAAATCCCAGCCCCCACCGAAGTACCCAATACCCTCGAATGGGATCTCTGGCTTGGCTCGGCCGAAAAGCGGCCATTCACCGACGGCGGCAAGGACTTCAAGTCCCCCTACGGCGGCTTCTACCAGCCCTTCAATTGGCGCGGCTTCTTCGACTTCGGTTGTGGTGCGCTCGGCGACATGGCCTGCCACATCCTTGGCGCTCCAAACATGGCGCTCAAGCTCGGCTCGCCAACCAGTGTGGAATGCATCATGAAGGAAGGTGTCTCGAGCTTCCAGTTCCCCAAGAAGTCGATTACCAAGTTCTCCTTCCCTGCCCGCGGCAACATGGGCCCCGTCAACATCTTCTGGCATGACGGCCTTAAGGAAAGCCCCAAGATCGAAGGAGTACCGTCCGATGAATGGCTGGGCGATCTGCCTGGCCGCCCCCGCCGGCAAGGTCAGGCCCCGGCAGGCCCGCCGCGCGATCCCGGCTATAACGGCATGATTGGCCGCGTCTTCAATTACGAAGCCTACCAGGCCCTCAAGGCGGATTCTGAAGTCCGGCCGGCGTCCCCCAACGGCAGTCTCTTCATCGGCGACAAAGGGATTCTCACCACAGGCACTTACGGAGAAGGTACCCGCCTTCTGCCCACCAGCAAGATGGCAGACTTCCGTATGCCTGAGCCACTGCTAACACGCTCACCAGGGCACTACCGCGACTGGATCCGCGCCTGCAAAGGTGGCGATGCATCGTGCTCTAACTTCAACGTTGCTTCGTCTTTCGTCGAATGGATGCTACTCGGAGTCATCGCCCTTCGCGTTGAAGGCAAGCTCGAATGGGATGCCGCCAAGATGCGCTTCACCAATAACAACGAAGCGAATCAGTACCTCAAGCCGAAGCTCCGTAAGGGCTTCACCATCAGCTAGCCGTTAAATCGCTGGGGTGCCCGAAAGAGTGCCCCACCCTTCCTCAGAATCAACGGCGGCCACTACATCGAACTCTTCAACGAAAGACCCCGGCAGTAGTTGTGTCTATCGCTTGCCCAGAACGGGGATGGCGTAGAGCGAGGTTCGGGCAGTGATGAAGAGCATGCCGTTGCCGAGTTCGACATTGGCACCAGCTTCGGGCAGCAGTATTCTGGCGATCAGGTGGCCGTCTCTGCCGAAGACCTGAGCACCGTCACCAGTGCTGGACCAGACATTACCTGCCTTGTCGCAACGGATGCCGTCAGGGCCGCCTTTGTCGATCTTGGCGAAGACGTCGCCGCCCGAGAGGGACTTGCCATCAGCCGAGACTGTGAAGACGCGGATGTGGCGGGGAGCCCCTGAGTCTGCGACGTAGAGTTTTTTCCCGTCAGTGGAGAAGCAGAGGCCGTTTGGTTTATCGAAGTCTTTGGCGACGGGGGTAAGCTGTTTGGTTTTGGAGTCGTAGCGATAGACGTAGTTACCGGCCTGGACTTTCTTGCGAGTGCCCAGACCGTAATCGGGATCGGTGAACCAGATGGAGTTGTCTTTTCTGACAACGACGTCGTTAGGAGAGTTTAGGTCTTTGCCTTCGAATTGCTCGACGACCGTTTCGATAGCGCCGCTGGGGAGAGTGCGGGAGATTCTGTGGGCCGTGTGTTCGGCGCTGAGGAGGTTGCCCTGGTGATCGAGCGTATTGCCGTTGGTGTTGTTGGTGGGCTTGCGAAAGGGCTCGACGCCTTTGGCGCGGGTCCACTGTTTGAGTTCATTTGCGGGGATATCGCTGAAGATGAGGCGATTGTCTTTGGCCACCCAGATGGGGCCTTCGATGAATTGCATGCCGGTGGCGAGACGCTCGACTTTGGCGTCTTTAGGGAAGAGCTTGGCTGCTGCCTTGGGGTCTTTTATTTCGAGGTCGGCGGCGAGGGTGGCGAGGAGGGCGAGGGTTTCAATGAACACGTGTGCATCGTATCACTCGCAAGGAGTGACGGTTTGCCGTTAGATCGTCCCGGGCGATCAATCGAACGAGCACATTGGTGTCAACGGATCGCATGGCGGTTTTGGATGTGCTTTCGAATGCCCTCTTTGAGCTGCTTGAGAGACTTAGGCTCAGGTGGCGCAATAGGGAAAAGTACTGCATGAATATCGGCCGAAGAATGGAGCCCTGCTCTTCGTAAGGTGACTTGACCATCGACTTCATCCCATTCGAGAATGGAGCCAGGATTGAGCCCAAGAAGTTTGCGGATGTTTTGGGGGATTGATATTTGGCCTTGCGAGGTGAGCCTGGAGCGAGCGAGAGCCATAATTCACATTACCTCGGTAATGGGATTCGGCGTGGCGGATCTTGCTATATAGTTGCATTGATCTTCTAATCAAATCGAGGCAGGCAGGGTAAGGACGTGAAGTTCTTTGTCATTGTGATGTTGTTAAGTTCGATGGGGCGGGGCATGAGAGCGCAGACCGTTGGGGAAACGGCTCAGGGTTTCTTTGCCAGAGAAAAGCTGATCTGGACTTCGCCTATGAGAATGGACAGGAAGCAATGGGGCTGGCTGGCGCTGGCCGGGGCGGGGACGGCGGGGCTGATTTCAGTAGACAAAAAGATCGCCAGGGGCTTGCCGAATTCTGCGGGGCAAGTGGATTTTGGGCGGAGGTTCTCGCGGATTGGCGGGTCTTACGGATTACTTGGGATCAGCGGGGGGCTCTTTGTGGCTGGTGCTATTGGGAGAGACACGAAGTTGAGACAGGTGGGGCTAGCCAGTGGCGAGGCGGCGGTGCATTCGTTTGTTGTGACCTTCGCATTGAAGATGGCTGCGACTCGGGAGAGGCCTTTTCTGGGATCAGGCCGGGGGCAGTTTTTGTCTGGCTTTGGTCATGTGAAGAAGGGGGATAACAGTTTTCCGTCCGGGCATTCGATGGGGGCTTGGGCTGTGGCTTCCACGATTCATCATCAGTACCGGGACAAGAAGTATGTGCCGTGGCTGGTTTATGGATTGGCTGGTGGGGTGAGCGCGGCGCGGGTGGCGGCAGAGCGGCATTATGTGTCGGATGTAGTTGTGGGGGCAGGATTGGGTTACTTGATTGGCAGGTTTGTTTCCAGTCAATATGGATCGAAGCACGGGTGGATGGTGCCGCAGGTGAACCCCGGAGTGAGTGTGGGAGGTAGGTCTGCGGTGCTGACGGCGCGGTGGGATTTGCCGTAGACTTCTCCCATGGTGAACGATTCCGGCCCAGGTTCTGGACACGACGAAACAATGGCAATGCCGGCTGCTTCTTCGCATGTGCAGGGGCCATACGAGGAAGGACGGTTCTTGCCCGGGGTCTTGCTCGGCAGCCGCTACCGGATTCTAAATCTGTTGGGCAAAGGTGGCATGGGCGAAGTCTACCGGGCTACAGACCTTACGCTGGGACAGTCAGTTGCGTTGAAGTTCTTGCCCGCATCGGCTGCTTTAAACCCGCACTTACTGGAACGGTTTCATGGCGAAGTGCGGGTGGCGCGGCAGGTTTCGCATCCGAATGTGTGCCGGGTCTACGACATTGGTGAGGCCGAGGGGCTACCGTATATTTCGATGGAGTATGTGGATGGGGATGACCTTGGGGCACTGTTACAAAGAATCGGACGCTTGCCGGCGGAGAAAGCCATGGAGATCTCGCGCAAGCTTTGTGCCGGGCTGGCGGCGGCGCATGCGCGGGGCGTAATTCATCGTGACCTTAAGCCGCAGAACATCATGCTGAACAAGCGTGGTGAGGTTCTGATTATGGACTTTGGGTTGGCGGCGATCGCAGATCAACTGTCAGGGGCTGAGGCGAGGAATGGAACTCCGGCGTATATGTCACCGGAACAACTCAAAGGGATCGAGGTCACTGCCAAGAGCGACATTTACTCATTGGGGTTAATTCTGTTCGAGTTGTTTACCGGAAAGAAGGCGTATTCAGCGACCAGTGTGCCTCAACTGATTGCCGCGCAGGAAGCCAGCACGCTGGCTGGAATGACAACGCTGGCAAGTGATGTTGATCCGGCTGTAGAGAAAGTGGTGCGAGCTTGTCTCAATCCTGATGCGTCGAAGAGGCCCGGGTCAGCATTGGCTGTTGCAGCAGCATTGCCGGGAGGGGATCCGCTAGCGGCGGCGCTTGCAGCAGGGGAGACTCCCAGCCCTGAATTGGTGGCGGCAGTTGGCGAAGGGGAGGTGCTCGGAAAGTGGTGGGGGTTAATGAGTGTGGCGGTGATTGTGGCTTGCACTTTTTTAGCACCGGTGCTTAAGCAAGAGTTGCGCGCGTTGAATCATGCGCCGCTCGAATATACGCCTGAGGTTCTGGAACAGAAGGCGCGGGATATGGCGAGCGAGTTTGGCTATCCCGCTTTACCACGTGACCGGTATTTGAGCATCGGGCGACGGGCCAATGTTGTGAGCTACATGAACCGATTGAAAGAGCCGAAGAAAATCGAAGAGTGGCTGAAGATGGAATCGCCGCTGATTGCCTGGTATCGCGAGAGTCCTGATTGGCTTATCCCAGGGCCACAAGGGCTGTGGATGAGCGAAGAAAACCCGCCCCCGCTTACGCCTGGTATGGTGGAGATCCAACTGGATGCCGCTGGAAGGCTACGCGGATTTGAAGCGGTGCCGCACTTTACGCCGGCCAAGGAGCCCATCACGATTGAGGTGGTCTTTCGTTCGGCACAACTCGATCACAATCTCTTTGAAGAGGTTCCAGCAACCAGGATCCCTCGTAGCGGCTTTGATGAAAACCACAAGTACAAGGGGAAGCATCCGGGCCTGCCTGGCACGGAAGTCACCGTGGAGGTGGCGACATTTAAGGGGCAGTTGACACATGTGGATGTGGGGGGGCCTTGGCAGACTGCAGCCGCTCCAGCTCAATCGGCGAAATCACCTCTCCTGATCGCTCGAGATTTTGTATGGATTGCGTCGTTCGGAGCGGCCATGATCTTTGCTCCACTGCTGGCCAGAAGGAATTGGAAGCTTGGCCGGGCCAACCGCAACGGAGCGTTGCGGATTGCGATTGCCAGGTTCACCTTTGGCATGCTGTTTTGGGTGACGATGGTGCATCCGGTTCCATCCTGGCAGATGTTGGATTTATTGTTGACTGCTATTGGATTGCAGCTTTTGCAAGCTGGAATTGTATGGGTTCTATATCTGGCGCTGGAGCCAGCGTTGCGATCCAAGTGGCCGCATTCGATCGTGACCTGGAACCGGCTCATTGCTGGCAACTGGAGGGATTCTCAGGTGGCAGCGCATATTCTAATTGGGTGTGCAGCGGGGTGTGGCCTGTGGACTTTCTTTGCTACACGAGATCTTTGGACAAGTTACTCGACAGGCTTGTTTAGCGGTGGGGTCGGGCCGATGCTGTACGGAGTTCGAAGCATGCTGTCCGGGATCTTCTCCCGGCTTACGGAATGCGTGAGTTTGGGGCTTCTGGGCTTTTTCTTTCTGTTTGGCGCGAAGATGCTGTTGAGGCGTGATTGGCTCGCTGCACTATCTGGTGCAGTGTTGTTTCCCCTGATCGAGTCCAGCGTAGTCAATGCCGTCAACCCTTTGCCGAATTTTGCCATGTATTTCCTTGTTTATGCGGTGATGCTTTCTATTATGTTGAGACTGGGAGTGGTGGCATTGATGTCGACAATGTTCTTTCTGAACCTGATTGGTGGAAGTGCGATGGGGACAGATCTCAAGGCCTGGTATGCTCCGAATGGCTTAGTGGCGATCGCGATTCTGCTGATGGTGGCTGGGTGGGGATTCTACCGGTCGCAGGGGCGGCGAGAACTTTTCGAAACGTAACGCGGACTTTATCCGTTTGTTACGAAGTGCCGCTATTCTGCGGTGATGATTCGCTTTCTTTTTGTTGTATTGGGCTTGGTTGCTGGCTTGATGGCGCAGACTTATGGTGAGATTGCGGGCACGGTGATGGACCCGAGCGGCGCGGTGCTGGCCGGGGTTGAGATCGTTGTCGAGAACCCGGCGACGGGCTTTGTTCGGAAGACATTGAGCAGTGGTGCGGGAATTTATACCGTCGGCTTTCTGCGGCCAGGGATTTATCAGGTGACCGGGAGTCTGGCAGGCTTTAAGACGTCGGTTCGCAAGGACGTGCAGGTACAAGTAGACAGTGCGACGAAGCTGAATCTTGCTTTGTCTGTTGGACAGGTGAGCGAGAGCGTTGAGGTAAGCGGGGCTGCGCCGCTGGTGAACAGCGAGAATGCGGCGGTGGGTACGGTGATCGAGAACCGGCGCATTATTGAGCTGCCGCTGAATGGGCGGAACTGGTTACAGTTGGTGGCCTTGTCGCCGAATGTGAGCGCGGAGATGCGATCCAGCGGTCATGTGGATTCACGCCAGGGCGGGGAGCGGGGACGGCAATCGATTTCGATTGCGGGGCAGCGACAGTTCTTCAATCGCTATACGCTCGATGGGGTGGAGAACACGGACGTCAACTACAACACCTATGTGGTGCGGCCTTCGATTGAAGCGCTGGAGGAATTCAAGATTCAGACGGGGATTTACTCAGCAGAGTATGGGCGGGCGGTTTCGCAGATCAACGCGACAACCAAGACGGGTGGGAACCGGCATCATGGGGCGGTATTTCATTTCTTGCGCAACGACAAGCTGGACGCCAAGGAGTGGCAGCAGCAGGGTGAGAAGAACCCGTTCCGGCGCAACCAGTTCGGGTTTGTCTGGAATGGGAAAGTGATCGCCGACAAATTGTTCTTTCTTTCAAATTTTGAAGGAACGCGCGATACCAAGACGTTTCAAGGGACGGCGAATGTGGCACCGGCACCGTGGAGGACAGGAGATTTCAGCGGGCAGGCGGCGGTGATTTTTGACCCGGACACACGGGCGTTTCAGACAACGAATGGGGTAGAACGGGCGGTGAGTGCGATGCCGTTTCCGGGGAACCGGATTCCGGTCAACCGCCTGCATCCGGTTTACGGAAAGCTGCTGGAATTTTATCCAGAGGCGACCCGGACAGGGCAGGACATCGTGCAGAACTATGTGCGGCAGAGAAAGCGGCCACTCAATAGTGATCAGTTCACCCAGCGCTTTGATTTTAATGAGAATTCGAAGTCGGCCTGGTTTGGCCGCTTTAGTGTGGCCGATGATTTTGAACGGCGGATCGAATCGTTTCCACAGCAAGAGGGCGGCGTGCAGGTAAAGGTTTGGCAGGTGATGGCGGCAAATACACGAACGCTTGCTCCGAACATTGTGAATGAGACACGATTTGGATATAACCGTTTCGACAACGACTTGATTCTGCGCTATGCCTATGAGCGGGATGTGACGCAGGAGTTAGGAATCCGTGGTTTGGTGTCGCCCAGTACGAATGCGTGGGGGACGCCCGCGATTCAGTTGGGGAGTGGTTTGAGTGGGTTTGGTGAGAGCGGGAATGGGCCGTGGATTTACCGCAACCGGACGATGCAGTTTCTGAATAACACGAGCGTGATTCTGGGTAAGCATACGCTGCGCTTTGGAGTGGAGTCGCGGCGCGATATCTACAATGCGCAGGGCAATACTGTGGCTCGCGGACGCTTCTACTATCAGGGCTTGTTGTCGATCGCGCCGGGCGACAGAGCGCAGGCAGCCAATCTTTGGGCTGACTTTGCGTTGGGGCTGAATCAGCGTTCGGAGCGGGCTTTAGGTTTAGCTTCGGGGGATCTGCGGGCAATTTCCTGGTTTGGTTATGTAGAAGACGCCTGGAAGATCACGCCGAAACTGACTTTGACATTGGGGATGCGCTATGAGCGGACACCGCCCTGGTATGAACCTAATCGCCAAATGATGAACATACAGATGTTTGGATGGACCCCTGGGTCAAAGACGCCGATTATGACCAGACCGGGGGATGGGAACTTTAACGAGGGACTGTTGTTCCGGTTTGCGGACGTGATTCCGACGCAGGCGGGCGATGACAAGTTGGGGCGGACAACAATTCAGACGGATGGCAATGATTTTGCGCCAAGGATCGGAATTGCCTGGGCACCAACGTCGAAGTGGACGGTGCGGGCGGGGGCGGGTTTGTTCAATACGCAGGATCAAGGAAACCCGAGATTTGACATCGTACGCAATGTGGCTGGGCGCGGGGACTTTACGTCGAGTGATCAGCGGCCGAATTCGCCGCTAGACGACCCGTGGAGGAGCGAGCGCCAGAGCTTTACGTGTTCCAACTGGAATGGAAACTGCGTGGGGCAGCCCTTTGTGCTGGGTAATGCCGTGAACCGGAAGACTCCCTTTGTGACGCAGTGGCTGTTTAACTTGCAGCGGCAAATTGGAAATAGCCTGGTTGTTGAGGCTGGCTATATGGGCAATATCGGGCGGCGGCTGGAGCGGCTGCGGTCTACGAATGAGCCTTATCCGCGGGCTGGCTTAACAGACACGAGCAGCGTGCAGAGCCGAAGGCCGTTCCCGGTTTACGGGATCATCCAGCAAGTGGAGAATGTGGTGAACTCCAACTACCACGCGATGAATTTTAAGGTGCAGCAGAGGTTTGCGCGAGGGTTGTCGCTATTGCTTGGATATACGTGGTCGAAGTCAATTGATGATGCGAGTGGGGTGAGGTCTTCGAGTGGGGAGCAGTCGATTGCGAAATCGGATTGGAACTTGCGGGATGAGCGCGGGTTGAGCCAGTTTCATACGGGGCAACGATTGGTGTCGAGTGTGCTTTACGAGATTCCGTTTTTTGCTGGCGCACCCAAGCTGGCTAGCAGCATTTTAGGTGGATGGCAGGTGAGCGGAATCGTTACGTTCTCGACCGGAAATCCAGTGCGGGTTGGCATGATCGGGGATAACAACGGGATTGGCGGTGAGGGAAATTATCCTGATGCGACGGGTCTGAGCGCAACGACTGGCGCTGGAACCGTGGACCGCTTCTGGAACATCAATGCATTTGATCAAACCAATCCTGAGTTGAGATACCGCTTTGGAAACTCCGGACGGAATACTCTGGTTGGCCCAGGGTTTGGGCAACTGGATTCGTCTTTGATGAAGACTTTCCGGCTGCCCATTGAGGGCCATACTTTGCAGTTCCGTTGGGAAGCTTTCAACATCTCCAATCACCCGAACTGGAATTTCCCGTCTACCGACATCCGGAATGCGGCGACGTTTGGACGCGTGCTTACGGCACGGCAGATGCGGGAATTGCAGTTTGGGTTGAAGTATGTTTTTTAGAAATAAAGCTTGAGTGCGGCCTGCATCAGGCGAGGGTCTCTGGCCGAGAGGATGCGACCGCCTGGACCACCAACATCCGTATTGTTGTTCGGATTGAGGAACTGCGATTTATTGAACGCGTTGAAGGCTTCGAACCGGAACTGGAGACGGTAGCGCTCTCGAATGATTGTGTTTTTGAAAAGCGACAGATCCCAGTTGGCAATTCCAGGGCCGCGCAGGATATTGCGCCCAGAGTTGCCAATGGTAAATGCTGCGGGGGTCTGGAAGGCGGAGGTATCGAAGTAACGATCCACGGTCCAATTGGTGATTTCGCCGGAGGCGATGCGGTTTGGACGGCGTGCGTAGGTGCCACCGACGTTGGCCGGATCTGGAGAGCCCATGGTGGGCGTAAATGGGAAACCTGACTGGTATTGGACGATGCCGCCAAGTTGCCAGCCGCCAATCAGAGTATTGGCAGCAGCGGGAAGGGTTGCAGCAAAGCGTTTCTTGGCTCCAAAAGGGAGCTCATATCCGAAGCTTGTGACCAGACGATGGGTGGCATCAAAATTGCCAAGAGCCCTCTCTAATTTGAAATTTCTGGGGTCCTGTACTGTGCCCTGACTATCGACGTTGGTATCGTCGATGAGCTTGGACCAAGTGTAGGCGGAGAGAAGAGAGAGGCCAGCAGAATAGCGCTTTTCAAGTTTGACCTGAAGGGCATGGTAGTTGGAATTGGCTCCGTTTGAGAAGCGGTCTCCATTGCCAAATTGTGGATAGGGACGGCGGGCTTGTACACTGCCCGGACCAGGCTGCACGAAGTTTTCGCGGAAGGTCTGTTCGAGGCGGGTTCCTTTGTTGGCAACGTAGGCGACGTCGAGGGTGAGATTGGATAACAACTCTCTTTGGACGGAGAGGTTCCACTGCTGGGCATAAGGGGAGCGAAGGACAAGATCCATGCCAACGATGCGGGGAGTGCCGAGAGCAAAGGGATTGTCAAAGAAATTTTCTGTCCGGAAGGTGGGTATCGGGGTGGAATTGGTCTTGGTGTCGTCGTAGATGAAGGGCAGACTATAGCTCTGGTAGCTGGCGTGAGTGTTGCCGCGAGCGAGCAAGTAGAATATGCCATAGCCGCCGCGAACGACGGTGCGATTGCCGCTAAAGGGACGGTAAGCAAAACCGAAGCGTGGAGCAAACTGGTTGTGGCTCTGCCTCTGAACGGTGCGCGGAAGGCCAATGTCTTTGGCAAGCACGAAACGGTCCTTGTAGAAGGGGTAAACGATTGGAGCCACTTGTTGGGTACGGAGGTTGATCGAGCCGTCAGGGAGTGTGGCAAGAATGATGCGCCCAGTCTGGAAATCGAAAACACCGGCCTGAGCGTGATCAGGGATGGGGGCGCTGTTCCATTCATACCGTAGTCCAATGTTCAGGGTGAGCCGGGAGCTGACCTTGAAGTCATCTTGAGCGAAGAAGTGGTATTGCCTGTCTGAGAGGCCAAACTGGTTTGTGGGGTAGCTACGGGTGCCGGTGTTTGGATATCCAAGCAAATAGTCGGCAAAGCCATTGCCTGAGTAAACACCCGTGTAGTTGAAGAGGCCTCGCGAGGCTGTGCCTCCGTTTGCTTCACTATAGTGAAACTGCCGGTAGTCGAAGCCAAATTTCATCGTGTGACGGCCCTCGATGAAAGTGACGTTATCTAGGAACTGACGAGTCTCAAATGGGGCAATTGCCGGGCGGAACTGAAGCGTTGAAATCAGGATGCCGTAACCGGTGACATTGATATTGGGGAAACCGGGGAAGGTGGCACTGGTTTCATTGAAGCCACGAATCCCGGATTGGACAGTGTAGTTTGTCCCCAGGCCTTGAGGACTGCCAAAGGTGTAGAGGTGCGTATAGCCCAGGCGTGCCTCGTTGATTACGCGGGGCCCAAGGATGCGCGTATAGCTGAGGGCGGCATTGTGGGCGCGGCTTTGTAGTTCGAGTTGACCACTTTCTGGAACGGCACCAGGGTTGATGTCCTCCTGCACATTGCGCGAGTATCTCAGGTAGAGCAAATCGTTGGGGGTGATCTGGTAGTCGACGCGACCGTTGCCCTGATCGGCGTTGAGAGGGCGACCGGCGATGTAGGCAAGCGTGCTTGCGGCGTTGTTTGGTGAGGGAATGTACTGAAGCAGGTTACGGGAGGGGGCCGAGAGGAGGCTGGCGGGGATTCTGTTGCCTGGGAATGGTTCCCGCGTGAGGGGGTCTCGAACGACGCTGGCTAGGGTTGAAAAGTCGCCGTTACGGAAGTTCGCGGTGGGCAGCAGCGTGTTGCGGGTGAGACCGCGACGGATGCGATTGCCTTCGTAGTTTCCGAAGAAAAAGAGTTTGTTTTTGACGATGGCACCTCCGGCGGTGGCACCAAACTGGTTCTGCCGGTAAGCACCTTTGGTGGGTGAGAAGAAGTTGCGGGCATCGAGTTTTTCGTTGCGAAGAAAGTGAAAGAGCGTACCGTGGAGTTCGTTGCCACCAGATTTTATGGTTGCGTTTATGATCGCTGTACCCCGTCCATATTCGGCGGCGAAGGCGTTGCTTTGGACCTTGAATTCACCAATGGCATCGACAGAAGGAACAAACTGAACGCCGTCGAGGCCTTGTTCCTGACTGGAAATTCCATCAATGAGGAATTCGGTTTTGCTGGATTGACCGCCTGCGATTTGGACTTTAGTGGAGCCAGTGAGAGGCCCTGCCTGGCCCGTTACCTGAGTTGTAAGGGCACCGGGAGTGAGAGCAGCGAGCTGAGTAAAGTTGCGGCCATTGAGGGGAAGATCGAGAATTTTCTTATTATCCACAACCTGACCGACAGCGGAAGAATCAGTCACGAGCAGAGGCGGGGCAGTGGAGACTTCAATTCGGGTGGTGGCGTCTCCGATCTCGAGCGTAAAGTCGAGGCGAGCCTGCTGATCGACTTGGAGGACTACTTCTGAAACCACGGATTGTTTGAAACCCGTGGATTGTGCGGTAACCGTATAGGCACCAATGGGGAGAGAACTCAAGACGAAATTGCCCTGGGCATCGGTATTGGCAGTACGGATTTGGCCTGTAGCCTTGTTGGCGGCGCTCAGTTTTGCCCCGGCAATGACGGCCTCGCTGCCATCACGAATCGTACCAAGGATTGTACCGGAAGGGGCGGAGAAGGCAGAAATGGCGGTGAGCAGCAGCGCAGCACACCAATTGGAAACGCGGAAGGCAAACATTGTTTCGACTCCTTAAGCAAGCGCTTGCCTAAGAGTAAAGACTTATTGGTACCCTGTCAACAAAAATTCCCAGAATGGCTAGTGAAGAGCGCTTGACAGGTGCAGCCGCTATTCAGTTGAAGTTATTTTTGAGGCGAGGGAGAATTTTCCAGCTTCAAAGCCCAGGCGGGCGGCGAGGGCAAGGGAGAGCATCTGAACAGGGAGAATCTCGAGTATGGGCAGAAGCGTGTATGGGATAGAGGGGATCGAAAATGCTGGATGACTGGCATCAGGACCAATCAAAAAGGATTTGGCATCGGTTCGGGCGGCTTCTTCATGAAGGCGGCGATTGAGGGCTGCGGTTTTGGGATCGCCCAAACAAATGCAGGCGAGAACGCGCCGGGAAAGCATTTCGAGTGGGCCATGCCGGAAGGCTGCCGAACTCATTCCTTCGGAAGAAGAGCGCGTGCTTTCCTTCAGGATGAGGCCGCCTGTGCCGGCGGTGGCCAGACTATAGCCGCGTCCGGTGATGAAAATCTGTTCGATTCCGTGAAGTGAATCGTGGAGCGAAGCCGCGTGAGACTGCCAATCGTCGAGGTAGGCAGACACTGCAACGGCTGCGTCTTCGAGATGTTGAGCGGTAGCGGGCATGTTCTCGTTGAGGAAGATGGACCCAAGCCAGTGGAGTGCCTGCAAGCCAGCAAGATAGGTTTTGCATGAGACGGTAGATTCAGGCCCGGCGTCGGTGAGAAATGTAAGCGTAGATTCAGTGGCGAGTGTGGAGCCGGGTGAATTGGTTACACCGATCACAGGACCCTTGAGAAATCCCTTGTCCAGGAGGCGAACGACTTCGGCGCTTTCGCCGGATTGAGAAACAGCGATAGTCAGTGTGTTTTTGGTGAAGAGATCTGGAAGGTAGTGGATTGCTTCAGATGTCTCAATCATTTGACAATAATGACCCGCCAGGCAAAGCCGGATATGAAGAGGATTGAGGGCATGAAAAGAACTGCCCATCCCGGTAAGGACGATGCGGTCGATGGAGCAATCGCGGCATAAGCCCAGGACAGCGGCAACGGTTGGAGCCGAAGTGGTGAGCGAGGCGGCAGTGCGGCGCATGGCGGCAGGTTGTTCGAGTATGTCCTGAAGGTAGGCACCTTCGATCACTCCGGGGTGAGTAGGCATTAGCAGATTATCCCTTGTTTGAGATGGAGATGTGCGGTTGCAGCAGCGCCAAGAAGCCCTGCATTGGTTCCGAGAGCAGCAGGTAAAATGGACACCGTATTGGCCGGTATCAAGCCGGACCGCGATACTGCCTGAGCCACGGCCCGGGCGAGAAACAGATCGTGACTGCGCATGAGGCCGCCACCAAGGGCGATGCGCTGTGGAGCAAAAAGAGTGATTAGATTTCCAAGGCCGATGCCTAAGTAGGTGGTCAAACGATTTACGGATTGAAGTGCCACATCGTTGCAATTGAGAGCAAGCGCAAAAATTTGCGAAGCTTCCAAGGGAGGATTGGAATTAGTTTGGAGGTTATGCCAAGCGGTGATGGCGGTGCCTGAGGCCAACGATTCCCAGCAGCCGCGAGAGCCGCAATAACATTCTGGGCCAGAAGGATCGATTGTCATGTGGCCGAGTTCCGGGTGGATGCCATTGGCACCCCGGTAGATTTGGCCGTCCAGAATCAAACCAGCACCAATGCCAGTACTGAGTGAGACGAAAAGGAAACGATCTAATCCGGTTCCAATGCCCCAAGTCGCTTCGGCCAACGCCGCAGCGTCACAATCATTCTCCAGAGTTACCGGGACTTTGAAGCCGCCATTGAGGGCATCTGCAAGCTGAAAATCATTCCATCCCGGCAGGAGGGCGACCTCGCCGACAGTGCCGGATAGAGGATCGACCGGGCCAGTGCAGCCAATGCCAATGGCCTGGAGAGAAGATCCGGTTGAAGTCAAAAATGATTTAAGGACCTGCTCGATCTGTTGGACGGCTGCGAGGGGACCGTTTTGCGGACGAGTTGGAAATTCCACATTGGCGAGCAGGCGTCCGTCTGATGCGACGAGGCCAACAGCGATCTTTGTGCCTCCAATGTCAACAGCGCCGACTGTCTGGGGGGAAATCTCCATTGGTCCTAGTTTAGTGCAGAAAACGGAACTGAGGCAAGCGCTTGACTATCGATCACGATTGCATTATCCTTCAACCTAATTATGAAGCTCATCATCTCATTGCTGGTTTTGTGTTCCCTTGGTTTATTTGGGCAGCAGAAGAAAATTTATCTGGCGATGGATGACCATACGGATTATGTATGGACGGCTGATGAAGAGACTTACCGGCAGGCGTTTCTCGAAATGATCGACTATTACGTGGATCAGGTGGACAAGACACGAGGGAATGCGCCGGAGTTTCAGAGCCGGTTTCATATCGGAGGGAGCTTCTGGGTTTGGCTCTATGAGCGCAATAAGAGCCCTGAGCAGTTTGCGCGGTTGATTGCTGCCATCAAAAGCGGGCATATCAGCTTGCCGCTGAATGCAATTGACCCTACTTTTGGTGGAACGCCAATGGAGGCAACGCTGCGAGGGATGTATTACGCCGGAACGCTCGAACGGAAGTACAAGATCCAGATTCCGATGGCCATTGCGATGGAGAATCAGACGCTGCCGTTTGGGTTGGGAGCGCTTTGGGCCGGGAGTGGGGCTAAGTATTCGTGGAAGGGAATTTGCGGTTGCCTGACCAAGCTAGATAAGGTTGGGCGCAGACCACACGAGATCTACTGGTGGAAGGGCCTGGATGACAGCAAGATTCTGATGAAGTGGAATAGCATGATCATTGCCGACTCGGGTGCGCGGACGATGGGTGGTTATGCCGAGGCACGGACGCCGGATCGGGAGATTGAGTTTGTCACAAAGGACCCACGCTTTACAAAGATTTATCCATATGCGGAGATCGGGATTTTTGGCAAGGGATGGGATGACCTGAAGACGACTTCGGACGAGTTTGTTGTGGCGGCGAAGAAGAATACGAATGCGGATCGCAAGGTGATCGTGTCGAATATGCTGGACTTCTTTGAAGAGTTTGAGAAGCAACATGGAAAGACGCTGCCTGAGTACAACGCGAGTTTTGGCAATGAGTGGGATTTGTATACGGCTTCGATCACAGAGGTTTCTTCACGGATGCGGCGGACGGTAGAGAAACTGCGCGGGGCGGAGGCGCTGGTGGCTTATGTGTCGCAGAAGTTTCCAGAGTTTATGAAGACGCGCCGGGAGGCGGCAGAACGGGCATGGATGGATTTGGGATTGTACTGGGAACACAACTGGACAGCCGACGCGCGAGAGGTAACGCGCGAGGATCGCAACCAGTGGGGGCGGCGGTTGGCGGCCAGCTTTGAGGGCTACGTAAATTCACTGGAGGCGGATGCAGGATATGCGTTGGGAGGGATGATTGATTCGCAGAATTCTACGAATCGCCGGTTCTACGTATTTAATCCTCTGGGGTGGAAGCGCACGGATGCGGCGGATGTGGCCTTTGACGGAAAGGGGCCGGTGCAAGTCGTGGACTTATCGACGGGTGAGGAAGTGCCATCGCAAATTGTGGCGCTGCCGGGTGAGAAGGATTTGCGGATGACGGCGTTTGTGCGGATTGAGGCTCGGGATTTGCCGCCCGTGGGCTATAAAGTTTATGAGTTGCGCAATGGTGCGGGCAAGAAGTTTGGCGATGCCGCCACGGTGAGTGCGGCCGCGCGCGGGCAGTATCTTGAGAATTCGGTGTACAAGGTACAAGTGGAAGATCGCGGGGCAATCTCGGGATGGATCGACAAGGCGCATGGCAATCGAGACTTGAGCGGCAAGCTGGAGAACGGGCGCTCGACGATGAATGATCTGGGAATGGACCCTGGGCAACTTGAGGTAGTCAATGCCGGGCCTGTATCGGTGACGCTGCGTGCGCGCGGGGAAAGCCCGCTGATGCATGAGAGCCGGATCACGTTGTACCGGAATTCCAAGCGAGTGGAGATTCGCAACGACATCACGGAGAATTTCGACAGCACCCATCATTGGGGATTTGCCTTTAATATTGCGTCGCCCGATATCTGGCACGAGGAAGTGGGGGCAGTCATTCGCGCGAAGATGCTGGCCGATGGCGGGCACTATTCGGCAGAGATGTCGCGCCTGGATTATCTGACGCTGAATCACTTTGCGGCGGTGAACGCGCCGGATGGGCATGGGGTGACGCTGTCGAATTGGGATTTGGCCTTTATGAAGCTAGGAGATAGCCAGATGATGGGAACCAAGGCGTATCTCGATACGAAGACGCCGAGTATTCAGGTGTTGGCTGGCGGGCAGATTGATGCGCCGCGTGCGGGGGTGGTCAAGCAGGGTGGCGACAGGCATTTCTTGCAACGGTTTGCCCTTTCGTCGCATGAAAAATTTGAAGCGGTGGAGTCGATGCGATTTTCGCTGGAGCATCAGAACCCGCCGGTTACGGGTTGGCTTCGAACAGGAAAAACTTATCCAGCCAGTGGCGATTCGATGTTGAGTGCAACGAACCCAAAGGTGCTGCTGTGGAGTTTGAAGCAGGCCGAGGATGGGCAGGAGAAGGGTTTGATTGCGCGCTTCTGGAATTTGTCTGGCGTGGTGGAGGATTACACGGTGGGCCTGAAAACAGGGATCGCCAAGGCGTGGACTACGACGCATACGGAGCGGGATCTGAGTCCGCTTGTGCCATCGAGTGGAAAGGTGAGTGCGCGCGCGAAGCAGACACAGGTACAGACACTGCGGCTTGAGCCCGCGAAATGAAGCGGGGGCTAAAGCGAGTACTCACGCTTCGCGACCTGCTGCTCTACGGGATCATTGTGATTCAACCGACGGCCCCTCTGGGTTCATTCGGTGTGGTGGCTACGGTGGCGCAGGGGCATGTGGCGACAGCGATACTTATCGGTATGTTTGCGATGGTGTTGACGGCGATCAGCTATGGACGGATGTCAAATGCTTACCCGAATGCGGGGTCAGCATACACTTATGTGAGCCGCGAGTTGAATCCACATCTTGGCTTTATGACGGGCTGGAGCATAGGGCTCGACTATTTGTTGAACCCGGTGATTGGCACAATCTGGTGTGCGAAGGCGGCGATGAATCTGGCACCGGTTCCCTTTCCCGTCTGGGTGATCTTCTTTGCCGTATTCTTTACTTGGCTAAACTTGCGCGGGCTGAAGACATCGACACGATTGAACCTGTGGCTGACGATGGGAATGACGGTAGTACTGGTGGCCTTCTTTATCAGTGCAACTGGCTATCTGATGCGGGAGGCTGGGCTGGCGGGGCTATTTTCTACGCAGCCGTTTTATGACCCGGCTACTTTCTCATGGGCGCTGGTGAGCACAGGCACTTCGATTGCGGTGCTGACCTATATGGGATTTGACAGCATTAGTACGATGGCTGAAGAGGTGGAGAACCCACGTCGAAATATACCGCTGGCGACGGTTTTGCTTTGTGTGATTACTGGGGTGCTGGGTTGTCTGGAAGTGTATGCGGGGCAGATGATCTGGCCGGATTTTAAGAGCTTTCCGGATCAGGATACGGCTTTTGTATCGGCTGCTGGACGTGCCGGCGGGCCGTGGATGTTTCATGTGATGAACTTCACATTGCTAGTGGCAACGATGGGGTCGAGCCTTGGGGCGCAGCTTGGGTCGGTGAGATTGCTGTATGCAATGGGCCGTGACGGAGTGTTGCCACGGGGCTTCTTTGGCTATCTCGATCCGGTACACAATACACCGAAGTACAATCTCTACCTGACTGGCGCGGTGATCGCGCTGGGTGGCTTAACGATGAGCTATCAGAGCGGGGCGGAGTTGTTAAACTTTGGGGCCTTTGTGGCGTTTATGGGAGTGAATCTTTCGGCTCTGACGCGGTATTATTTGCGGGCGGAAGACCGGGGGCTCAAGAGTGCGCTGGTGAATCTGCTGCCGCCGCTGCTGGGCTTTGTAGTTTGTTTGTATATCTGGTGGAGCTTAAGAATGCCAGCAAAGCTGATCGGGGCGGGGTGGCTAGCCGCAGGGGGGCTTTACTATTTGTGGTTATTCAAGATGGGCGTACCGGACCGGTTGACTCTCGAACGATCAGAGTAGTGTCGAGGACAGACTCGGTGCCCGGAACTTTGTCCTTGAGCATGCGCTGAAGGATGTCGCAGGCAAGAACGCCGAGACGCTCACGCGGGATCTGTACAGTTGTGAGCGGTGGGTGGCACATGGCGGCAAAGGGGATGTCGTCCGCGCCAACAACAGAGATGTCTTGAGGGACGCGTATGCCTGCCTTGAGCAAGGCTTTGATGGCACCGATCGCAGTAAGATCGTTGCTGCAGATGATGGCGGTGGGCAGTGGGCGCTCGGTCATCAGGCGCTGCACGGCGCGTTCGCCACTGGCCATATCGTTGTCGCCGTCGAGAAGGCGGGGCGTCAGCTCCAGCAGGCAAAGCGAGTCAATCAGGGCGTCGCGGTAGGATGCGTGCGAGGGACGATTCTGCGGGCCGGCGACGAAAGCGAATTGGCGGTGACCCAGGTTGTGGAGGAAGTTGACAGCCTCATGGGTGCCTTTGGCGTAGTCGAGGCGGATGTTGCTGCGGAGGGGGCCAGTACTGCCGCAATCAAGAAAGACGCTGGCGATGCCGTTTGCTTCGAGAGTCTCTCCCAGGGCGGGATCGATACGGGAAGTCATGACAGCAACACCTGGAGTTTTGTTCTCGATCATTTTGCGAAACGAGCGCCCGGTGCGAGTGGCGTCATAGTTAGTGGTGGAGAGCAGGACGTCGAAACCGCTTTCAAAGGCAGCGAGGTCAAAGGCTTTGATGAGGCCCGGGAGAAAGGGGTTTTCGATGTCGGAGATGATGAGGCCGAGAAAATCGCTATGACCACGGGCGAGGCGCCGGGCATGAGCATTGCCGTGGAAGTTGAGTTCGCGCATGGCAGCGAGGACGCGTTCACGAACTTCGGGTGAGACAAACTTGGTGTTATTAAGAACGTGCGAGACGGTGGATTCGGAAACATCGCTTCGCGCGGCGACGTCTTTCATTTTCGCCAAGTTAGAGTGGCCTCATCGTTCCGATTATCCCTGAATCTCAGCTTGGCTCGAGACCTTCTTTATAAGACGGATAAAGCAGCGAGATGCCGAGAAGCCTGAAGATAGCGCGGCCATCGACGCGGCGGTTGTTGCGCCGGGAGGCTGGGACTTCAGATTGGCTGACGCTCAAAGGCGGCGGGAGATGGAAACACTTGGAACAATAATCGGCGATTTCGCGCGAGGTGCAGGGGTGTTCATCGGCGACAGGGTAGGCGCCGGTGAGATCCGAAAGGAGAGCAGCGGCGGCCAGACGGGCCAGGTCGTCGACGTGAATACGACTGATGTAATTGCTGCCGTCACCGTTAAGGGTGTACGCACCCTGCGCCATTGAGACATGGACACCGCGATCAGGGCCATAGATAGCGGCTGGGCGAAGGATCAGCGATTGCCATGGGCCGCGCCTTACTTCAGCTTCGGTATCGGCTCTGGCTTGTTCGCGGGGGTTGCGGGGGGCAATGGGAGTATCTTCGTCGACGAGTTCTGCTGCCCCATAGACACCAGTAGTAGAGAGGTAGACAATTCGCGACGCCTTACCCTCAAGAGCCCTGAGTAGATGCGAGTCGGCTTTATCTCGGAGCGAAGGGATTGAGTGCAGAACACGGCATCCAACCTTTGCCCTATGCATCAGTTGAGCTGCCGCCCCAGGCTGATTGAAATCAATATCGGTACTGCGGAGAGCGATCGGTTCGTACCCTTCGGAATTTAAAATACGAAACACACGAGAGCCAGTATATCCGGCACCCAAAATCAGAACTGCACTCAAAGTGATTGAAGGATAGCTCAAGAAGTGGGTTAGCGGCGTTAAAATTGCAGTTCTGCTCAGCAGAAAGCGGGTACGATAAAAAAGTACATGATTTGAAGTGTTTGTGGAACGATAATTGGTGGCTCCAACACGCTGTTCTATAAAGTTTTCTTATTTTTCATGCGACGAAGAATTGAGGGATTCTAGTTGAAATTGGAAAAAGTTGAGGTCCCGCAGGTGCTAATCATCGGCGCAGGCCCTGCCGGGTTGTCAGCGGCATACGAATTATACAGACATGGTTTTGCGGCCAAAGTATTAGAACAAGGCCACAAAGCTGGGGGACTGTCTCGCACCGAAAGCTATAAGGGCTTTTTGTTTGATATTGGCGGGCACCGTTTTTTCACTAAGGTCGCTGTAGTAGAAAAGATGTGGCGCACGATTCTTGGTGATGACCTATTGCTTCGGCCTCGTCTTTCACGAGTTTTCTATCATGGCAAATTCTATAGCTACCCGCTGGAACCATTCGAAACCGTTCTCAAGCTAGGCGTTCTCGAATCCGTCCAGAGCATGCTGAGTTATCTGAAGGCTGTGTGGCTGCCGATCCCAGTAGAAAAGGACCTTGAATCCTGGCTGATCAATCGATTCGGAGAGCGCCTTTATCAGCGGTTCTTCAAGACATACACGGAAAAGGTTTGGGGTATGCCGTGCTCCGAAATTGCTTCGGAATGGGCGGCGCAGCGCATTCGAGGTCTTTCTATCCGCTCCTTGGTGAAGACGATGTGCGCAAAGATCGTTCCTGGCCTTGCCGCTCCAAATTTGAAGACGCTGATTGACGAATTCCTATATCCGCGACTGGGGCCAGGGATGATGTGGGAGAAGACAGCGGCACTTGTAGGCAATGTTCACTATGGGCAAATGATTGAGAAGGTTTTGTGGAATCGAAACGGTGTGCAAGGAATCGTGGCCGGGGACACAACTTGGACAGCAGACCACTACATTACTTCGATGCCCATGCGGTCGTTGATTCAATGTTTGGAACCGAAAGCACCCGGCTATCTGGATGTGGTCGAGAAGTTGCGCTACCGCGATTTCATGACCGTGGCCCTGATTCTGAAGACACCAAATCCATTTCCAGACAACTGGATATATATCCATGATGAAGGGGTTCGGGTTGGGAGAATTCAGAACTTCAAGAACTGGAGCCCGCAGATGGTTCCCAATGACGAGCAGACTTGCCTTGGCATGGAGTACTTCGTTTTCGAGGGTGATGATTTGTGGAGCAAGCCGGATGGGGATTTGCTGAAACTAGCCGCTGAGGAACTCGAGACGCTGCGCCTCGCCAAGGCATCCGATGTCATTGATGGAACTGTCATCCGGGAGAAAAAAGCTTATCCCGTTTATGACGGCTCCTATGCGGAAGCAGTGGCAGCGGTAAGGCGATTCCTCTCGGAGGAAGTACCCAACTTGCAGTGCGTGGGACGCAACGGGATGCACCGCTACAATAACCAGGACCACTCCATGCTTACGGGGATGATGGCCGCACGTAACATCATGGGGCTTGGCAAATTTGATCTGTGGGATGTGAACGCCGACGAAGATTATCACGAGGATGGCTTCATGCTCAGCAAAGAATCGATCTGTGCTCTTGAAGAATCACAGCCTTTAATTCCGCGCCGGGTCGACAAAGAAAATCTGGTTTAGCGACCGGCCAGGCTAGGAAATCGGTTACCGAGTTGAAGCGCAGAGCGCCAGTGAATGATGGGGCGAAGGTGCCGTTGTTAAGTTGGAGGCGGCGAATGTTGGCACCAAATTTGAAGGAGTGAGTGCCTTTGTTAACTGCGTTGAGCTTGGTGGTGCACCAGAAGAGGCGCTAGCTGGGGGTAAGTTCATGATCGACACGGAAAACCTGGCTATTCTGATCGACGGCTGAAGTTGGATTGCCGCGGTGGAGGTTGGTGCCGGGCACGTTGGGTTCAGGATAAAGGGCGGCGAGGGCAGGGTTGGATGGATGGTGATGGTGGAGGAAGGCGGGGCCTAGGCAAAGGCAATGAATGGTAGAGCCGAGAGTGCTTTGTGTGGAAAAACATGCTTGACGGTGGCAGAAGACGCCTCGCACCGAGATGAGTTTTTCATGAGGAAAAGATATGGTGTGTTCTACCGTGTTACGTCGGCGTAGAATTCGGGCTGGGATGCTAGCTTAGGAAGGCGGATGATTTCCTTTTCCAATATTCAAAAACAGTACGGCAAGCAGTTGATTTTCGTTGAAGCGTCTTTTCAGTTGAACCCCGGTGAGAAGGTTGGCCTCGTAGGCCCGAACGGGGCAGGCAAGACGACTCTCTTCCGCATGATCATGAACGAAGAAACGGCGGACGATGGCGATATCTCCGTCCCGAAGAAGTTGACGATTGGGTATTTTCGCCAGGATGTGGACGAGATGGCGGGGCGTCCGGTACTCGACGAAGCGATCGCTGGGAGTGGGCGCGTCGGCGACCTCCATCACGAGTTGGTGGATTTGCAGAATGCAATGGAAGACCCTGCCAAGGCCGGTGAGATGGACAAGATCCTCGACCGCTTTGGCGAAGTGCAGGAAGAATACGAGCATCTAGGCGGCTATACCCTGGAGGCGCAGGCACGCGAGGTGTTGGCCGGATTGGGCTTTGCCGAAGATCAGATCGATGGCGATGCGGGGGCGTTGTCGGGTGGCTGGAAGATGCGTGTGGCGCTGGCAAGAGTACTGCTCGGCAGGCCGGATGTGTTGCTGATGGATGAACCGACAAACCACCTCGATATCGAATCCATTGTCTGGCTCGAAGAGTTTTTAAAAGGGTATAAGGGGTCGCTGCTGATGACCTCACACGACCGGGAGTTTATGAACCGGATTGTGACTAAGATCCTTGAGATCGATGAAGGCGAAGTATATACGTATTCGGGTAATTACGACTTCTATGAGCGGGAGCGGGCGATTCGCGAAACGAATCAGCAGGCGGCGTTTGGGCGTCAGCAGGCGATGCTGGCGAAGGAACAGCGGTTCATCGAGCGGTTTAAGACTCATGCGGCCAAGGCGGCGCAGGTGCAGAGCCGGATCAAGGCGCTCGACAAAATCGAAAAGATTGAACTGCCGAAGAAGCGGCAGATTGTGAAGTTCGATTTCCGGGTACCGCCCAGATCTGGCGACCTCGTCGCGGTGGTCGAAGATTTGCATAAAGCCTACGGCCAGCGGGTGATCTATACGGGCTTCAACTTTACGATTCGCCGAGGCGAACGCTGGGCGGTGATGGGCCGCAATGGGGCCGGCAAGAGCACGCTACTGAAGATGATTTCGGGAGTGAGCGAACCGGATCGAGGGATAGTCAAGCTGGGGGCGAGCTTGACTATGGGCTACTTTGCGCAGCAGGCGCTGGATATTTTAAATCCGGATCTGACGGTAATCGCGCAATTGCAGAACGACTTCCCGAAGGATGCTATCGGGTCGTTGCGGACGCTGGCGGGGGCATTTCAGTTTTCCGGTGAAGAGGCGGACAAGAAGATCCGGTCGTTGTCGGGTGGAGAAAAATCGCGACTGGCGATGGCGAGGATGCTCTATCATCCGCCGAATTTCCTGGTGCTCGATGAGCCCACCAACCATCTCGATCTGGCGACCAAGGAGATGCTGGTCGAGGCGCTAAAAGACTTTGAGGGCACAATGATCTTTGTGTCACACGACCGCATGTTCTTGCGCGGCCTGGCTTCGCACGTGCTGGAACTAGGCGGGGAAAGCGGCACCGAGCGAGAGCCGCGCCTTTATCCTGGCAGCTATATCGAGTATGTTGAAGCACTGGGGCATGAGGCACCTGGGATTCATACCTAGATGAATGTTCTGGCTCATAATCGAGCGGCTTGGAATCAGGAGTCGCTCGACGGCAGCAGGTGGACTACGCCTGTTGACGCTGAGATCATCGCACGAGCCCAGCGCGGGGATTGGGAACTTATCCTTACTCCGATGAAGCCAGTGCCCAGGAATTGGCTTGGCGATTTACAGGGCAAGGATGTATTGTGTCTGGCGTCTGGGGGCGGGCAGCAGGTACCTCTGCTGGCAGCTATTGGCGCCAACGTGGTGAGCTTCGATTTGTCGGAAGAACAGTTACTGAAAGACCGCATGGTGGCCGAACGCGATGGGCTTGAGATCGAGTGCGTGAGAGGGGATATGGCGGATCTTTCGCAATTCGAGGACGAGCGTTTCGACTTGATTTTTCACCCTGTTTCGAATGTGTTTGTGCCTGATGTGGAGGTGGTATGGCGGGAGTGTTACCGCGTATTGCGGCCAGGAGGACGCTTGCTTGCAGGCTTTCTGAATCCAAGTTTTTTCCTGTTCGATCACGCCGAGGCGGGGCTAAGCGGAAATCTGGTGGCGCGGTTCCGGTTGCCTTATTCGGATGTCGAGCAGCGTGGCGAAAGCGAGAAGCGAAAAGAGGAAATCGCTGCGGGGGCGGCGTTTGAATTTGGGCATTCGCTTGAGTTGCAGATTGGCGGGCAACTGAAGGCTGGATTTCTGCTGGGCAGTCTCTATGAGGATTGGTGGGATGAGGCAGCTACACCCTTGAACCGGCTGAGCCCAACGACAATTGCCACGCTGGCGCTGAAGGCCTAGGCTCTTGAATCCGTGCTTCATTTGAACTAAGATTCAAAGGGTCTGGAGGCAACACGATGTCAAAATCGATTGGTAGTTCTGTCGGCAAAGGCGGGAAGAACCGCCCCGAAGATGTAGTGGTAATTCAGTATCTTTTGAACTGTGTGCCCTCAAGCAAGGGAGGCCCAACAAATGAACTCATTCTGGACGGGCTCTGCGGAAACTTGACTGGCGGTGCGATTGCGAAGTTTCAGCAGGCGGCGCTGGGTTTCGCCGACGGACGGGTAGATGCCGGAGGGCAAACCCTGGCGGCTCTAAATGGCTATGACCCTTACCCGAATCAGAAGCTGAATCTGCCTGCATCTAATGGGCAAGGAAAGAGCCAGGGGAAGCGCGGAGGGACACCGAGTTCTAACTCATGGGACCCGTTCGGGTATTATAATCCCGCGGGCGGCAACTACATGAAAGATGGGTGCGAGCCGGCCAAGTATGGCGGTAAAGACAACGGTGGCAAGCAATCGAGCGATGCGTCCGCCGGAAAGGGAGGGGAGAAACAGGCTTCGGGTGGTAGTGGCAAGAGCGGGGGCAATTGGCCAACAAATCCAAATCAAAACACAGTATTGATTGGTGGCGGCGGCCCTACTGGCAAGACGGGGCAACCGCAACCTGGCAACATCAAGGGCTCTCAAAACGATGGGGGCATTGTTGGCAAGTTCTAGGAGAGAACTCACTGCCTTTGTGCGGGAAGTGCTGATGCCGGGCGGGCCGGATGCCGTACCCAGGATTTCAAAAAAAGACTGCCGCTTTCCTGTTCGCTATGCGCCATCGCGGATTCATCGATGGGGCGTCTATGCCGTTACTGACATCCCTTGCCGGCGCAGGGTGATTGAATACACGGGACAGCGGATTGATCGCGCCGGGATCGAGCGCCGGAAGATACGGCCCAACCTTTATATCTTTGTTTTGACACAGCGTTATGGCGTGGATGGAGCGATTGGAGGAAGTGGGGCAGAGTACATCAACCACAGTTGCCAGCCCAATCTTTACGCAAGGGTGGCACGGGGCCATATCTGGCTTGTAAGTACGAGAAGAATTGATGCGGGCGAGGAGTTGACGATCGACTACCGGATTCGCGGCAATTATCCGCTGGTGAAATGCCGGTGTGGCTCGCCCGCTTGCCGGGGCTACCTTAATTTGCCGGACTAGCCGAACAGGGCTGCGCAAGGTGGTTGGCTCTCGAGCCGTCGTTGCCGATTCCTTCGAGGAGTTCGGTGAAAGTCTGGAGCGGAGCAGCAGTGCCGGATTTGCCGGTAGCGGGGATAGCGACCCAGTTCTCATCGGCGCTGAGGGTAAAGCGGGCGTCGGCAGTTTGCACTGTATTGGTGTGGCCGTTGGGAATGCAGAGTTCCGGATGGTCAAAGGGGGCGCGCTGGAATTTGACGCGATCGTCGGATAGCGCTTTCATAAAAGCAACCAGTGCCGCACGGTCATTGGCATTGAGATTGAGCCGCCGGATGTCGGGTCCCAGTCCGCCAGCAGGGAAGTCGCTGCCGCGATTGTAAAACTCAACTACTTGTTCGAGCGTAGCTTGGCCTCCATTGTGGAAGTATGGGCCAGTAAATTCGACATTGCGGAGGCCGGGAGTTTTAAAGGCTCCTTGCACGTTGGGTGCATTGGGATTTCGCGACAGGGGATTGCCGAAGCCATCGACGCCGCCGAGGCCGAGATCTGCATCACGTGGAGACACACCAGTGCGGAAGAAGCCTGTATCTGTCCCAGCGTTAGGTGGGCCGCCACGACCGCCATTGTTGAGAAGCGCCCCGACAGAGGCGGCAGTGAATTCAGAGCCGCTGTGGCAGGTGTTACATTCGGCGCGGCCGCGAAACAGATTGAGGCCGTTGATCTGCTGTTGGGTCATAGCTGTGGTATCGCCCGAGGAGAAGCGATCAAAGGGCGAGTCGTCCGACACTAATGTGGACTGATACTGCTGCAATGCGAGGCCAAAGAAGAGGGCGAAGTTGGCCTCTGCCTGGGAGAACCCATTGCGGCCTTCCGGGGACTGCCAGTATTCCGGCGCGAAGGCAGTCTGCACCAGGCTTCCGTAAGTGATGGATGGGTGGAGGCCCTTCGAACCGGCGTTGACAAATACACTGAAGACACTGTCATCCTCAGCGACGCGTTGACCTGCGAGTGGCCGCAATGAAAGCATGCGCTGGGCGAGAGTAGGCCAGGTGAGGCCGTCGTAGGACATTTCTACGTTATTGGTTGGGGGGCCCACGGCTTGAGAGGCAAGGCTTGCGTTGGTAGAGGTAACCTTTTCGGCTTGCAGTTGGCCGTCTCGATAAACAAGGACAGCAGCACCGGCATCGGAGGCTCCAAAAGGACTGCTGCCATTGAACGCATTGCGCGCGCGGCCATCCCAGAAGTTGCGGGCATTGAAGACCGCGTTAATCACCGAGGGGGAATTCCGAGTGGTGACTTGACGGAGGTTGAGGCCATCGAGAGCAAAGCTGGCGATGTCTGAAAGATCGTAGCCATCGTCGGTGCCGCTGGAAAAATTCACGGCAGTGAATTTACGGCGGAAGACGCCGGCAGATCCGTAGATGCCGGAGTTGTCTCGCAGGACGGTGGAGTTGTTGCTCGATGGGTCGGAGAGGGTATGGAAGGGGAAGTCTGAAGAGGCCAGAGTTGTGTTAAGCGGAAAGGCGAATTTGGAATTGGCCAGTTGATGTTGCGAGCGATGGTCGGCACCAGCATGGAAGTGGCATGTGGCACACGCAGTGCGGCCATCGGAGCCAAGCTGCATATCCCAGAAGAGGGCCTTGCCGAGGAGAGTGAGGGCGCCACGATTACGGATGTACTGATCGACGTTGGTGGGCTGCGGGACGGGGATGGTTCTCAGCGACGGCTGTGCCTGTAGCGCGACTGCCGTGTATAGCAACAGACAGAAAGATAGTTTGAAATACATTGAGTCCTCCCGGACTTATCTGGGGGGGCGTGGCGGGCCTTTGCGGCCTCTGGGTCCCCGTTGGAATTCTTCACGCTGCTTGTCAGTCAGCGTGTTGTGGAAAGCGGTGTCGGCCTTGGCATTGATGGCTTCCAGTTGGCCGGCGAGAGTGCCGAGAATGCTGGCAAGCTGATCGATTTCAGCATGAGTCGCATTGCGTCGAGTGGCATCGCGGAGATTGCGGTGCGCTTGTTCGAGGCGATCTTCGAGAGGCTGCGCGATACGGTCGGCCTCAGCGAAGATTGTCAGTGCCTGGTTGCGCTGCGAATCGGCGAGATCAAAGCGCCGGGTGAGATCGTGGACACGGCGCTCGGCAAAGGATTCGTCATCGTGGTGCCGGCCTCCACGGGATTGGCCGTTGAGGAGGAGAACGAGGCTGAAGAAGAAAATCAGGGTGCGCACGGTAGCTTCCTTTCATCTTGATTGCTAGGACGCAAGCAATCCAGTATCTTGCGGTAAAGAGCCAGCAAAACGAGTTTTACACTGTCTTTACAGGCGGAACAAACTGATAGCCGAGGCCAATGCGAGTGACAAAGAGGGTGGGGTTCTTTGGGTCTTGTTCCAGCTTCTGACGGAGCCAGCCGATGTGGACATCGACGGTGCGGGTAGACATGTTGGGATCATATCCCCAAACCTCCTGAAGCAACTCTTCGCGTGTGATCATCATGCCGGGGCGAGCGGCGAAATAGGCAAGAAGCTGGAACTCGCGGGCAGAGAGTGCGACGGGTTGGTGGTTGAGTTGCACGGTGGCAGCACGCAGGTCGATCCGAATCAGGCCGAAGGCGAGGATGGTTGCAGGGGCGGGAGCGGCCCGTCGCAGCAGAGCTTCGATACGGGCCAGAAGTTCGGCAGGGTCGAATGGTTTTGCGAGATAGTCGTCAGCACCGAGCTTGAGGCCCAGCACTTTGTCTGTGGTTTCGCCAAAGGCGGTGAGCATAAGGATGGGAGTCTGAATGCCGCGCTGGCGGAGATCACGGCAAACGTCGAGGCCGCTTTTGTCCGGGAGCTGGATGTCGAGCAGGATGAGATGAAAAGTGGCACTTGAGGCAAGCTCAAGAGCAGTCAGGCCGTCGGCAGCAACCTCAACGGTATAGCCGTTGCGCAGCAACCTGTCCCGTAGAGGCAGTGAGATGGCTTCTTCATCTTCAACCAGAAGCAGATGGGGAGTCATTTGAATTGAGACCTCAGATGGAGATGGATGGCAGTGCCCTGCCCCAGGCTGGAAGCGATGGTAACCTGACCACCCATGGCCTCCATTCGGGTACGAACCAGATGCAGCCCAAGGCCAGAGCCAGGCACATTTGCTGTGCGAGCATCTTGGCCCCGGAAGAACGGCTCAAAAAGCATCGCCACTTCGTTCCGGGCAATGCCAGGGCCACGATCAGAGACGGTAATGATAAGAGTACCGCCTGCAGAGGAGTTGGCAGCGATGCCAATGAATTGGCCATCGCGAGCGTACTTGGCTGCGTTTGATATCAGATTGATCAAACAGGACTTGATGGAGGCCAGATCGGCCAAGGCGAGGGGCAGACCTGGCTCGAAGCGGGTTTCGATCTTGAAACCTTTGAGCAGGACGGCTTCTTCGGTCAGTACCGTTTGAACAACTTCTGGAATGGCCAGCGGCTTGAGTTCGAGTTTGAGTGATCGACCGGCGGCAAAGGCAAGGATATCTTCGATCCGGTCGCGCAGGCGGTGCCCCTGATCGAGCATCAGTTTGCCGTAATGCTTTATGTCATCAGGGGACGAGGGAAGGCCGTCACGCAGGTTTTCAGCCATCATGCAGACGGCAGTGACGGGGGTTCGGAGTTCGTGCGAGAAGCCGGCAACAAAATCAGTCTGGAGTCTGGCAAGCTGTTCCGCACGCCGCATGGTCAGGATCAGGAAGACGATTCCGGCACAAAGTACGAAACAGACTGCGAGGCCCGTGGCAAGGTTTCGAATCCGTAGCGAGGCGACAGAGGTGTCAAGCGAGCCGGCCCGATGATCGGTGTGGAGCTTCCAGGGGCTTTCATCGGCAATTGGACGCAGGTTAAAGCGGGGAGACGATGGTGAGGGCGAAAGCAGATCAAGGGCCTGCGACTTGCCTGGCGATAGCGTGGCGGCGGGTTGTGAGTCGAAGACGGGGACATCAAGGAATGAAACGATTGAGCGGGTTTCGAGTCCGCTGGAAGCGAAGGAGCGTTGGTTGCGAGGCTGGAAGTAGCGCGAGGCTAAAGCTGGGAGGTCAAGTTCGAGCAGGAGAAAACCCCGCAGCCGGTCAGTGGGGAAATTGACTTCGTTTGAATCAAAATTAGAGGCAGCACGAAAGAAGACAGGCGCTACAGACGAGGCAAGCCAGGGCCGGTTGAACCAGCGGCGCGCAGAAGCCGCAGTGAGGTCCTCGCTGGCCTGGATCATTTCAGACTGGATTTGCAGCCAGGGCTCAGGCCAGGATTGGGGCTCAAAGCGCGCGGAGTTTGCCTGCCAGAGGGAAAGCTGATCCAGTTGGGCGTTGACAAAGTACAGGCGAAAGGGAATCGGGGACAGCGGGAGAATTGACGACTTGTCCAGACTGGAGTTTTGAACCGAACGGCAGACAGCGGATAGGTCAGCCTGGAAATCGGCTCTGAAGCTGGCTGACGATGCGGCAAGTGTGGATTCGAGGCGCTGCTGGTAGGCCGAGCTGAGTTCGTTGCTCCAACGGAATTGCAGCAGCACCAGAGCGAACAGCGCAAGCCACATCGCCACTAGTGTGGCGGTGAGCATTGACGGTTTACGCATGAAGGCTGACATAAGACAACGAAAGGCCGCCCCAGAGGGACGGCCTTCGCATTGTAAATGATATCCGGGCTTAGCGGATATGGATCAGAGACGGATTGCCGGGGACGTAGGCGCCATCAGCGCCGATCGCTCCGACTCCGTAAGGACGGTCAACACCAGTAGTTGTGCCTTCTGGCACCGTGAATTGGACGACATAGATGCCGACCAAGCCAGGAGCCACCGTGGCTGAAAGAACCTGTGCTCCTTCATTGTTGACGCCGATAATCATCTGGGCGGCAACCTGACTGGAGTTATTGAACGCACCAGGATTATTGGTGGTGATAGGCGTGATCGTCTGACCAAGCCCCGTGAAGAAGCCGATCAGATTTTCACCACGAAGCGCCGGGTTTTCACGGTTCATGTAGGTGCCGTCAGACTTGACGATGACACCGATCCGCTTGGCGGCGGAGTCGGAAGTCTCGAAGATTCCAGGCTGTACTGCAAAGACCGTGACGGCCAGTGAACTGGAACCTTCGTTGACGATCATACGAAGGGTGGAGGCACCGGGAGCAACATCGCAAGGAGTCTGGAAAGTTGCCTGCTCTTGACCGTTGAGGTTGGCGATGGAGACGATAGGAGCCGTGCGGCCACCGACTTCGATTGCCACATTGTTCAAGCGAAGCGAGTAGGGGCCGACAAAGCTGTTGCCGAGCACGACACCGTTCAAGCTTGGCGCAATGTTGGATCCAAAGACAGTAGCCAGGCCGCAAGGAACAAGACCGGCCTGGAACCCGGCTGCGTTAGCGACGCGGGTGATGGTCGGGCCTGGAGGCAGAGCGGTGAGGCTGAAGGTAACGACGCGGCTAACGGCGCTTGCCGATACTGAGATCGGCCCGGCATTGGTGCCGGCGGTGGCATTTACAGTGGCGACACCCTGGCTGTTGGTGAGAGCCGAGGAAGCAGACAGTGTGACCTGACCACTTTGAACAGCAAAGGTAACCGTGGCCCCAGCAATGGCCCGGCCCTGAGCATCAAAGAGCTGTACCGATAGCGGGGTAGCGAAGGGCCGTCCGATTATGGCCGACTGGTTGTCGCCAGAGACCTTGACGAAATTGCCGATCGTGACGTTGTTCGTAACAGTCCAGATGGTGTTGGCGTTGCCGGCACTGGTGCGGATCTTGACCTCACCCGGGGTGGAGCCAAAACGAACCAGGAAAGAAAAGTCGCCGTCCGAGTTGGATGTGTTGAAGAGCGATTCGATTGTCGCATCGCCCGAGATCACTTCCACCCGTACGGTAACGCCACCTAGCCGGTTGCCGAAGGCGTCAGTAACGGTACCACGAAGAGCAAGGGGGGTAAGAGTGCCTGGGCCACCGGACTGGTTGTCGCCCTGACGTTTGGTGATAGCGCCTGGAGGACCAGCGACCACTTCCAGATTGAAGTTGAAAGTGCGGCCTGGATTTTGGCAGTTGCCAACACAAGCCTGGAAGTTAGCAGTACCCAGCTTGGAACCCGCAACGATATCGCAAACAATGTCGCCCTGGCCGTTGGAGAGATTGGTCTGAAGACAGCTTGCCGTTGGCCCGGCGTCAACGTCGTTGCCGGTAGTACCCGAGAAGCCAATGTTTTGGATTGGTGATCCAAAACTAGCCAGCGTGCCACTGAAGATAGAGGCTTTGATTGCTGCGGTTGTTGTTGTACCCGCCTGAACACGAATGGTCGACCCCTCTGCAGGGCTGATCAGCGTAACATTGGGCGGATTGGCAGGCAGCAAAAGTGGGGGAGGACCGGATTGAGGATAAGAAGTAACGACGAAGTCAACGTTCCCATTGGGCGAACTAGCCCGGATGGTGCTGCTGCGTGGGCCATTGAACGAGTCATTGTAGAAGAGCACGGAGCCGTACTGGGTCTGTGCCAGACCGCGGGAGTCTGTGGTGGTGGTCGAAAGGGTTACGTTTCCATCGCCAGTTTGAACTTGCCAGGAGACAGTTACGCCTGCCTGGGGATTGCCCGCACCGTCTCGTACGCGAACCGTGAGCGGCTGTGGAGCAAGGAACTGCGCGAGGACGATCTGGCCATTGCCGGAGACGATCTCAATCGGCTGCGGGCCGATGGGACCACCGCCACCTCCTCCGCCACCGCCACCGCCGGATCCACCCGAACTGGTGACATTGATCGTAAAGGACTGGCCTTGCGACCCACTGGTAGAAGCGTTAACGGTATAGGTGCCGGTGGTGGACGGGGCAGTGTAGCTAACCGTAGCGTAACCGTCCTTGTTGGTAATCGCGGCTGTAGAGTCGAACTGAAAGCCGCCGGTGCTTGAGGTGAAATTGATGGTCACTCCGCTGAGAGGGCGGGTAGAGCTATCAAGAGCACGAACGACTAGGGGCCGGCCGCGCTGACTCTGAACTGCCGTCTGCGAAGGTGTGATAGAGATCAGGCTAAATGGGATACCTGTGGGGGCGCGGCCAGTAAAAAAGCTGGGGCCAACAAAGGTGGGTTGAGAAATCGAACTATTCAGGCTGTTGGTCTCAAGGTTGATGCGCGAGATAGTGTTGGAGACATTCGAAAAGAAGTAACGATTGCTCGGCTGCTCGTCGGAGGTGACAAGATAGCGGCCACCCGTAAGAACACCAGTGCCGGCGAGTTCGAGCTGCACCGGGTTTGCCAGAGGCGAGACAAGCCCGCCGCGGAAAACTGTGTTGCTGACCCCGACATAATAAAGAGCCGTGGTGTTAGAAGTGATTTTGAAACGCTCGGCGACCGCATTGGGAATCGACGCCTGAGAGATGGTGCGGGTGATGGTGTCGACGACATAGATCTGCGTCGAACCGATCACGTTGCAGGCGATGACGGCGCGGCTGCCATCTGGAGTGAACTGCGTCTTGAGGCAGTTAGAGCCGGTGACCGGGATTTCCGCTCCGATCTGAACCAGGGCGTCACGGCCGTCGATTTCAAGAAGCCGGTTTTGAGCGGTGACATAGATCAAGCCGGTAGGACCAACCATCATTGTCGTCGGCCCATTGGCGATGGCTAGCCGGCTGCCAATCGTGTTGTTACCGAGATTGATGGCGACGAGTGACCCGTTGCTGTTCAAGACAAAAGCGCGGTTGGAATCAATCGAAAAATCCACGTCCACTGGAACACAATTTGTGTCGCCGCAAGTATTGAGGCCTGTGATTTCCTGATCGGTTGCCGTGTCGTAGATACGGACAGCCTGCGACAGGACAACGAGCCTGCGGCCATCGGGAGAGATCTTGGCGGCAGTGATATTGGCCAGAGACCTGAAAGTTGTTTCTGCGTAAGGAGAGGAGCCGGAATAGACGGCGATCGACTTGGTCACGCTTTTCGAAAAGACGTAAAATTTTTGGCCATTGGGATGCCAAACTGCCTCAAAGGCAAGAGGGTCTACGGCAAAAGTGCCGATTTGGGTGAATGGTTCTGGGCTATAGATATAGCCGGCTATGTTGCCCGAGTTTTCCTGGGGTAGCACAACAATATTGGAAGCAAATACTGGCGCAATGATAGTCAAAGAAGCCAGCAAAGACAGAGATAACCTATACATGGGGATCCTCTTCAGAGCTAAAGAGATGGAAGGACGCAGCTCTCTGATATTAGCAGAGAAACGCCTTGTCTCACATAAATAAAATCGGGGCGGACCGAAGTCCGCCCCGAAGTGGTTTCAAGCTATGACAAGGTTAGTTGTCGAGCTGTTCGGCAGCCGAAGCGCCGGTGTTACGACGGATGCTCGGCGGATCGAGGATCAGCGCGAGGTAACCGTGTGCAGTCTGCAGGTTGGACGGATCGCTTACGAAGGCGAAGCCGTGTGCCCAGCGGAAGTTGCACGAGATGATGATGTAGCCCTGGAAGCCGACAACCGGTTGGATGCCGTACTCAGGACCACCGAAGAGCAGGTTGAAGGTAGCGACCTGGCCCGAGGGAACAGACTTGCTGAACGACTGGGGAGTTGGGTCGATACCACCGCCAGCGGTGGTGCCGTAGAAGAACACGCGGCAGATGCCGGTTTCGTTTACGGTGCCAAACGGATCCTTGGAAGCGTTGGCTACTGCGATACCGGTGTTGAAGCCAGTCACGCTGCTAACGAACGGATAGAGCAGGTTCGTGGCGCAGTTGGTGATCGAGAAGATGGGCTTCAGCTCTTCGGGCTGGGTCAGCACGAAGCTCGGGATCGAAGGATAGCCATTGCCACCGGTGGCAGCGATCGGAGCGTAGTTGCCCGAAACGTTGGCCACAACGGAGGTGTTGGCATCGGTCACAATGCTGGTGGTTGGCGGGAAGGAGACTGCAACGAGGAAGTCAAAGCGGTCGATGACGTTGTCATCGGCGCGGAGAACTTCCCAGAAGAAGGTTCCTGTGCCATCAGCAGCGGTTGCGACGCGGATGAACTGGGTTGTTTTGCTCAAAGCACCATATGCGACGCCGGTGCAAGCACCCCAGCCGCAAGCGGTGGAGCCCTGAACTACGGCATTGCCGCCGGTGGAGCCAAATGCGAAGCTTGTGTTGGCCGTGAAGCCTTCCAATGCGCCGTCAGCATTCACACCTGAGACCGCATAGGCAGCATTGCCGACACTCGCGCCTTGGCCGAGGCAAAGACCTGATGTGCCAGAAGTAGTGGCGATGTTTGATGCTGTGGAACTGCAAGCCGTACCAGTGGTTACCGGCTGAGCGGAAACGTACAGACGAACCTGTGCCGGGACACCAGAGAAGCGAGCGCGGAGGCGGGTGCCGTTGGAGGCGATACCGACACTCTGCAAGCTATTCGTGGTTGGGAAGCGGCGATTGTAGAATCCAGATTCGTTATTGTAGTTCACGCGGGGATCAGACTGACCAGAGAGGCCGTCGAGCGCGACGAACTGGTTGAATACGGAGTCATAAACGTCCAATACTCCGCCAAATCCGCGACGCTTGAATGAAACACCGTAGGCTTCTGTGAAGCGGAGAGCACCGGTTGCGAGAAGGTTGCCCTGGGTGGAAGCTGCTTCCGTGGGGAAACCGCCGCTTGAGGTTGCGTTCCAGCCCAAGCACTGAGCGTAGGGTCCGCCAGAGATGGTGTCAAAGAAGAGACCACGCTGAACGAAGCCAACTACACCCTGAGCATTGTTGAGCACGAGGTTGGCAGGAGGATTCTGGATCGAGATGAAGGCCTGGATCTGACCGTTGACCTGAAAGGCGTTGGCAACCTGAACACGGATGTTCTTGATGCGGTAAACGCGCGAACCAGCATTGAGGTGGGTACCCGGCTGAACGATCGGCACGCCGACGAAGGTGATGGTCTGCTCGTTTGGAGCAAAGCCGCCGCCAACACCGTACTGAGCCTGATAGACATTGACCGGCACACCGTCAGAAGCAGGCGTGGTTCCCACGGCCGGGACGAAGGTATAACCGGAGCCAACGGCCACGCCACCCGAGAAAAAGTAGCTCTGGCCCGTGCAAACGCCAGCAGTTCCTACCGTGGCACCAGTGCGCACGCAGGGATTCTGCTGAGCAGTGGATGCACCGGAGGTGGGGTTGGAAGGCTCATCAATGAACAAAAGAGCATCTGTCAAATTCGAAGAACCAAAGATGCGGTTGGTGATACGTGTACCGGCAACCGTCACCGAGATGTTGATTGCAGGAACAGTGGGGTTGCTGATGGCCACAAAGCCAGCGCCAGCACCAAAGCCAGGACCAGTTACGATTCCTTCTGCCACCGAGGTAACAGGGGGGATCGAACCGCTCGAGGAAAGAGCCTGAACGGTGGGCGTACCGATGGAATTACCACCAGTACATGTGATTACAATATCGCCTACAAGCTCACGCAGACCTTCGACTCGTACGACGAGTGGCGAAAAGCTGGTGTTGCAGACGAAGGGGTTCGCTTGCGCATTGGCAGTGTTGCTGGTTCCGATAAAGGAAGCAACGGCCGCAGCGGCAAAAAGCATTTTACGGAAATGCGACATTATCCTTCTCCTTGTGAAGTGTTGTCTTAATTTTGAATTGATGGAAGTTCTCTTTCAACCTGAGCCTCTTGTTACAGCTTTTGTACTACGACTCAAACTAAACTACGACTCTAAGCCGAAGCGACTTCTTTGTAAATCTCTAAACTCTGTGCTCGCGGGATTCACGTCGCTGTGATGAAAGCCGCCTGTCATTTACAGACATACCACTAGTAGCAGAACATCAGGGGAAGAGTCAAGCAAAAACTCAGCAACTGTTTGAAAGCGCTTGGGTTAGGACTGATTTTTAGCTTCGAATGAGTCATTCTGACACAGCAATGTGCCATTTGGGACACAGAGTACCCGTCCCTCTTTCCGAAAAATTAACGAATTGAAATCAAACCGGAATTCGAATCTATGCCCGTTGAACGTACTAGTACGATCTGGTCTAGGCCAGGTGGAAGGTTTGTGGGGAGGCTGACATTGAGCTGATAAAGCCCAATGAAACCGGGTGCAAGACCGGCAAAAAAAGGCGTGAGGTCGCGTCCGTTGATAACAACCGAAACTGAATTCGCGATGGTGCTCAATCCATTAGACTGCAGCCTCACTTCGCCGAGGCCCGTCGAGAATAAAACAATGGCCTGACCGCGTATGGCAGGGTTGGTGGGCGAGTTGAGGGTGGAATCCTGATTCAGCACGGCTGCCGCCCCGCGCGAGTTGATCAGGAAGATAGCCGGCGCTAGCTCTGCGACGTCGATTCGAGTGGAGGACTCGCCAAAAGGAGAGCGAATATTCAGATCAGCCATCCCTGGTGGAAAGTTTGAGGGGATGGCGGAATTCAATTGGAATCCGTTAGAAAAGAAAATTGGCAGGCTCTGGCCGTTCAGATCGATGGAAGATACAGACCCGTTGGCCAGTGGCAAGCCATTGCCGAAGATGCTGATAATGGTGCCGGCAGCGAGCCGGGAAGTGAAGCTGGCTGCGTTCAGGATGGCTGTGGAATTGATTGAGAGTTGCTCTGGGGTGAGCGCCCAGGCATCAGAAGTGGATCTCGAAACCCGGTAGGCGGTGGCATCGGCTCCGCTGACGACGGATTGCGCTGGTGGATTGGTGAGGCTGACAAGCGAAAAGAGAAACGGCGGCGAGGGTAAGCTGGCCTGGTAAGATGCGGCCAAGCCATCACAGAATTGAAACTTCACATTGGCAGAGGAGGATGTTGAAGTGAGATTGGCGAATGTGGCTGGCCAGGTCAGGCCGCGCGAGCATCCGGCCGCCGGACTGAGGAGCTCAAAGGCGGACGTCGAGAAGGCGTAGAAGGCCGCGCTGCTGGAGGAGCGGGGAAGAATTTGAATAGCAGCTACAGAAGAAGCCAGCCAATTTGCCGACGCGGCAGGGAAGCCAGAAGTGTACTGGCTTATACGAGTAAACCCGAATTGGGGATTGGGGTCGCTGATGGCCAGATCGCCATCGCCAAGGATGCCAAAGGCAGTAACAAAATGCACGCCTGCTGTCTGGCCATTGCGAGAGAGGCTGAGGCCGACGATGACGGGCCCTGAAGTGGCGATGGCCTCGCGGATTGAAGACAAACCGGGGTCAGGAAAGCTGAGACTGAAAGCGCCGCTAGCAAAGTCAATGGCGCGGAAGGGATTTGGCTGAAGGTCGGCCCCGGCACCTGCGTCGAGATAACCATCGCAGATCTGAGTACCATCGGCAGAACTGGTGCAGAAAGCGCGAAGGTAATTGTTGAGAATGGTTGTGTCGGCCAGCCCATTGTCAGAAGGAGCAGCACCCCTTTGCTGATAGAAGCGAATAACACCAGCCAGGGCTGCGACTAGAGAGCCCTTCTGAGCCAAAGGTGAACTCGAATTCCCAAGGTTGCCATCGACGGCCTGGGTGATGCGGGGAAAGTCGGTAGGCACTTGTTCTGCGGCACGGGCCGTAAAGGTAACGATCTGACCGCCGGCCTCGACGGTGAAAAGAGCGATGCCGCTTTGAGGCGGGAGGCGAAGCCGGGCTTCGCCGATGCCTTCGGAATTTGTGACAGGCGTTGAATCGAGGATTCTGGCAGCGGGCGAGGATTCAAAGCGCAGGGCGACGCCCGGCAAAGGATTGCCCGAGGAATCGCGAAGCTGCACGCGGATAGGGACCGGAAGGGAAGTAGCCGGAGCCCCAGCCTGGGCATCGCCTGACAATTTGGTGAGGGCTGGTCGCAATTCGGCCAAACTGCGGACCGTGTAGGAACCCTCAGCAAAGCTCTGAGGCGAATTCGCGTTGGTGGCGCGGAGCACTACGACGCCAGCCCGGGCATTCGACGGCACGATGCTCTCCCACACAAAGGAGCCATTGACGGTAGTGAGATCGAAAGCGTCGGCCGCAGCACCGGAACCCTGGGTTAAGCGCAAGCGGGCACTCGCAGGAAAGCCTCCCACAGAGACGCGGTAGCGAGCACCGGGCAGGAGCGAGGAAGGGGTTATGGTGAGACTTGGCTTTCGTTCTTTTTCGATCACCCGAACTGGTGTGCCAGCAGTGTACTCAAGAAAGGCACCTTCGAATTCCTGACGCACGGCTCCCGCAGTGAGGAACTCGTCGGTCAGCGGGGCTCCGATAGAGCCAGTGGCTAAGCCCAATTCGGCGTGTTTCGCCGCAATTGGCCCAACGGTAATAAGCGCTCGCCCTGATTGAGGACCAACTGCAAATTCGTAGAGGGCACCAGACCGGAAGATCTGACTGGAGACTTGAGAACCAGAAAAAGTGATCGAGGTAGCGCGGTCGCTAACCGGAGGACCGAGTGCGCCTGTTTCGGCACCCAAAGCTAGCCAGCGGGCCAGAATCGGCCCAGAAACCAGTCTCAGAGGAGAGCCAGCCAGAGTGCCATTGTCGAATCGCTGGGTTCCGGTTGCGTTGACATCAGTGACAGGAAATCCGAGTAGACCCGTGAGCCCGCCCAGAGCCTCAAAAGAGGTTAGCGTAGCCCCAGAAAGCAGGTAGGCAATCGGGCTGGCATCGGATTTCAAGATCAGAATGCGGCTTCCCGAGGGTAGCGAAACCGCTTCTTGCAGATAGCCCGGCCCGGCGCGGCGGACTGGGGATGCGACAGGACTTCGAACCGTGATGCGGTTGCGCTGAATGGCATCAAGAAAGGTCTGAGAAATTGCCTGTGAGGGAGCGCCCTCACCGATAGAGCAACACTGGGAGGCGACAAAGACGCTAACCCGGTTGCTGGTCTTGCCTTCACTGGTGGCCGAAATAATGGCTGAGCCACCAGCAACACCACGAATCGTTACGCTTGGGCCCGTACCCGTGATGGTGACGACTCGGCCATTTGAAGTGGACCAGAATACCTCGCGATCAGTGACGAATTCGGCAGCGTTGGTCTGCAGGACGGCAGTCAGCGTACGGGATTGTCCGGCGCTCAGGCGAATTGGATCTTCAGCGGCTACCGTTACGGAGATGAGAGCATTCTTGAGCACAGGAGGACCATTGAGCGCATATTCCATCGTGCCGCCTTCAAAGCTCTGGCGCCGGCGATTGTTGGCAATGATCGTTTCTTCGCCGATGGGAAGGCCTAAAAAGCCTGCTGTGCCCTGATTCTGTTCGTAGAGATCTTGCACAGCCTTGCGGACGAAAATCACGCGTCCGGAGAGGGTGCCTGAGGTGATGTTGTAAATCGCCCCATTGGTAAAGGTCTGATAGCTCGCTTTGGTTCCAAATCGCGATGTGGCGGCAATGAGCGAAACGACGGGCGGCCCAATCTGATCGAAACCAATGGAGTTCCAGCGGCTAAAGACGGGCTCTGTAATGTTGAAGCGTGTGTCGGAGCCACCAGCGAGAGGCGGCAAATCCCAAACAAATATGCCAAAGCCTTTGTCGAAGGTCTGGTAGTTGCCTGTCGCGAAAGTGTTAAAAGAGCCGGACAATTGCACACTGAAGCGACTGGTATCCATTTTGGGGAAACCGGCGACGGATACACCGATACTCGATTGGGTGTAGAGCGCGTAAATTGGAGGGCGGACCTGACGGACGGCATTATTGACGCCTAAAGTGAGGTCAGGGACAGCAGGCCGGATCAGGCCGAATCTAAGACCGCTTTTGCCTGCATCCTGGAATTCCTGACGGAAGCCGCCAATGCCGTAGGCAACAACTTCGGTGAGCGGTGGCAAGGCAACAGCATTCAAGAACTCGCCACGCTGGAAGGCGACGAGGAACTCTTCGCGGATGGTAGTAGTGGTAGCCCCGTCACCCACCTGTATGGGCGAGGTTTGCGAGAAGCAAACCGGCAGGCTAAGAAGGATTGCGATGGACCGCAGAGAAATCTGGCGCATTGAGGTCGAGAAGTAGACTAACACGCGCCAGAACACTCAAGTTTCGATCAGGAGATTATTGATCCTTCAAAATCTTGTTCAGACGCTTGAAGCGACTGCGAATTTCCTCACTCGCTTCAACGATTTCGGGGATATCGTAGATCACGCGGGGAGTCATGAAAATCACCAGTTCGGTTCGTTCTTTCGATTTGGAGCGACTTCCAAAAAGGTTGCCGACAATTGGAATCTTGTGAAGAGTAGGGATGCCAGAAGTGGAGAAGGTGTCGGACTCGGTCATGATGCCGCCGATGGCAATGGTGTCTCCGTCCTGCACGGTGACTTGAGTCTGGACAGAGCGTTGCGAGAAGGAGGGTGACTGGATGGCGGAACTGGCAGCCGGCGCCTGGGGAGAGCTGATTTCCTGATTGATCAGCAGGGTCACAATTCCGCTGGGAAGAACGCGGGCCGTGATCGCCAGATTGACGCCGGCATTGCGGCTGGAAACCTGGTTAGTGAACACTGAGCTTCCGCCGGACTGAACTCCGGAAGCCACGCCCTGTGAGGTAAGAGTGGGCACCTGGGTACCGACATTGATGCTGGCGGCGATATTGTCCGTGGCAATGATCTGGGGAGCATTGATTACTTTGACGCGCCGCTCATCTTCCTGAGCTGAGAGATAGCCAAGAAGTTCGCGAGATTTGCCAACGAGCAGGCCAGCGGTGAGATTGATGCCAGCGCCGGTTGAATCAGCCAGTAGTTGTCTGGTAACGCCACCACCGCTTGGGTTATTGCGGCGTTGCGACAGGAATGCCTGAACGCCCGCAGAGAAAGCACCGGTGAGGCTGACTTCGTAGATCCTGGCCTCGATCAGGACTTGCCGTGGAGGGATATCGAGACGGCTCAAAAGGCGAGAAATCTGCTCATACTCCTGCGAGGTGCATTGAATCAAGAGTGTGTTGTCGAAAGGATTGGGAACAATTTTGGGAACGCGGGGTTGCGCTGCCATGCCAGACCCTTGTTGGCCTACAAAAGTGCCGGTAGAATCTCCAGGACGTCCAGATCCGGGGACGCCGCCGAGAGTAGCGCCTTGTTGCTGCCCCATGCCATAGCCGCCCATTCCCATGCCTGGAAACATGCCCATTCCACCCATACCCATACCACCCATCATGCCCATGCCACCGAATCCCATTCCGCCCATGCCCATTCCGCCCATGCCCATCCCCCCCATTCCCATGCCGCCCATACCACCGCCCATGCCTGTAACACCGCCACCGAGCCCGGTAACGCCACCACCGCCGCCGCCACCGCCGCCCGCATTGTTTGTGAACTGTGAAAGTTGGCTCGTCATCTGAATCATCATCATCATGGTCATCATGGTGGTCATCATCGCGTAAGGGTTGTCCTGCTGTGTTGCGTAGAGCATAGTCACGGCGAGGGCTAGAGAATCGGCACGCCCATACTTGACCCTGAAGACATAGTTGTCCGTACCGCCGACAGGCGGCTTGACAGGAACGTCCAACTTCTTGATCCAGTTTTCCACTTCAACAAATGCACCTGGATTGGGGGCCACGGCGATGAGAATGTTCAAACGGTCGATGGGAAGAAATTGGACACCGCCCGCTTTTCCAGCAAGAGAAAGCCCCTTAAAGATGGTCTGCAATTCACTTGAAACGTCAGAGGGGCGGCCGTTGTCGAGTTCAAACAAGCGAATCCGCTTATTGGCCAAAACGTCAGAGTCAAACATGGCAACCAGATCCATCGTGCGCTTCATGTTGCGGGCGTTATCCAGCAGCAAAAGCATGTTTGCCGGGTCATAGGTAGAGAGTGTTCCCCCATCCCCAAGAAAGGGGGCAAGAATTGTTTTCATCTCGGCAGCAGCAGTGTATTTCAAAAAGATCAGATTCAAAATCATTTGCTCGTCATTGGAAATATCCTTTGATTCCGCATCTTTTCGTGGAGGCATCGGAAGGCGGGCTACTTCATTGATAGGCACGATCCGGAATATGTCCCCTACCTGAATCATGGCTGCACCGTTGATTCGCAGGATGGTGTCGAGCAGCGAGCGGACGTCGGTGGACTTGATTTCACCATAGGTATGAATGGTGATATTGCCTTTGACTCTGGGATCGAGGATGTAGTTGATCTTGAGCACGCGGGCCAGGGTATCGATCACCTCGGTGAGTGATGCCGAGGGGAGATTGAGCGTCATGTTGCCGGTAGTGGCGGTTGGCGCAGCAGTTTGGGCTGCGGTTGCGGCGGGAGGTGCAGCAGGCTGTTGCGCTTGAAGTGTCAACGCAACAAGAAATGCAATTTGTAGACGCATTATGGTTTTGAATCTCCCTTTGAAGCAGCGGCCTGAGTTTGATTCCAGAGCGCTTTTTCAACTTGCGTGAGGTCGTTCTTATCTTTGACCCATTTGTAGTCACCAAAAGGTGTAATGCGCTTGAAGTGAAGCTTTCCGTCTTTTTCGGCGACGGACAGACCGGCAGGAACCTCAGACGCCTCATCGGGCTTGCCATTGATCATCCGGGTAATTTTGCCGTTATCCTCTTCGCTCACTTTCGAGAAGCCAAAAGCGGTAGAGCGATAGATCACGGGCTTGCCGTCTTCGATGGCTCGCCAGGCACCGTCGGACACTTTGGTTGCCGAGAATGGAATTCCTGCCGGACGCCCATCCGGATGCCGCTTGACAGGTGCCACCTTGGGGTCGGGCTTTGAAGCAGCAGCAGGCTGCGCGGGGCTTGATTTTGATTGCGCAAAAGCGCATGACACAGAGAGCGAGACAAGGACGATCAATAGATTTTTCATAAGAGACTCCTAAAGCAACTAACGGGTGGATTCCCAATAACAGATGGGCCCGAATGCGTAATTGGTAGACACTTTCTTGTGGCCATCGGCCACGGTTCCAGCAGGTGAGGTATCGCCGGGCAAACAGCCTCTGCGGCCTCCGCCGATATCGACACCGGGGGCAGGGCGCACATTCTCGGGGATACGCGGCGGGGGCATGGGCGGGGGCGAGTTGTTGACGTTAGAACTCATGCGCTCGGTGGACGCTTGTTGAGCCGCAGGTTCTTGCGGTTTTGCCCGCAAATCATCCAGCGATTTGATAATCGGTTTGCCTTCCCATTCAAAGGTGATTTCCTTCTGAGTGGCGGCGAGAAGCGTGAATTCACCGATCTTGTCGCCCAGCTTGTAACCTTGCTGGTTGCCTCGATCAGCGGACATAAATACTGTTGGGCCCATTCCTATATCCATGACGCCGAAAACTGCAGGAAAGTTTGGCATTACCTTTGGCGGAGGTGGAGGAGGCTTCTCAATCACCACTGTAGGATTGCGATCACGCGAAAAGAGAAAGCGCTCTGCCACCTCAAAGTACTGGACAGGTTGCAGTTTTTGTGGCACCAGTGGAGCTGCTGCCGGCGCTGGGGCACCAGCCAAGGCAGGGAGGGGTTTGATTGCCAAAAGTTGGGCCTCACGCGCCCGGGCTTCAAGCCAGCGGCGGCGTAAATCGAGAGCACCGGCAATAAGGGCGGCCAGCAGCACCAGATTCAACAAAATAATAGAACGCTTCATCCCCGGCCTCCTGCAGGCGGCTTGACTGGAGTCCTGGCAGGAGTAAGCCCGACAAAGGTCATCGAGCCCGTCAATCGCTTTTGTTTAGATTCTGTGCTGGTGACCCGAAGATCCCGCCAGCCAAGTGCCTCAGGCTGGGCCGAGATGTCAGTCAACAGGTTGACGAGGCCTTCGATCTGGCAGTCAAAGCTGACGTTGACCAGAATTTCGGCGTAAGCATTTGAGGGTTCCACCGTGCCGATATCCATGCCGCGAATCTCCACATTGGGGCCCTGCGAGCGAACGATACGGCGAAAGATCTGCGACAGGATCGCCTGGGATTGGGCAGGAGTCTCCCCAACAATAAAGCGCTTTTCCGCAGTGGTCAGATTCGATTCGAGAGCTTTGCGTTTGTCCTGAAGGGCTGGCAAAAGCGCGGAGGTGACACGGGCTCGATCCAGGCGCTGCTTGGCGACCTCAATGGCAGCGGCTGTATCGACGACGGGAGCAGCGCCTGCCGACGGCTCTGTCCAGAAATACACAAAGGCGGTGATCACAAGCACTGGAATCAGGGCGATCAGTAATTTGCGTTCACGTTCAGACAGGTTTTCGATCATGGTCTCAATCCTGAAGGTAATGGCGGAGGTGGCGCGATTTTGGGAAGCGTAGTGGAGCTGCCCCCTGGAACAACCAACTGAGGCCCAGCGGCAGAAGCAAGCTCTCGTTTGGCACGAACCTGAAATACTTCTTTGCCTGTCTGGGTGCGACCCGGGGCAGACGTAAATTCCGAATCCTTGAAAAGCGGAGAGGAATCAAGCATCCGCAGCATCTCCATCGACTGGTCGATCTCGCCAGTCATACTTAACTCTGTGCGGGTTAGCCCCATGCGAGAGACAAACGAAGTCATCGGCATGATGCGTGTTAGCTCTCGCAGGCTATCGAGATCCTGCTGCGGGTAACTTGAAAAAGTGGATAGAAACTGCAGCTTTTTTTCGGCGGCAGCAATATCGGAATCGAGCTTCTTAATGCTGTTGATTCTGGGTTGCAGACGCGCGATCTCGGCATCCAGCCGGGTGAGCAGGCGCCGGTTCTCATAGTCCTGATAAAAGGCAAAGGCGAGACCCAGGGCCATCAGAAGCAGCAGGAGCACTATGGTGGGAACCCAACGCCAGGGCGAAGAAGTCTTGCGCCGGTCTACCGGCAGCAAGTTCACTGGCAAAGCTTGCGCGGGAAGCGCCCCGGCCAGTGCCGCTGCATAGGATAGCGGGCTGCCAATCTCGAGACGTTCGGCGTGCGGAAGCAAGGCAGCCAGCCGCGCCACAGGAGCATCCTCGGGCAACCGGATTTGCGAGGAAGCAGAAGAGATTGCACGATCCGAATTTTCAGGGAAGCGGACACAATAGATCGGATGCGTTGTGGTTTCACCGTAGACGATGAGTCCACTTTCATCCTCGTGGATGGCCAGAAACTGCTCGGCTGGAGCTAGCTGCAAGATCCGCAGAGCAGAGTAGATGGCAGCAGCCGGAGTGAGGAAAGAAGAGACCGCGATTCCTGCCTCGTCAAAGAGCGTCGCGTAGTCTTCGATCACGGAATTTCGAGCGATTCCCAGTGCAAAACTGGATCGACGGGGCACATGAAGGCGGCTGAAAGAATGAGTGGCTTCTTCTTCAGTGAAGGGATGCAAGCCATCCAACTGATAGCTGATGGCGGCAGCTACTTCTCCATTGGGAACTCCAGGCAGAGCGATGGACCGGGACACACAATCCTGTGTTGGCAGCACCACGGCGGCGGATATGTGAGTGATCTTGTTCTTATTCAGGAAGGCCAGAACATCTGCTCCCCATTCCGCAGCAGGACGTTCGCGGTAGCGAAGCACAGTGAGTGCATCAATCACGCGGATCGCGTTGGGACGGACTGAGGCAAGCGTGAACTCAAGATTTTGCGGGCCAACTTCAACGCCGAGACCAGTGCCAAAGCTCCTCCACTTTTGCAGGAAGGGAATTGTTGGGCGAGCAGGGACATCAGTTGCGAGAACGGGATTCTCAGTGGTCATAGTTTCGGCTCGGGACGGGGTGTGGTCATCCAGACTGCATTGGAAGAGGCAACATCGCTGAAGGTCTGGTCATACCAGCGGAGATGAGTCCACGGGCTAAGCCACATATATCTTGGATTGGGGGGCGAGTATTTCACCATCAGGGCGACGGTTCGGCGGGTTTGCGAAAGCTCACCATTGGGGAGCCGGACGCGGGCAGTTGCGCGAATCTGAAACACATCGCCAAGATCAGGACGCATGCCTACTCTGGCAGTACTGCCCAAATTGTTTAGTTGAGAGAGAAATGGAATGGGATTTAGGCTCAGCCGTCGAAGATCGGCGAATCTGCGGGCCGCCTCAGGTTCCATCCCGAAGGCAACCAGCAGGCTGGGATGCACGCTAAAAGGGTCAAGGCCAGAGCTGTCTTTGACGTGTGGAGAGAGCATATCGGCCAGTCCGCCAAGGTTGATCAGGCTGCCGTCGGGCATGCGGCGGTAGCGGCCATATAAAAGTTCCGTGGTGATTCCTGGCACAAGTAACATTTCTTCGACATTTTCCATAGACGCGAAGAATGGCCGAAAAGCCGAATAGCTTTGCGAATTTTGTTGAGTGACGGCCATGGACGGGCTTGTATTGGAAAAAGCCTGCTGCACGATCGCTGAAGCAGAATCCGGAGATTCGCCCAGGGTCAGCAGCAAAGTATTGAAGAATCTGGGATCAAGCGAGCGAAGCGGCACCTTTCCCCGTTCGGAAATAAACTCGATCAGAGTGTCACCCAGTTCTTCTTGAAAGTAGATACGGCGGCGATTGGCAAAGCGCTCTGCCGGGGAGCCACCCATGGCGTCATCGGTGTTGCGCAAGAGGAACAAGCCACGCTCGACGGCACCGCGGGCCAGGTAATAGGCACGCACGCTCTCTTGCGAGGTGATCCCACGCTCGGCCTCGGCGCGAACAGTATCGGCGATCGAAAAGGCAATCGCCGAGAGTGCGGCCGTGAGCCAGAGGACAGCCAGTAGAGCCGTCCCTTTTGATCGGCGCTTAGAATACCGTGTCATCAATGTTATTGTTCTTCACCAGGATGGGAGCAAAGACAGTAGCTGGTTGAATCTGGTTGGCTTGAAATTTCGTGGGCAGCATTTCGATGCGGATGGCTGACGGCCACTCTGGAAAGAGCCATGCCGGGAACCATGCTTCAGCCCCCGAGGCAGGGTCAATGCGGCGAAATGAGAATCGGCATCGTGAGAGCCGGTCGGCCAGAATAAAGGAGCTCTCAGAAGTCAGGAATGGCTGGGAGCAGGCAGCGGTCAGACTCCGCTTGCCAAAGTATGGATACTCGTTGAGCAGCAGACGTACGCCACCGTTTGGACTGCTGGCGACAAAGAGTTCCACAATTTGTGGCCGGCCACGAGATCCTTCAGTCAAGGAGTGAGAAGACACGAAACGTGCCCCTGACTCAATCGCGAATATCCCGACCTGCCGCCCAGCGCAGGGAGTCACCACCGGAATCATTCCTTGCAGGATTTGGTCTAGAGTTCGCTGCGAGGCAATGACGCGGCGATTGAAGTCTACTTTCGTATCGATCTTGTTCATCGAGGTGAAAGCAATATTGAGGACTACGCCCATGCTGGCCGAGATGGCACCGAAGAGCGTTACGGCGAGCAAGAGTTCGATCAGTGTCATGCCGGCTTCGCGGCGGTGCCGGGAGGCTTGAGTCATTGCACCTTCACCGTTCGAAACGATTCGAGCAAAAGAATGCGGCGACGTGAGCCAGATTGCAGCCAAGTCTCAAGGCGGACGCGCTCCAACCGGTCGCCCGAAGATTGGCTGATCGGGCCAAACGGCAATATTTGCGCCTTAAATCCGGCAATGGCCTTATCCTTTGCGTCAGCTTCGAGCACGCCTTCGAATACAACTGCGCGGGGTAGATTTTGAATCGACAGAAGCTCATCCATCTTTCGCTTACTCAGAAAAGTGAGACGGTCAATATCATTGACGCGAAATAGATTTGCGGTTGAGGTCGAAAGATTGGCCATCAGCGCAGAGACAGCAACCGCCAGGATGATGGTGGCCACCAGCACTTCGAGCAGCGTGAATCCCTTTTGAGACTTACTTCGCATTGGCGGGAAGGTCGACAACCTTGGCGACTCCTGTGATGGGATCGAGCTTGATTAGACGCACTGAGCCGCGAGGATTCTCGAGCTCGATCACAAGCTGGGGAGGTGCGCCATTGGGGTAGACAATCAGGTAGCGATCTGTCTTTTCTTCGTTGAGAAAAAGAGCCGGGAGAATGCGCCGGATACGGATGCCGGGCGGGATCTCAAATATCTGATCCTTCCTCGATTCGGCGGCTCGCAGCACAATACGATTCGCGGCTGGCTGGATCAGAAGCTGAACCGGAAGCTGCCTGCGGTCAGCGGTTGTAATGGCGATGTTCAGCGCGGACGACACGGTGGCAGAGGCGCTGCGGAGGCGCAGACCATCTAGCCCCGCAGTGAAGGAGGGCAGCGAGAACCCGATCATGAGACTGATGATCCCAACCACCACCAGCATCTCTATGAGCGTGACGCCAGATTGCGATGAACGGTTGCGCATTTAGCGGGTGCTTGAGGAGCTGATGTCGTTGTTGATTCCGGTACCACCGGGCTGACCATCGGCACCAAGCGAGATGATATCGGGCTCGTCAGGCAGCGCGCCCGGAAACTTGTAGATGAATTCCCTGCCCCAGGGGTCAAGCGGCACGTCAGCCTGCAGGTAGGGGCCGTCCCAGTTGGGCACATCACTTGGCTTAAATCGAAGCGCCTTCAGGCCCTGATCGCCCGAGGGGAAGTTGCCCGTCGAGTTTTTGTAGAGCAAGAGCGCTTGATTGAAGCTGTTGATCTGCGTGCGGGCGGCAGTTACTTTCGCCCCATCTGCGGCCTTGAAGAGGCGAGGCCCGACAACGGCGGCAAAGAGCGCGATGATCGTGACAACCACGAGCATTTCGATGAGCGTGACACCGGCCTGACGGCTGAGGCGGCGGCGTGGGGTGAGTTGTGTGGTGTTCATAGATTAGATTGCAACCTCGTTGATGCTGGTGATGGCGAGGAGCATGCTGAGGATCAGCGCTCCTACTACGATGCCCATTGTAAGGATGAGCAGTGGTTCGAACAAGGAAGTAAAGCGTTTGACGGCATCGCGCGTGTCGGCCTCATAGATGTCGGCCATGCGGGTGAACATTTCGTCGAGCTTGCCTGTCTCTTCACCGACGCTTAACAAGTGGGCCGCCAGCGATGGAAATTGGCCGCAGCGGCGCAGCGGCACCGAGATGCCTTCACCGCGCTTGACGCCTTGAGCTACCGATTCGAGTGCCTTGGCGATGCGTTGATTTCCCAGAGTTCCACCGGCGATCTGGATGGATTGCACCAGCGGTACTGTATTGGATACCAGTGTCGACATGGCTCTGGCGAAGCGGGCCGTTTCAGCCTTGCGCAGGGCATCGCCCAGCAGCGGCACTTTGAGCCGGAAGTCGTCCCACCACCAGCGCCCTTTGGGAGTGCGGATATAGCTGAAAAAACTAATTGTGCCGATCATGATGACGAGGCCCATCAGCCAACCCCAGGCCTGGAGAAATTCACTGGTGCGCAACATGATCAGGGTGGGGAGCGGGATCACCATGCGTCCGCCTTCGAAGATGGTGGCAAACTTCGGCACGACGTAGTACATGAGGACGACGATGGCACCGACGCCAGTGAGGCCAAGCAGAAGCGGGTACATGAGGGCACTGATGATGTAGCCGCGTAGCTCGTCGCGGTTGCGTTCAAAGTCAGATAGCCGCTGGAAGACCATGGAAAGTGAGCCAGAAGCTTCACCAGCGCGGACCATGTTGATGTAGAGGTCGGAGAAATATCCAGGGTGAGTTGCCAGTGTGTCGGCGAGTGCTTTGCCGCCCTTAAGCAGGCGCAGAATGTCGAGTACGACAGAGCGAAAGGCGGGCCGCTCGGTGAGTTCGCTGACGATCGAGAGGGCACGATCAACTGGGACGCTGGAAGAGAGTAGTGTGGCGAGTTCTTGAGTGAAGAAGAGGACATCGCGACGCTTGCCGCCGCCGAATTCCGGGAGTTTCAACTCAAAGCCGGTGCTCTTGTTGAGGCCAATATAGGTGGGCGTAAGGCCCTGGCGGCGGAGCTCGGAAGCAACCAGTTTTTCGTTCTCGGCAGTGTAGCTGCCACTGCGGGGTTTACCATCGCTCGTAACTGCGCGGAACTGGAAGGTAGTCATCTTGAGCGCTAAAACTCCTGCGTAACGCGGATGACTTCGTCTGGGGTGGTCATGCCTGTAGCGATCTTGTGCCAACCATCTTCGCGAAGATTTCGCATGCCGTTCCGGCGGGCTGCTTCAGTAAGAATGCTCGCGTCTTCGTTGCGCATGATGAGGCGGCGGATCTCTTCGTTGAGCTGCATCAGCTCGAAGATCGCGATACGGCCTTTGTAGCCGGTGTGCAGGCAAGTGTCGCACCCGCGGCCCTTGTACACAGGCACTTTGGTGCCGTCGTACGAGGTAGTTTCACCTACATGTTCTTTGCATTCCTGGCAGATGCGACGGACAAGGCGTTGGGCAAGGACAGCGACGATCGAAGAGGTGAGAAGGTAATTCTCGACGCCCATGTCGGTGAGGCGGGTGATTGCGCTCGGGGCATCGTTGGTATGAAGTGTGGAGTAAACGAAGTGGCCCGTGAGTGCGGCGCGGATGGCGATGTCGGCGGTCTCGCGGTCGCGGATTTCGCCAACCATGATCACGTCAGGGTCTTGACGGACGATGTGGCGAAGGCCTGCGGCGAAGGTTAGCCCGATGGCTGGATTGACGTGGATCTGGTTAATGCCGTCCATCTGGTATTCCACGGGGTCTTCAATCGTGATGATCTTGCGCTCGGTCTTGTTGGCCCGCTTGAGAGCAGAGTAAAGCGTGGTCGATTTGCCGCTACCTGTAGGCCCCGTGACGAGGAAGATGCCGTGGGGCATCTCTGTGAATTGCTCCATCAGATTCAGCATCTTGTCGTCGAAGCCGAGGCTGCGCAGATCGTAGAAGCCTGTGGCCGAGCGGTCGAGGATACGCATGACGACGCTTTCGCCGTAGAGCGTGGGCAGCGTCGAGACACGAAGATCGACTTCGCGGCCCAGTGTCTTAATCTTGATACGGCCATCCTGAGGCAGCCGGCGCTCTGCGATGTTGAGCTTGGCCATCAGCTTAAGACGCGAAATGATGGCGGCCTTCATCTCTTTGGGCGGGGGGTCCTGATTGATCAGCACACCATCAATGCGATAGCGGATGCGGAAGTCTTTCTCAAAGGGCTCGATGTGGATATCGCTCGCCCGGGATTCCACGGCGACTGCGATCATCGTGTTGACGAGGCGGATGACCGGGGCCTCTGAGGCCATGTCGCGCAGGTGTTCGAGGTCTTCGGCGGCGTCGGGGTTGCCGAAGTCGTCGGTGTTTTCGGCCCGGCGGCCTTCGCTGTAGTGGCGCTCGATGGCATCGACGATTTCAGTTTCGTTGGCAAGGACCGCAATTACTTTGAGGCCAGTGCTGCTGGCCACCGACGACAATACTTCAAAATCGAGCGGGTCGGCCATGGCGAGTGTCAGCTCGGACCCATCAAAGGAGAGCGGGTAGATTTTCGATTGGCGCAGAAAGCGGGCGGAGAGGCCGTCGAGCTCTGGCCCTGTAGCGGGCGGCGCATCAATCGTCACCAGTTGCAAACCCAGTTGATCGCTGAGTTCTGCCATCACCTCGCGTTGGGCGATAAAGCCAAGGTCAACCAGGATCTTGCCAAGCTTGTCATTGCGCTCCTTCTGTAACTCGAGAGCTTGTTCGAGTTCAGCAGGAGAGATGAGGTTGCGGGCAACGAGCCGTTCGCCGAGCTTGGCAGGGGCGTGCATGGTTAGACTAAAATTCTTGAGTTCGGATGGCTGCCTCGATGGCGGGAGCAGTGCGGGCACCAAGCAAGTCTTTGCGCATGGCCTGCATCACGATCTGGGCAGGCAGGCCTGTTGAATCTTCCCACGAACGGCGGAAGATCGAGATGCCGAGCACTACTTTTTCGTCAGCAGGAAGTTTATCGAGTGCCACTGCAGCGGCGGCGAGTTGGGCACGCATCGCGTCTTTCAATATTGGGAGTCGCTCTAGCTTCTTATTGCGAGTTGAGACAAGCATCTCTCTGGTAGGAGCAGTGAAGCCAAAGGTGCCAAGGCCTGGCGTTGACACCAGTTGCAGTTCAGAGCTGAAGACGGCACCAAACTTGTCGAGGTAGAGGCCACGGGTCATTCCCAAGAGCAGAAACGGCTCATCGAAGAGCGTCTCAAGGCGCTGATCGACCCGCTTTTCGACCGGGATCAGCATCGAACGGTTGAGGATGGGTTCAGCCACTGCGGCTACAAGCAGTGTGGCGGCGATAAAGAGAGCTAAGAAGTACTTCATGACTATTCCTTGGGAAAGCCAGCGCTCAGGCCAGCGTTGGTTACGTAGATCCGGTTCATCTGCTTACGTAAGAGTGTGTCGTTTTCCTGGAAGGAGGCAGCCATCATCTGTATCTCTTGCGTGAAGCGCTTTTCAGTCTTGTTTACTGCCAGGGTTACTTCTTGACGGACGCGGTTTTCAGTTCTGGCTTCGACAGCCTGGACAGCGGAGTTGACTGCCTTTTGAACTGCGGCGTCGACTTCGGCTTGGGAGATCTGCGCGGTCGTCGTGACGATTGGTTGTGGCAAAGGCCGCATGAGAAAGCCGTGCGCAGTGATGGCGCAAGCGAGCACGGCCGCACCGCCAAAGGCAAGGCGAGGCCCCGCGCCCCAGAAGCGCTGCCAGAGCGAGGGTTCAAATACGGGATCTGAAACAAAGGCGATGCGACGCGGCACTTCTTCATCGCGCAATCCTTGAAGCGCAGTGAGGGTCAGTTGCAAACGCTCAAACTCATGTGCGGCCCCGGACGACTGCGCGAGGTACGCAGCAGCGGCTGCCCGCTCAGCGGGAGTGCCTTCGCCGAGGGCGTATGCGTTGAGATCAATTTGGGAATGGTCCATGATGCGTGTTATCCCTTTACTGGCGCGAGGGCGCCCTTGAGTATGTCAAGCGCGGAGTAGAGGCGCGACTTGATCGTTGAGAGCGGAAGATCCAGGATCTCCGCCATTTCTTCGAATTTGAATCCCTGATAAATCTTCAGCACGACGGCCTCGCGCTGATCAGCACTGAGATGCCCGAGGGCTCGTTCTACAGCGATGTTCATCTCGATCGGAAACATTCCTGCTTTGGCACCGGCCGTAGGCGGGTCGTAAATGAGCTCCGCCGTATCTGGTCGATGGCGGCGGAGCAGCGAATAAGCCTCGTTATGAGCGATACGGAACAACCAAGGAGAAAACCGTCCCCCATCGCTCAATTTGGTCAAATTCTGGTAGGCCTTCAGGAAAACGTCCTGTGTTAAATCCAGGGCGTCTTCGCGATTTCCCACGAGCCTGAGGAGGTAATTGAAGACACGTTTCTCGTGGCGTGATACGAGAAGGTTGAATGAGTCAACATTCCCTTTCGCCGCCTTGATGACGAGATCGCGATCCTCCACTTCCCGGAATATCAAATTCTGACTCCGCAATTGAAGACGGAACAGCCTTCTGGAAAGTTGAATGAACTAGATTTATTTTTCTGAAGCGATCTGACTGATAAACTGAGCGCCGCGTGTCTCATTGAGAAGATTATGACTGAACTACAACCACCACAGATTTTGTTTCAGATGCTGACGGGTGCCTGGGTCACCAAAACCTTAGGCGTTGCCACCGAATTGGGGATCGCGGATTGCCTGGAGAAAGGGCCAAAAAGCGTGAGTGCCCTTGCTGTAGAGACTGCTACGCATGAAGACTCTCTCTATCGCGTGCTGCGGATGCTGGCTGCGACGGGCGTATTCGCAGAGTTGCCCGGGAAGACCTTCGCTTTGACACCGGTAAGCAGCATGCTGCTGAGTAGTAATCCCCAGGGGATGCGTAATTTCGTGCGGATGGCAGCGTTTGGTGAGCATTGGAATGCGTGGGGGAGCCTGCTTGATGTCGTACGCGGGGGCGGCATCGCCACTGATATTGCTGAAGGCTGCGATATTTGGGAGTATTACCGCAAGCACCCTGATCGTGCGGCAATCTTTGATGCTTCGATGACCGATTTCACGTTGCAGACGAATTCCGCTGTTGTGGCTGCCTTCGACTTCGGCCAGCACAAGCGGGTCTGCGATGTGGGTGGCGGGCACGGCTGGTTGGTACGGGCCATTCTTGAGGCTAATCCGGCAATGGAAGGCATCGTATTTGATCAGGATTATGTGGCTGAAGGTGCGCGGAAGATGCTGGCTGAAGCAGGCCTGGCTGGTCGGACCACTTGTGTTGGTGGAAGCTTTTTTGAGGCTGTAGCCGAAGGCGCCGATCTCTACATAGCCAAGAACATCATCCACGACTGGAACGATGAGAAGTCACTCACGATTCTTCGCGCGATCCGGAAGGTGATTCCGGCGGGCGGGCGCTTGCTGCTGGTTGAGGTGATGGTTGGGCCAGCGAATGTACCCGAGCCAGGCAAATTCATGGACGTAAACATGCTTGCGATGACGGGTGGCCGTGAGCGCACGGCTGAAGATTTCGCGGCATTGTTTGCAGCTTCGGGCTTTGCTCTGGGCCGTGTGATCCCCACACAGAGCTTGATGAATCTGGTTGAAGGGCTGCCGGTTTAGTACCCGGCTGGTGTTGCTGTTGCGTTGAAATAGATGGGTTCCAAGCCTTCCCGGCGGCGGAACTCGTCCATGATGACGGCAGTAGCGGTGGCGCCAACGCGGGTGATTCCAATAGCGCGCACACGCAACAGTGCATCGAGGTCACGGATGCCCCCTGCAGCCTTGACTTGTATATGTGGTGCAGCATGTTGGCGCATTAGTTTCAAGTCTTCGTCAGTTGAGCCAGAGGTGCCGTAGCCGGTGGAGGTCTTAACCCAATCTGCGCCCAGCCCGGAGCAAATCTGGCAGAGCCGGATCTTCTGTTCATTGTTGAGATAGCAGTTCTCAAAGATAACCTTCACTTTTTGGCCTGCTTCGTGTGCCAGCTCAACCACTGCGCGGATGTCGGCCTCAGCATAATCCCAATCCCCTGACAGTACCTTTGAAATGTTGACCACCATGTCAAGTTCTTGCCCGCCATCGCGCAGGGCCTGCACGGTCTCAGCCAGCTTTGTGTCTGTTGTCACTCCACCGTGTGGGAAGCCAATGGTGGTGCTCGCCTGCACGGTCGAGCCCTTGAGCAAGGCAGCACAACGCTTAAGCGCAAAGGGCATGATGCAGACACTGCCTGTGTCATAGGCGAGAGCAAGCTGGATGCCGCGCTCCAATGCCTCTTCGGTGAGGGTTGGATTGAGCAGGGAGTGGTCAATCATCTTCGAAAGATCGAGGTGCGTAAGCTGCGATGTGTCGCTCATGGTGGCTAAGCCACCTAGTATAACTTGCCCAATGAAGGCCGGGTGAGCTAACCTTCGATCATGCAGTACGCTTCATCAGTTGTTCAAGTGATATTGATATTTCAGTTGCAGATCCTGCTCTTGGGGCAGGTCTCGAACCGGAGTGGTGCAATTAGTGGAATCGTGATCGATCCGCAGGGAGCTCCGGTACAGAGGGCGAAGATCCGGGCAAGGAGTGTGGATACGAATCAGGGGCGTGAGACAGAGACCAATGAGCGGGGCGAGTTTTTGCTCGCGAATCTGAATGCCGGGCCCTATTCGGTAAAAGTGGAGGCGGCTGGCTTTGCGGGCAAGGAATACTCTGAGTTGCTGGTGGGTGCGGGGCAATCGCTGTTTCAAAAAGTAGAGTTGCGATTGTCGAGTGTGTCGGAAAGGCTTGAAGTGGTGGATGAGGCACCGGTGCTAGATGTAAGCGCAACCAGTTCAGCGGTGGCCTTTGGTTATGAGCGGATGGAGCATTCCTCGGCGCAAGGGCGAAACTATGTGAACTTCGTACTGACGGCACCTGGAATGGTGCCCGCTCAAGGGCAATCTACAGGACGCAGCCCGGCGGCCAGTTGGAATGCCAACAATGATTCGGGTTTTGTATCCAACGGGATTCGATCACGGAATAACTCGGTTTCAATCGATGGTTCAGACAATCGGGATGAAACTACTGGTGCGATTCGTGTTTCTGTGCCGCTGGAAATGGTGCAAGAGCTACGGATTGCGGGTACTACCGTTTCCGCTGAGCTTGGTGGTGCTGCGGGCGGGGTGGTCAACGTCGTCACACGCTCTGGATCGAATGCCTTACATGGACATGCGGAGTTTCTGTTTCAGAATGAAGCGCTGAACGCACGTAATCCAGAGTTTGGCATCAGCAGCCGGCCGCGGATGAGGCGTTGGCAGCCTGGGGCTTCGGGCAGCGGGCCAATCAAACGGGACAAAACGTTCTTCGCTGCTGCTGTTGAGATGTACCGTGAGGACTGCGATGAGTGGTCAGAGGGCTTTACCGGGTTCCGGAACCCCTTTGCGTTTCGTGCCGGAGAACGAAACTACCAATACTCGGCCAAGGTGCAACACATCTTCAACAACGTACATAGCGGGTCGCTCCGCTATGCCTATTCCCTGGGCCGGGTGAGTGAGGGCGTGCAGGGAATTGAGAACCACTCAGACTACTCTGCTCGCGGCTCATCGAGAATTGGGGACCATGGGTTTGTCGCCACCTTATCGAGTGCGTTCCGGGCCACACTGCTGAATAATTTCACGTTTCAGTATGGTCGCCGGGCGATGGAACTGACTCCCAACTCGCGCAATTTCTTTGTGGAGATACCCGGAGTGTTGAGCTTTGGACAAGGCTGGCGGCTCGACCAGCAGCGAAGTGAGGGTCACTTCGAAGCAGTGAATGGATTGACTTGGATTGCTGGGCGCAATACGGTTTCTGTTGGCGGGAGCGTACACCGGGTGAATTTTGACGGACGGCTGGCGAATCGATTCGGCGGCATCGCCATCTATCCCACCTTTGCCGCTTATCAAGCCAGACAGCCAGACTTTACTGTGCGTGCGGTGGGAAACCCGCAAACGGACTACAGCACAACGCCACTCGGCTTTTGGATCAATGACCGTTGGCAAGCCCGTCGAGGCCTGACCATCGAAGCAGGGTTGAGGTATGACTATCAAGTGATGCCGGCGGGTCTGCCTGCATCCACCAAAAACATCGCACCCCGGCTGGGGCTGGCATGGCATCCCAAGGGAGATTCAAAGATGGTCTTCCGCCTGGGCGCTGGGCTCTTTTTTGACCGCTATCCGTTGAGTTTTTTGAACGAGGCGATTCAAAAAGACGGCGTGCGGGCTTATGAACAATTTGAGTATCCAGGGTTGAATTTACAATTTCGCTCCAGATACCGTGCCTCGGCACAGTTGCCTGGCACATATGGTGCAAAAGTGACGGCGGGTATGGAGCGGCAACTCAATTCCGATACCACGTTCGCGTTTGAATACAGCCACGTCCGAGGGCTGCATCTGCCGAGAATCCGGAATTATCTGGGGACGCTTCCAGCGCAATTCCTGCTTGAAAACAACGCGAGTTCCACCTATGACGGCGTCACAGTGACATTGAGCCGCAAGATGACCAGCGAGTTTGGCTATCTGATCTCCTACACCGGCGGCCGCACCTACGATGACGGATCAGATTTTGATGAGCAGCCGCAAAACCCCTTGAACTTGAGGCAGGAATGGGCACTGAGCCGCCAGCACCAGGCGCATCGTATCACCGCAACAGGGCTGTTTGAGATTGAAGCGCTGGAGAAGATGAGCGAGAAGCTATCGCACATTCACATCGTGCCCAGCTTCACCTTTGGATCAGGCAGGCCGATGCCTGCGCTTGAGACTTCAGATAGGTTCCGCACCGGGGCCTTTCCATTGACAGCCCGGGCAAACGGCTTCGGCCGCAACCCTTTTTATTCCCCAGCCAATGCTTCGCTCGATGCCAGGGTCTTCAAGGAACTGCATTGGGAAGAGAAGCACCTGCGCCTCCAAATGGGTGTCGAAGGCTACAATCTGACGAACCGTGCCAACCCGATCCGCGTGCTGGGCTACTACTCTGCACAGGGCCAAAAACTGAACAACTACAGGCAGGCGATTGAGTTCAGCCCGGCGCGTCAGTTGCAGCTTTTCCTGCATTTTGAGTTCTAAATAGCCACACGATTTCGCTTGTTTGATATGAAGCCAATGGCGGCGGGGAGTCTAACGGGCCTTGTTGAAAAGACGGAAGGTAAGGCCCCCGACAAAGGTGGTGCCGTAGCCTGGGGTGGCGTGCACACGCTCGATCGGGTCTTCTCCGCGCAGGGCTGACTCGTACTTCTCAAAGGTCTCGTAATAGGTCTTGTTGAAGATATTGTCGACGGCGATGTTCAGCTCGACTCCCTTCCAGATCTTGCGTGAGAAACCAATGTCAGTAACCGTGTGGCCGGGGACACGAGACTGCCCGCTGCCCTCAGAGCCATTGAGGATATAGCGGTTTATGGCACGCAGACGGGCAGAGCCTGACCATCCCTTCCACTGGCTCAAAGTGAGGCCAACGTAACCAGTGAAGTGAGGGGCGCGATCAATATACTCGCGCGGGCTCGTGCCCCGGTAGAACGAGTTAATTACTTTAGTGAGGCTGGCATTGAGCGACAGATAGGGGTTGATCTGCGTTGAAGTCTTGAGCTCAAAACCGTAATTGCGACTGGGGCCGGTGAACTCATTCAGGCCGGAGTCGGCAACGTAGATTGTCTCAAAAGAGCGGTCGATCCAGAAGAAACTGGTGGCAGCCGAAAAGCGGCCCTTGTTGTGGGAGGTGCCGAACTGGAAGAAATCGGTTTTGGCAACCAGGGCACTAGCAGGGTCGATGATCAGGGCGCGTGCGTTGCTGCTGGTGACAGAGCGGCCGTAATTCCAATGGAAGGCTAGTGGCTTGCCCAGCCAGGGCGTGTAGGTGAGGCTGGCCTTCGGCTGTAGCAGGCCCTGATTGATTTTGATGTTCACTGATTTATCCAGGCGATCCGTAGCCGCGAAATTGAAGTTGTCGTAGCGGAGGCCGAGGCCGATTTGCACTTTGCCTTTCATCAGGGTCAGTGTTTCCTGAATGAACTGGGCGGTGTTGGCAGTGCGGTTATTCGCAGCAGTGCGCAGGTCTGTGGGAACACGGCCGATCCGACCGTAGAGCGTTAGGTTGATCTGATTGTCGAGGTAATTGGCACCAAAGACCAGGTTGCCTACGCCGCCCAAGACTTGATGGGGTTTCTGGTAGCTGAAGTTGAGTCCTTCCTGCAGTCGGCTGTCGTGTTGGCCAAATCCGTCGCCATTGATGGGGTCGTCGAGAAAAAACGTGAAGTTAGAGAAGAGATCAAACAAGAGCCTTTGGACCATTCCGTTGACCTGAATGGTGTCGCCATTGGCGCGCTGCTTCGAGTAGAACCCGGTGACAGTGCCGGTTTTAACCTTGCCACCGTCGGTGGGATCGATGTAACCGAAGCGATCCAGTTTGCCCTGCTCAATCAGATCGACGGGCAGTTGCCCTGCGCTATAGAAGTCATTGAGGGCACCCAGGGCACGGAAGCCAAACTTTTCGCCGGGCCGAATCGTATGGAAGACTCCGAGAGTGATATTGTCGCGGAGGTAGCGAAGGGGATTCAGGAAGGGACCATCAGAATAGCTGTATTCGTTGGCGATAAGGTAATTCGTGTTCTTGAACGAAGGGCTATAGGCGGTGAAGACGCGACGGGTATTGAACTGGCCAAATTGGACGCGACCAGTAAGCTGATCGGGCATATCTTCGCGAGTTTTGATGTTTACAACGCCGAGTCCACTGAAGTCTCCGTATTGGGCATTAAAAGGCCCGTTGATCAGATTGACGCTTTCGACGAGTTCGGGGCTGAGGCCCTTGAGGGCACCGAGATATCCGTGGGCGTGACCGCCCGAAGGCAGGTTGAGCATCATGTCGTCGAGCATGACTTTGAGGCCACCGCCAACACCACCGTGGTCGAGATTGAAGCCGAAACGCCGCACTTCAAGAGACTTGCCGCCACCAGCATGCTGTCCGAGGCTGAGGCCTGCGCCGAGAGTCTGGAAGATCTGGTCGTCGCGGGTGAAGAGAGTTTTGGTAAACAGGGCTGCGTCGCGCTGGTCAACGGTTGGCTCAATTACCTTCTCGGTGATGGTGAGCACAGCCTCGGCCTTTGTGAGAGTACCGAATTTCAGGTCGACAATAATCGCTTCGTTCTTCATTTCCATCAAGACTGTCGTCGCGGGGTCGAAACCGATGGCTTCCGCAACGAGCGCGAAGGGGGAATTGCCCAATACTTTGATCGAATACTTGCCTTCAGCGTTGGCAACTGACTTTTGCTTCACGCGGCCCAAGCCATCTGTGACCTTTACAACTGCATTCGGAACAGCTCGCGATTGCGTGTCGAGCACAGTGCCAGTAACCTGGATTTCAGTCAAACTCTGCGCGAATCCGTAATGAGAAATATTTATCAAAAACAACAAGCTGATTAGAATCCTAAATGCGGCCATGACTTAAAGCTAACAGCCGTTTATTAGCAGCCGCAGGAATCCTTATGGGAGGGTTAGATCCTTCCATTAGCGGGCGGAATCAGCCGGCCAACGGCTGAGCCTGGAGCCTCCACGTAACCGAGTCGATTGAAGAATTCATAGGTGTCTCCTCGATAGAGCGTCTGCTCAAACCAAAGGGTTCGACGTCCGTCAAGGAATCCCGTGGAAATATTTAGAAGGCTTGCAGTACCCGGCAGCAGACGCAACAATTCTGCCTCCCTGCCCTGGGTATTGACGGCTCGAATCGTTTGTTCTGCTCCGGCGATGTTCAAGAAATATCGCTCCCGCCAAAGCTGGTAAATGGATCCGGCGAGATCGGATTCCTGAAGATCCGGGCAGAGCGCGACCACAAAATGACGCCTTTCGAGAATCACGGGGAGGCCATCTGCCAAGCGCAGCCTCTCCACGAAATAGGCAGGCTGGTAGTTGAGTTCTGGAATTCCCGCTTCAAGCTTCTCGAACTGGAGAACCCGGGTTTCTGGCTTCCGCCCCAGAGACTCAACCATTTCGGTGAAACTGGTCAGGCTGCGCAGGTTGTAATCAAGCGTCCCGCGGCGAACGAAGGTTCCAATGCCTTTGCGGAATTCGAGCTGGTGCTCGGCTACGAGATTAGCCAGCGCTTTGTTGGCAGTGATGCGGCTGACTGAAAATCGCTCTGCCACCTGCCGCTCAGTCAGAAATTTATCGCCCTCGGCAAAGTCACCGCTGTTGAGCAGTTCTCGCAGAGACGTGTTCAATTTCTGATAGATATGACCAGCCACGTCTACATCTTATCTGCCGTGGCCAGGATGGTCTCAAAGAAAGGCGATTCCTCTTCACGATGCACAACGGCGATGTCGATTGAGCGGAAGCGGGCTTTCTTCATCATCTCGGCTAGCTCCACCTGCGAGAACCCAAGCCAGAGGTCAGCATACAGGTCGCGTGCTTCTTCAAAATTATGGCGGTTGAGGTCGAGGACAAAGAGCTTGCCACCAGGCCGCAATACACGATGGGCATCCTTAAGAGCATTGAGGGGATGAATGGCGTGGTGGAGACTTTGGCTAAACAGCGCAAGGTCAACTGAGTTGTCATCGAGAGGAAGTTCTTCAAGATCGCCGAGCCGGTATTCGAGGTTCTTGACACCCGCCTTGGCAGCGGCTTCGCGCCCATAAGCGATCATCTGTTCGGAGTTGTCGACGGCGATAACGCGCTCGGCACCCTGGGCGAGTAGCAGAGAGAGGGTACCTTCGCCGGCACCGATGTCCACGATTTGCATGGGGGGCAGAAGCTTGAGCAACATGTCGGCAAGTGCCTTCCAGGAGCGGCCTGGGACATAGTGGCGGCCAAAGCGGCCTGCCAGCTCGTCGAAATAGGCGCGGACCCGATCCTTCCGTTTCTTGAGCGTCAGCGAAAGGCCAGTATCGTCGTCTAAGGACTCCGTGATTTCCTGCGAAGTCTGCTCGATCAGGTTGGTTACCGTTGCGTCGCCCGTATAGCGATAGAGATGCTTCTGACCGCTTTTTCGCAAGTCCACCAGGTTGGCCTGCTTGAGTTGAGCCAGCGACATCGAAATCCGGCTTTGCCCCATACCGAGGATTTCCTGCAATTCGGCCACACTCAGTTCTTCTTGCATCAACAAGCGCAGGATGCGGAGACGGGATTCGTCACCAAGCAATTTGAGACTTTTCAGGAGGGCAGCCATGGGCGTTAAAAAGAGTGTATCAATAAATCATGATGAGTACAAAAGTTATGCTACACTCAAATCATGTCTGCAACCGCAACCAAAATTGCGACCGAATATAAGGTCGCTGACCTCGGCTTAGCCGAGTGGGGCCGCAAAGAAATTTCTGTCTCCGAGTACGAGATGCCCGGCTTGATGTCCATTCGAGCCAAATATGCCAAGGAAAAGCCGCTGGCTGGTGTTCGTGTCACCGGTTCGCTGCACATGACCATTCAGACCGCCGTCCTTATTGAGACGATGGTGGATCTGGGCGCGGATGTGCGCTGGGCGAGCTGTAACATTTTCTCCACGCAGGATCACGCCGCAGCAGCCATTGCCGCCGCTGGTGTGCCAGTATTCGCCTGGAAGGGTGAAACCCTCGAAGAGTACTGGGATTGCACCTTGAAGGCAGTCGACCATGGCAAGGGCAAGGGCCCGCAGTTGGTAATCGACGACGGCGGCGACGTAACGCTGCTGATCCACAAGGGCTATGAGCTGGAAAACGGTTCGGAGTGGGTAAACACTCCTTCCGGCTCGCACGAAGAAAAAGTGATTAAGGACCTGCTCAAGAAGGTCCACGCCGAAAACAAGAATTACTGGCATCCGATTGTGGCCGAGTGGAAGGGTGTCAGCGAAGAGACCACCACTGGCGTTCATCGCTTGTACAAGATGTTGAATGACGGCAAGCTGCTGGTGCCGGCAATCAATGTCAATGATGCGGTCACAAAGTCGAAGTTCGACAACCTGTACGGTTGCCGTGAGAGCCTGGCTGACGGCATCAAGCGCGCCACTGACATCATGCTGGCTGGCAAGGTAGCTGTGGTTTGCGGTTATGGCGACGTAGGCAAGGGCTCTGCGCATTCACTGCGCGGCATGGGTTCACGCGTCATCGTCACCGAGATCGACCCGATCAATGCATTGCAGGCCGCCATGGAAGGCTTCCAGGTCACAACGATCGAGGAGACCATGGGCGTCGCTGATATTTATGTAACAACCACCGGCAACGTGGACGTGATCACCCTTGAGCACATGCGCCACATGAAGGATCAGGCGATTGTTTGCAACATCGGCCACTTCGACAACGAAATTCAGGTCGACAAGCTGAATGTTGAACCAGGTGTCGAGCGTCTGAACATCAAGCCACAGGTAGACAAGTACACCTTCCCCACCGGCAACAGCATCTACATGCTGGCTGAAGGCCGCTTGGTCAACCTTGGTTGCGCCACCGGCCATCCTAGTTTTGTGATGTCTGCAAGCTTCTCCAATCAGACTCTTGCTGCGCTTGATCTGTGGAAGAAGAAGGACGAGTACGCCATTGGTGTCTACATCCTTCCGAAGCACCTTGACGAAGAAGTGGCTCGCTTGCACCTCCAAAAGATTGGTGTGAAGTTGACCACACTGACTCCTGCGCAGGCAGAGTACATCGGTGTTCCTGCCGAGGGTCCTTACAAGTCAGATCACTACCGCTATTAAGTAGTAAGCAAAAGCAAAACGCTTGGTTGAGCCGGTCTTCTGACCGGCTCACTTTTTTTTGGGAGTCATTAACGCCTTGAGTTGGCGGTAGGCGGATTCCTCGTAGTCGAGCTTCAAGCGCTCGCTGCCTGCGAGTTCCTCGCGTGCGGGAATGCCATTCTGTGACCGAAGAGACCTGCCTAAGAGCTTTGTAGCTTCCTGATCGTTCGGGTCGCGGTCGAGAGTCGCGCGAAACTGATCGGCCGCCTCTTGAAATGCACCACGCAGAAGCAATGCTACCCCGAGATTGAAATGATAGACAGGGTCTTTGTCATCGCCTTCGAGGGCCCGCCGAAGGTTTTCAATTCCCTCGGCAGAATTTAATCGGAGCTGGGCGATGCCCAGGTTATTGAGAACTTCGCTCAAGGGCACATCTTTGCTAACCCGCTGAAAAGCGGCTTCGGAGGCACGAAAATCTTTTAGAAGAAAACGGTTCACTCCAAGCAGAAAGGTTGCCTCGCGAAAGTGGGGATCCCACGGCTGAACCTTCTCAAGTTGCAGGGCTGAGCTGGAAAAGTTATCTCGCCCGAATAGCAATCGACCGTATTGAAAGGCAGCCTGGCTGTAACGGGCGTCCAGTTTGAGAGCCTGCTGGAAGAAGCGCTCTTGCACCTCGGGCGATGAGGCCAGCAGGCCACGCACGTAGTTCTCTACCGCATCCACACGGATATTCGTCCGGGCCAAACGGAACTGTTCTTCGCTTGGTGCAGATTGGGAGTTTGAGTTCTTGAGCACCTGCCAAGCCAGATGAGACTGCAAGGAAGCAAGCTCTTCGAGCGGGCCAGATTCGGAAAAACGGCCACCCCGGCGAAGGTCGCGTACATTTACAGACTCGGCGACGATTTTCAAGGTGCCCATTGCGCCTGCCTCGGTAGGCGCAACAAGTTGATAAGAGCCAAAAACGAGGTGATCGGCGTCCAGCGCCTCGGCAAGTTTGAGCATGCTCGCTCGTGTCCACGGGCTGGTAGTGCGCAATGCGAGGCGGTTCTCCCCCTCCTTGCGATCTTCCCGGTCTACAACGAAAAGGTCTTGGCGAATTAAACCCTCGGAGATCGACTCAGCAACTGACTCCCCAATCCAATCGAGGGTGGTCTTTGCCGTTTGATTCGTCAGGGGTACCACAAGCCAGGTTTCGGCAAAGGAGCGAGAGCAGAATGCAGCCGTCAATAAAAAAAAGGACAATATGCGGTGCATCTTTTTCAGGTTAGCAGAGGCGGTATTCACCAAAAAAAGGCCAGTATGCAGCGTTGCATACCAGCCAGTCTCTTCGGAGGGATGAAGCTTAGAGCCCGGTCTGGCTTGCACCAAGTACGAGTTTGCGGTTGGTGCCGCCGAGGCGAATCTCCTGAACCTTGTACTTGCCGTCTGCATTGGCATAGCGAATCGAAGTTGAGCCAAACTTCGTATCGGCCTGCTCGGTCTTGACACTGGTTTCTACCTTCTGTTTACCCTTGGAAATGGTGAGCTTGTCGCCGTCAAGTTCCATGCGGTAGTCGCCGGGCGCCAGTTCGGTCCCGTTGACGAAGGAAGGCTGAAAGAGAGTGATGTTGTGTTTTTCGGCGGCGCTGGCCACCATGAGTGCGGCGGCAGCGAAGCTGAGCATAAATTTCTTGGTCATTGTATTGTTAACTCCTAAATCTGATCTGTCCCCAGGTCATTGGTATCGTCAAGCCGGCTTTAGTATTTGCCGTTACTTGCGTTACACACCTCAATGTACGGACCCCGAATGAATTCGTTCCGTCAATGAGTAGAAAATGGATGCTTCAGACAAGAAAATTGTTTAAGTGGGATTCAGCCAGGGACTGGACGGCGGGCTCATCTCCAAAGCCCTCAAGCCATATCACTTCAGTGTCGCGACGAAACCATGTCATTTGGCGCTTGGCGTATTGCGCGGTTCGCAGGGCCGTATCGGCAATGGCCTCGGCTTCATTGATCTGGCCATCGATCAAAGCTTGCGCCTGCCGATAGCCAACAGATTCCATGGCTTTCGCCGATGGGCCGTAACCTTCGGCGCGCAACCGTCTCACTTCTTCAACGAGCCCCTGCGAGAACATCAGACGGGAGCGGAGATCAATGCGGTTTCGCAATTCGGCACGAACTGGGCCCAGGCCGAGTTTCAAAATACGAAATCCTTGAAGTCGATTTCGTTGCTTACGATACGCCAGAATGAGCGGCTGGCGTTCTACAAGGATGATCTCAAGAGCACGGATCAGCTTATTCAGGTCATTTCGATGAATCCGTAACGCGCTGCCGGAATCCCAGCAACTAAGGATTCGATGGAGAGTACCCGTTCGCCGGCCTTCAAGACAACTCAGGCGCTCTCGAATCTTGTCGGTGCGCTGCGGCCCGGGAAAGAGGCCTTCGAGCAGAGCTTTGAGGTAAAAGCCAGCACCGCCGCTGACGATAGGTAGCTTGTGGCGGGTGGCGATGTCGTGCAAAGCGGCCCGGCCGAGGCGAGAGTATTCTCCGGCAGTAAAAACCTGATCGGGGTTGCGTACGTCAAAGAGGAAGTGAGGTAGCGATTGTCTTTCAACCAAACTTGGCTTTGCGGTGCCGATATCCATGCCGCGATAGATCTGAAGCGAGTCGCAATTGACGATTTCGCCAGAGAATATTTTTGCGAGATGGAGAGCCAGAGCGGATTTGCCGCTGGCTGTTGGGCCGGCGATGACCACAAGCGGGGATATAATATTAGACAAATCGGGGAGCGCCTCCAGCGAAGGACCAGTTCAAAAATGCAGAAGTCAGTTCAGATATTATTGGCATTCAGCCTAGTCGTATTTTCAAGTGATGCGGCCTGGGCCCAACAGACGGTGCCCAAACCAGCCAGGATAGATAAAGCCGCAGCTTACTTCAACTATTCTATGGCCCACATCCTCGCTGACCTGGCAGCCTCATCTGGCAACAAAAGCGAATACCTGAATCCGGCGATTGATTATTACAAGAACGCGATCAAGGCAGACCCGCAGGCTGGATTCATGAGTACCGAGCTGAGCGACCTTTACGTGCAGGCTGGGCTGGGCAACCGCGCCGTAACCGAAGCAGAGGCGGCTCTCAAGACCAACCCGAATGACCTAAGCGCACGACGGATTCTGGGCCGCATCTATGCCCGGCTGATCGGAGACCCTCAGGCGAATCGCGTTCGCGAAGACATGGTGCGCAAGGCACTCGACCAGTTTCAGAAGATTGCAGATGTCGAGCCAAATGATCTGGATGCCTGGGTAATGCTGGGGCGGCTGAGCAAGGTAGGCCAGGATAATTCAGCAAGCGAAAAGGCCTATAAGAAGGTGCTCGAGCTTGACCCGGACAACGAGGACGCGCTCACCGGTTTAGCGATGGCAGCGGCTGAAGCCGGTGACGTTACTGGAGCTGCGGCAATGCTTGAAAAGGCCAGCTTGAAGAACCCGAATCCAAGAGCGATGGCACAACTGGCTGAGATGTACGAGCAGATGAAGGATTTCAAGAATGCCTCCAAGGCATGGCAGAAGGCGCTTGACCTCAGTGGCGGTAACCCTGAAATCAAGCGTCACCTTGCCAACAATCTGGTGATGAGCGACCAGCTTGATGACGCCATTCGCGTCTATGAAGAACTGGTATCAGATGAGCCAAAAGATTTGGCAAGCGTCTTGCGCCTCTCCCAAATTTACCGGCAGAAGAGAAATTTTGACAAGGCGCGTGACTATGCAAAAAAGGCTAAGGATCTGGACAGCACCAACCTCGATGTGCGTTTTAACGAGGTTGTCCTGCTTGAATCTGAAGGTAAGCCAAACGAAGCCATCGCACTGATGAAAGAAATGTTGACCAGCACAGCGCGCAAGAGCTATCTCCCGCAGGAAAAAACCGCCCGGATCTCCCTGCTCGAAAGACTCGGCGTCATGCAGCGTAATTACGAGCAGTTCCCCGAGGCAATCAAAAGTTTTGAAGAGATCATGACCCTGGACGCAAACTCGGCCAGTCTGATGCAGGCCCAGATTGTTGAGACCTACCGTCAAGCCAAGGACTACTCAAAAGCCGAAGCGATGGTGGACGAGTATTTGAAAAAGAGCCCGGGCGACCGGCGGCTGCGCCGGCTCAAAGGTGTCTTGCTGGGGGAGATGGGCAAAGCACAGCAGGGTGTTGATCTGATGACTAAATTGCTCGATGGAAAAGAAGATCGTGAGACCTATCTCTCTATCGCCTCGATTTGGGAAAAAGGCAAGAACTACGGCGAGATGACGAAGGCCCTCGACGAGGCTGAAAAGCTCTCGACGACAGCAGATGAGAAAGACTCCGTGTCATTCATGCGCGGGGCCATGCTCGAGAAGCAGAAGAATTTTGAAGCTGCTGAAGTTGAGTTCAAGAAGATTTTGAAATCCGACCCGAACAATGCCGGGGCGCTGAATTATCTCGGCTACATGTTGGTGGATAAGAATGTAAGAGTGCCGGAAGGTTTTGCCATGATTCAGAAAGCTCTTGAGCAAGATCCGCAGAACGGTGCTTACCTCGATAGCATCGGCTGGGCTTACTACCGGATGGACAAGCTGGATGAAGCAGCAAAGTACTTACAGATGGCGCTCGAGAAGACCAGCAAGGATCCAACTGTACATGATCACATTGCTGACGTATTCTTCAAGCAGGGCAAGCTGAAAGAAGCGATCGGGTCGTGGGAGCGCAGTCTGTCAGAGTGGGCCGCTGTGGCCCCCAGCGACAAAGATGAGAAAGAAGTCGCCAAGGTACAAAAGAAGCTCGATGGCGCGAAAGTTCGTTTTGCCAAAGAGGGTAACGCCCGGACGAAGAAAAATTAGGAGACTGTGCATATGAGATTATTCTTTGGAATTGTTTGCCTTGGGGCTAGCCTGGTGGCTGCCGCCGAATTAAAGCTTGGGAAACCACTGACGGTGAAAGAGCCTGTCAGCATTGAGAAGATCTATGCTGACCCCGGGAAGTTTGTTGGAAAGACCGTGGCAGTTAAGGGCAAGATTACTGAAGTTTGCCAGATGATGGGCTGCTGGATGAATCTGGTGGATTCCGCCAGCGGCAAGTCGATCCGGATCAAAGTGAACGACGGCGAGATTGAGTTCCCGAAGAATGGCGCGGGCAAGATGGCGATTGCCGAAGGTACGCTTACCAAGATCGAATTGAGCAAAGAACGCGCGATCGCCGATGCCAAGCACGAGGCTGACGAGATGAACAAAAAGTTTGATCCCAAGAGCGTGACGGGCCCAGTTACTCGCTATCAAATTCGCGGTAGTGGTGCCGTAGTGTTGGACTAGCGGCAAGGCTGTTGTATACTTAAAAAGTCACTTCAGTGGGCCTGTGGCGCAGCTGGGAGCGCGCTTCCATGGCATGGAAGAGGTCATCGGTTCGATCCCGATCAGGTCCACCAAAACGTTTCAACCACTTAGCACCCACTGGTTGCCTTCGTCGCCGACATCGGAGTCTGTTTGAAGACTAAATTTGGACGCTGCGGCTGGCAGGAAATTGTTGCCCCGATCTAGTCGGTCGCAACGTAGTCGCCACACGACTATTGTTCGACGCACACATTAGTGAGCCGCCTCAGTCCCTCCCAAAAACCCTGGCGAAATTTGCTGGCCCATTGACGCTTTATGTCGAGTAGCGTAATCCTAACGAGCTTAAGGCTGTTGCGCAGGATTTCGCTGCGTTGAAGTAGCAAGTCTGGCTTGGGCTGGTTTTCTGGTCAGAAGCGGAAGTAGAGGCTGAGCTGGACGACGCGGCGGCCGGACTGGGTTGTGGTGATGCGGCCGAAGTTAGTTGCGTTGATGTTGTAGCCTGGAACGTCAAAGCTGACCGAATTGCTGAAGTTGAACATTTCGGCACGAATGTCGAAGTACTTGTCTTCAGTGATACTCGCGCGCTTCTGAATGGCGACGTCGGCGTTCTTGAAGATGGGGCCGTCGAAGACGCGGCGGCCAAGGCTGCCGAGCTGTCCGATGCCGGGATTGAAGAAGGCTTGGCTCTGAGCAATAGGGCGGCCTTCGAGGGCCGTGCCACGGGTGTCAGAGGTGATCAAACTGGGGGCGAAGTAGTAGGGGCCGTCACCTTCGACGCGGAGGCGCATCAGGCTCTCGAGCTGGGGAACCGTGAGGAGGGTGTTGACCGTATTGAGTCCGGAGCGGCCAGTGCGGTTGAGGGTGCCGCGGCCGCTGGTGATGCTGAAGGGTGAGCCAGAGTTGACCGTAATGAAGGTGCTGAGTGTCCAGCCACCGACGAGCTGGTTGCCGAAGCGGCCAGCGTCGAGGCGACGGCCCTTACCGATCGGGATGTCCCAGGCGCTGTTGAGCTTAAATTGCTGGCGCAGGTCAAAGGGAGTGCGGGAGTATTCGATGCCACCGTTGTTGATGTCGAGGAAGGGCTCGAAGCGGGCCTGCGCGTCGCCAGCAGCGTCAGACATGTTCTTCGACCAGACGTAATTGGCCTGGAAGTAGAAGCCACGGGCATAACGGCGGGTGTAGTCGATCTGGAGGCCGTGGTAGCTGGCGTTGGAGTAGTTGGTCATCATGTTCGTGCCCAAGGCGTTGGGGTTGGCGAAGAAGTTTACGTTGCCGTTGAGGCCGTTGATCTGGTAGGTGCTACCGAGGTCGCCGAGTTCTCCGCGCTCGATGATGCCCCGGATGGTGGCGTTGCCGAGCAGACCAGCGCTAGGGAGCCTGTCGAGGAAGGGAAGAGCCTGGCTGCCAGCGATAGCAGGATTGAAGGCCGGGTTGAAGGTGCCGGTAGCAGAGCGGGAGAGTTCGCCGTTCTGACGCGCGCGAACAAAGTCGTCGCGATAACCGGGGACGCTGATGGACACTTGGTTGTAATCGAAAGCCCGGAATTGTTTATTTGCGCGGTTGCCAACGTAGCGGACTTCGATGATGCCGCGCGCGACTTCACGCTGGATGCCTGCTGACCATTGCTGCACGTATGGCGTAACGAGGTTAGGATCTGGGATGCCGAAGGCAGCCTGAGAATTGAGCGCGTAGTTGTCGGAGTAAGTACGGGGAACTTTGTAGGCCGGGGTGGGGAGAGCCGGCAGTGAGGATGCGCGGGCATTCAGGTTGTTGTTTGCGGCACCCTGGGACAGACCTGCGTTGGTTGCGGTGTTGTTATCGGTAGAGCGAATGAATTCGTCGTTGGCGAAGTTGACACTATAGCCGGCTCGGAAGCTGGTCTTGCCGTCACCGAAGATGTCATAGGCAAGGCCGAGGTTGGGTGCCCAATTGTTGAGGTCCTTCTTGTACCAGGGGCGCCCGACAGACTTGCCTGCGAAGTCGAGGGTGCCGTTGGGATTGAGCAGCGCTTGGATTGCAGACTGACCATTCAGGACCGGGAGCAAGACGAGCCCGTTCGACTCGTCAACCGGAGTGAAGTAATCCCAGCGGATGCCAGCATTCACCGTGAGGCGACGGCTGGCCTTCCATTTGTCCTGGAAGTAGCCGGCATAGTTATCGTTGGTGAAGTTGCGGACATTGGCCTGGTTGGGAAGGAATCCAGAGGTGCGGTCCTTCACGTTGAAGGTCTGGTTTGAGTTTGCGATGAAGCCAGCATGGAGCGAGAGCAGTGCATTGGCCGTGCCTCGGTCAGCAGCGCTGATTCCTGGCAAGGCGGTGTCGATATTAATGGGGTTGCTGGCACTGATGCCCATCCCGTAGGTGGCTGTAATCGCAGCATCGTTGAAGGACTGTACGCGGATGAACTGACTCTGGTAGCCGAACTGGAAGGTATGACGGCCTTTGCTCCAGGTGGAGTTGTTCTGGAGGTTATAAGTGTTTGTGTTGCGACCCTGGCGCCGGAATGTGTTCACCGGATTGCTAACAAGGGTTGGCGCGATGATGGGGGCGCTGAAATCCTGACTGGTATTGAATGGCGCTGGGGCAAGGTTGTAGCCGCCGCGCAGTTCGTTGGTGAAGGTGGCCGAGGGGCTCCAACGGTGCGTGAGAGAGAGGAGCTTGGTGGCACCGCTGTTGGTGACAACCGGCACGGTTACGAAATTGTTCATGAGGTCAGGACGATCCAGGATGTCGCGATTCCAGGTGTAGGTACCGGCGAAGGAATTTTTCGAGTTGAAGACATAGTCGCCTTTGCCCAGGACGTTGTCCCGGGTGCGGTTGTTGCGGATGTTGAAGCCGTAGCCGCCGGTGTTGAGGCCGTCGCCGATATCGTCGCGGTTGATGATTTCAGCGCCAGGCACGGCAGCGATGATTTGGGCGGCACGGGTATCTGCAGTTACATTTGCGGCTGTCAGGACGTTCACCTGACGCAGAGCTCCGCCAGAATCGCGGTAGGACATGATCCCGCGGCGCGCATCGGCTCGCAGAACAGTGCGGGTGGCAGCGGTCTGCTGGCGGAGCCGGAGAGCTTCGTAGTTTGTGTAGAAGAAGAGCTTGTCTTTCTTGATTGGGCCGCCGAAGGAGCCCCCAAACTGATTTTGATTGAGGAAGGGCCGCTTGATTCCATTGCGGTTGTTAAACCAGGTGTTGGCGCTGGCGACGTTATTGCGATTCAGCCAGACTGCGCTGCCGTGTAACTTGTTGGTGCCTGAGGGAGTAGTGAGGTTGATCTGCGCTGCACCGTTGCCGAGGGCAGGGTTGGAATTTGAGGTAACGAGGGTGGCTTCGGCAACCTGATCAAGGAGCAGCAGGTTAGGCTGAAAGTCGAGAGTGTTGGTGCGGATGAAGTTGTCCTGGATGTTGATGCCGTCGAGAGTGATGTTAGAAAAGGACGGGCGGAGACCATTGATGGTGGTGTTGGTGCGGGCGTTGGAGGTGACGCCGGCTTGGGTCTGCAAGAGGCCGAGGGGGCTGCGGTTGAGCGAAGGCAGAAGGCGGAGTTGAGCGTTGGTTACTGTCGTCGAGACTTCGGCCGATGCCGTTTGAACCGTAGCTGACTCGGCAGACACTTCGATGGTCTCGGCGGTGGCAGAGACTTCGAGCTTGATCACCTTGAGTGATAGTTCGGCGCTGGTGTCGACTTTGAGGTTGCGGATGATTTCGGTGCGGAAACCCGTGGATGAAATTTTTAGGAAATAGGTTTCGGGGCGGACACCGGCCAATACGAAGTTGCCGTCGGTGCCTGACTCCCCTTTAATCAGCGGCGTTGCGCCGCCGCTGAGGAAGAGTTCGATGGATGCACCAGGGATGGAAGCGCCTGAGGCATCGGTGACGACCCCGGAAACACGACCGGAAGATTGAGCTAACAGTGCGGACGCGCAGAAAATTGCGCCGAAGGCGAGTGAGAATAGACGAGAGTTCATGGAAACTTTTCCTCTAAAGAGTGACCCAATTTTAACATGCCATCTGGGACCAGATGGACTCATGGCGGGGCTAGGCGGTTCCGGATTCTTCCGAAGCGGCGCGGGTGATCACGAGGGCGGAGCTTTTCAGTTTGGCCATCTCCCGTTTGGCAATGTTGGCCCACTGGCTGGCGGTGTCGAGGGTGAGGTAGTGCTTCCAGTGGCGGATTGCTTCCATCGCGCGGCCACGGGTCTGAAACAACAAGGCCAGATTATAGTGAGCGTCGGCGTAGGTGGGATGGAGTTCGAGGGCCTTTTTGTAATGAGTGATGGCGAGCGAGGTGCGGCCAAGCTCCTCGTGCAGATTGGCGAGATTAAAGTGGGCTAGCGCGTATTTGGCGTCGGCCAGAATGGCTTGCTGATAGTACTTCTCGGCCTCTCGCCATTTGCGTGCGTTGAAGTATATGGTGCCGATGTTTACGAGTGCGCCAGAGAGCGAGGGATTCAACTCGATTGCCTTTTCATATGCGGTGATCGCTTCCCTTTTGTCGGCCCCTGAGTTTTCGATTTCAAGCGCGCGTTGGAACCAGACTTCGGCACCGGCAAGCGCATTGCGGGCGAGGGCGTCATCTTCCTTTTTGTTGCTGGCCGGGAAGGTGAGGAGGCGGCGGAGTTCGGCCTGATCGAAGTCCAGGAGAAGCTGACCAGAGAGTGCTTCCATTTTCTTGCCTTCGGTCTGAACGCGGATACGCTTGCCTTCCACATAGACGCGCAACTCGGTAAGGATATTGGTTGTGCCGGCAAGTTTGCCGTGGACGCTTTGGAAAACAGCCGTGAGTTTGGATGGAGAGACGCCGAGTTCTTTGAGGCGTGCCAAAACACGGAGTTCGAGTAGGTCGGCAAAGGCGTATTCGGTTTTGGCACTCAGCAGGCCCTGGCGTTCCCAGGACTGGACTTGGCGGGAGGTTAAGTCGCATTGGCGCAGCGCTTGGGCCCTGGTCCATGTGTCTTTTTTAGGCTGGGATTTTTTAGAAGGCTTGGCCGCCACAACTGGATGCGAGTGTAGCATGTGCGATCCAGTTGCAGCGGTGTTTTGAAGCTAAAGGCCCATGATGCGGCGATTGCGGGCGGCATCGCTGGCGGCACCGGCGAAGTCGTCAAAAGCCTTGGTGGGGACGCTGATCAGATGAGAAGCGATGAAGGGAGCGCCCTCTGCTGCCCCCTGAACGCTGTCCTTGAAACAGCATTCCCATTCGAGGACGGCCCAGCTATCGTAGCCGGCGGCGGTGAGGCGCGAGAAGATCTGTTTGAAGTCGACCTGACCATCGCCGAGGGAGCGGAAGCGCCCGGGGCGTTCTTTCCAGCCGAGGTAGCCTCCGTAGACGCCTGACTTGGCGCTGGGGCGGAATTCGGCGTCCTTGACGTGGAAGGCTTTGATGCGGCTGGCGTAGACATCGATGAAGCCAACATAGTCGAGGCATTGGAGGATGAAGTGGGATGGGTCGTAGTTGATGTTGACGCGCGGGTGGTTGCCGGTGGCTTCGAGGAACATCTCGAACGTGGCGCCATCGTAGAGGTCTTCGCCGGGGTGAAGTTCATAGGCGATATCGATACCATGCTGGTCGGCGAAGTTGAGGATGGGGAGCCAGCGGGTGGCGAGCTCTTTGAAGCCGTCTTCGACCAGGCCGGCGGGCCGCTGGGGCCAGGGGTAGAGGAAGGGCCAAAGGAGGGCGCCAGAGAAGGAGGGTGACACGGTGAGGCCCATGTTGGCGCTCGCCTGAATAACGTACTTCATCTGCTGGATCGCCCATTCGCTGCGGGCTTTGGGGTTGCCGCGAACTTCCGGGGCGGCGAAGCCGTCGAAGAGTTCGTCATAGGCGGGGTGGGAAGCGACAAGCTGTCCCTGGAGGTGACTGGCCAGTTCAGTTACCGCCAGGCCGTTGGTCTGGCCCTTGATTTCGTCGCAATAGGTTTTGGATTCAGCGGCTTTTTTGATATCCAATATGCGGGCATCCCAACTGGGGAGTTGAATGCCGGCGTAACCGTAGCCTTTCATGTAAGCGGAGATGTCTGGAAGGTTGTTGAAGGGCGCTGCGTCACCCATGAACTGGGCAAGAAAGATTGCCGGTCCTTTGATCTGAGTAGGAAAAGTCTGTGCCATATTCGCTATCCATCCTATGCTCTGGACAAGCTCTGGACAAGCTCTGGACAAGCTTCTGGACAAGGCTGTGTCGAGATTGCTATATTAGGAAAGTTGCGCGGATTCGATTCGCTGTATTTTTCCCGCCTCAAGGATTTGCACTTTAATGCCAAAGAGAACTTTTCAACCGAATAACCGCAAACGCGCCAAGACGCATGGTTTTCGCAAACGTATGAAATCAAAGGACGGTCGCAACGTCCTAGCTCGCCGCCGCGCTCGTGGCCGGTGGAAGCTCACAGTTTCGGACGAACGTCCGGTACGTGCTGCTCATAGCGTTTAAGATTTTCATTTTCTAGATCTGGTTTTGTCTGATCACCTCCTGCCGGAGTTAGCGAACTAGCTAAGTCCGGCATTTTCTTTTCTTCGTGAGCCCATGCCGGACTATCCAAAATCGGTAAGAATTTTACGCCCGCAGGAATTCCGGCAGACCTACGATGAGGGGATCAAGCATTCCTGTGCATTGTTTGCCGTGTTCTACAGGCGGCGTGATAGTTTAGACGGGGCGCGGTTTGGGTTTACTTGTCCACGCGCCTTGGGCAAAGCGGTGGTTCGAAACCGAATCAAACGGCGGCTGAGGGAATGTGTGAGACTAAGAAGAGAACGTTTCCCGTCTGGCTTCGATTTGGTTTTTAACCCTCGAAAGGCGCTGCTCGATGCGCCCTGGAGCGAAGTTGAGCGGCACGTCGAGAAATTGCTGCTGCGCCTTGAAGCTCAAACAAAATCCGTACCGACTGAACCAGCACCGTGCGACTCCTCCTCATCGCCATCCTGAAGATTTATAAGCGCGTGCTCTCTCCGATGCTGCCCTCTGCCTGCCGCTTTCACCCTACCTGTTCTGTCTATGCTATGGAGGCAATAGACAAGCATGGTGCGTTGCGGGGAACTGGCATGGCGATTTCTCGTATCTGTAAGTGCCATCCGTTTCATGCGGGCGGCTTTGACCCTGTCCCCTAAAGAATTCATACAAGTAGATCCCGAAATATTCAATGGCTCAAGAAATCAAGCTCCCCGGATCGCCCAATCAGGAACCGGGCATGGAAAAGAACCTGCTTATCGCGTTTGCGCTGATGGGTGTAGTGATTTTTGGTACGCAATATTTGCTGCCGCAACCGGAACCGGCTCCGGTAAAGAAAGAAGAGAAGCAGGCGGCTCCGCAAGCCGCGACTGCTCCCGCTGCCACAGCGCCACAGATTGCCGCTACAACGGGCACTCTAGATAAAACTGTCAGTGCGGCTAAAGAAGAAGTCTTCCGTATCGAGACTGATCTTTACCGGGTGGAGTTCTCAAACAAGGGTGGGGTTGCCACTTCGTGGATTCTGAAGAAGTTCAAGGACAGTACCGGCAAGCCATTGCAACTCGTGCACCAGGCGGGCACTGGGAAGGTTGGCTACCCGTTTGCACTTCAGTTGAATGGCAAAGATATGAATCCGAATCTGAACTGGTATCTGTTTGCGGCCAAGCCGCAAGCAGATGGGCTGGGGATCGAGTTTCAATATGCAAACGGAAACAACAAGGCGCGAAAGGCGTTTCGCTTTCGCAAGGATCAGTATGTCGTCGAGGTCGAATCTGACCTGATGTTGAATGGCGCGGCGGTGCAGCACAACCTGGCATGGCGCGGCGGCTTTGGAGATCATAAGGCGTTTAACGCGCATTCGCTTGGGACTACGGTTCGCTATGTTTCCTCGACAGACAAGCTTGAGACCAAGGCGGCCTCTGACGCAGCCAAGAGCTGGTCAACTGATAACGGTAACTTCTTTTTCGCAGGCATTCAGGATCAGTTTTTCGCTGCTGTCGCGGTGAATCGCAGCGGCGCGAATGTGGAATTGCAGACCACCTCAGATACATTTGTGCCCGAGTCGGATACCGACAAAAAGGAGCAGGCCAATATCGGAATGGCTCTAGGCGGGGCGTCGAACAACAAGATGTCCTTCTTTATTGGTCCCAAGGACTTGGACATCTTGAAGCTGGTCGACCCGCGTCTCGAGAAGATGGTGGATTTTGGAACGTGGTTTGGCATCGTGGCCAAGCCTCTATTTTTTGCACTCGACTATGTGAACAAGAATTTCATTCACAACTACGGTTGGTCGATTATTGCGGTGACAGTGATTATCAATCTGCTGACACTGCCTCTGAAGCTGTCGAGCATGAAGTCGATGCAAAAGACGCAACTGATTCAGCCCGAGTTGCAGAAGATCAACGACAAGTACAAGGGCATCGCGATGACGGATCCGCGAGCGTCCAAGAAAAACGAAGAAGTGATGGAGCTCTACAAGAAGCACGGAGTGAATCCGGCGGGAGGGTGTTTGCCGCTGATGCTGCAGATGCCATTCCTGATCGGGTTCTATTCCGTGTTGAGTGTGGCCATCGAGATGAGACAGGCGCAGTGGCTTTGGGTAGGAGACTTGTCGCAGCCAGAAACGATCCCGATCCGGATCCTGCCAGTGCTAATGGTAGTAACGCAATTTTTGTTGCAGAAGATGACGCCTGCGACGGGGATGGACCCACAGCAACAGAAGATCATGTTGTTCATGCCGTTGATGTTCGCGTTCATGTTCTACGGAGCATCGTCTGGACTGGTGTTATACTGGCTCACTGGCAACGTGTTTGCCATGCTTCAGCAATATGTCTTTAGCAAAGTCAAACCGGCTCCAGTAACGCCGCCGTCGCAAGCGGTCGTCAACGTAAAGAAGAAGAAATAAAATTTCAGCCAGGACCCGGCCGGTGCGGAACACATGACGCGAAAATACCCAATTGAACAATACGAAGACAAAATCGGCGACTTTCTAGACGTTCTTCTAGATGCCATTGACATTGATGTTGATTACGAGTTTGTGGAAGGTGCATCCACCTATCCTGAAATCGAAAACCCAGACATCGTTGTGAAGTTCAGTGGCTCTGAATCAGTTCTGCTGCTTCAGAACAAGGCCGAACTTCTATTGGCGCTTGAGCATTTGACGATGGAAATGTTGCGCCTGCCGCACGAAGACCATTCGTTGATCGTGTTTGACGCAAGCGACTTCCGCCTGTTGCGGATTGAAGAATTGCGCCTTGCGGCGCAGACCGCAGCGGCCAAAGTGAAGCTGGACGGGGTTCCTTACTTCTTTAGCCCGATGAGTAGCCGTGAACGCCGCATCATCCACATGACTTTGCGCCCCGAGACCGAAACCCGTAGCGAGAGCGTGGGTGTGGGTGGTGGACGTCAAGTAGTGATTATTCCTGCCGGAATGGCAACTCCCGCGCCCCCGGCTGGCGACCCTCGCGATCGTCGTGGTGGCGGCCGCCCTGGTGGTGGCAGGCCAAGTGGTGGCCGTCCTGGTGGTGGCGGTGGCCGTCCCGGCGGTGGCGGAGATCGTGGCCCACGGCGTGATGGCCGTCCGGGTGGCGGCGGATTTGGCGGAGGCCGGAGTGGTGGTGGTCGTCCCGGCGGTGGTGGCGGTGGGTACCGCGGACCTCGCCCTGGTGGCGATAATAGTGGCAACCGCTAAGCGAGTTTGAATCTCAACGATACGATAGTTGCGATCTCGACGCCTACAGGGCGCGGCGGGATCGGTGTGGTGAGAATATCCGGGCCGGAGGCATTGCATGTTGCCTCCGGTTTTTTGCATTCGTTCGCCGATCCTGAGCCGCGGCGGGCAACGATTTGTACGTTGCGTGATGCGGCCGGGGCTGTGGTGGATGAAGTGGTGGCGACGTGGTTTCGTGCACCGCAGAGCTTTACCAGCCAGGATGTGGTTGAGGTTTCCTGCCACGGGGCTCCTGTGATTCTTCGGTATTGCGTGCAGCGGGCAACCGAGTGTGGGGCAAGGCTGGCTCTGCCTGGGGAGTTCACACTGCGGGCATACCTGCTGGGACGGATTGATTTGCCGCAGGCGGAAGCGATTCGCGATCTGATCGAGTCGACGACGCTTTACCAGGCCAAGGTCGCAGCGCAGCAACTCGGCGGATCTTTAAGCCGGCGGATTGCGCCACTGAAGGCGCAGTTGATCGAAATGATTTCGCTGCTTGAGGCGGGGATCGATTTTGCTGAAGATGATGTGTCTATTGCGCCCGATGACGAATTATTGCGGCGGCTGGAGCCGATTCTGCAAGGTGTTGCTCAGCTTGAGGTGAGCTTTCGATTTGGCCGGATTGTGCATGCGGGGTTGACGCTGGCGATTGTGGGGCGGCCGAATGTAGGTAAGTCGAGCTTGTTTAATGCGCTGCTTGAGCAGGACCGCGCGATTGTGACTGAGATCGCAGGGACGACGCGGGACCTGGTGACCGAGACTGCGGCGATTGAGGGCATCCCGGTGCGGTTTGTGGATACGGCGGGGATTCGCGAGTCCAGCGATCTGGTGGAGTCGCTCGGGATTGAGCGTAGTTATCAGGCAATGGCGGATGCCGATCTGACGCTGGTGGTTTATGATGCGTCGGTTGGTCTAGACGAGGAGACGCGGGCGCTGCTCGAGCGGGCGCGGGAGCAGGGGCGCTATTTGCTGGTGGCGAACAAGTGTGATGTTGGTGGAGAGTTGATTGCCGAGGCGATTGGGGTGTCGGCGCTGACGGGGGAAAATTTAAGTTTGCTGCGCGAGCGGATCATGGGGACTTTTTCGCCTGAGATGGGTGATGGATTCATTACGAGCCTGCGGCAGAAGGGTTTGTTGACTGAAGCTCGGGAAAATCTGGAGCGGGCGCGGGTTGCGATTGAAGCACATATTCCGCACGAGATGCTCTTGCTCGATCTCTATGGGGCGTTGAGGGGAATCGACGGAGTGAGCGGGGCTACTACGGCTGATGACATCCTGAACCGGATCTTTTCAACCTTCTGTATCGGGAAGTGACATCGTGAGAAGGCGCTTAATACAGTGCCCGCACTTGGTAGTTGTAAAGCCGGGAACGGCAGCCCATCCGAAGGGTCATTGACGGGTAGGCTGCCGGGAGGGCACACGTCTGGCGCCGGTTGTTTTTGCGTAGCTGGCGGGATGTCAATGAACTGGTCCAGCGTTGTTTGGGACTGTCCCGGACGTGTTGGTTCTGGAATCTAAGTTTTCTGTGGTTCTGCTGGGTGCTGGCCTGGGAGCCAATCTGCGCCCCAGATGGCTTCGTTTGTCTTATTTTCTCTACTGCGGATGTAGGCTTCGCGTTGGGCGATTTCTCTGCGGAGGCGTTTGATGTTGGGCTGGATGCGGCTTTCCGGTCAGGTGCGCTTTGGTAACGGTTTTCTTGCCCGCGAGCTTCACGGTAGTTGGATCATTGGTAATGTCCTGTTTTTCGTTCATGCGATTTCTCCTGTGGAGAAGATACAACGCGGAGTTTTGGTATTAAGGCTTGACCACTGAAGAGGATATTTGAATCAACAGTTTATAGGGAAAATATAAATGAAAATTCCTGCAAATGATAAAGTTCGCATCGGCCGGGCGGTCAACTTTATTGCTTTTTTGCAATGTTCGGATCAGGATGACTTCTTTGCCTGACTCCTTTACCCAATCAAGAGCCGGGCATGCGTGATCAAACGGCTGAACTAATTCTCATTTTGGTCATCTTTGCAGCGGCGCCAATAACCGGCAACGACTCCTATCGAATATCGAAAAGCTGCAATCCCCGCCCTAACGAAGAAAGCCTTAAATAAGAAGCCCTTGCTAATGAATGGTTTAGCCGAGGCCTGTCTCCTCTTCCGGCCTTCACTTTAAATAAGAACTCACGCCCAGAACGGCAAATACCGGGCAAACTTCCTCGATCCGCCAACGGCCTCATCCGATTTCACCAGCCCGAATCGATCGCAGCGCTGATTACTTGCGACACACCCGCACTCTTCACTTCCGCGAGCCGGAACCGCTCCCGCAGCGCACCTGGAAGGACCGCGAAACCGGCGAACGGCGATCACAAACCACCTGCCACCGCCTCGTAAATTATATGGAATCGAACCACTTTTCAAGCCCGTTTTTCCTTTTGAAGCCTGACCGTGGATGGCCGTGAGTAAATATGCTATTGTGTACACAGAGTACGCACTATGGAAACTGAGAAGATTGGCATGCGCGAGTTCCGCGAGAACCTGGCAGGTTACCTCGAAAGCGGGAAACCGCTGGCGATCACTCGTCATGGCGAGACGCTTGGCTTCTATATTCCAGCCCAGAAGCGGAGCCGCAAGGCGGAGGTCGAGGCCATGCGCGCTGCGGCGAAAGATCTGGACGCCATGATCGCCACGTGGGGCGCGTCTGAGGATGAGCTGGTGGAAGAGTACAAGGAGATCCGGCAGTCCAGCCGCGAGAAGAAGCGGAACGCGAAGTAGCCGGCGATGGAACGTAGAACCCTGGTGTTGGATGCCAACATTCTGATTCGCGCCGTTCTTGGCAATCGAGTACGGCGTATCCTCGAAGCCCACGCCGACAATGTTTCCTTCTTCGTTCCGGAATCCGCATACGCAGAAGCAGAGGAGCACTTGGCCGCGCTCGTCATAAAACGCGGTGGCGATCCCGCAAAAGGACTCGCCTCTCTGCGATCCATGGCCGCGCTTGGCACGATTGTCAGTCAGGATCTATACGGCGACTTCGAAGCCGAAGCGCGGAAGCGGGCTCGGCAGCCCATCCGAAGGGTCATTGTATGGATAGGCTGCCGGGAGGGCACACGTCTGTCGCCGGTAGTTTTTACGTAGCTGGCGGGAAGTCAAAGAACTGGTCCGGCGTTGTTTGGGACTGTCCCGGACGGGTTGGTTTGGGAATTTAAGTTTTCTGTGGTTCTGCTGGGTGCTTATCTGCGCCCCAGATGGCTTCGTTTGTCTTATTTTCTCTACTGCGGATTTAGGCTTCGCGTTGGGCAATTTCTGAGCGGAGGCGTTTGATGTTGGGCTGGATGCGGCTTTCCGGTCAGGTGCGCTTTGGTAACGGTTTTGTTGCGCGCGAGCTTTACGGTAGTTGGATCATTGGCAATGTCCTGCTTTTGGTTTATGCGATTTCTCCTGTGAAAAAGATACAATGCGGAGTTATGGTCTTAATGCCTGAGATCTGAAGAGGATATTCGAATCAACAGTTTAGAGCCAGAAGAAAACTGAAAATACCTGTAAATGATAAAGTTCTCATCGGCGGAACGGGGTAGATAGGTTGGGGTGCAAACGGATGCTGAGCCCGTTTCCGTTGATGAGAACGTGCGTTGAGCTAAGCCGCTATCGAGTCTTGAGGGCTATGGGGATTGGAACTTGGATTGGGGGCGGTTTTGTGCTTTGATCTCTAAGTGGCACCTTTGCATGCCTGAGCAAATTGCGTGAAGAGCCAAAGCTCGCGAGTGGGCTTTGCCCTGGAACCCATTGCGCCCTGCCAAAAAATGGCGGCATCTTTGCTACGGATGTACCCGTCCCCAGCCTGAAATTCGCAAACTTCGGGCAAGTTAGGGAGAATTGGACTGTTGAGCTAAGTGGTAGAAAAGGAACCGCTGAACCGAAGACTACAAAGGATGAGCGGGAAGGCTGAGTATAGGATAGGGTTGGTACGGAGTGGAAGCACTACAAAAACATTGAGGAAAATCGAGGGATGGGCTTGGGACGGTTCAGACCGATGAGTTTCCGATGAGTTTCCCATGCCTCATTATTCCGCACCTCAACAAAAGGGTTTTGACCGTGGGGCAAACTTTTGGAATTTCAAATAGATATTAAGAAAAATCACCGCAGATCATTGATTCTAAGCAGCTTATACGTCGACTCGGGAAAATAGCCGGACACTAGTGGGGCTGGGGCATGAACTCCATGCGTGGGATGTATTTGACGGAGAGAAAACTCACAAGTGGCTTAATTCTACTAGGCTTATTGCAAGGTGCTGATGAGGAGCCTGTCGGGAATTGAAAACCCTAACGTGGAATCAAAAACTTACAGGGATTTTCATTCTGCTAATCGCCTGTAAGTTATTGATTCTAAGTGCGGCGAAATCTATTTCCGATAGACTCTCAGGCTGACTCCATTGCGTACAAAAAGAAGACTGCACTACCCAGACTATTACTGGCTAAGAAGCCAGTAGAAAACACCCATTATTGCCCTTATACTTCAAACAAGAACAACCGCTCCGACCAAAGAACTGCCGAAATGTCAATTAAATGGAATTGAGCGTGAATTCAACAAGAAAAAGAAAGGTACATATGAAATTGGTTTATAAAGCCGCTTTCCTCATGTTTGGTGCCGTATTAATAGCAGACCTCATGTTGCTTTCTGACACCTCACAAAATGTAAAGATTCCCAACCCAGCTCTTGTCTTGGCACAATCTTCTTCGCAAAAAGATTGCACAAAGGGAGCCGACAATTGCATGAATCGTACAAATTGGCAATGTACGCTCCTCGGTGGCGGTGTTTGTTCAGCTACGAGGATTAGCCCCCAATGCCCTCAATAAATCTAGAGAGGTTCTTCCAAATGAAAAATATAATCAAGGTATCCCTTGCAGCGGCCTTGTTGTGCTGCTTCCTTCTGATCCAAACCAGCCAAAGCGTCCCATACGCCACGGTCACCAATCCATTTCTTCTAAGAGCAACTGGAACATGCACCAATACTACTTGCAACGCCAGCAGTAATGGTCCGTTGTGTGAAACAAAGCTGAACTACACCTGTCAATTCACGACAGACTGCGCACATCTATGCTTTCCCTGTTCCTAGTATCAACAAGCGTGTTGTCAACTCTTGCAGCCCAAGTCGACCGCCTTGGGCTGCAAGAAATCTCAATTGCCACCAATCTGACCAATCGAACCATCGATGTAAGTCTGCATATTGAAACTACCTCAACGAAAGCAATAGAATGCAAATTTGAATTGCCCAATGAAATCACCCCACTGAGTAACTGGAAAGCCTCTTCATTGGTATCGTCGCTACGATTACAGAAGAAAAAAGATCAATCTGGAATGTTGATTACAAATACAAGCTTCTCCGTCAAACCGCAGTCAACGCCAAATACGAAATCAACAAAAGAGAGCACTGACCTATCATTAAAGCGGGCCGACGTTTCTTATTCAATATCTATCGGCAATCAATTTAAGAGTGCTCATTTGGATAACACTGGCCCGCGGTACGGACTCATGAATGAGCGGGGAGCTGTTTATCCAATCAAACTTGTTACGCCCATATGTTCTATAGATAGCGACATTTTTACGATTCGATCTAAACAAGACTACCCCTCTCTTAGGCCGAAACAAGCAGCATATTGGCCAAGTCCAATATCTAGATCTACTTTAATTTGGCCTAGCCACATGAATCAAGTCAAAGTTCACTTCGGAAATCGTCATATACTCCTGCATTCAAAAAGGACAATTCCACCAGAAACTCAACTTCTCATATCGCGAGCACTAACCAGTCTTGGCCCACTGATAAGTCAAGCGAACTTTATTCCCGATTTAATTGACTTAGAGGATCAAAACCCACTCATAAGTTTTCATCCACTTTTGAGTAAACACTACGTCGCCCTAGATCTGCTCCCCATGAGTCCTGAACGCTTGCTAAGGTTGCTGAGAGTATTGTCCACCCAAATTACTTTGAACCACCTGTCAGACGAGCAGCAAATGCGGGGCAGTGAACTTTGGCTGCTGCACGCACTGCCTGCTTATTATGCATTTAGATCTGCGGGCAAATTAGGTGCGCTAAACTTCGATCACTTTCTGTTCGACAAAAGACAAGACTATGATTCTTTGAATCGTCAATTTGATTCCCTTTCGAACCTGTATCGTAATGATGACGTAAACCTGCGAGAGCTCTCGGCAACTAGCCAAGGTCTGTTAGTTCTTGACGATCTAGAAAAACAACTTCAAAAAGCAGGAAGTTCATTGGACACGATTGTTTCAAGGACAAAGGTAAATGGACTATGGAATACCTTTAAACATAACATTCTATTTACCTTAGGCCCTTTCGCCGGCTGGGAATGGTGGAATAAGAACATTATTGCCATAACTCCTAGCTTTGCATCTAGCTCGCCTTTCTCACTTCAGCCTATAACTCTTCCAATCCAGCATGATGCAAAGATGCTAATTGGAGTCACATCTGGATTAAATGGTAACCTAGAAATGTGCGGGTGCAAGTTATCTCAGGCGGGCGGCGCAGCTAAAAGAGCACAGGCCATGTCAGTGCTCTATGACAACAAGACAAAAATAGACCTCGGTCACTTTTCACCGAAACTGACTTCAACGAATGCCGATTCGGAAAGCCAAATCCTCGAAAATAAACTATTCTATGATCTGATGGCGGATATGAAATATAATGTGATAACGCTCGGGCCTCGTGATGTTAGTCAATTGGATGGCTCAATGATTCAGAACTTGTATCCTTTTCTTATTGCCAATTCATCATCAAGAATACCACTTTACAAGGATCTTGACATAGCTGGAGTGCCTACCCGAATAATTTCGTGGAACGATGCGCTGACCCCAACGAAGTACGTAAACTACCGCCCTGGCTTCTCTCCCTCAAAAAATGAGAACGAAATCAATCAAGTGCTTGAAAAAGTGGACGAGGCTGTTGTGGCCAAGCTGTCAGTAATAATTGTTGGCCGAGTTCATCCTTTGACCATCAAACTTATCCTCAGCAAAACAAATGCCATTGCCGCAATTCTAAGCAACTACGACGGGTTATCCTCGGACTCAACTACTTCTGGTAGACTCGGGAATACCTTCATTGAGTTTAACCCGGGTGATGAAGGCGCGACGATAAGGTTGCTTTTCGGAAGAACCGGCGAACGCTCAATTGTGATAACCCACAGCGCGTATCGTACGATGGACGATACGATTCCGCCAAAAAAAGCAATTCAACGAAGGATTGATTCACTGTATCAATCTTCAGAGTATAAGAAGGCGATTGGCAGCTACAAAGTTCAATCAATTAAGCCAAATACTATGGAGAATAACTCTCCAACATCGCCGAGGTATGTTGGAACTGAAACATGTAAGACTTGCCACAATAAAGAATATGCCCAGTGGAGATCGACAGCTCACTCCTCCGCCATTAAAACGCTGATAGATCGACGAAGAAACTATAATCCAAATTGCATAGCTTGTCATGTAACTGGCTTTGAAAAAGCAGGGGGCTATAGTATGGAGAGACGACAACGTGAAATGGAAAATGTCGGATGTGAAGTCTGCCATGGGCCAGGTGAAGCCCACACTAAGTCAGGAGGATCGACTGCACTTTCATCAACACCAAGCCTCGACACATGTACAGAATGCCACACCATAGAGCATTCCGCTTTTGAAGAGAGAAGATCAATGTATTGGAAAAGAATATTACATGCCTCTAAATAGAAAAAGCCTGCAACTATGCAAAGGGACCTTGCTGGTCGCCATTTGTATTTCAGCATCTCCACAACAAACGTCCGCTCAACGCATGACTCGTGATGAACACTTAAATAGCTTGCTGGCAGTCGTTAGACCTTCGCTTCGGTCATATTTGTCAGTTCAGATTAGCGGTCAAACAAAAGAAAGGGAAAGAAAATTACTGTTACTCGAGGAGGCATATGCGTTTTCAGCTTACGCGCCGCCGAATCGACTAAATTTTGTAAGCAAGAATACCACGGGGCCGCTAGTAGAAATTCCTTGGAATGAACTCAATTTTGATCAGTTGACCACAAAGATTATGATAGCGAAACAGATGATTGAACTTAATCCCAGTAGGGCTAGAGAAATGTTGGAGCAACTTGTGCCAACTGACACAAATCAATATTCTTGCTCCACAGCACTGTTTCCTAAATTCAATGAGGCTTATTCAGAGCTCGCAAAGCTCACGTCGAAGGTGTTTAGTGGAAATGACAACAGAAAACTACTCTATATCCATTCAATTGCAATTGGTGTAAGATCTGCTCTGCAACTGCCCGGATTTGTTGATTTCTTAATGGAAGTATCACACAACGCCCCTGAGCTAGCTTCCAATGCAGAACTGATCGCAGATTTATTTTCAAAAGTGGAATCCAAGGATCCAACTTACACAATAGCAATAGTTCATGGACAACTGACAAGAAAAATGGCTAATTTAGCTAAAGCTTTGCCAGGATACACTAGACTAAACATTTCATTAATGCAAGCTTATAAACACTTTGCGCTTGAATCCAATAAGCACCGATGCGAGGGGCTTGTGTGGCTGGATAAAACAGTGTTAATGGTGCCGGGCCTATCTTTGCAGGACTTAGCCAAACAGTTCCCTCAATACCTTGTTCTCCGAGATGTGAAAAATCTAAAAGTTGCCTTGAGGGATGAGAGTAATGTTGCAACGAAGAGCAGCATAGATCTAGATTGGCAATCTAAAGTAAATAGTTCTATTCAAAGAAGCGAACTATCAAAGCAAATTGCGAAGTACTACGACGCAGATCCAGAGACTGAAAGATCTGAAACTATTGATTCTGAAAAGATGCATGTGCTGAGAGGAAAAGCACTCCAGTACTTATCTTCGATTCATTCGGCTCCCACTAGGATAAGGCTGTCAGAGATCAATCGACTGTATTGGCAACTTTCGGAGATTTCAGACACGGAATCGCTTGGACAGCTTGTAACAGATTATCTGACATATCTTGGACCAACTTGGGAGGAGCCCGATTTAGATGACATGCCTTTTCTATTCTTGAAAGCGTTTTTAGGAGAATGCACTGACGCTGGCGATTTGCATGAGCAGTCAGGTAAGTCTTTCGAACGTTGGAAGTTCGCGCTTGCTGCAAGTGGGCTGTATTCTAACGAAATGCAATCAGTCCTGAAGTTGCTGTTATCGGCAGCGAAGAATGAAAAGTGCCGAGCACTTTCAACCCTCAGTGAATGAGAAACAGGAGGACATCCATGTTCATAAAGGTGCGTCTACGGCTACGTCAAGTGAAGACGACGGTCAATGTGCTAGTGGTTCTTGTGAGCGTTTTCCCGATCAATAGTAGTGAGTGGTTTTCATACGGTGCCGATGTTGGATCTTCGCATTATTCAGAGCTGAAACAGATCGACAAAGCCAATGTCTCCAAACTTATCGAGCGTTGGAGGTGGAAGGTTGACGATCCATCTCCAAAGAAGGCATGGCCTACTGTAGCTGGAGATTTCCAAGCAACGCCGATTTCAAATAAGGGTATCATTTTCGTACCAACCCCATTAAACAGGGTGGTTGCCTTGAATGCTGACACTGGCATTAAAAGCTGGGAATTTGATCCTCATACCTATTTACGTGGCCCGATTTTGTCGTCGGTCGGCTCAATTCAGCGTGGTCTGGCGATTTGGACGGCTGGTCCCAAGCATCAAAGTCGAATAATTTCGGGTGCAAGGATGGATCTTTGGGCCTTAGCTTTGGACACAGGTATACCCATTCAGAGTTTTGGCCATAACGGAAAAGTTGACGTCAGCAGTCATCTAAAACGGAAAGGGCGCCTTGTCGGAGCTTCGATGACTTCTCCTCCACTCGTTGTTGGCGATATCATCATTGCTGGATATAGCGTTAGTGATATGTTAAGAGGCTACGCGGATACTACAGGCGAGGTATTGGCTTTTGATGTAGTGACGGGCGCTTTACGATGGAAGTTTGAGACTGTTAAATATGGTGCGACGTGGTCGAAGGGAAAATTCTCTAAGCTCAACGATGGACATGTTAACGTCTGGGCTCCCATTTCGGCAGACAGTAAATTGGGGCTGGTATATTTGCCAGTGAGTGCACCCGGCAATGACTATTTCGGAGGTGCGCGGCTAGGCGACAATTTATATTCAGATTCTTTGGTTTGCCTTGATATCGCAACGGGAAAGAAAAAGTGGTCTTTCCAGACGGTGCATCACGATTTGTGGGACTATGATCTTGCGTCCGCACCTATTCTTGCCGATGGGTTGACCGGAGGAAGTCAAAGTCACGGTGTCATTCAGTTAACAAAGAGCGGTTTCATCTATGCTTTTGATCGGTCAACGGGCAAGCCCCTCAGCACAATTGTAGAGCGTGAGGTGAGTCAAAGTGTTATTCCCGGAGAAGTATCTTCCAGGACGCAGCCATTTGTTTTAGACTGGCCAGTGCTTTGCGAACAAGGCTTCGATTTGAGTAAAGTTATTGATTCCACTCTGAAACTTTCCCAGCAAGCGTCTAAGTTGATTGCCGGCTTTAAACTCGGCCCGCTGTTTACTCCGCCGAGTGTGGAAGGCACTATCTCAATGCCGGGGGTTTTTGGATGCGTAAATTGGGGGGGGGGCGCGTATCACGCGGCGAGAGGGATCTTAGTAGTCAAAACATCACAAATAGCAAGCTTGCTTAAAGTAGTTCCAGTTTCATCAGATAATGGAAATGCGGTTTACGCTCACATTGGTGATTCAGACGTTTCGATGGAACAAGGCTTTCCAATTTCTAAACCACCATACGGGGAGTTGATCGCTATTGACATAAATAGCCGTACAGTCATTTGGAGAGTTCCTGCGGGAGATTGGCCGTTTATTCGACAACACCCGTTGGGGAAAGGCGTAAAGTTTCCCAAGAGATTAGGCTCGCCCGGAAGGTCCGGTCCGATTGTGACATCGACAGGGCTCGTCTTTGCAGGTAATGGCGATTCTGCTTTACGCGCCTACAGTTTAGAATCAGGTGTTGAACTGTGGAGCTCACAGTTGGGTGCTGACACTCATGGAACTCCAATGACTTGTCGTGCCCGTAGCGGCAATCAAATGATAATTGTGGCAGCTGGACAAGGTACAACTTCTGAGTTGATTGCCTTTTCATTGTGATGATGTCAAATATTGGCGGAATGCCTTCACGCTCTTGTGGTGAGTCTATGTGTTTGAGCCGGATAGTTTTGCTCGAGAACATAGCATTTGCCCACGTTCTGCAGGCAAATGTGAGTAGGTGACATTTAGAGAAAGGGGACCTGTTAGTATTGGAACGAGAGAACTCGGTTGTCGATCTCAAGGCCTGAGATTTAACTGCCTAACTCCGAACTCTCTGGCTTAGCACCGAAAAACAGTTGCAATCTTCTGAAAGGAAGATTCTAACCATGTCCATACGAAGACTTAATTTAGGCGGGACGTACTTATGAGAATTGCATTTCTATCTTCCAACCGTTTGGCCCATGCTTTTTTGCAAGAGAAAGTAAAGAGTGATTGTAGTTTAGCCAGTGTGTTTTCAATGTGTGAGTTGCTGATGTTGCTTCATTCTGCTCAAAAGTGCGAAGCCATTGTGATTGATGAAGAAAGTTCTCTCTACCCTTTGGATGTTGTCGCTGCCGTATTGAGGACAAGTGACGCATTAGCGTGTGCATTCGTTATACCTAAAGATTCTGAGGCTGATTTGGCTTCCCAGCTAATTCGCCAGGGTTTTGGTGGCATTGTTACTGTTGAGCAGCTTCTTGACGGCATTGATGCGGTTGATTTGTGTTCTAGGCGTGGAACTCACAATTCTGCTTCGTCTCAATTGAATTGTCATATACCTAATTTTGGGCCAGAAGGCGAAACAGGGTTCGTTCATTGTCCGAGGTTGACTAAAACGGAGTGCATGGTTATCAAACAGTTAACCCTGAGGCGGTCCAACAAGGAGATCGCGTCTGCACTCTTCGTAAGTGAACGTACAATTCGTTTCCACGTGAGCAATATTTTGCGAAAACTCGGCGTAGACAATCGCTATTCCGTGATTGAAGTTATAGCAATCATGAAGAATGGCACTTCTGAAATGATTGGGGTTAGCGCCTGAAAGGCTACTTGCAGCATTGTCCACCTACTTTGGATTCGCCCTTTTACTTAAAATTAAGGTTTGGGCACTTGAATTGTTTCGATTGGCCGTTCCTGGCTGGCGCGGATGGAATCGAGGACACCATTGACGAAGGAGACGCTCTCGGGGCCGCTGTAGCGGCGGGCTAGCTCTAGCGCTTCATCGATGATGACGGCGTAGGGCAAGACGTTTTCGAGTAGCTCGAATGTGGCAAGCCGCAGGATGTTGCGGTCTACCGAGGGCATTCTGTCGATGCGCCAATGCTCACTGGCTTTGCCGATGCGGGCATCGAGCACGTCGCGCTTGGCCATGGCACCGCGCACCAGCTCTTCCATGAATTTGTCTTTGTCCAGCCGTGAAAAATCTTCGTCTTCACTGTGAAGAGTTTCGTAATAAGCCTCAATGGCAGCTTCGGTTTCGTACGTTCCCAAGTCGCACAAGAACAGAACTTGAAGCGCACGTTCGCGCGATTTTCTTCGACTTGCCATGATCCCCTGCTATCCCTTCGCGCCCTTGAGCTGCCGGAGCAGATGGGCCATCTCGACTGCACCCATGGCTGCTTCAGCACCCTTGTTGCCCATGATGCCGTCGGCGCGATCAAGCGCCTGTTGCATGGTGTTGGTGGTAAGGACCCCATTGAGGATCGGAATGCCACTTTCTGTCGCAACCGCGGTAATGCCTCTGGCATTCTCGCCGGCAACGTAATCGAAGTGTGGCGTATCACCGCGAACCACACAGCCCAAGCAAACGATTGCGTCGGTCTGACCAAGTTTTGCCAGTGTTGCTGCAACGACAGGCATCTCCCACGCCCCCGGAACCTTGATCACCTCGAGGTTTTCAGCGCTGGCTCCGGCACGGGAGAGAGCGTCGAGGGCACCAGAGAGTAAACGGTCGGTCACCAGGTTGTTAAAGCGGCTCACCACGATCGAGATTCGCAGTCCCTGGGCAGAGCCAAAGCCTTCGCGCACCTTGATTTCATGGGGAAGAAAAGAGGACATATGGGGTAAAGAAGAGGTAACCTCAGTTTAGCGCATGGATCCAGTATTTATTAGGAACTTCTCGATCATCGCGCACATTGACCATGGCAAATCCACGTTGGCTGATCGCCTGCTGGAAGTGACCGGAGCCTTGAGTCAGCGTGAAATGATGGCCCAGGTTCTCGACTCGATGGATCTCGAGCGAGAGCGCGGCATCACCATCAAAGCCCACGCAGTGCGGTTGAATTACAAGGCCAAAGATGGCATCCTCTATCAGTTGAATCTGATCGACACCCCGGGGCACGTGGACTTCAGCTATGAAGTGTCGCGCAGCCTGCAGGCCTGTGAAGGGGCGTTGCTGATTGTCGATGCCTCGCAGGGCGTGGAGGCGCAGACGCTAGCCAACACTTATCTTGCGTTGGGTCTTGATCTCGAGATCATCCCGGTGATCAACAAGATTGATTTGCCGAGCGCGGAGCCAGAGCGGATTCGCGAACAGATCGAGACCCTGGTTGGGCTTGATGCGTCTGAAGCAGTGCTTGCCAGCGCGAAGAACGGCATCGGGATCGAAGACATCCTTGAGGCCGTCGTCAAGAAGGTTCCTCATCCGCGCGGCAAGATGGAAGACCCTCTGCGGGCGTTGATTTTCGATAGCTGGTTTGATTCCTATCGCGGCGTGATCATCCTGATGAGGGTGGTGGACGGCAGGATTCGCAAGGGCATGAAGATTCGTCTCAATGCCGGCGGCAAGGTATTTGAAGTAGATGGGTTGGGCTACCAGTCGCCCAAACCTGTTCCCTGTGATGAGTTGAGCGCAGGCGAAGTAGGTTTTCTATTTGCCAACATCAAGACTGTGTCAGAGGCACAGATTGGCGACACGATCATGGAAGAAGGGCGGCTCGCGGCTGAGCCCGTGCCTGGTTTCCAGGAGATCAAGCCGATGGTTTTCGCTGGACTCTATCCGGTGGAGAGCAGCGAGCATGGCTTGCTTCGTGAGGCACTGGAAAAGTTGCGGCTAAACGACAGTGCATTGAGTTACGAATCCGAAAGCTCTGCGGCCTTGGGCTTTGGCTTCCGGTGTGGCTTTCTGGGGCTTTTGCATATGGAAATCGTGCAGGAGCGGCTGGAGCGCGAGTTCAATATCGACCTGATCACGACGGCACCGGGAGTGCGCTACGTAATCACCCTGATGAATGGCAAAGCGATCACGGTAGACAATCCGCAGCGCTTCCCAGATCCGACCGAGATCGACAAGATCGAAGAGCCCATTATTGAAGCTACGATCATTACCCGTGAAGAGTATATTGGCGAGATTCTGGCATTGGTCGAAGAGAAGCGCGGAATGCAGAAGAAGTTTGAATTTATCGGCAACCAGCGCGTGATGCTGGTCTACGAATTACCTCTCAACGAAGTCGTGCTCGACTTCTACGACCGTTTAAAGAGCTGTTCGCGCGGCTATGCTTCGCTCGACTATCATCTGGCCGGCATGCGTGTCTCGCCAATGGTAAAGCTGGATGTGATGGTGGCCGGCGAGCCGGTGGATGCGCTGTCGATGATCGTGCATAAGGAATTTGCTTATGAGCGCGGCCGCATTCTGATTGAGCGCTTGCGTAAGCTGATTCCGCGGCAGATGTTCGAAGTGGCTTTGCAGGCTGCTATCGGTGCGAAGATCATTGCGCGCGAGACGATTTCTGCCATTCGCAAGAACGTGATTGCCAAGTGTTATGGCGGAGACATCAGCCGTAAGCGGAAACTTCTGGACAAGCAGAAGGAAGGCAAGAAGCGCATGAAGCGGGTGGGCCGGGTGGAGATTCCGCAGGAAGCCTTCCTTGCTGTGCTTAAGGTGACCTCCTCTTCCGACGACGACGATTGAGTTAGACTGGCGGGCATGGCTTATTGTCCGAACTGCGGAACCGAGTACGAAGCCACTCCCTTGCGCTGTAACTGTGGCTATTTGTTTGGCCCTCCTGCGACGCTTGTCCTGCCGTCATCCGAGACTGGCAGCTTTGATTTCACCGGGGATGGTGCCACACTGCTGGTGCTATATCTAAAGCTGATCTGCTTCAGCATCATTACCCTTGGCATTTACAGCTTTTGGGGACGTATCGCCGTGAAGCAATACCTTTGGTCTCAGATTCGCCTGGCCGGGCAGCCGTTTGCCTTTCATGGCACGGGCAAGGAGTTGCTGCTGGGCTGGCTGAAGCTGATGGCAGTCGTGATCCTGTTTTATGGCAGCGTGGCGGTCACGCTTGTTTATCTTGGAGAGCGCAAGGCTTCTGGAATTGTGGCACTCATTTTGATCTTGGGGTTTGCGCTGCTGGCTCCGCTGGCGCTTCATGGGGCGATACGCTATCGATGGAGCAGGACGAGCTGGCAGGGACGGCGCTTTGCTTATCGCGGCGACCTCTGGAAGTTGACGGTGATTGTCTGGATAGGGTTGTTTTTGACGGCGATCAGCCTGAGTCTGTATCTACCGATTTTCATTACTAATTTGAGGCGTTACGTGCTGGAGAATACCTGGTTTGGCGGGCAGCAGTTTGAGTTTAGCGGTGACGGGAAGAAATTAGTTTGGCCTTATGTGAAGCTGTTGCTTCTGTTCTTTCCGACCCTGACGCTTTATCGATTCTGGTATGCGGCTAAGCTGGGGAATTTCAACTGGCAACATACGAAGTTTGCGGGTGTACCCTTTCGCTCGACCCTTAGCGGTGACGGGCTGTTGATTCTGACTTTTACCAATGCGCTCCTGACGGTCTTCACCTTTGGAATTGGATTGCCTTGGGCTGTCTGCCGTCAGTTGCGTTATCTGACTGAGACGCTGCAACTGGAGCAGTTGCCACGCGTCCAACTGTTAACGCAGGCTGCTACATCCGCTTCGGCTTTTGGGGATACGCTGGGCGAAGCGCTAGGAACGGATTCCGCTATCGATGCTGGTTTTGGTTTGTAGTGCTCTTTTGCAGTAAACAAACCTGCCTCCTTGGATTCGGCGCATGGATTCCAAACTGTATCTAGGCGGATTTGACTTCGGTCCAGAGGCGGTCGCGGAGGCGTTGGGTGGGGGCGGAGCTGGTTTGAAACCATTCACCTCCTTCCAGGACTTGTTCGTTGTCTGTGCTGCAAGGGGAGGAGGCGCGGCTGGCTTTGCAGTTTGCGGCAGCAATCTGAGAACGGTACAGAAAGTTTAAGAAGTCGTGGGCTAGATCTTTGCGGCGGGATTCGGCCAGGATTGCTACGCAGTCGCAGTAGAGGCTGTATCCTTCCTTGGGGTGGACGAAGTGGAGGTGGGGGGCTTGGTCTATCGTTAGCTGCGCACTGCCTTGCCAGAGTTGGGCTGCTGTTACGTCGCCTGAGGCTACTTGGTCGCGCACCTCTGTGTTTAGGTAAGCCCTGAGGATTTTCTTTTGGTCTATCGCCAGCTTTTGCGCCTTCCGCAGTTCTTCTACGGAGTTGGTGTTGATGGAGTACCCCAAAACCTTTAGGCAGGCTGCGAAGACCTCGCTGGGCTCGTCTAACATCGTTACCTTGCCTTTGTAGGTTCGGCTCCAGAGGTCTTGCCAACTATTGATCGAGAGTTTACTGGGGCAGAGGATGCCGCAGTTGGACCAGAGATAGGGGAGGCTCCATTCGAGGTTCTTGTCCCAGTCTGGTTTTATGAAGCGGGGCGCCAGATTGGTTAGGTTGGGGAGTTTCCTGTGGTCTAGAGGAGTGAGGAGGCTCATCTCTTTCATTGGGTTGACTAGCCGGTTCTCCGGGAAGACTACGTCCCAGCCAGAGTTGCCGGACATGGTCTTCGCTATCGTTTCTTCGCTACCTTCGATTACTGCGGAATACCTTACCTGGACGTTGAATTCCCGCTCGAAAGCCGGGACAGTTTCTTTTGCTATGTAGTCAGAATAGTTGATGATGTTGAGTCGAGGCTTGGTTTGACTGGTGCAGCCTGCTAGCCCGCTCAGGGCTAGGAAGAAATGGCGGCGCCTCATGTGCGTTGCTCCAGACGCTGGCTGATTACGATCAGGACTCCTAGCCCCACAACGATGATTGTCGAGATCGCATTGACGGCTGGGTTTACGCCTCTTCTTGCCATTCCATAGATGATCATGGGGAGAGTTTCGCTGTCGACTCCGGCGACCAGACTCGTGATCACGTAGTCGTCTAGTGACGTGGTGAAAGCCAGCAGGGCTGCGGCTATGATGCCGGGTTTTAGCATAGGTAGGGTGACGTGCCAGAAGGCTTCGAAAGGGGTGGCACCCAGATCTTGGGCTGCTTCCTCGAAGGTGTTGTCCATGGTGCGGAGCCGGGCTAATATGACCATCACCACGTAGACGAGGCAAAAGCTGAGATGGGCCAGGACTACTGTGTGCATGCCTAGTTGCAAGCGGAGCGTGCGGAAGATGATCTGGAAGAGAGCGAGCAACGAGATGGCTGTGACGATCTCTGGGGTGACTAGTGAAACAGAGAGTGAAGCAGTGATCCAGCGGGCCTTTTGCTTCCAGAGGGCGTAGGCCGCCAGGGTCCCGATGGTTGTCGCGAGTATGGTAGAGAAGGTGGCGATGATGAGACTGTTGGCGGTGGCTTCTAGCAGCGCTGGGTCTGTTAGTGCTGTCTGGTACCAGATCAGGGAGGCTCCTTCCCAGTGCGTGAGCTTTGAAGAGTTGAAACTGAAGATCGCTAGAACCAACAGTGGCAGATGGAGGAAGACGTAGATGAGTGTTGCGTAGAGGCCCAGCAGAGTTGGTCTCACAGGACGTCTTCTCCGTTTCTGGTTACAGCCCAGAGGCCTGCCAGGACGATTGCCATCAGGATGAGCGAGGCGGCGGCTCCGAAGGGCCAGTCTCTTGCTGTTGTGAATTGGTTCTGGACCAGGTTGCCGATCAGGATCGTGCTGCCTCCTCCTAATAGATCGCTGGTGAGGTAGGTGCCTAGACTTGGGACGAAGACAAGGAATGCAGCGGCCCGGAGGCCGGGAGTTGCGATGGGGAGGATGACTTTGAAGAGCGTGGTTAGAGGCTTTGCTCCTAAGTCAGCAGCGGCTTCTACCATCGAATAGTCGAGCCGTTCTAGCGTTGAATAGATCGGGAGGATCGCTAGCGGGAGGCTGGTGTAGACGAGGCCCAGCAGCACCGCGCCGTGGTTGTAGAGCAGGGGGAGAGGCTCGCTGATCAGGCCGGTGGCCATAAGGACCGTATTGAAGAGGCCAGTGTCTCGCAGCAGGAAGACCCAGGCGTAGGTGCGCACAAGGAAGCTGGTCCAGAAGGGGAGCATGACGAGTTGCAGAAGTAGGTCGCGGCGCGGGCCGCTGCGGGTGATGTACCACGCGAGGGGGAAGCCCAGGATGAGGCAGAGGATAGTGGTTTCGCCTGCGATCCAGAAGGAGCGGAGGAGGATTTCGCCGTAAAGAGGATCGAGGAAGCGTTGGTAATTTTCAAGAGTGAGCGGCAGGCCCTGGCCGCCGTAGGGGCCGCGGGTCATGAGGCTGTACGCGAGGACGATCGTCATCGGGACGAGGAAGAGCCCGATGGTGACCAGCGAGGCCGGGAGCAGGAAGATGCGGCGGAGGTTCATCGGAAGTGAAGCTCGTCTTCTTTGCGCCACCAGAGGTGTATCTGGTCGCCCGGCTGGTAGCTTTGGTCGAAGCGGGAGACTTCTGCTGTGAGGGTTTCGTTGTTTGTTGTAACCGCCTGGATGTGGATGAAGTTTCCAAGGAAGGTGGAGCGGAGGACGGTGGCGGGGGTTGAGCTTTCGGTTGGGGCTTTTGAGATGCGGGTGGCTTCAGGACGGAGGCCCATCTTGCCGAGCCAGTTCATGTCGCCCAGGAATTGCGCGACAAAGGGGGTGGCGGGTTTGAGGTAGATCTCGTGGGGGGTGCCGGTTTGTTCCACCTTTCCTTTGTTCATTACGGTGATGCGGTCGGCTAGGGTCAGGGCTTCTTCCTGGTCGTGGGTGACCATCAGAAAAGTAATGCCGACGCGGCGCTGGAGCGCTTTGAGTTCGAGCCGGACTTGCTGGCGGAGGTTGGGGTCGAGGGCGCTTAGGGGTTCGTCTAAGAGGAGGACGGCGGGGGCTAGCGCTAGTGATCTCGCAAGGGCGGCTCGCTGTTTTTCTCCGCCGGAGAGTTTGGCGGGCAGGCGGTCTTCTTTGCCGGTGAGCTGGACGAGGTCCAGAACTTCGGCGACCTTTTCGCTGATGTTAGTGGCAGACTTTCTTCTTAGGCCGAATTCTACGTTTTGACGCACCGTGAGGTGGGGGAAGAGGGCATAACTTTGAAAAACTGTTGAGACGTTGCGCTCGTAGGGTGGAAGGTCGGCTACGTTTTGGCCTTCGAGGAGGACGGTGCCGGTGGTAGGGATTTCAAAGCCGGCAACCATACGGAGAGTGGTAGTTTTGCCGCATCCGGATGGGCCGACAAGGGCGTGGAACTCGCCGGTGGGGAGACTCAGGTGGACGTCGTCGACTGCGCGATGCGTGGGGAAGATCTTTGATACGCCAGTGAGCGTGAGGACGTCGGCCATTGCATCGAATCGTAACGCAAAAAGCCCGCTTTGCGGCGGGCTTTTTATCTCATTTAGCTGTTGAAGCGAGTGTCGGCTTCTACCCAGTTGACGACATTCCACCAGGAACCGATGTAATCAGGGCGGCGGTTCTGATATTTGAGGTAGTAGGCGTGCTCCCAGACGTCGAGGCCGATGATGGGGAAGTTGCCTTCCATCAGGGGGTTGTCCTGGTTGGGGGTGGAGGAGATGACAAGCTTGCCGTCTGCGGTTTTGCTGAGCCAGGCCCAGCCGGAACCGAAGCGGGTGGTGCCAGCGGCGGCGAACTTTTCTTTGAAGGCATCAAAGGATCCGAAAGTGGCGTCGATTGCTGCTGCGAGTTTGCCGACGGGCGTGCCCCCAGCGCCGGGGCCGAGGATCGTCCAGAAGAGGGAGTGATTGTAGTGGCCGCCTCCGTTGTTGCGAACAGGGGCCTTGATGGCGTCGGGGACGATAGCGAGGTTGTTGGCCAGGAGCTCTTCGATGGTCTTGCCGGCGAGCTCGGGGGCGGATTCAAGGGCCTTGTTCAGATTGGTGATGTAGGCGTTGTGGTGCTTGCCGTGATGGATTTCCATCGTGGCGGTGTCAATGTGCGGCTCGAGGGCGTCGTGCGCATAGGGGAGAGCAGGTAGTGAGAATGACATGAGTTTCGGTGTTTTTCCTTTCACCAGTTTAGATGACACAATAGGATTTATGTCTCAGCTTCTTGCCGGAAAAACGGCGATCATTCTTGGTGTTGCCAACAAGTGGAGCATTGCTTACGCGATTGCGGAGTCGTATCGACGCGAGGGCGCACGCCTGATCCTCACTTATCAAGGGGAACGCCAGAAGGTGACCGTTGAGGATTTGGGCAAGGATCTGGGTGCGTCACTGGTACTTAATTGCGACGTGACCAAGGAAGAAGAGCTGGCGGCGACGGTTGCCGCGATGAGTCAAGAGCGTCTCGATGTGGTGGTGCATTCGATTGCATTTGCCAACCGGGAAGATTTGAGCAGGCCGTTCTTAGAGACGTCGCGAGATGGGTATTTGCTGGCGCAAGAAGTGAGCGCTTATTCGCTCGTCAGTGTGGCGCGGGCGTTTGCGCCATTGATGACCGAGGGCGGGTCGATTATGACTCTTACCTACCTGGGATCAGTGAGGGTGATACAGAATTACAACGTAATGGGCGTGGCGAAGGCGGCTCTGGAGGCTTGCGTGCGGTACCTGGCCAGCGATCTGGGCGCGAAGAATATTCGCGTGAATGCCATCTCGGCCGGGCCAATCAAGACGGCGAGCGCGCGCGGGATCAAGGATTTTTCAAGTGTGCTGGAGGGCGTGGCGGCCGTTGCGCCGCTGAAGCGGAATACGGACCCGGCTGAGGTCGGCGATACGGCAGTGTTTTTGGGGAGCGCGCTGGGACGGGGTGTTACGGGGAATGTAATTTATGTGGATGCGGGCTTTCAGGTGATGGGTTTGGCGGCACCGGAGTAACGGCACAGAGAGCGGCACAAGGGGCGGCATGGTGAATTGGTGAATTGGTGTATTGGTGTTTATGCCATAATGGTTTAGAGGCAATATGGCAACGGTGAAAAGAGCGGCACGGACGGCGGGAAAAACCAGGCTCAGGAGTGCAGGTTCACTGTCTGGTGATGGTATGACGCCGATGATGCCTGCGGAGGGCAGGGCTGAGGTTGACGCTCTGGGCTTTCAGTTGACCCGGGTAGCGAGCGCTTTCGCCGCGCAGGTGCATGTGGAAAATCGACTGGTGATCGGGGAGCTGGTGCGGTCGATGAATTGCTACTACTCCAATTTGATTGAAGGACATCATACACATCCGCAGGATATTGATTCAGCATTGACCCGGGATTATGTGGGGAAGCCGGAGAAGCGGAATCTGCAATTAGAGGCGGCGGCGCATATTCATTTGCAAGGCTTGATTGATGAGGGCAAGGGGCCAGATGTCGAGCCTGCCAGCGCGGAGTACGCGCGATGGTTGCACCGGGAATTTTGTTTGCATTTGCCGAAGGAATTGCTGGTGGTCGAGAACCCGGAGACTGGGGAGCGCAAAGAAGTGGTTCCGGGGGAATTTCGCGATGGCGGGGTGGCCGTTGGGGCGCACGTGCCGCCCAGGGCAAACAAGTTGCCAGCCTATTTGAAGCGGTTTGAAGAGGCTTATAGTTCGAAGAAGATCTCCGGGCATCGCTATGTTGTCGCACTGGGGGCCGCTCACCATCGATTTGCCTGGATTCATCCCTTCTACGACGGCAATGGCCGGGTAGTGAGGTTGATGTCACATGCGATGCTGTTGCGCTCTGGATTGGGGTGCAGCATGTGGAGCGTGGCCCGTGGCTTGGCCCGTAGCGTGGAGCGTTACAAGGCATTGCTGGCTGCGGCAGACCAACCGAGATACGGCGACTATGACGGGCGGGGCATGCTCAGCGAGCGAGCGCTTGTAGAGTTTTGCATCTATTTTCTGGAGACGGCCATTGACCAAGTGGGCTTTATGGCCAAATTGATCGAACCCGGCGCTTTGCTTGCGCGGATCGAGGCCTGGTGTGCCAGGCAAGTGGCGGCGAAGAAATTGGAGCAGGGCAGTTATCAGGTACTGCGCGAGGTCTGGTATCAGGGTTCGATTGAGCGGGGGCAAGTGCCAGCGATGGCAGCGGTAAAAGAACGGCAGGGGCGGGAAATCGTTTCACGTTTGGTTGACTTGCGCGTCTTAAAGTCTGAGCTCCCGCGTGGGCCGTTGCGGCTGAATTTTCCGATTGACGTAGTGGAAGAATGGTTCCCTGGAATGTATCCGCCGTTTTCACAGATGCCGGAAACCGGCACTCAAATTTGGCCCTCTATGGGTATGATGTAAGTTCACCCCAAAGATAGAAAGCAATATCATCTTATGATCCAGGTTGATGGATTGACGAAGCGCTATGCGCACACCGTCGCAGTTGATCATGTTTCCTTCTCGGTTGAGAAGGGGCAGATCGTCGGGTTTCTCGGGCCGAATGGTGCCGGGAAAACTACAACTATGCGCATGCTGACCTGCTTTATGCCGCCCTCCGAAGGTACGGCTTCAATCGCAGGTTTTGATGTGGTGAAGCAGCCGCTTGAAGTCAAAAAAAGAATTGGTTACCTGCCCGAAACGCCTCCTGTCTACCCGGATATGGAAGTAGGCGAGTACTTGCAGTTTGTGGCTCGTATTAAGGGTGTTCCCGAAAAAGAAGTGCTGCAGCGGAGCCAGGAAGCGGCGGCGAAGTGCTTTGTTAAGGATGTGTGGTCGAAGCTGATCGGGAAGCTCTCCAAGGGCTACCGGCAGCGGGTGGGTCTGGCGCAGGCAATCATACACAATCCAGAAGTGCTGATTTTGGACGAGCCGACCAGTGGCTTTGACCCGAAGCAAATTCTAGAAACTCGCGATCTGATCAAGAGCCTCGCCGGCGCGCACACCATTGTTCTGAGCACGCATATTTTGCAAGAAGTAAAGGCGATGTGCGAGAGCCTCGTCATCATCAACAAGGGCAAGATTGCCACTTCGGGGACCATGGAAGACCTGACTCGGCGCAATGGCGCTGTGATGGAAGTGTCAGTGCCGGATGGGGCACCCACTGCAGAGGATTTGAGTGCGCCGTTTTCGTCTATCGAGGGCGTCAGTGGTGTCACGGCGGGCAATGATGGCGGTTTGTGGCGCATTGATGTCGATACGGCGACGAGTGAAGATTTGAGGCCGAAGCTGGCCCAGATTGTGCTGGGCCAGGGCTGGAATCTGTATCGGCTGGATTCAGCCGCAGTGAGCCTTGATGAGTTGTTCTTGAGCCTGACGACAGCGGGCGCGGAGGAAGTGAAGTCATGAGAAACGTACTGACGATTGCGCGCAAGGAATTGAACGCCTACTTTCAGTCGCCAATTGCCTATGTGCTGATTGGTGCCTATGCGGCGATGTTTGGGTATTTCTTCTGGTCACTGGTTTACTTCTTCGTCCGGGCGAGCATGCAGGCGCAGATGACCGGGCGCACGATGCCGATGAATCTGAATGAGCTGGTGATTCGCAATTTGCTGGGCAATTGTGGTGTGCTTTGTCTGTTTATGATCCCGATGCTGACAATGCGGCTATTTGCTGAGGAGAAGAGCCGCGGGACGATGGAATTGCTGCTGACTTCTCCCTTGAAGGATTGGGAAATTCTACTGGGTAAGTGGGCTGGCGCAGTGGGGATGTATGCGAGTCTGCTGGCGTTCTCGGGGCTGAATCTGATTTTTCTGTTTGCCTATGGCAAGCCCGACTGGAAGCCGCTGGCGGTGGGCTATCTGGGCCTGTTGTTACAAGGCGCGGCGATGCTGGCGCTGGGGATGTTTTTGTCTTCCGTCACGCAAAACCAGATTGCCGCCGCGTTCAGCACCTTTGTATTGCTGCTGATGTTGTGGGTATTTGAGTGGATGTCGAATATGGATCAGAATGTGGCGACCGAAATTTTGACCTATGTGTCGTTGTTGCGGCATAACGAGTCGTTCATCAAGGGGGTGCTGGATCTGAAGGACGTCCTTTACTATGCGAGTGTGAGTTTTCTGGGTCTGTTTTTAACAGCAAGATCACTCGAGTCACTGAGGTACCGGGGATAGTATGAACACACGTCAACAAAAATACAGTCTCTATTCGACCGCTTACATTTTGGTCATTCTCGCCGTACTCGGCGTCGCCAACTATCTGGCGAACAAGAACAACAAGACCTACGATACGACTTCGAACAAACGCTATAGCCTTTCTGATCAGACGATCAAAGTGGTGAAGGGCCTGTCGAAGGATGTACAGATCACCTACTGGGATAACCAGGAAGGCTTTACTCAGGCCAAGGATTTGCTTGGACAATACACGATTCTCTCTTCGAAGCTGAAGGTGGAATACGTGGATGCGATCAAGAAGCCGGCGCTGGCTCGAGCGGCCGGGATCACGAATCTGGGTACGATTATTGTCGAGTCTGGGCCAAAGCGCGAAGAAGCAAAGGGGATGACCGAAGAACAGATTACCAGTGCGCTGGTGCGTGTGCTTAAGGGCACCGAGCGAACGGTTTGTTTTGCCCAGGGCGGTGGCGAGAAGGAACTCGAGAAGAGCGCTCGTGATGGCTATACGGCCGTCAAAGATATTGTGACTCGCGATAACTATAAGCTTGAGACCCTGAACTTGCTTGAGACGGCTGAGATTCCGGCCAAGTGCACAGTGCTGGTGGTGCCCGGGCCAAAGTTTGACTATCCGGCTAGTGCGGCTGAGAGTTTGAAGAAGCATGTCGAGGGTGGCGGCAAGGTGTTGTTTATGCTCGACCCGCCCTTTAATGTGGACAAGCTTAAGGTGGCTGAGAACAAAGTGTTGGTGGATGTGCTGGCTGGCTGGGGCGTGACACTCAACAAGGACCTTGTGGTGGATTTGAGCCGTGTGGGCCAGATGATGGGTGGCGCTGTGCTGGCCAACAAATTTGAGACCCATCCGATTGTTCGGGAGATGTCAGGTCGGCCAGTAGTGATGGCTTTCCCGCGGTCGATGGATGCGAAGTCTGGCGATAAGACGACAGTTGAGAAGTTGTTCTCTTCGATGAATTCGAGCTTTGCGCTGACGGATTTGACGAAGGCGGAGATTAACCCGAACCCGGATAAGGACAAGCGTGGACCGTTTACGATGAGCGTGGCCGGATCTTACAAGACAGGTGTCGAGAACAAGGATGGCCGCTTTGTGGTGGTCGGGAATTCGAGCTTTATCGATAACGGCAATATACAGCTTTATGGCAACTCTGATCTTTTTCTGAACATGCTGGCGTGGTTGAGTGCAGATGAAGATTTGATCTCGATTCGCCCAAAGGATCCGGAAGACCGGCGGATTCAAATGGAGCAGGGTCAGATGAATACGCTTATCATCGTGAGCCAGTTTGTGCTTCCGTTGATCGCCCTCGGCGCTGGTATCTGGATCTGGCGCAAGCGCCGCTAAGGAGATTTGAGGCTGATGCAATTTCGAGGCTTATTGATCGCGCTTGGAGTGCTGGCGCTGCTGTCGGGTGCCCTTTGGTGGTCGAATAAAAATCCACAGGATACAACCAAACAGGCACCTGGCGAGGGCAAGCTGGAGAACCTGGTGAGCCTGGTGCAGGCCGACGTGGTGGAAGTGAAGGTAACCCGCAAGGGCGAGACTCCGCTTGCGCTGCGCAAGAATGTAGCGGCCAACAGTTGGGCGATGGTGCTTGATTCTCCTTTGCCATCCAGCGAAAAGGAAGCCCTCGATCTGGTTACCAACGCCGTGACAATGAACAGCAATCGCGTAGTGGAAGAAAACGCTACAGATTTGATTCAGTATGGGCTTGAGCCCGCTCAGATCACCCTTGACATCAAGGCCAGGGACGGCAAGACGGCCCAGATCCTGATTGGCGATCAGACCCCCGTGGGCAATATGTTCTACGTGCGGCGGGCGGGTGAGAAAAAAGTTTTTGCGATCGGTCAGGATTTCAAGGCCGGAGTGGATCGTCGCGTGAATGATCTACGCGATAAGCGGCTGGTGGTCATCGATGAAGCTAAGCTCGCAAAAATCGAAATCGCGAAGAAAGGCGAGAGCCTTGAGTTTGTTAAATCGGCGCGCGGCTTGTGGAAGATGGAGAAGCCGCAGGCTTACCGTACCGAAGCAGTGACAGTGGACGAGTTGTTGAACAAAGTGAAGGAATCGAAGTTTGAGCCGGCGCTGAGCGCTGAAGATCTGAAGAAGAATGCAGCGTCTTTTACGGCTGCAACTCTGGTGGCAACGCTGACCTTGAGCGATGGCCTTGGGGCGAAGAAACTTGAAGTTCGCAAGACGAAAGAGAATGCGTATCTTGCGAAGTCGAGCACTGTGGATGGGGTTCACAAAGTAGCGGATGATCTGGGAACGAGCCTGGACAAGTCGCTGGATGAATATCGCAGCAAAAAACTGATGGATTTTGGCTATGAAGATCCAGTGAGGATTGATCTTGATTTTGGCGGCAAGAAGTCTGTTGTCGAACGCAAAGACAAGGACTGGATGATGAACGGCAAGAAGATGGATGCGCAGACGTTGATGCCGTTTCTTGATGCGTTGCGTGCGTTTTCGGCACTGAAGTTTGTGGCGGGTGGATTTACGTCAGCGGCATCGAAGGTCACTGTCACGCAGAAGGATGGCAAAACGCTAGAAAAGCTGCTGCTGGCTAAAGTTGGTAATTCCGTCTATGCCAGGCGCGAGGGCGAGACTGGCGAGTATGAGATTGACCCGAAGACGCTGGCTGATCTTGAGGCAGCGCTAGGTGCGGTGAAGGAACCAGGCGCGACTAAGAAATAGGGATACGAGAAATAGGGATAGTTGAGAGCTCTCTACACAGACCTTTACCAACTCACGATGTCAGCCGGCTACTGGATGGCAGGCAAGATGAGCGATACGGCGACCTTTGAATTGTTTGTGCGGAGGCTACCGCCAAATCGGGATTTTCTCGTAGTTTGTGGGTTGTCTCAGGCGATTGAGTACCTGACTGGGTTGAAGTTTCTGGATCGCGAGATTGCTTATTTGAAGGGTTTGCCTCAGTTTGAGAAGGCACCGGCGGGGTTTTGGGATTTTCTTGCGGCGTTTCGATTTACCGGGGATGTGAGCGCGGTGCCAGAAGGCACGGTGATGTTTGCAGGGGAGCCTTTGTTAACCGTACGTGCGCCGTTGATTGAGGCGCAGATCCCTGAGACTTATTTGCTCGCAACCATCGGTTTTCAGACGGTGATTGCGAGCAAGGCAGCGCGGATTCTGAAGGCGGCGGCAGGGCGGGATGTAGTGGAGTTTGGGTGCCGGAGAGCACATGCTGCGGAGGCGGGATGTCTGGCTGGGCGTGCGGCGTTTCTGGCGGGTTGCGTAGGGACGAGCAATGTAGAAGCAGGGATGCGATTTGCGGTGCCAGTGTTTGGGACAGCGGCGCACAGTTGGGTGTTGAGCTTTGAGAGCGAATTAGAAGCGTTTCGTCGATTGCAGGATCTGCTGGGAGAGCGGACCGTGCAGTTGATTGATACCTATGATACGGCGGAGGGGGCAAGGCAGGCGGCGGCTCTGGGGCGGCCATTGTGGGGAGTGAGATTGGATAGCGGGGATTTGCTTGCGCTGTCACTTGAGGTGCGCGGGATTCTCGATGCGGCCGGGATGACGGACGTGAAGATCATGGCGACGAATGATCTGGACGAGAATACGATTGCGGCGTTGGTGAAACAGAGTGCGCCAATTGATGTCTACGGGGTGGGTACGAGCCTGGCGACGAGTTTTGATGCCCCCGCCCTGTCAGCCGTCTATAAACTGGTGGAGTTGGAGACCGGTGGGGTTACGCGCTATGCATCGAAGCTTAGCGAGGGGAAACGGACGTTGCCAGGGGCGAAGCAGGTCTTTCGCTTTGCCGGCCGTGATGTTGTGGGGTTGCAGACAGAAGCCGTACCTGAAGGAGCGGAACGGTTGCTCAAGCAAGTGGTGGTGGGCGGAGAGGCCATTGTCGATGAAAAAAATATCCGCCGTATTCAGGAATATGCACGGCGGCAGATTGCGGATTATGGGCGGGCAGGGCGACCGGTGGAACTTAGCGCATCGTTGAGCGCACTTGCGGCGTCTCACTAGTTAGGCATGAAGACCGCTTACATCGACGTCGATACGCAGTTGGACTTCGTTGTGCCTGCTGGAGCGCTTTATGTGCCTGGAGCGGAGCGGATTCTCGCTCGCATTGGCGAGTTGAATCGCGAGGCTGTGTCAGGCGGCCACTCGTTGATCGCGACGATGGATGCACATAGCGAGAATGATGTAGAGTTCCAGAGCTGGCCCCATCATTGCGTAGTGGGGAGTTTGGGGCAGCGCAAGGCAGAGCAGACGATTGTGCAGGGGATGAGGCTGATCGAGAAGCAGAGCGTGGATTGCTTTACGAATCCCAAGATGGCGGAGATTTTGCGGGTGGAAGGTGTGGAGGATGCGCTGGTGTATGGCGTGGTAACGGAGATTTGTGTGTGGAATGCCGTGAGGGGCTTAATGAATCGCGGCATCCGCGTTCGGGTGATTGCGAATGCCGTGAAAGAGTTGAATGTTGACGCCCGTGACCGCTTTTTTGAAGAAGTCAGGGGGCGTGGAGGAGTAATCGCCTAAACGGCGGCAGCGACTTCGGCCGGAATCGGTACGTTGGGGGCCATGCCCCACAGCCGTTCTAGATCGTAAAAGCCGCGAGACTCTTCACTGAAAATATGAATCACGAAATCTCCGTAATCCATCAGAATCCAGTTGGCGGACTCATAGCCCTCGGTCGAGATGGGTTTGTAGCCCAACTGCGCGAGTTGTCCGCCGATCTCGTCACTGATCGCGTGGTTCTGGCGGGGGTTGGTTCCCGAACAAATGAGAAAATAGTCAGTAAAACCGGATATTTCCTCAATATCGAGGACCTTCAAATTAAGTGCTTTTTTGGACTCTGCGGCACGGCAAGCGGCCAAAAGTTCTGGGGAAAGGGTTTCTAGGGTGTTGCTCAAACTTGCTCCATGCATATGGGCTTCTGAGCGGCAGAATACTACAATAATGAGAGTGCGTCAAAGTTTTTTGTTTATCGGGATGGCGGTCCTGACCCTGGCGGGAGCCTTGGGGCAGGAGCCTTTTGCAGTTCAAAAGGCAAAGCAGGACCTGCAACGGTTGAAGGAACTGGCCGTCATTGGAGCGATTTCGAAAGCTCGATTGACTCAGGCAGAGGAAAAGCTTGCCGATGCCCAGGATGAAGACACTTTGCGGCGCTTGCTGTACGGCAAGGTGGGAGTGGAAGACCTCAATGAGGATCAGGCCAAGGAAGTTGTAGCGGCAGCGCAGCGGCGGGTAGACCGGGTGGCCAGGCAATATCAAGGACAGATAGGTTTGGTTGAGCAAGGTGTGGTGCCGAAGAGTCACATTGATGAATTTGAGCGGCAGTTGGCAGATCGACGCCTGGGTTTGCAACTGGCCGAAGGCCGTGCGCGGATCTTTGAAGATTTGTTGAACATGGCTAAGGCCGAGGAGCTGTTTGTCGCAGGGCGCATCGACGAAGAGATTTCTCCGAAACCGATGGTAGAAAGCTATGCAGGGAGTGGAGTCTTCAAGGACGCACATTTGAAGTACATCGAGGCTGGCTTTGAGAAGCAGTTCAAGCGGCCATTGCCGGTGAGCGCACGCGGACAGACTTCGTTGCATACGGCACTCGGCTTTGACCATTCTGGACGCGTGGATGTGGGCGTGAATCCGGATGATGAAGAAGGTCAGTGGCTGCGGAACCAATTGCAGACTCTGCGGGTGCCCTACATCGTATTGCGGGGCATGATTCCGGGCAAGAGCACTGCACCTCATATTCACATCGGATTGCCCAATTTGCGATTGAAGAATGCAGACACCATGGAGCAAATTGAAGGAAGTTCAACTCGCGGCCAGCAAGGGGAATGTACTCCCACCAGGTCTTCTGTGGACTTAGGCTCGCACCCAAACCGTATTGGTGAATCTGGGAGCGTTCTACTTGCCATCTATGATGCTTCTTTTGTCGAATGAAGATGTCCTCTGCCTCCTCTAGTCCCGCCCATTCGCCTGCAACAAAGATCATCTCATTGCTTCCGTGTTTCTGGCCTGAAACGGCTTCACGAGCAACTCCAGCCAGCAAGGAAGGCGGAGACTTTATCAGATTTAGGTCTTTTCTTAGAAGCCGAAGAACCTCATCATTCAAGGCCCCTTCTGGAAAGACAATCGCATCAACCCTGTCTTCTTCAATGGCCCGCCGATAAAGGAACATGATGATCTCTACTGCCTTTGCCGCGTCGAGGCGATTAGCCAGGGTGAAGTACCCGAATTTCTCAAAATCCATTGTTGCCATATCTCCCGCAACTGGTAGAACAGAGACGAAATCTTCAGCCGAAACAGATAGAGGCCAAGGGATCAAGAGAAGGTTTCGGGATGGGCTATCTTCAATGTCAGCTTTTAGGATGTCCGCATACCAGTGCGGACGAATCTCTGAGCTTCTGACTGCACCAATATTTAACGACAGAGATCTGATGTTCAATCCAGTCTGAGGAGTCCTTCGCTTGGGAAGGATAACGGCTCGATGTGGAGAGACTCTTGAACCCAAGCTAGATATCTTCTCCGCTTGCATGTTTTCGATCATTCTGAGCTGTGCATAGTATGAGAAGCCACGTAAACCCTTGCCTGGCTGTAACAAGGTGAGGCATGCTGCATCAGCTATCGACATGAGCTGCAAACAAATGCTCCCATTCAGCTTCGTGAGCTTTTGGTCAAAGTGCTCCTGTAGCAACTTTCTCCAAAGCCCCGAAACTGATTTGGGAGGGTGCGGTAAATGCGTCCAAATCTGCTCGAACCCGTCGATCGAATCTCGCCACTTTTTGGCCATTCGCTCGATTTCAGTTGAGTATTCGTTCTGAAGTCCAGCCGGTGGCCATTCAGATAGCGCATCTAGATAGCTGCCGGATAACTCCAGAATAATGCTCATGAGCGCAAAGAGGTCTGGCGGCCACTTTGGGCAACTGGATTGCGAGTTGAGATCGTCTTTCGAGTAGTAGTTGAGAATCTCCCCCACAGTGGGGGAATTCTTCACAAGTGCTTTATTTTGTTTGCGCACGCTAGACTGCCTCCCTTTCAACCAGCAAGGTGGCTACGGCCGCAGAATCCGCTCCAGCGCCTCCACAAAGAAGTAATCCCCCCACACCGAGCTCTCGTTGATCCCGAGCCCACGATGCATGTGATACAGCGAGCCCTGCAGAATCCCCTGCCAGCCTTTGGTCTGTTTGCCAATATATTCATCACAAAGCGTGCGCAAGATCCGCACTGCCGTCATGTAGTAAAAATGGCCCTTCACCGGATCCTGAATCAGCCGGGACAAACGGATCAGAGCACTTGCCATAATGGCCGCCGCCGAAGTATCCACCAGCTTCCTGAATTCCATGGGGGCACGGAAGTCCCATGGCGGAATTCCGTCCCCATTGGCATGAGTCACATAGTAATCGGCGCAAGCCTCAGAGGTGGCGAGAAACCGCGGATCCCGTGAATACTCATAGCAAATGCTGAACCCGTAAGTGGCCCAGGCCAGTCCACGAGACCAGCAGGAATCGCGACGAAATCCTTGATGCGTAGACTGCTCAAGAAACTCACCCGAGTCCGTATCGAAGATTCCCTCTTGTGCGCAAGACCCATCTCCGCGAATCAGATTTTTCCTCACCGTCAGCGAGTGCCGCAACGCGATCTCACGCAGCCGCTTATCGCCCGTCTCTCGCGCTGTATAAAAGATGATCCCGACATTCATCATGCTGTCTATAAACAGCGAGTTTGGTGCCACAAAGCTGCGCAGGTAAGCACCCTTCTCTTGGTAGCGCAGGGCAAGAGTTTGGCCAGCAGTTAGCAACACTTCTTTCAGTGCCGGGTCTTTATCCATCGCCAGCCAGCGATAGTAAGTCGAAAAGAAGAGAAAGCCCTGATCATAAACCTCGCGATCTGTCTTGCGCGGTTCCAGCGTCTTGGTGTAATCGATTGCTTTTTTCTTCCAAAGTTGCGATGCCTCGCCCTTGGTGTGACGGGCGAAGGTCCACATCATGCCAGGCAAGAAACCATCGCACCAGTGCGTCCATGCCTCGCCTTCATGCTTCCATTTCCCGTCTTTGGTGTAGAGCGGATAAAAGTTCGGATGGCTGTCGGTCAGGTTCTTAACTTGTTCTTGCGCGAAAACTAATGCGTCTTCAAAACGGGCGCGGTCTGTGGGGAGCTCAAATTGAATCAACGGGATGTCCTTAGCTACTTCATTACTGAGTCTGCCATATCGTGGTGAAGCCGCGCGACAACTTCAGCTTCTTTGAGAAAATCAGAAAGCCATTCTGCTGCGTGTCAGGAAACTGCACGACCCTGACAATCCGCCCCGGAGTCCGCATATCAGGAGGCGTCCCTGTCGGCGGATCCGTCCGTGTGAGGCGTAATTTCAGCGGTGCCCGCCAATCCGTGCCTGCCAGCTCATCAAACTGCAGCGTAATGTTGTAGGTCGAATAATCTCCCACCTGATGCTCAAGCCGCAGAATCCGCCCCTTCGCAATACTGCCCTTCGCCGCGATCACCGTTTTCCCCACCCGGACGTCGTTCCGTAGCGTCGCCTGAATCGCATCCCCCACCGCAAAGCTCTCGTGATTGAGCTCGACATCCAGCGCCAACTCCAGCTCGGTGTAAGGCTCAAACGTCAACGTTCGGACCAACTTCGAAGCAGCTTGCACGGCCTCCCCAACGTTTTCAAAGCGCAGCGTGCTCTCTCCCGAATACTGCTTGCAGCGACTCAAACGTGTCCGGTTGATCGACGTTCGGCCTCGATTGTCGGCAATCTGCACTTCGCTCTGGCGCGGCAACAGCGCCTCCCCAGAGCCAATCTTCATCAACTGATAATCCAACCGGTCTGTGGCCTTCACAATCTCGATTTCATCGGGAATTGCGTCGGCCTCAACCGAGATCCTCAGCAGTTCAAAGCTCTCCCGCTGCGCCCAGATACTGCCGTGATAAGCCACCACTGCACCAATCCCTTTACGGGGATTCCGGATCTGATACCCGCTGCGAAACTGCGCCGTGTCATAGTCAAATCGCAAGGCCGGCTTGCCTTCAAAATCTTCTTCACCCCCAAAGCGAAATGTAGTCCCATCTCCCAAAAAGATGGCCCGAGCGTGCAACGCAAAGGCACCGGTAGAAAACGCCCCCGTAGTTACGATCTCCCGCAGTTCGGTATCTTCAAATTGGGTCGAACCCGGCCACGCATACATCTCCCGCCCCGTCACATATGCCACTTCAAGACGCAAGACATCAATCAATGATTCTGTCTTCGCATTTGGAAGCCGCTGATAGCGTTCCACTGTTTGAAGACATGTGTAGTTTGGCATACCCTCAAGGTGTTTTTTGATCGCGCCTTTGATCCGTGCCAGACGCAGGATGTCTTCCTGCTGCAGAGACTGTGCAGTCAGAACCGGCATCGCGATCAGCCAAAGCAGCCAAAGCCGTGAGATCATCACTCTTTCAGCCTATGTCAACCAAAGTAACTATTTCCAACAACGGCCCCATTCGCATCGAAGGGGAATTCCACATTGTCGATTCCGAAGGCAACACCTTCGACCTTGCCGGCCGCACCACAATTGGTCTCTGCCGATGCGGACTCAGCAACAACAAGCCCTTCTGCGACGGCACGCACGGCAAAATGGGCTTCGACAGCGCTTGCAAAGCTTTCGCTCTTCCGCCACCTAAGCCAAAGGTTTAACTAGCTCTCAAGAACGCAAATATCTTTGAGATTGCGGTAATCTTCCGCGTAGTCCAACCCGTAGCCGACGACAAATTCGTCGGGTATCTCAAAGCCGCAATAATTCACTTTGATCGGCCTCATCCGGCGGTCGGGCTTGTCGAGCAGCGCAGCTATGCGAATCGACCTCGGCCGCCGCTGGCTCAACAGGTGAATCAGATAGGTCAGCGTCACTCCGCTATCGACGATGTCTTCTACCACCAGCACGTCCAGGCCCTCAACGCTCATATCGAGATCCTTGGTCAAGCGAACCTCCCCTGAGGTCGACTTAGAATTGCTATAGCTCGAGATCCCCATGAAGTCGACTCGCGTGGGCCGGTCCACCACTCGCAGTAGATCGGACATAAAGATAAATGCGCCTTTCAAGATCCCAATCACAATGATCGGTCCCTGGTAGTCGGCGCTGATCTGCTTGCCAAGTTCCTCAATCCGTTCTTTGATCTTATCGGCGGGAACAAGGACACGAAGCTTAGCGGGTGAAATCGCGTTTTCAGACATGGTGTTTTCCTAAACTGGAGATCCTAGTTTAGACCGCCACCGCTCTGCGTGTCTGCATTCTTCAATGTTGTTGCTCAGCGATTCTGTCAGGTTAACTGCTCAGCGACTTTGTCACCCCTGCGGATGGGGACTCTGTCCCCAAACCCCTGGGATTTATCGCAT
>JAYSVS010000186.1:0-11706 GCA_043718395.1 Acidobacteriota bacterium
AGCCGTAGGCGTAATCAGACTTTTCGGGAGTCCACATTTTGGCGAGGCTGGCGGCGCTGAGTATTTTGCCGGAAGCGAGGGCGCGATCCCACTTGTAAAGATCGCCAGTGGTTGAGATCAGAGCGCCGGCGGCATTGGGGATGTGCATGTCGATGTAGCTGGCGTTGCGCGGGCTACCGGATTTGATGGTGTACCCGGCAGCACGTTTGGCGATGAGGTCTGTATTGCTATCTGCACGCGTGCTGGTCATACCGGCAGGGACAAAAATCTCCTGCTGCATGTAGATCTCCCAGGGCTTGCCACTCGCTTTTTCAATGATCTGGCCGAGGATGATGTAGCCCGTGTTCGAGTACTGGAATTTGCTGCCAGGGTCGAAATCCATCTTCTTGTCCCAGACAGCTTTGACTTGCTCATCGTATTTGGAAGGGAGGAATTTGATCTTCCCGTATTCGGGAATCGCAGTCATATTGGGGATGCCTGAGGTGTGGGTGAGGAGTTGATGGATGGTGATTGGTCTCCAGATTTCGGGACAAGCCGGAAGGTAATCGCATGCTTTATCTGCCGTCTTCAGCTTGCCTTGTTCTTCGAGCTTAAGAATCGCTGTGGCGGCAAACTGCTTGGTAATGCTACCCAGCCGAAACCTGGTATCAACCGTATTGGGAATGCCCCATTCGAAATTGGCCATACCGTAGGATTTCTCGAATACGATCTTGCCGTCTTTGGCAATCAGGACGGAACCATTGAATTTCTTTTGTCCGGCCATTGCCGTGACAAAGGTGTCGGCTTTAGTTGTGAGGTCTTGCGCAAATGCAACTGTGGCAAGCCCAAAGATCAGAAACGTCTTATGAATACCCATATGCTCCAAACTATTCCCATGGCTGAGAATGACCAAAAGATGATACGAGTCCAAGGCTCTGGAATGTTCCGCGAAAAGTGTTTGGCCAAAAGGCTGACAGTGAGGGCGGCGAAGAGATTGCCTGCTCCAAAGGCGACGGCACCGGGGCCGGTGGGGCGGGCGAGGATAGCGAGGGCTGCTCCTTCAATGGCTCCGATTGCAGCGGCGACGATCCACTTGCCGCCAGCCTTGGGGAAGAAGAGGTGCTCCAGAGCGATGTAGGAGAGTGAGATGGCAGTTGCCAATTCAAAGAAGCCCGGTGTTGCATAGAACTTGTCCGGGAGGACGATGAGAAAAGCCGCAGTCGCACCCGCGATGTAGGGGAACGGAAGGAAGAGGATCAATAACAGGGCGATGAGGATGGGCTGATACAGGAGTTGGGTAAAACCCATGCGGGCGGCTCGCCACCAGACTTCGGCCCGGGCGAGTTGGTGGAAGTCGATTTGCTCCTGCTCAAAGGTGCGGTCGAAGACAGCTTGTCTGGTGACTGCGCCACGAGTGAGCTTCATGATGTGAACGTGGTTTGGAACAGTGATGCGGGCGAGGGTGACATGGGCTTCGAGCTTTTCTGAGGCGGTTTGGGGGGAGTTGTAGCTGAGTTCGCAGAACAGTTCGTTCTCGACTGGCTTGCATTGGGAGGACTTAAGCTCCGCACCAGCGAAGCGGAAGGCAGCAGCGAGTCCGGCTTGTGGGAGGTGTTCCACTTCATAGCGTGGCAGGCGAACGTTGAGAGAGAGGATTGTTGCGTCGAGCTTTCCCTCACTGGTGCTGACGCTGATGGAGTGGGCTTGAGCGAGCGAGGCGAGGAGGATGAGGCTAAGGACGAAGCCTCGTTTGGCGAGATGGCGGTAGAGGATCTTGATTGCGGCGATGAGGGGGATCGATAGGAACATGCCGCGAATGCCGCCCAGCACTTCTCCCGCGATGACTCCAGTGAGGATGAGGAAGGCGGGGATCTCGATGCCTTTTTGCATAACGTAAGGAGTGATGACGTAATCCTGGAAGACTCGGAAAATCAGATAGAAGGAGAGCATCCACAGCAGGTGGGGGTAGCCGACGAAGCCGGCGACGATGATGCTGAGCAGTGCGGCGCTGATCCAGCCGAGAACGGGAATGACCTCCAAGACAGCAGCCAATGTCGCCAGAAGGATCGCATATGGGACTTGGGCCATTTGGTAGAAGAGTGCGTAGCCCACGAAAACAGAGAAGCTTTGGAGGAAGAGGGCCCGGATGTAATTGCTTAAGAGGTTGCCGAGATCGTCCAGAAGCCCGGTAAGCCAGATTTGTTCACCCGAACGAGCGGCAAACTCAACGAGAGCATTGCGGAAGGTGGGGCCTTCGAGCAAGAAGAAGAGGGCAAAGATGGGTGCGAGAAGGAGGAAGCCTGCACTGCCAAGACTGGCAAGGAATCCGCTGGCAACAGAACGGGCGAAATCAAGACTGTAATGAGTTAGTTCATCGCGAAAAGGTTCGAGTTGTGAGGGGAGTGGAAAGGAGATAGCGTGTGAGGGATCCTGATCGAGGCTGGGGAGTTGCTGGATGAGGTCCGCAGCCTGAGTGGTTACCATTTGGCCGAGGACGAAGCCTGCAAAGACGGCACCAAACAGGACGAAGAGAAAGGTTACGAAGATAGAAGTGCGGCGCGAGATGTTGCTGGGAGTGTGGCGATAGATCAGGCTGATGAGGGGTTCTACGGTGTATGCGAAGAAGATCGCGAGGACGAGGAGAAAGAAGAGATCGCGCAGGCCATATAGCAGCCAGAGAGCTGCGGCAAAGGCAAGGATTGTCGCGAGGACTTTTGCCGTCTTGCGGTCGAAAATTGCCATGGGTCTTCTCATCTTATAGTTAGATCAGCGTTATGCCGAATCGAACACGTCAATTGCTTGAGGAATTACGCGAACTTGAAGGCAGACTCCTGATGGGTGGGGGCGCGGAAAAGATCGCCAAGCAACACAAACAAGGAAAGCTGACAGCTCGCGAGCGAGTTGGGCTGTTGCTGGACTCCGGGACACCCAGGTTTGAGACGGGCCTGCTGGTGGGATATGACCGTTATGAGGGTGCAGCACCGGGAGCAGGTGTAGTTTGTGTGGTGGGGCGGATTGAAGGCCGGTGCGCGGTGGTGGTGGCTAATGATGCCACGGTGAAGGCTGGGGCGTGGTGGCCTGAGACGATCGCGAAGATTTTGCGGGCGCAAGAGATTGCGATGCGGGAGAAGATTCCGATTGTATATCTGGTGGATAGCGCGGGAGTGAATCTACCGCTGCAGGATTCGATCTTTCCAGGGCAGTATGGGGCGGCGCGCATCTTTCATTACTGTTCGCAGATGCGACGCAATTTGAAGATTCCGCAGTTTGCGGCGGTGATGGGGATGTGTATCGCCGGGGGTGCTTATTTACCTGCATTGAGCGATTTAATTGTGATGGTGGTGGGGACTAGCTTTATGGGCCTGGGAGGGCCGAATCTGGTGAAGGGGGCGACCGGGGAGACGTCTGGAGCTGAAGAGTTGGGTGGGGCCACGATGCATACAAGCATTAGTGGGGTGGCGCATCTGAAGGCACGTGATGACCGTGAATGCATAGAGATTTTGCGGGGGCGATTTCGTGAGTTGCCAGTTGGTGTGGAATCGCGAGTGGTTGATTCGCAGGGTGACCTCTATGATGTCTTGCCTGATGATCACCGGCAGCCTTACGACACATCAGCAATTCTGGCTGGAATTCTTGATCCGGGTTCGATTGAAGAGCACCAGCCGGAGTATGGGCCGGAGTTGATTTGTGCGCGGGCTCAATTGGCCGGCAGGCCGATAGCAGTGGTGGCGAATCGTCGAGGCTTTCTGAAGACCGCGTTGGGGCCTCGCATTGGCGGGATCATCTATACGGAGTCTGCCCGCAAGGCAGCTTATTTCGTTGATGTGGCCGAGCGGCATCGATTGCCGCTCTTGTATTTGCAGGATGTGTCGGGCTTTATGGTGGGCAAACAGGCAGAAGAGAGCGGCATCATTCGCGCTGGTGCCGATATGGTGGAGACGATGTCTTGCGTGACTGTCCCCAAGATCGTTTTGACGCTGAATCATAGCTCTGGAGCTGGTTACTACGCGATGGCTGGCCAGGGCTTCGATCCTGATTTTGCGCTGGCCTGGCCGACGGCGAGGATTGGCGTGATGGAAGGCGACTCGGCAGTGGTGGCAATCCACGGGGCGAATCCGGGGCCAGAATTGGCTGAGAAGATCGAACAGACCCGGGCGGATTATGACCGTTGGCTCGATGCACGCTATGCCGCAGCGCGTGGGCATGTGGATGCGATTGTCGATCCGGCAAAGACGCGCGAGACGCTGTCGTTTCTATTTGAGGTGTGTACGCGATGATTCGTATTGGATGTGGGCAGGGCTTTTGGGGTGATTCGCTCGAGGCACCGGTACGGCTGGTGGAGGACGGGCCGCTGGATTATCTGACGCTGGATTATCTGGCGGAAGTGACGATGTCGATTCTGCAGAAGCAAAAGAAGGAAAACCCGGTATTTGGATACGCAAGGGATTTTCCGGCATTGATGGAGCGGATTCAAGCGAGTGGGGTGAAGGTGATTGCGAATGCGGGTGGAGTGAATCCGAAGGCCTGCGCGGAGGAGATCCGGCGGCGTTGTCCGCGGTTGAAAGTGGCCGTGGTGTTGGGGGATGACATTCTCGACCGGGTAGATGAGTATCCGCTGCTGAACATGGATACTGGTGAGCCCTTGTCCAGGGTTCGTGAGCAAGTATTGAGCGCGAATGCTTACATTGGGGCGTTTCCGCTGGCGGAGGCTTTAAGGACTGGTGCTGACGTTGTCGTGACGGGGCGGTGTGCGGATGCGGCACTGGTGCTGGCCCCGATGATCTTTGAATTTGGGTGGGGTGAGACGGATTGGGATTTGCTGGCGGCGGGGATTACGGCGGGGCATATTGTGGAGTGCGGTGCTCAATGTACCGGTGGAAATTGCCTGGCAGATTGGCAAACGATTCCCGACCTGGCAAAGATTGGGTATCCAATCGTGGAAGCCGAGGCTGATGGAACTTTTGTGATTACCAAGCACGTGGGGTCTGGAGGGAGAGTGTCACTTGCCAGCGTGAAGGAGCAACTTGTGTATGAGGTAGGCGACCCGCAGGCTTACTACACACCTGACGTGATTGCAGACTTTACCAGCGTGACGCTGGTTGAGGATGGCGCGAATCGAGTGTTGGTAACTGGAGCACATGGATTGCGAAGGCCAGAGATGTTGAAGGCGAGCATCTCTTATCACTGGGGCTGGAAGTCGGCGGGGACGCTTGTTTATGGACCTCCAATGGCAGGTGAGAAGGCGCGGCGCGGCGCAGCGATTGTGCATGAGCGGTGCGAGTTATTGGGCTTGAAGTTTGATCGCACGGTAACGGAAGTGTTTGGCGAAGAGTGGGCGATGTTGCGAATGGCGGTGCGGGCCAGGGAGCGTGCGCCTGTTGAGCGGTGGACTCGCGAGATGATTCCGTTAGTGTTGAACGGGCCACCGGGAGCTACTGGCTATGGTGATGGGAGGCCGAAGGCACATCAGGTGGTGGCGTATTGGCCGGCGCTCTTGCCTCGCGAAGCAGTTGCGACCCGCGTGGAGGTATTGGGATGAAGATTCAACTGGGAAACATAGCGCATGCGCGATCCGGCGACAAGGGAGATCTTGTGAACATCGGTGTGATCGCGTATCGCGCAGAGGATTATGAGGTGCTTTTGAAAGAGGTGACGGCGGAGCGCGTGAAGGCTCATTTTGCCGGTAGGATCCTGGGGGAAGTGGTGCGCTATGAGTTGCCCAATATCCATGCGTTGAATTTTGTGTGCCGAGAAGCGTTGATGGGAGGCGGGACGCTGAGCCTGCTTTCAGATGCACAGGGCAAGTCGTTTGGCGGTGGTTTGCTGAGCTTAATGATTGATTCATAATTGTGGGATAAACTTTATGGTCAATGCTTCAAATTTTGTTGGCCTTCCTCCTCACTAGTGCTCTGACCTTATCCGCACAGACAATTTCCGGATCGATCTCAGGAACTGTAGTGGACTCAACCGGAAATGTCATTCCAGCCGCAACAGTGAAGCTGATTAGCGAGCGCACGGGTGAGGAACGCTCCACCACGACAAACGAGACCGGAGATTTTTTGTTTCTTGCGCTGCAGCCGGGCAGCTACTCAGTGGCTGTCGAAGTGAGTGGATTCAAACCGCTCAAAAAGACCGGCAACTCGCTGAGCGCGGCCGAACGGCTGAGTGTTGGAAATCTTGCGCTGGCCATTGGCGCGGTATCTGAGTCGGTAACGATTGAGGCGCAAGCCGTGACAGTGCAAACGAGCTCGACTGAGCACTCGGCGCTGATCGGTGCACGACAGTTGGAGCAAGTCTCGATTCGAGGACGCGATGTGGTTTCGATGTTGCGCATCCTGCCTGGAGTGGCCCAACAGACGGACACCGAGTTTCTGGGTGGAAGCTTCGGCACACAGTCACCCAACATACAAGGAACCCGCAGCAATTGGAACAGCCTGCAAGTGGATGGGGTGACGGGGAACGATCTTGGCAGCCCTGGCACTTTTTCGAGCCCCATCAATATGGATGCGATCGGTGAAGTGAAAGTGTTGATGAACAACTATCAGGCCGAATATGGACGCAACGGAGCCAGTTCGATCAACATTGTGACCAAGTCTGGATCGCGCGAGTATCATGGGACTGGTTATTGGTTCAAGCGGCATGAGAGCTGGAATGCGAATGACTTTTTCAGCAATCGCAATGGAGTGCTGAGGCCGAATTACCGCTACAGCACGCTTGGTGGAACGCTGGGTGGGCCGGTGCCATTGGGGAAAGGGCTGAAGGAGAAGGCATTCTTCTTTTACTCCTTCGAGAAGAGTTGGGTGAAGAACCCCCAGGCAGTGCGTCAGGTGACGGTTCCGACTGCGCTTGAGCGAGCGGGCGATTTTTCGCAGACCGTGGATTTGAGCAACAGAATCATCCTCATTCGTGATCCACAATCGAACGCGAATTTCCCCGGCAATGTGATTCCGGCGAGCAGGTTGAGCGCGAATGGCCGTGCGATGTTGAACATCTTCCCGCTGCCAAACCAGTTGAACCGGGCAGTCACTGGCGGCAATTTCAACTATCAATTTCAGGAATCAGTGAATCAGCCCCGCAATCAACATCTGTTCCGAATCGACTTGAGGCCTACCTCGAAAGATTCCGTGAACTTTCGTGGGTCAACCTGGTTTGCGGATTCGATCGGATATGCCGTTGCAGCCGGGTCATCGAACTGGGGATTAATCCAACAGAAATACACCTTCACCGATGACGGGATCGTGATGAACTGGGCCCGCATTCTGTCAAACCGGACAGTAAACGAGTTTACCTTCGGCGTGCGGCATAGCGTCGAAGACGGGCCTCCACTCAATGCCACCGAGTTGAAGAATGTATTGCGTGCGGACCGTGGCTTATCTACGTTGGGGCAGTTCTTTCCAGGAAACAATCCTCTGGGCGTGATTCCGCAGGCCAACTATGGCGGCGTACCGAATGCCGCGGCGATCACCTATGATGGACGATTTCCTCTTCGAGGAGCAGACACGGCGATCAATCTCAGCAACAACACCACGCATACTCTCGGCGCTCACACGCTGAAAGCCGGAATCGCCATTGAGCGCGTTCGTAACTATGAGGGCGAGCAAGGCAACTACGGCGGCAGTTTCGCATTTGGGCGCGACGTCAATAATCCATTCGATTCCAACTACGCCTATTCAAATGCGGTGCTGGGGAATTTTGCGAACTACAGCGAGTCCCAGTTCCGGCCTTCGAACGAAGGACGCAAAACGACGATGGGCTGGTTTGTGCAGGATAGCTGGAAGATCAGCCGTAAACTGACCATGGATATCGGCATGAGGTTTGTGTGGTTCAACCAGTGGTATCACAACCGGCAACAAGCTTCGGCGTGGGACTTCAGTCTTTTTGACAGCAAACAAATTCCGACACTCTACTCGCCGGTTAGCACGCCACAAGGGCGGCGGGCAGTGAACCCGCGCAATGGCGAGATCTTGCCGGCAGTCTTCATTGGCGCGTTTGTGCCGGGCAGCGGCAATCCCTTCAATGGAGCGGTGGCAGCGACGAATACTACCTATCCGCGAGGGTTCCGGGATCAGGCTCCAGTGCTGTACGAGCCACGCTTTGGTATCGCATATGATCCGTTTGGGGATGGCAAAACGGCGATCCGCACTGGCTTCGGAATCTTCCACAACACAGTGGCTCCGGGTGTTAGAGGCTTTTCGCAGAATCCTCCCACGCAGCAGACACCCACGGTCTACTATGGCTCAGTCGGGTCATATCTGAGCTCGACGGGCGTGTTGTTCCCAAACAATACTTCGACCTTTGAAAAGAAGGCGGTAACGCCGTCCATGTACAACTTCACGTTTGGCGTGCAGCGGGATATCGGCAGAGGCACAGTGCTTGAGGTGACATACGTTGGCAACGTAGGACGGCATTTGCAGGTGAGCCGGAACATCAACACCGTGCCCTATGGGGCAAGATATCTGGCATCGAATGCAGACCCGTCGAACCCAGCAACACCACTTCCGGACAATTTCTTCCGTCCTTTCCCTGGTTGGGGGAATATTTCTTACAACGACTTCTCCTCCACTTCGAACTACAACTCAGGGCAGGTAACGATGAATCGGCGATTTGCCCAAGGACTCTCGATCAGTGTCGCGTATACGTATTCAAAAGCGATGGGCTATGCGAACTCGGATGGGGATGGGGTTGCGCAGTATCGTGATATTCGCGTCTGGAATTACGGCAAACTGGGCTTTGACCAGACGCACATTTTCGTGACGAATTATATTTGGGATCTGCCCCGGGGCAGCCGCATCATGCCAAACAAGGTTGGCCGGCTGGTGCTGGATAGGTGGCAGGTATCTGGCATCACAACTTTTGCAAGTGGTACGCCGTCAGGCGTGGGATTCTCAACTGTCGATACGGCGGACTTAAGCGGTGGCGGTGATGGAAACCGAATCAACGTTACAGGGAAGGCGCAACTGAGCTCTGCGGACCGGAGCTTTTCGAAGTTCTTCAACACAAGTGTGTTTGCCCGGCCAGCCAGAGGCGACTTTGGGAATGCGCCCAAGGACGTGTTCCGCGCGCCCGGGACAGCGAACTGGGACATCAGCTTCTTCAAGAATATTCCGTTGTTCAGCGAAAAGAAGAGCCTGCAACTGCGTTGGGAAATGTACAACACGTTCAATCACACTCAGTTCAATGCGGTAGACAGCACAGCGCGCTTTGAAGCTTCTGGCGCGCAGGTGAATACTCGCTTTGGCGAAGTGACGGGAACGCGAGCACCAAGGCGGATGCAGGCTTCGATTCGATTCCGGTTTTAGAAAAAAAGGGTGCCGCTTATGCGCTCTTTGCTTTCAGGACGTCGACCAGTTCCTGGACGGCTGCAGCGCTGCGGTTGAGTTCAGCAGTTTCGGCTTCACTCAGCTTCAGCTCGTAGACTTTTTCGATACCGGCGGCACCTAATTTGCAGGGGACGCCGACGAAGAGACCATTGATGCCGTACTCGCCTTCGAGAAGGGCTGCGCAGGGGAGTACCTTTTTCTTGTCCTTGAGGATGCTCTCCACCATCTCGACTGTGGCGGCAGAGGGGGCGTAGTAGGCGCTTCCGGTTTTGAGGTACTTCACGATTTCAGCGCCGCCCTCGCGGGTGCGCTTGACGATGGCGTCGATGCGGTCTTGGGGGATCAGTTCGGTGATGGGGATGCCGCTGACGCTGGTGAGGCGGACGAGGGGAACCATCGTGTCGCCGTGGCCGCCGAGCACCATTGCGGTTACGTTTTCCATCGAGACGTTGAGTTCTTCAGCGATGAAGGTGCGGTAGCGGGCGGTGTCGAGCACGCCAGCCATACCGATGACCCGGCTCTTGGGGAACTTCGAAACGACGTGTGCGGTGTAGCACATGGCGTCGAGGGGGTTGGTGACAACGACGATGATCGCGTTGGGAGAATTCTTGACGACGCCTTCGGTGGCGGCCTTTACGATGTCAAAATTCGCCATCAAAAGATCGTCGCGGGTCATACCCGGCTTGCGGGGGAAACCGGCAGTGATGACAACCACATCGGAATTCTGAGTGGTCGAATAATCATTGGCGCCAGTGACGCTGACGTCATATCCTTCAATGGGTCCGCTCTCGAGCAGATCGAGGGCTTTACCCTGCGGGACGCCCTCCATGATGTCAACCAAAACGACATCGGCGAGTTCTTTATTCGCGATCCGGAGGGCGCACGAGGCCCCTACATTTCCGGCTCCTACAACTGTTACCTTTTTACGCATTGCTTCCTTTCGATTCAGGGGGTGAAACTATGAGTATATCCGTGGGCAAAGTACCTTTCCAGTTCAGCTACCATCCGAGCTACCATTTGCGGCTTGGCGATCATGTTTTTCCGTCGGTGAAATTCCAGCTTGTACGAGACGAACTGGAGCAGCGCGGGCTGCTGCATCAAGGCAACCTTCTGGTGCCAGAGGCGGCAACGCGTGAACAGGTGACGCTGGTGCATTCGCCAGAATGGGCGGCGGCGCTGATGGACGGGACGATCCGCTACGACCAGATCATGAAGCTTGAGATTCCTTATTCGAAGCCGATGGTGCAGGGATTTCTTTATCATGCGGGCGGGAGTATCGCAACCGCCGAGGCGGCATTGAGAGACGGGGCGGCATTCAATATCGGCGGTGGATTTCATCATGCATTCCAGGGGCATGGCGAGGGGTTTTGCGCGATCCATGATGTGGCGATCGCGATTCGGGTTTTGCAGCAATCGGGCAAGATCAAAACGGCCATGGTGATCGATACAGACGTCCACCAAGGCAATGGGACTGCAAAGATCTTTGCCGGGGATGATAGTGTGTTCACATTTTCAATTCATCAGCGAGACAACTACCCGCATGAGAAGATGCGAAGCGACCTTGATGTTGAATTGAATGATCGTGTGGAGGATGCCGAGTATTTGTCAGCGCTGTCGGCGGGATTGAATGAAGCGTTCATGTGCATGCGGCCTGATCTGGTGGCTTATGTGGCGGGCAGCGATCCATTTCATGAGGACAAACTGGGTGGTCTTCATTTGACGATGGCTGGAATGATGGAGAGAGACCTGATGGTGATGAGGGCGGCGCGCAAGCGGAAGATTCCTATCTTTGTGACTTTGGCTGGCGGCTATGCGGCAAAACTGGATGACACAGTCACGCTGCACGCCAACACCGCACTGGCCCTGATTCGTACAATGTCTGCATGAAGACTCTCATCCTGCTGGCTTTGTTTGCACAAATAAAAGGAATTCTGCGGAACACTATGCCGCCGGACATTGATGCAGCGAAAGAAGCCCGGCAGGCTGAAAAGTTGCTGCTCGAAAACGAAGTGTTGCGGGTGTTTGCAGTAAAGGTTCCGGCAGGGGTAAAGGAACTGCATTTTGCCCCGCGAAATGGACGGTCCTCTGGGGAATTCTTTGTGATTGGCGGCAGCAGGGTTCTTTGGCTCGATGGGCCATTGGTGATTCGGGGAGATGCGATGCATGTGGAATTTGTGCAACCTGTCGCGGCGAAGCCGGTGGCGGCCAAAGAGGGCGTGATGTTTGAGAATTCTCATGTCAGAGTAAGGCATATGGGGCGCGGTGAAGGCGGCGAGTTGCGCTGGACTGCAAAGGAGAGGGTGCTCCTACTCAAGCAAGGTCCGCACCGCATTCGGGTTGAGTTGAAGTTCTGATACAGAATGTTGTTGCTCAGCGATTCTGTCAGGTTAACTGCTCAGCGACTTTG
>JAYSVS010000187.1:0-3718 GCA_043718395.1 Acidobacteriota bacterium
AAGCGGGTAGGGCGCTTATTCATCTGCGATAACGGCAGACTAAAGGAGTCTCATGCTCACGGGTGAAATCCGCAGCCAAATCGATCGAATCTGGGACTCCTTCTGGTCGGGCGGCATCTCCAATCCGCTCGAAGTCATCGAGCAGATCACCTACCTACTGTTCTTGCGCCGTTTGGACGACCTGCAGACGCTGGAGGAGAACAAATCGACTCGGCTGAAAAAGCCGATGGAGCGGCGCGTCTTCCCCGAGGGCAAGGATGCCAGGGGTCGCGTCTATGACGACCTACGTTGGTCACGATTTAAGCATCTCGCCCCGGCCGAGATGTACAGCGTTGTAGGCGAGCATGTCTTTCCTTTCCTTCGCACGTTAGGTGGAGACGATTCTACCTACACCCACCATATGAAGGATGCGCGCTTCACCATCCCCACGCCAGCGCTCTTGGCTAAAGTGGTGGACTTGCTTGATGTGGTGCCGATGGAGGATCGCGATACCAAAGGCGACATCTACGAATACATGCTCGGCAAGATTGCGAGCGCCGGGCAGAACGGGCAATTTCGCACCCCACGTCATATCATCCGGTTGATGGTGGAGATGACCGCCCCAGCTCCGAAAGACATCATCTGTGATCCTGCCTGCGGCACGGCTGGCTTTCTCGTTGCGGCGGGCGAATACCTGCGTCAGCACCACCCGAACATCTTCCACGACGACAAGCTTAAGGAACACTTCCACCGTCGTATGTTCAACGGCTTCGACTTCGACAACACCATGCTGCGTATCGGCAGTATGAACATGCTGTTGCACGGCGTCGAGAATCCTGACATCCGCTACCAGGATTCGCTTTCACAGGATCACGCAGGCGAGGAAGAAAAATACACCCTGGTGTTGGCCAATCCACCTTTTGCCGGAAGCCTCGATTTTGAGAACACCGCTAAGGATCTGTTGCAGATCGTCAAGACAAAGAAGACCGAATTACTCTTCTTGGCGTTATTTCTGCGCCTCCTTAAGCCTGGTGGACGCGCAGCCGTCATCGTGCCAGACGGCGTCTTGTTCGGCTCCAGCACCGCGCACAAGGAGCTCCGGCGCATCCTGGTGGAAGAGCAGAAGCTCGACGCTGTGGTCTCGCTCCCTGGCGGGGTGTTCAAGCCCTACGCCGGCGTCTCCACCGCAATATTATTATTTACTAAAACCAACAGCGGTGGCACTGACAACGTGTGGTTCTACGACGTCAAGGCGGATGGCTGGAGCCTCGACGACAAGCGCGCGCCGCTTCTCCCCGACGAGAGACTCGGTCCCGTGCCACGCACAGCTCTTGCTTCCGAAGAACACTACAAGAACAACCTCCCCGATGTGTTGGCACGCTGTGTAAAGCGCGACAACGGTGAACGCACACGGGCACGTACAGATCAGAGCTTTTGCGTCCCCAAGACTGAGATCGCCTCGCATGGCTACGACCTCTCCCTCAACCGCTACAAGATAGTGGTGCATGAGGATATAGAGCACCGCGCGCCCAGTGAGATCCTCGTCGACCTCGCCAAGCTGGAGGCAGAGATTCAGCGGGAGATGAGGGAGCTGGAGGAGATGTTAGGATGAGCTTCCAGCAGGTGTCTCTGGATCGTCTCATCAAGCCCGCAAAACTCATGCGCGCAGGTGCCCGTGCTTTGCCAATCCTCTCCATGACTATGCATGAGGGATTGGTTGACCAAGCAAGCAAGTTTAAAAAGCGAGTAGCAAGCGCCGACACAGCAGATTACAAAGTCGTGCGCAGAAATCAGCTCGTCGTCGGGTTCCCGATCGACGAAGGGGTTCTTTCAATTCAGGATTTGTATGACGAGGCCCTAGTTAGTCCCGCCTACGACGTGTGGGACTTGCAAACCGACCATGAAGTCGAACACAGATACCTTGAACGGTTCCTGCGCTCTCCACAAGCACTGACGTTCTACGCGTCGAAACTGAGAGGGACGACAGCAAGACGACGAACGCTACCGGACGATATTTTTTTAAAGCTTGAAGTCCCTCTGCCCTCATTGGGCAAGCAGCAGTGGATTGAGAAAGTGCTTGACCGTGCTAAGGCGCTTCAGGACAAGCGCCACGACACTCTCGTCCAAGTCGACACTCTCGCCCAATCTACTTTCCTCGAAATGTTCGGCGACCCCACCACCAATCCGAAAGGGTGGCCGCGTCAAACGTTGGGTGATATCACGCAGAAGATCACAGACGGTGAGCACCTCAATCCGCCGTTCTCTAAAACGGGGATGCCGATCGTAATGGCGGGTGATGTTTGGGAAGATCAGATAAACTTCAGAACCTGCAAGATGGTCGAAAGCGATATTGGTTATAGATTTCGTCGAAAATGCGATCCTGAGACGGATGACATACTCATCGTCAGCCGTGGCGCGACTATAGGTAGGTTGTGCGTCGTCGGCGTAGTCCCGGAATTTTGTTTAATGGGGTCGGTGATACTTCTCAAGCCATTGAGGGACAAGATCAATTCAAGGTTCTTGAGTGTATTTCTTAAACACCCAGTTTCACGACATGCACTTTACAAAACTTCCGGATCGTCAGCGCAGCAGGCTATCTATATCAAAGACGTAAAGAAGTTAGTATGCATCGTGCCGCCCATATTGCTGCAGCGCGAGTTCGCTCATCGCGTGGCTGCCATCGAGAAGTTAAAATCCATCCACCGCACCTCGTTGGAGAAACTGGATGCACTCTTCGCGTCCCTCCAGCACCGCGCCTTTCGAGGAGAGCTATAGCCATGCGTGGCGAGTTCATTGGAGTCTGGTCGGAGACATGGCGGGAGATCTGGGCTCCCTTGATCGACCAGGATAACATCCCGGACGACATCTTCTGCGAGTTTTACCGTGAGCTGGCACCGGCGCTCAAGACTCGTCCCTCCGTCGAGGACCTGGCGGACATCATCGACGATCCGGCACAGAGCCGGGAGGCGTTTGAGAAGACGCGGGCCGAGGACCTGGGCGGCGAGCGGTCCCTCGTTGCCTTCCTTGAAGCCGCGCAACCGGTACTCGATGATCTGGGCGGTGACCTGCTCTCGAACAACTATTTCAACTTGCTGGCGGGCTTCCTCGACAAATTCAGCTTGCGATACGACTTGCGTCGGCCCTGCACCCTGTGCCCGACGTTAACAGGAGTATTTGCTAGCCTTGTGCGTGATTTGCGGACAGTGACTAGTCAGGATGCCCACCTCGACAGCCTGATGAAGGATTTCGAGAACGCTATTCGCGACCTGCGCATCGATTGCTCGGATGGGCGCATTCGGACCTGCATTCAGAAACAAGTGAACGTTCTAGAAGCGCTGGGTGCACGTTGCCCCGGCGTTACACGCGATACGCTGGGCGCCATTTGCGGACAAGTGAGGACGTGGCCACACGCGAAGGTGCAAGAGGCTATGGAAAACATCTATAAGTTCACCTGCAATTACCCGGGCATCCGCCATGGCGGTACACCGAGAAGCGCTATCCGTGACATCGATATGCGGGATATGGTTGCGATGTCCATTCTACTGGCCGGATTCACGCCCTATTTGACCGACCAACTTAACGCGGACAGCATGTATCGAGGACGATAGGGAATCGTGATGCCGACCACCCGCGAACAACTCCAGCACTGGCTCGATGAACCGGAAGGTGTTCACCTTGAATTTAAGGAAGCGAAACACAACTTCCACTTCGACAAGTTGGTGGACTACTGCGTGGCGTT
>JAYSVS010000188.1:0-36259 GCA_043718395.1 Acidobacteriota bacterium
CTCAGAGCTGGTTGGACTCGGGACCGGCAAGTGGGCAGTCATGTGATCCTGGTGAAGCACGGTCACCCTGCGGTGTTATCGGTTCCCCTCCACCGCGAGCTCGCGCCAGGCACATTGCGGTCCCTGATTCGTGTGTCGGGAATGTCGGTCCAGCAATTTCAGGACGTCCTCTAGTCCAGTCGCCACGGCTTATCTCTTCGCAGATTGGCACCACAAATTTTCGGTCGACATCGTTCGTGAGGGGCCAAATCAACGACTCCCGCCTTGTCGAGCAGTGTAGAGCATTCCAGTATGCGCCTTGCGACAAAATTGTTGATAGAACTACTTCGCTGAATTCTGAAAGTGAGACCTTCGCTCAATCGATGAAGGCTTGGCGACTACGACTCACCTACCAGGTATCTTCACCGTGACCTAACGAAATGGACCCAAGTCTCAGACCTCATCAAGGAAGCCAGGACTTTCTCTCCAAGCATCGACTTTGACTGAACCACTAGAACTCCGCTAACGTATACTCACCAGGAAGATGATGGACAGTCACAGCCCCAAAATGCCTACCGTGCCAGCACACATTGCGGCCATCGAGCGCCCGGTGGAGAAGCTCATGACCTGCTATCTCATCAAAGCGGTGCTCACCTTTGTCGCCTTCCCTGTCGTCTTTCCGCTCCTCTATTTTCGCTACCACACGATGCGATACAAGTTCGATGAAGACGGGATTCATATGAAATGGGGAATCCTGTTTCGACATGAGATCATGCTGAACTATTCCCGGATTCAGGACATCCATTTGCATTCGTCTCTGATCGAACGCTATTTGGGCCTGGCGCGGATCGAGATTCAAACTGCTGCTGGAAGCTCGAACGCTGAGATGACACTTGAGGGGTTGAAAGACCACGAAGCGATGCGCGATTTTCTGTATTCACGAATGCGTGGAGCCCGCGACGGCGCTGTGGCAACGCCCCAGGCGGAACACGGCGGCGAAGTGGCTGCTCTGCTTCAAGAAATCGCCGGCGAACTTAAGGCGATTCGAGTGTTGGTTGAGGGGCGGCGTCCAAATGGTTGAATGGGCTCGAGCACGCGTACTTGCATTACTTCGTGTCCCGGTCGAGCCCCAACCGCCTGAAGGCAGCCCTGAATCCCTGGTGGTCTTTCGAGCTGGCACGAAGTTCTTCTACTGGCAATTGTTCCTCTGGGCGGCACGGATTTTGGGTGTTTTGGTTGGTGTTGTCTTTGCCTACGGAGTAACTTGGAAGTTTGTAGAAATGGCTCCGGCCTGGGTGCAGTATGGGGTAGTTGCCGGCGAGGTTCTGGGTATTCTCGGCGTCGCTTTCGTTTCACCAATCACATTTCTTGCGCTGAAGTGGCAATACGAATTGCGCTGGTATATCGTGACCGATCGCAGCTTAAGGATCAGGCGCGGCGTCTGGGACGTGGAAGAGCTTACGATGACCTTCGCCAATATTCAGGAGATCCGCGTTCAGTCCGGGCCAGTGCAGAAGCTGCTTGGCTTGGCCGATGTAGAAGTGCATGCTGCCGGGGGTGGAGCGTCAGTTGGCAAACATGGGGAGCAGCGCTCGCACAAGGCTTTGTTTGAGGGCGTGGATAACGCGAGTGAAATTCGCGATCTTCTTGTCGAGCGACTGCGTGAGTATCGCGAGTTGGGGTTGGGTGAGAAGAGTATTCGCGCCCAGCCTGCCTCCATAGGGGCTAGCTCTGCGCTCTTGACTGGCCTTTTAGCAGTGCGAGAAGAAGCGCGAATGCTTCGATTGGCATTGCTCAATTCAGGGCCGAATCAAACTAGCTGAGTTGCTTTTGCAACTCCTGGTCGATTGCCAAGAGGAATTCTTGCGTTGTCAGATACGCATGATCGGGGCGAATAAGTATTGCCAAATCCTTGGTCATGCGGCCAGACTCCACCACATCGACGCAAACTTTTTCGAGCCTTAGCGCAAAGTCGACAACATCCTGCGTGCCATCCATACGTCCGCGGTACTGCAGGCCGCGAGTCCAGGCGTAGATGGATGCGATTGGATTCGTTGAGGTTGGCTTGCCCTGTTGGTGCATGCGGTAGTGACGGGTGACCGTGCCGTGCGCGGCTTCAGCCTCAACCGTCTTGCCGTCGGGCGACATCAGCACCGAGGTCATCAGGCCTAGCGAGCCGTAGCCTTGAGCGACAGTATCAGACTGGACGTCGCCATCGTAATTCTTGCAGGCCCAGAGGTAGCCGCCAGACCACTTGAGGTTGGAAGCGACCATGTCGTCGATCAGACGATGCTCGTAGGTGAGGCCCTTGGCTTCGTATGCTGTTTTAAATTCTGCATCGAAGATTTCCTGAAAGAGGTTTTTGAAGCGGCCATCATATGCCTTGAGGATGGTGTTCTTGGTTGAGAGATAGACAGGGTATTCGCGGCCGAGGCCATAGTTGAAGCAGGCGCGGGCGAAGCCGGCAATCGAGCTGTCGAGGTTGAACATGCCGAGGGCGATGCCGGCGCTGGGAGCCTTGATGATCTCGCGCTCAATCGGAGCGCTGCCGTCGTTGGGGGTAAAGGTTAGCTTTAGCGTTCCGGCGCTGGGGAACTGAAAGTCCTGGGCGCGGTATTGATCGCCAAAGCCGTGTCGGGCAACGACGACGGGCTTGTCCCAGTGGCCGACGATTCGCGGCACATTCTTGCAGATGATGGGCTCACGGAAGATCGTACCGTCGAGGATGTTGCGGATGGTGCCGTTGGGGCTGCGCCACATCTGCTTGAGGCCGAATTCCTTGACGCGCGCTTCATCGGGCGTGATTGTGGCGCATTTGACGGCGACGCCGTATTGCCGAGCGGCATTTGCCGAGTCAATCGTGATCTGGTCATTGGTCTCGTCGCGCTTTTGCACCGAGAGATCGTAATATTTCAGATCGACGTCGAGGTAGGGAAGAATCAGACGCTCCCGAATCGACTGCCAGATGATGCGTGTCATCTCATCGCCGTCCATCTCGACGACGGGGTTGATTACTTTGATTTTTGCCATGGGGTAATTAAGGCTCCGGGCCTTGCGTAATTTTCGATTGTCTCTCAATTGCAATTCTGTTGCTGAGGACCCTTCCGGATTCGGGTTCAAGCTGCAAATTTTTTTATTTCCCTACTCTTTTCAACTAGATCCGAAGCTGGCATGAAAAAGCCATTCAGGCTCATGCTCTATCTTCAATCCGGTGGGAGTGGAAGGCTCCGACACCAGGCCGCGTGAATTACGACGGCAGCGAGAATTTTCCTTCTAGTTTTGAGGACTCCTCATGCTCCAGCCGATTGCCCCGTCGTTTCCCCGTCCCGTCTCCATACAGCCGGGTGGCGCTGCGACTCTTGATGTTTGTACGATGATTTCCAACCCCATCCGGTATGCCTCGCGCTACCGCCTGTTTGAAGGCTTCAAAGCACAGAATGAAGGCGCACATATTCGCCATTGGACGGTGGAAATAGCTTATGGCAATCGCCCTTTTGCTGTTACCGATCCGTCCAACCCACGCCACCTGCAGTTGCGCACCTACAGCGAGCTCTGGCACAAAGAAAACGCGCTGAATTTGCTGTTTGCTCATGTTCTTCGCCACAACCCGGATGCTGAGTATTTTGCCTGGGTAGATGCCGACGTCACCTTCGCCCGTCCAGACTGGGCCTATGAGACCATCCAGCAACTGCAACACTTTCAAGTTGTGCAGATGTTCAGCCATGCACTCGATCTTGGCCCTAAGTATCAGCCTGTCGGGCCCATCAAGAAGAGCTTTGCCTGGATGTACTACAACCAACCCAAGCAGGAGCGCACGCCGAGGTCTGGAGCCATGCGGACGGCCGAGGGCTACTATGGCTACTCGAAGGGTGGATATTGGCATCCGGGATTTGCCTGGGCCGCGCGCCGTTCTGCACTCGATGCACTAGGTTGCCTGCTTGATTTCTGCATTGTTGGCTCGGCAGATTGGCACATGGCGGCTGCACTGATTGGGGAAGGAGAGAAGACTCTTTGCCGGCAACTTCATCCAACCTACAAACGCGAAGTTCTGGAGTGGCAGGATCGCGCGACTAAACTGGTCAAGGGCAATATCGGATACGTCGACGGGCTGCTCAATCATCACTGGCATGGACGTAAAGTGGATCGCCACTACACTGATCGCTGGCGGATCTTGACCGGCAACAAGTACAATCCTGAAACAGATCTCAAGCGCGACGCCCAGGGGCTCCATAGCCTCACGGATCGCAGCGCAAGCCTGCGAGATGATATTCGCACTTACTTGAGGTCGCGCAATGAGGATTCAATCGACCTTGTCTAGAATAAGACGAGTATGCCGAACCTCAAGGAAACCCCGCGACATCTTCGTCGCCGTGCCTTTCAGCTCTTCGGTAATCTTCGTATCCGTCCTAAACTGCTTGTCCTGCACAACCTGTTTTTTCTGGTTCTGACAATCGGTGTTTACTGGAGTGTAATTCCGCTGTTTGAGCGGCGCGTGGCTAGTGCCAAGCAGCGGGAATTTACTCTCCTTGCTCAGCTATTTACCGATGACGGAGGGCTGCCCGCACTCCAGTTGATGGGTCTTTACAGCTACAGCCAAGGCGACGCCGCCACGCTTGCCATGCCGCATTTAGCGGTGGAATATCTCAATGAAAACCCCACTCGTGTCTATGTAAATCCGGCTCTCACCGATACGATCTACAAGCGGTCTCCCCTGGCTGGGCTCTATCGAGCGATCACCATACCCGAGGTCTACTACGACGGTCTGGTGACTCGCGCCAAATACACTCTGTTTATTGTTCTTGCGATTCTGTATATGGCCGCAATTCTGTTGTTGGAATTTCTGGTAATGCCCGCTTACGTCTATCGACCCATCCAGCTCTTTCTCGATGCCGATGATGCCGCCCGAGTTGACGACCGCGACCGGGAGCTTATCGCAGAACATGAAATTTTAGAAGACGAAATCGGCAAGATCATGCTCTCCCGTAATGAGACGATGCGGCGGCTGCGCCGGCAGAATGAAGAACTCGAAGCCGCCCGGTTGAAATTGCTTGAGCAAGACCGCCTGGCTTCGCTGGGGCTTCTTTCTGCTTCGGTTGCTCACGAACTTAATACTCCGCTCGCTGTCCTGCAGGGCTATATCGAAAAGTTTGCCGAAGACAGTCAATCGGCTCAAAGCACAGAACGGCTTGGCCGGATGCTGAAGATGACTCAGCGCTTGCGTCGAATCTCGGAATCACTCGTCGGTTTCTCTCGTGTTCGCCGTGTTACCAATGAATCGATTGCCATCCGGGAGCTGATCGAAGAGGCTTGGCAGATCGCCTCGCTTGAAGAGAAGGCATCTCGCGTCGTTTTCTTCAATGATGCCAAGGCATCCGACTCTGTACTTGGAAATGCCGACCGGCTACTTCAGGTTTTTCTTAATTTGATTCGCAATGCAATCCAAGCTGTGCCCGACAACGGCGGGACGATTCGTGTCGCCACCTGCCCAATTCGTATGGATGGAAAGCCGATGATGTCGATTCGCGTCGAAGACAACGGCCCGGGCATCCCGGCGGATGTTCTTCCAGACATTTTTGACGCTTTTGTTTCGACCCGGCTCGATTCCAAGGGGACTGGCCTCGGGCTAACCGTTTCAGAAGGGATCATCCACCAGCACGGAGGCACAATTTCTGCTTCAAACCGCAGCGGAGGAGGTGCAACGCTGGAAATTCGCCTCTTAGACAGCGCGGCGAACTTGAAGGCCGTCCAGCCCGACGGAAGCCGGTAGCCGGCGAAGGTCTTCGAATTGGAAATGGCCCTGCCTTGAGGCGAGCCTTGCGCAATCTTCGAGTATCTCGACTCGATCCCGCCAGTTTTCGACCACTAAAACCTCGTCTTCAATCGCTGCCATGCCGGGAAAATTGCTGCGTCTTCCGCGCCACTCCGGCATTCTTTTGGCTGCAATCCCGCCCGACGCCAGGATCCGGGCGAAGCCGGTAGCTCCACCTTCGATCAATTGCTTATCCACTCGAATCAGACTTTTAGACATCCCCCGCAAACCTGGTGCAATTGGTTCCCATTTCGAGGTACAACCGGGGCCTTCCACCTGCAGGTGGATACCACGAGGTTCAGTCACGCTGCGCAATGCTTCCCAATCCCCCACCACACCAAACACTGACGATACAAAGACTTGCCTGGTATGAACCGTCACTTGTTCGGTCACCGTTGCTGGTGTCAAACTCATTGTTTCTGCATCCAGGTCAGCAAATACGGGTTCCATCCCCTGCCACGCAATCCCTGCCAGCACCTCGGCGGGTGCCAGTATCGGGACAATAACCTCATCGTTTCTAACCATAAAGCCCTCCCATTCCACCACACCTCTATCGGCAGAGACAATGGAAATCGTCAACGGTAATGTCGAATTCCTTTATTTCCTTTACTTTGCAAGTGCTTGTTGTGCTAACCTAGCAAATTGTCATGCGTGTCCCCGAACTCATACAGCGTAAGCGCGAAGGTGAAGAATTAGAGCAAGAGGAGTTGGCATTCCTCATCGAAGGCTACATGCGGGGTGAAATTCCCGATTACCAGATTTCCGCATTCCTGATGGCCGTCTTCTTCAAAGGACTCACCGAAGCCGAAACAGACAATCTCACTGCCCTGATGATTGCTTCTGGAGAGAAACTCGATCTCTCAGACATCCCTGGCCTGAAAGTGGACAAACACTCCACCGGCGGCGTCGGCGACAAGACCAGCCTCATCGCTGCTCCTATCGCTGCCGCAGCCGGAGTCATTGTTCCAATGATTAGCGGCCGTTCTCTAGGACACACCGGTGGAACTCTCGACAAGCTCGAGTCTATCCCCGGCTTTAACGTCAACCTAACTCTCGATCAATTCAAGGCTCAGCTCACCGAGCATGGCCTCGCCTTTATTGGACAAACCGAACAGATCGCTCCAGTCGATGGCAAACTTTATGCCATGCGCGACGTTACAGGCACCGTCGAATCCATACCGCTGATTGCCAGCTCGATCATGTCCAAAAAGATCGCCGCTGGTGTCGATGCACTGGTTCTCGACGTCAAAGTTGGAGCCGGCGCGTTCATAAAGAGCCAGCTCAATGCCCGACGTCTGGCGCAGTTGATGGTTGGTATTGGCCGCCGTCTGGACAAGAAGGTTCAGGCCCTGATTACCGACATGAATCAGCCTCTGGGCTTTGCTGTCGGCAATGCCCTGGAAGTGATGGAAGTCTCTCAGACTCTCCAGAATTCTGGCCCGATCGATCTGACCCGGCTGAGTCTCGAGCTCGCTGCCCGGATGATCTTTCTTGCCAAGATCACACCAACTCTTGAGGCTGCCCGTGAAGTGGCCCAGACCAAGCTGCTCGACGGCTCTGGCTATCGCAAGTTCAAAGAAGTCATCACTGCCCAGGGTGGCAACGCACAGGTTCTTGATCGCTTTGACCTGCTGCCGAATGCTACCGGGATGCGTGAAATCGTCACCACTCGCGGTGGTTATGTCAGCGCCATCGACGCCGAAGGCATTGGCAAGGCCGTGGTCATGATTGGCGGCGGCCGTAATTCCGTTGATGACACGATCGACCACGCAGTGGGTATTATTCTTGAAGTCAAGGTTGGCTCGAGGGTAGATGCGGGCGCAGTTCTCTGCCGCCTCTATCACACCAGCGAAAACAACCTCGAAGAGGCAGCCGAGATCGTTGAGGATTCCTTCAAGATCTCAAATAATGCTCCCGAACAGCGCGAGATCGTTCTCGAAGTTGTAGGCTAGGTCGCATGATCGGCCTGCTTGGCCTGGTTGTAATCGTGGCAACCTGCTATCTACTTTCGACAAATCGCAAAGCAATCAAACCGAGGCTCCTATTATGGGGCCTCGGTTTGCAATTTGGCTTTGCCATTATCGTGCTCAAGACTCCAGTAGGCTCAGCCTTTCAGGTTGCTTCCTCTGCGGTGAACAATCTCTTGAAGTATTCAGAAGACGGTGCTTCATTCCTTTTCGGCGACAAGCTTGGCAAGGCCAATCCCGAGTTTGGAGTGCTCTTCGCCTTTCAGGTGCTTCCAATCGTCATCTTTATCGCCAGCCTCTTTTCTGTCCTCTACTACTTCGGCGTGATGCAGATTGTTATCGGAGTGATGGCCAAAGTGATGCGTCGCACGATGGGTGGCTCTGGTGCGGAATCAACCAATGTAGCCGCCTCGATCTTCATGGGTCAGACTGAAGCCCCGCTCACCATTCGCCCCTTTCTTGCCAAACTTACCGAATCTGAACTTTTTACGATCATGAGCAGCGGCATGGCTCATGTTTCTGGCGCGACGATGGCAGCCTACGTCAAGTTTGCCGGTGTCTCGATTGAGCATCTGCTTACTGCGGTGATCATGACTGCCCCAGCCACGATCATGCTGGCTAAAATGCTGGTGCCTGAGACTGAAGTGCCTGAGACTTCGGGCGATGTAAAACTGGAAGTTGAAAAGCCTGGCATCAACGTGATCGATGCGGCTGCCCGGGGCGCTGGTGATGGATTGCAACTCGCACTTAATATCGCTGGTATGCTCATCGCCTTTCTCAGTCTGATTGCTCTGGTCAATGGCTGTCTCATCGGTCTTGGGGCGCCTAAACTGCAAACCATCCTCGGCTACGCTTTTGCTCCCGTTGCATGGTTGCTTGGCGTGGCGTGGAACGATTGCCAGACGATTGGTCAGTTTCTTGGCACCCGGCTTGTTCTCAATGAATTCGTCGCTTTTATTGAACTCGGCAAGGTGAAGGAAATGCTTGAACCACGGTCCTTCACCATCGCCACTTTCGCCCTCTGCGGTTTCGCCAACCTCAGTTCGGTTGCGATTCAAGTCGGTGGAATGGGGGCGCTGATGCCTACCCGCAAATCAGATATCGCGCGTCTTGGGCTAAAGGCAGTGATGGCCGGCACGATGGCCAATTTCATGTCGGCATGCATCGCAGGAATGCTCCTATGAAGGAACAAGTCGAATACCTGGAATCCAAAATTCAGGTTCGGCCTGAAATTGCAATCGTGCTTGGTTCCGGCCTCGGCCCCATGGCCGATGAGGTCACCGATGCAACTGTGATTCCCTATGAAGACATCCCCGGCTGGCCCCGAAGTACCGCCATCGGTCACGCCGGCAAGCTCATCTTCGGCAAACTCGAGGGGCGCAATGTTGTTGTAATGTCTGGCCGCGCCCATCTTTACGAAGGCCATTCCATTGATAAGGTCGTCCTAGGCGCACGCGTGATGGCCCGCCTCGGGGCCACCAAGGTCATTCTCACCAACGCTGCCGGCGGGATCAACCTCAGCTTCAACCGTGGCGCACTCGTCCTGATCACTGATCACCTGAACCTCCAGGGCACCAATCCTCTGCTCGGGCCCAATGACGATTCACTTGGTCCTCGCTTTCCAGACATGACCTTCTGCTACTCTCCCCGTCTGCGTCAGCTTGCGCTCGATACTGCCCAAATGACCGGCAGTACCTTGCATCAAGGGGTCTATGCCTGCCTCTCCGGCCCCACTTACGAAACACCAGCCGAGATCCGCTATCTGCGCATCATCGGTGCTGACCTCGTCGGAATGTCCACTGTGCCTGAGGCTATCGCCCTCAACCACATGGGAGCCGAAGTCGTTGCCTTCTCTTGTGTCACCAACATGGCCGCCGGTATTACAAACCAAAAAATCCATCACGGTGAAGTACTCGAAACCGGCCGTGACGTCAGCGGACAATTCATCAGCCTCATCCGCGCTATGCTTCCGGTTGTATGAGCCTGATCCACCAAGCCCGCACCGCCCAACGTACCGCCTACGCTCCCTATTCGAAATATCAGGTGGGCTGCGCTTTGGAGACCACTGACGGTGCCAGCTTCACCGGCTGCAACATCGAAAACGCCAGCTACGGCGCAACTCTCTGCGCTGAACGAGTCGCTATCTTTAAGGCTGTCTCTGAAGGCCACCGTCACTTCCGTCGCATCGTCATCTGTACAGATTCAACAACCCCAGCCGCACCCTGTGGCCTCTGCCGTCAGGTGATGGCCGAATTCTTTGGCCCTGAACTTGAGATCATCTTATGTGGAGCCAATGAAACAGAACGCCGCTACACTTTTGCCGAACTCCTTCCGCACCCCTTCAATCAGTCGTCGTTCGTTTAGCCTTGCCCTCGCCGGCACTGCACTTGCTGCACCTTCACGAACGATCCTTAGCGCAGGTACGGTTATCACGATGGACTCGAAGCGACGCGTCCTCACCGATGCCGCAGTTGCAATCGAAGGGCCCAAGATTCTCGCTGTCGGCCCAAGGGCCGATATCGAGCGTGAATTCAAAGGTGCCCGCCGCATCGCCCGGCCGGATACGATTTTGATCCCTGGCCTGATCAATACCCACGCGCACATTCCGATGTCACTGCTACGCGGGGTTGCCGACGACCAGCGTCTTCAGGACTGGCTCGAAAAGTTTATCTTCCCGGCCGAAGCACGCAATGTCACCAAGGAATTCTGCTACTGGGGCACTATGCTGGGTTGCCTGGAGATGATGCTCTCCGGCACGACAACCTACACGGACATGTATTACTTCGAGGAAGAGATTGCCCGGGCTACCAAGCTGGCCGGGATGCGTGCTGTACTCGGGCAGACCATCATCGGATTCCCCGTTGCTGACGCCAAGACGCCCACCGATTCCCTTGCCCGGACCGAAGATTTCTTCAAGCAATTCTCCAGCGACCCGCTGATCACGCCTGCAGTGGCCCCGCACGCTCTCTATACCAATACCCGCGAGACTCTGCAGAATTGCCGCAAGCTGGCCAACCGTTACGGCAAGCCGCTGATCATCCATGTTTCCGAGACCAAGCGTGAGAATAGCGACATGATCAAGCAGCACGGCAAGAGTCCGGTACAAGTGCTGGATGAGTGGGGAGTCTTTGACGGGCTCACCGTTGCCGCCCATGTGATCTGGGTGGATGATGCCGACATTGCAACGCTTGCCCGAAAGAAGGTGGGCATCGCTCATTGTCCATCTTCGAATATGAAACTGGCTAGCGGCATCGCACCTGTTCTCAAGCTGCTGGCCGCTGGGCTGCACGTAGGAGTTGGCACCGATGGCCCGGCTGGCTCCAATAACGACTTCCATTTGATTGAAGAAATGGATCTCGCCGCCAAACTCGCCAAGGTACATGCGATGGACCCAGAGGTACTACCGGCCAAAGTGGCACTTGAAATGGCCACTCTGCATGGGGCGGCGATCCTTGGTATGAGCGAGAAGATCGGATCGCTAGAAGCTGGCAAGCTGGCCGACCTGGTCTTTCTGCGAACGGATTCGCCCAATGTGACTCCCAGCTTTGATCCTTATTCCACAGTTGTTTATGCGGCAAAGGGCGCTGATGTGACTGATGTCTACATTCACGGTGAGGCGGTAGTGCGGGCTTCAAAGCCTGTCAAGATCAAGGCTGCTGAGGTTCTGCAACAAGCCCACAACTACCAGCGACAGATCGTACTATCCCTATCAAAAAACAAGTAGTATCCCCTTACTTACTGCCCCATCCCCCTAACATTAATCCCTGAGAGGCTCTAAAGTTTTTTCGCACTCCTCCTGCGAATCATGTATCTCAAATCTTTTACGATCGCTCGTGCGGCGATGACCGCGCTCATTCTCGGTGCTTCTGCCCAAGCAACGATATTAAATGAGTTCTCAAACGTTCTGTCTTGGACCAGTGCTTCGACGGTGACGGCAACGCAGACATTTACAGGGGCAGGGTCCTATTCTGCTGCCTCAACAGGGATCCAACTTGGTAGCGTGAACTATCGCGGCTTCTACAATGAAAGCGCAGGCACCAGTGGTTTTGACACGTATCAGTACACGCCTTCATCAGGTACGTTCGAAGACATGGGTTCCGGTGGGCTCATCATTGGCGGCAGTAACGGATTAGAAGGCAATGGAGCTGGAGTTTACGACAACGGCATTCGCGTCGATCTTAGTTCGCTGGCCAACATTACTTCGGTAAGCTTCAATTTTTCGGCTTGGCGCAATACAAGAGGAAATGCGAACTTGCTTTCGACTGCCGCCAACCCGATCATCCTCACTTTGCAGATATTTGAAACTGGATATTCCATGCAAACCAGGACGCTGAGCGTTCCAACAACAACGGGAACCACGAACATTCCAGGATTTTTCGGCTTCACAACACAAGGCAGCATCAGTAGCGTGCGCTTGTTGATTGACGCTCCAAATCCTCTTGGCAATGTCTCTACCGACACTCTTGCAAATCGCACTTTGCTTGATAACTTTGCTTATGGGCAAAATGCAGAAGGCGGCGGAGGCGGTGAACTGCCCGAGCCACAAACCTATCTGTTATGCGCGGCTGGTCTTGTCGGAACGATTCTGCTGCGAGGCAAAAAGAGCTAAGTCCAGTTCCATATCCACCAGGTCCGGCACTGCAACCCCTCCCTCGGCCGGCAATTCGACGAAGCCCAGCGCCTTGTACATTCGTACAGCGCTGGGCTTCTTGCTTATGAGCGCATCCAGCCGCATTCTCGAGCTGGCCTCCTCCGCAGGAAAGCGGGCTTGGCGGATGTTAAACTTAGGGTCTTGTGGGTTCAGAGGCAAAAGATTCATTTCAAGAGTTAGTTGATATTATGGCGCGATTGCGTGCGCCCGGTGGATGCCCTTGGGACCGCGAACAAACATTCGATACGATCAAGCGCTACACCATCGAAGAGACCTATGAAGTGATCGATGCCATCGAGCGCAAAGACTATCCGGCATTGTGCGATGAGCTTGGCGACTTGATGCTGCAGCCAGTGTTTTATGCGCAGATGGCTTCTGAGGCTGGCCTATTTGATATTGGCGATTCTTTGAAGTCGATCAACCAGAAGTTGATTCGGCGCCATCCACACGTATTTGCCGGCACGAAGGTAGAAAATTCCGACGACGTTCTGACCAATTGGGATGCGATCAAAGCGACAGAAAAGGCAGGCACGCCTCAGGGCCTTCTAGATTCAGTGAATCGAGCCCAGCCCGCACTGATGGAAGCGATTCAGATATCGAAAAAGGCGGCCAAGGCTGGTTTTGAATGGCCCACCTACGAAGACGTCCTGGCCAAAGTGGAAGAAGAGATTGCCGAACTCGCGCAGGCACGAGATTCTGGCGACGCAGCAGCCATCGAATCGGAAGTCGGAGATCTGCTGTTTACGGTGGTGAATCTTGCTCGCTGGTCGAAAGTGGATCCCGAGCAAGCGCTACGGCTTACGAATACGAAATTTCGCCAACGCTTCAGCCATGTTGAAAAGCGGGTGGAGGAGCAAGGCAACACGCTTTCCTCCACCCCGCTTGAGGAGATGGAAGGCTATTGGCAGGAGGCCAAGAAAGCATGATTGAAGTCCGCGCTCTGATTGAGCATCGCGAGTTTGCAGAGGCAGTAGCGCTGCAAAAGACGATCTGGGGTTTTGAAGAAATCGAATTGCTGCCGGTTCGCCTTTTCGTTGTCGCCACCAAGGTGGGTGGTCAGGTTTTCGGCGCTTTCGATCAAGGGCGCATGGTTGCCTTTCTACTGGCAATTCCAGGGCTGAAGCTAGGTGGAACATACTACCTGCATAGCCACATGATGGGCGTGCTGAGCGAGTACCGGAACGCGGGCATCGGACGCCTGCTCAAGTTGAAACAACGAGAAGACGCACTCACTCGCGAAATCGAACTTGTGGAATGGACCTTTGATCCGCTTGAGGTCAAGAATGCCTTTTTCAATATCGAGCGGCTGGGTGCGGTGGTGCGCCGCTATGTTTTGAATCAGTACGGGACTACAACCAGTGCGCTTCACGGAGGTTTGCCGACTGACCGTTGTGTCGCCGAGTGGTATGTCAATAGTGATCGCGTGAACCGGTTGTTGAGTCAAGGGACATTTGGGCACCCTGCAGAAGAAGCGCGCATCGAGGTAGCCACTGCCATTCAGCAGTGGAAGCATCAGGATCCTCCTCGCGCCCTCGAGGCGCAGGCTGCCATCACCAGACAGTTTCAGGAGCACTTCCGGTCTGGCCTCGCGGTAACCGGTTTCGAGCGTGGAGAAGACAAAGGAACTTACATCTTAAGCAAATGGCATTCGTAATTGAACAAATTAAGTTGCGGCAGATTGAGATGCCGCTGGTGCATTTTTTCCAGACCAGCTTTGGACGCACCTACTCACGAAAGATTGTCCTGGTTGAGGTGGTGGCTGGCGGAGTATCTGGCTGGGGCGAAGTCACGGCTGGGGAGAACCCCTTCTACAACGAAGAATGGACCGACTCGGCATGGTTGATCTTGCGCGACTTTATTGCGCCGCGTGTGCTGGGGTATGAATTCGCTGCGGCGGCAGAAGTAGGCGAACGTTCCGCGCATATTCGAGGGCATTTCATGGCCAGGGGTGGTCTCGAAGTTGCGTGCTGGGATCTTGAGGCCCGGCAGCAGGGGATCCCGCTCTACAAGGCAATCGGCGGAGGCGCACATAAACAGATTGCTTGTGGCGTCTCGATCGGGATTCAAGACACCATCGACCAACTGCTGGGCAAGATTGAAACTGAGATCAATGCCGGCTATCGTCGCATCAAGATGAAGATTGCACCAGGCTGGGATATTGAAGTGATTCGTGCCGTGCGCAAGCGCTTCCCGAAGGTACTTCTGACTGCTGATGCCAACTCGGCTTACCGGCTCAGCGACTGGGAAATGCTGGCAGCACTTGATGAATTTGACCTGATGATGATCGAGCAGCCTCTGGCCCATGACGAGATCATTGACCACGCCGAATTGCAAGCCAAGCTGAAGACACCCATTTGCCTTGATGAATGTATCCGTTCTGCACACCAGGCGGAGCAGGCTATCCGCATGCAGGCTGGGCGCATCATTAACATCAAACTCGGCCGGGTGGGTGGATTTGCCGAAGCGATCAAAGTGCACGATGTTGCGATGAAGCACAAGATCCCGGTTTGGTGCGGCGGGATGCTGGAATCGGGCATTGGGCGAGCTGCCAATATTGCGCTCTCGACGCTTCCCAATTTTGTGCTGCCCGGCGATGTGAGTGCTTCCAAGCGTTACTGGAAGCAGGATGTCATCACTAAACCAGTTGAGGTGTCAGCCGATGGCCTGATCACCGTCCCCGAAGGCCCTGGATTTGGTTTCGAGGTGGATCATGCCTTTCTCGATTCCATCACCGTTAGACAGGAGACGATCAGCAAACCTTGAGCGAGGGAAGCAGTAAACGTTACCTATACGCGCTGATGTTCCTTGTGACATTGCTCTGGAGTATTAACTTCATCACGAGCAAGGTGGCGATGCGGCAATGGAACCCGGTCCTGCTGACGGGATGGCGGACGACGCTCGCGCTTCTGATTTGTCTACCGCTCTATTGGCGTGAACGCCCGCACTCCTGGACATGGCCCATGTTCTGGCGTTTTGTCGGGCTGGGTACGCTCGGCATGGCGGCCAATCAACTTTTCTTTGCGATGGGAGTCAAGCGCACCAGCGTGGCCCACGGCGCGCTGATCGTAGGCTTGACGCCACTCATGGTTTACCTGCTCTCTTCAGCGATCGGCCAGGAGAAATTTCGGCCCAAGAAACTCATCGGTATGGGTGTTGCGCTTGCGGGCATCGGCATTCTACAAGCGAAAACCTCGGTTGGATCGAGCCTGGCTGGGGATGCTTTAGTTCTGCTGGGGTGCCTCACGTTTAGCATCTTTACTGTTTTTTCAAAGCCGCTCAGCGGCAAGCTCTCGCCGGTGGCGACGGTGACACTGAACTTTACTGGTGCTGTTGTATTTCTTATGCCTGCGACGATCACGCTCTCGCTAGACTTTCCCTTCCGGCAGCTACTGCCCATCAGTTGGCTTTGTTTGCTATTCATGGCTGCCGTGCCTAGTGTGTTTTGCTTTCTCTGCTACTACCGGGTGCTCAGGCATCTACCCGCTTCGCAGCTCACAGCATTCACCTATCTTCAGCCGGTAATGGGCTCTGCGCTGGCCATACCTTTACTGGGCGAAGCGATGAGCGCCACACTAGTTGGTGGCGGGCTCCTGATCCTGCTGGGTGTCTATCTGACGGAGCGGTTCTAGTGTCAGTCACCATCGTCCAGCTACTGAGAGCGAATCACAACTACAGGCTGCTGTGGGGTGGTCAACTGATCAGTGAGATTGGGGACCATTTCAACAATATCGCTGTCTTTTCGATGGCGATTCGTCAGGAGCATGGTGGCTTGCTCGTGGGAGGAGTGCTGATCGCAAGGGCGGTGCCGATGCTGGTGGCCGGGCCGATGGCCGGCGTTGTTCTGGATCGGATTGACCGCCGCAAGGTGATGATCGCCAGCGACCTCGTGCGCGCTCTAGTTGCTCTCAGTTTCATTTTTTGCATCCCCCAGTCGAGCAACACTCTCCTGTTTGCGCTGAGCGCAGTGCTCATGTTCGCCAGCCCCTTTTTTACCAGCGGCCGTAACGCAATCTTGCCTGTGGTGGCCAAGGGCGAGGAGTTAGAGCCAGCAAATGCACTGACTCAAACAACGGCCTGGGCCACCACCGGCATTGGCGCATTTCTGGCTGGAATCGTTGTCGCCACCTTTGGCTATGAGTGGGCTTTTGTGCTCAATGCCGTTAGCTTTCTTGGTAGTGCTCTCTGCCTCTCTATGTTTCGTGTCGAGCCCGGAGAATTCACCCCTCCGGTGACTAATACCCAGCGAGCTTTCCATCCGCATCAAGAATTTGTCGAGGGACTTCGCTACCTCAGAAGCGAGCCTCTACTGCTTTCGATCGCCCTGATTGGTGTGGGTTGGGCTACGGGTGGCGGGGCAGCCCAGATTCTATTTAGCGTATTTGGTGAAAAGGTTTTTGGACGCGGGCCTGCTGGCATCGGTATCATCTGGGGTGCCGCCGGCGCCGGCCTCGTAGTGGGTGGCATTATCGCAAACTGGCTGAACAAGCGGCTTAGTTTTGAAGGCTACAAACTTACGGTTAGCATTGCCTATCTTGCGCACGGAGCCCTCTATGTCCTATTTGCCATAGAGCAGAATTTTGCCCTTGCGCTTGTCTTTATTGGACTCTCCCGCGCAGCCGGCTCTACCTCAAGTGTCGTCAACTATTCCAAGGTGTTGCGCTATGCGGATGATCAATTCCGCGGGCGAGTCTTCGCGACAATGGAGACTATGACCTGGACAACCATGATGCTTAGCCTCTTTGCCGCAGGCATCGCAACTGAAAGCGTCGACCCGCGTATGATCGCCGTTGTTGCAGGTTGTCTGAGCGGCTCGACTGGACTTGTGTGGGCCTGGGCAAACTGGGCCGGCAAACTCCACTTGCCCGAGCGGAAGTCGTAGATGGAAGAAGAAGTAAAGGGCAAACTTTACGACTCGCTGCAACTGCGCCGTCTTCTCCCCTATGCCTGGCCGTACCGCTGGACTGTCCTTCTGAGCCTGATACTGCTCACCGGGCAGACCCTGGCACAGGTTGTCACTCCGGTCTTGACCCGCGTCGCCATAGACAAATACATCGTCAAGAGGATCGAAGGCTTTGACGGCATCCTGACTGTTTTGAACCCTTGGCTACCTTCTGGTGTCTGGGAAGGACTTGCCTTTCTGAGTGCCATTTTTGGGCTGATGCTTCTTCTCAGACTCTTCATGGAATATGGGCAGCTTTTGGCGATGCAGTACACCGGCCAGCGAATCATGTTCGATCTTCGCCGTGACCTTTATGCGCATCTGCAGCGGCTCGATGTGCAGTTTTTTGATCGCAATCCTGTTGGCAGGATCGTAACGCGAGTTACCAGCGATGTCGACCAGTTGAATGAGTTTTTCGCGGCCGCCCTGGTGACGATTCTTGGTGATCTTATGATGATCGCCTTTGTGCTGATGGCCATGCTTGGGCTGAGTTGGCAGCTCACGCTGATCATGCTCAGTGTCCTCCCCTTCGTCGTTTTGACTTCGATGGTGTTTCGCAAAAAAGTCAGCCTCGACTATCGCCGCCAACGCGTGGCAATCGCGAGGCTGAACTCGTTTCTACAGGAGCACGTCGGCGGGATGAGCGTGCTGCACCTCTTCAATCGCCAACAGAAAGCCAAGGATCAGTTCACTTCAATCAATAGTGAAAACATGGCGGCATGGAAGAGCTCGATCATTGCCTACGGATGGTTCTATCCAGTAGTCGAATTTCAGGGCATGATTTCGCTTGGAGCTGTATTGGCCTTCGGTGGTTTTGCTGCTCGCGAAGGTAATCTCACGGTTGGGATCTTGATTGCTTTCTTCCAGTACGCTGTGCGCTTCTTTGGTCCGATTCAAGACCTGAGTGAAAAATACAATACTGTCCAAAGCTCGATGGCCGCCAGCGAACGAGTGTTCTCGATGCTCGACGAGAAGCTTCATATTCAGACGCCATCGCAGCCGGTTGTTCTTGGAGAAGATGCCAGTATTGAATTTCGCAATGTGGGGTTTGCTTATAAGGATGAGGACTGGGTGCTGCGCGGCTTGAGCTTTCGCGTGGCGGCCGGTGAGACCGTCGCCATCGTTGGCCAAACCGGGGCAGGCAAAACCTCTATTGCAAACCTAATGTTGCGCTTCTACGATGTGCAACACGGCGAGGTGCTTGTTGCAGGGCACGATGTACGCAGGGTAGACCCGTCGGCGCTTCGTTCTCAATTTGGCGTTGTGTTGCAGGATCCTTTTTTGTTTAGGGGCAGCCTTCGCGAAAACATTTGCCTCGGCGACGAGACCATCAGCGATGCCATGATTGAAGACGCCTGCCGCCGCGTTAACTTTTGGGACTATGTGTTGTCGCGCGCCGAAGGGCTTGATCTCAAAGTTCATGAGCGGGGGGCTGGCCTTTCTACTGGTCAAAAGCAGTTAGTCAGTTTTGCGCGCGCCCTTGTGCGGCAGCCAAGATTTCTACTTCTCGATGAAGCCACCTCAAGCGTCGATACTGAAACGGAACTGCTCATTCAGAAGGCCTTGGACGTGATGCTTACCGGGCGGACGGCTATCGTGATTGCCCATCGGTTGAGCACGGTGCAAAGGGCAGACCGGATCCTGGTGATGCACCGCGGCAAACTGCACGAAAGCGGCACACACCGGGAACTACTGCGCCAGCGAGGGCTATACTGGCGGCTCTATCAATTGCAATATAAGGATCAGGAAGCGGCAACTTCTTTACAGAGTTAGTTCAGGCAGGTCTTCAGTCTATTGGCAGCGCCTTGCGGGTATAGATTTTTCTACCCCCTGAAAATGCGAAGGCTTACTATTTGAGTCGTTCCTTTATCCGATCACATTAGTGCGACGGTTTTTATTCTCTTGCCGTTGTTCCTCCCCCTCTAGTCCGGCAAGGGTGCCGCACCATCCTGTTTTAGTTTGAAGGAGTTCCATTGCCTGTTTACCGCCCCCGTACTCGCCTGGTCAATTTTCGGCTGAGTGAAGACGAATACAAGACTCTGAAGGACATTTCTGCTGCGTCTGGAGCTCGCAGCGTTTCCGACTACGCACGGGCCGCCGTGCTCTCCGGGCCGGGCTTGCCGGTTCAGCTTCCTACCGGCCCCATTTCTCCTTGCCAGGATCGCTGGGAACGTCTGGAGGCGGTTGTCTACCAGTTGGAATCGAGAATATGCCAATGGATTGAAAAGGAAATGGTTTCAACTCATGGTTAGTTCAAACCCCGAGAGTCCCATTGAGATTGAGGCGGATTCTGCACGGGTAGCAGTAAAGCCGCCGCGTGCGCTTGAGATAGTTATGGACCCGGTGCGGGTGCCGTCACTTTCGCCGGAGCGGGTGCAGCCACGTTCTGAATCTGTTGTGCCACTAGCTCACTATCTTTGGCTCTTTCGCCGTAATTGGATTCGCAGCACGCTGCTGATTGTAGCGGTGACACTTGCGGCGCTTGTGATCTCGATGCAGTTGACTCCTATCTATGAAGCTACCGTAACAATTGATGTAGATCGCCAGACGCCGACGGGCGTCATTGGTCAGGAATCAACTCGAGCACTGACCAATGACTCAGATCAGTTCCTGGCTACACAGGTCAAGATGCTGCAGTCTGATTCAGTCCTTCGACCTGTTGTAGAACGCTTTCATCTGCCGGTGCGCAAGCCCTCCCGCTTTCGCCTGGTGGGCAAGTACACCGAACAGCAGCAGCACGAAGCTCCTATGGCACTGGATGGCCTCAAGGTTTCGCGGCCGACCAATACATATCTGATGATGGTCAGCTATCGGTCTGCAGACCCGAAGCTAGCCTCTGAAACCGTGAATGCAATAGCCAATTCTTACCTCGACCATACGTACAAGATTCGATTTCAATCTTCCGCCGGTCTGTCCCGCTTTATGGAAAAACAGCTCGACGGGTTGCGGATCAAGATGGAGTCGTCTTCTTCGGCCCTGGCCCGGTTTGAGCGGGAATTGAACGTGATCAACCCCGAGGACAAGACCAATATCATCTCGGCGCGCCTACTGCAAATCAACCAGGAATACACCACCGCGCAGGCTGATCGAGTGAAGAAAGAAGCGGCATGGCGAAGTGTCGAGGGGGGCTCTACCGTTGCCGCGCAAGTGTCATCTCAGGGCGAAACTATGCGAAAGCTTGATGAACGTCTGAGCGAGGCCCGTCAGAAGCTATCCGAGGTTCAGGCCCACTATGGATCCAATCATCCAGAACACCGCCGGTCTCAGGCTCAGGTGACCGAACTGGAGCGCCAGCTCAGTCTGATGAACACGAATATTCAGCAAGGAGTGAATGTCGAGTACGAGCAAGCTTTGAATCGCGAGCGCATGCTCGAGCGCCAGGTGAAGGATGCCAAGACCGAGCTTGATCAACTGAACTCACGAAGCTTCGACTACCTGAATTTGCGTCGTGAAGCAGAAGCTGACAAGAAACTCTACGAAGAACTGGTACGCAAGATCAAGGAAGCCAGCATCAACTCGAGCTTTCAGAACAGCGCAATTCGGATTTCCGACCTCGCGCGCACCCCGCTTGAACCTGTCTCACCAAACCTGCTACTCAACACCGGGCTGGCCTTTCTGCTTTCGCTCTTGCTTGCCTTTGTTGGTGCACTGGCTGCCGATGCGCTCGACAACACTCTCCGTGATCCGGAACAAGTCAAAAATTCGCTGGGCGTCGAAGTGCTTGGCACGCTGCCTGAGGTGAAGACCTGGCATCGTGGTATCGGACTGGCTAAGACAGGCGATCCAACGGGTGCATTGTTACGGTCTACTGAGGATGGCTACAAAACTTTTGGTGGCTATGAAGAAGCGATTCGTACTCTGCGTAACGCAATCCTTCTGACCAACTTTGATCGTAACTTCCGCTCACTGCTCGTAACGAGTGCACAGCCAGCCGAGGGCAAATCGACGGTTGCCGCTCACCTTGCTCTGACGCACGCGATGCAGGGGTCAAAGACCCTTTTGATCGATGGAGACATGCGACGCCCCAGCGTTCATCGCCGCTTCGGAATCGAAAACAATTTGGGGCTTGGCGGCTACCTGCAGGGCAAAGCAGAGTTGAGGCAGCTTATACAACCTTCGGTTGCGAATGAAAAGCTATCCATCCTCACGGCCGGCAGCCCGACTCGCCGGCCCGACGATTGGCTCCAGGGCCGGATGGACAAGATCATTGAGGATCTGCTGAAAGACTACCAGCTCATCATTCTCGATGCCCCGCCGTTGCTTGGATTTGCTGAACCACTTGAGATGGCAACCAGTGTTGACGGAGTCGTCGTCGTCACTCGGGCTGGCAGTACATCACGCAAGCAAGTGGCAAGCGTGATCGAGATGCTCACACGCCTGCGAGCTAACGTGCTTGGCGTTGTGCTCAACCAGGTAAACAAGTCTATGAGCGCAAGCTACAGCTATTACGGCTACTACGGCAAATACTATGCAGAAAAAGGACGCGGCTGACACCGATGTCTTCGCCTTTCGCCCTCGCGGTGCCAGCAGCAGCCGCCAGTGAATACCGGTTTTGGAAAGACACGGTCTGGGTTGCGGTTACGAATCTCTCCCAAGCCACAGGTCCGTTTCTCGCGTTGCTGCTGCTTGCCCGCTGGCATGGTCTTGAGGCGGCCGGACACTTCGCTTATGCGCTGGCCATTACTTCTCCGCTGGCGCAATTGCTGAACTTCCAGATCAAGGCTTTGATTCTCACGCACAGCATAACCGAGTTGCCACTCTCAATTGCGGCCAGCATCAGGGGCATCGTAACGATTCCCGTCTTGCTTCTTATCTGCGGGCTTTCTGTCTGGATTGCGCCTTTGTCCGGCCTGTGGATGGCGGTTCGCCTGCTTGATTCGTGGGCTGAAATATTTCAGGCAAATTTGCAGCGCTCCAGACAAATGGCCAAACCGGCCCTAAGCATGGCTGTCCGTGCTGCGGGATTGGTGATCGCTATTTGCCTCGCTCCATCGCCAGCGGCCGCAGTGGGTCTTTACGCCGGATTTAGTCTACTCATCCTGCTATTTCTTGATTGGGGATTTCTCCCGATCTCTTTGACATCGGAGTGGTCGGCTCTGGGCACGGTCTTTCGTCAAGGGCTCCTGCTGGGGGTCGTTCTTTTTATGCAGGCTGCAAGTGCAAGCATTCCGAGGATCGCCCTTGAGCGTAGTTCCGATGCGGCCACACTTGGCCTGTTTTCCTCACTCTCGGTTTTGCTGCAGATCGGCAACTTGCTTGCTTCAGCCTTTGGACAAAGCCTGATTCCAAGGTTGCCGGGAGCATCGCTGACCAGCATTGCCCTATGGTCAGGTATCCCGCTCCTCGGTGCAATTGCCGCACTGGCCCTTGAGCAGTTTGCTCAGCCCGTGTTATTCAACTTGCTTCACATTGCTTCCTCTCCAGAAGCACGCGAGATGCTATTAAGCCTTGGTCTGGCTCAGCTCGTAGTCTGGCCAGCGACCATGATTGGGTTCGCGCTCACGGCGAGGCGACGATACAACGAGTCGCTCTGGATTGGGGCCACTCTTCTCCTGGTTAGCACCGCGAGTAGCATTTTTCTGGTGCCCCAATACGGCCACTACGGAGCTGCCCTCAGCATTGCCGCAGTTGCGTCCGTCACCCTGATCATGAGCTTTTGCCTGCTGGCAATTCCAGAACCTCAAGTAGTGGAGTCCGCCCAATGAAGGTACTCCACGTGCTCAGACAACTTAATCCCGGTGGTATCGAGTGTTGGCTGGATCGATTGCTTCGTGCATGGCCCGAGCAGACACGACCTGAATTCCACTTCGCCCTTGAAGAGGAAGACTTCGGCTCGCTTGCCCCCGGCTTATTGGCCCTCGGTGCCCGGCTTCACTTTTGTCCGCCGCCAAGAAAACTCGCGGCAGCCAGTGTGGCGTTCTCAAGACTGCTTCGGGTGGAAGGGCCTTTTGATGTGGTGCACTGTCACAACCACCATGCCAGCGCTTTCCACCTTGCCTTGGCTGCGCTTTATGGCGTCCGGGTTAGAATCTCGCAAAGCCACGCTGATTTCAGGCGGCAATGCGTGAGCCGGTTGTTGCTGCGCCGCTGCTACGAAAAAAGCGCGCGTATTCTTATACGCGGTACGGCAACCGTGAAGCTGGCCGTGGGCAATGGTGCAGCTGCATACCTCTTCGGTGCCGGCTCGCCAGAGATTCGACTGCTTCCGTGCGGAACCGATTTTCGGCCATTGCTCGAAATCCAACCGAACCGTGATCCTGTGCGTTTCACTTTGATACATGTTGGCCGTTTGGTTCCTGAAAAGAATCATGAGTTCCTGCTTCGGCTCACGGCGAATCTGGTGGAGCAAGACGTTTCGACTCGGCTTTGGCTGGTTGGGGATGGACCATTGCGAGCGCATCTGGAATCACTTGTGCGCTCGCTCGGGCTTGATTCGCATGTTCAGTTTTGGGGCAATCGCACAGATATCCCAGCTCTGCTTGGCGATGCCGATCTCTTTGTGTTTCCCAGTCATTCCGAGGGCTTGGGCCTGGCGGCCCTTGAAGCGCAGGCAGCGGGGCTACCCACTGTGCTTGCCGATCATTTACCGCCTGAGCTCGATCTCTTGCCAAAGCTCTCCCGCCGTTTGGCCCTCGATTTGCCTATTAGTCATTGGGTGAAGTCCATTTTGGAAATGCGTTCGATTCCAAATCTCGATTCGAAGGAACGGCGCGAGGCGCTGCTCGATTCCCCTTATTCGATTGAGGCCAATATCCGCAGTTTGAGTGAAATCTATGCCTGCTAATTCCCAAAGAATTCTGAATCTGGTCCTCGACCAGCGCTTTCAACAAAGCCCTGATGGTCGTGTTTGGAGTCATACCCCTCCAACTTACGAATTCTTCGAACTGGCTCTTGAGGTATTTGATGGCGTGCGTGTCATCGCTCGCACGGCTGCCGTTCAAACACCACCTCACAATGCCCGTCGAGTCGATGGCCCCGGGGTTGAACTCGTTGCGATACCAAGTTATATCGGGCCTTTCCAGTACCTTCGACAGTGCGTAAGCATTTCGAGCGCGCTTGCAAGGATTGCTCAGATGGATGGTGCATTTTTGTTGCGGATTCCTTCCCAGGCCTGTTTTCTGCTCGCCTCCCGGCTGGAGCGGTTGAATCGACCCTATGCGGTTGAGCTCCTCACAGACCCTTACGATTTCTTTGCTCCAGGAGTGTCTTCGCACGGTCTAGCTCACTTGTTCCGGCCCTACTTCTGCCGCCGATCAAGAGAGCTCTGCGCGAGCTCCATCGTCTCAAACTACGTCACCGGCTCGGCTACACGTGCCGCCAATCCTGCTCTCTCCGCACAATGGTCGGGCAGTATCTCAGATGTGGATCTTCCAGAAGAAGCCTTTCTCGCGCCGAGAATCCGAGTGCCAGGTGATCCGGTCGAGATCATTTGCGTCGGCTTTCTGGACCTTCTCTACAAAGGACAAGATCTGTTGATTCGCTCTCTTGCGCGCGGACGTCAGATGGGTCTGGATTTTAGACTCACATTTGCCGGTGACGGGATCAACAGATCTCGCCTCCTCGAACTTGCAGCATCGAGCGGCATTGGGGATCGAGTCCGCGTTACTGGTGCTCTTGGAGGTTCCGCGCAGGTGCGTTCCTGGCTGGAACAATCTGATCTTTTCGTCTTGCCATCACGCGCAGAAGGAATTCCTCGCGCACTGATCGAGGCGATGGCAGCCGGGTTGCCCGCGATCTGCAGCAATGCCGGTGCCATGCCTGACCTGCTTCCTTCCCGCTGGATTGTTCCTACCGGCTCAGAAGCGCTTTTGACTCAAAAGTTGATGGAATTTTCAAAAGTGCCCGACCTTTGGCCAGCGCTTGCCTCGCAAAATCAGGATTCGGTCCGATGCTTCGGGCGAGCCGTCTTGCGGCCTCAAAGAAAACAATTCTACGAGGCAGTTCGCGATTATTCCCTGAACCAGACGCGCCCTCAGGACCTTCTCCATGCTGCCTGAATTTGACTTCCCCGTGATCCTCCGCAAGCAACCTCGCTATCCGGCAATGGTTCCGAATCAGCTTGTGGATTCCCATGCCGGCGTTGCCGCACTTCTTGCCCGTGCCGGTCTGGACTCAGTGAATCCCTTTGGCCGGTGGATCCGCCCGGGTATGCGCGTGCTGATCAAACCGAACTGGGTGCGACATGCCGCTGAAGATTGGTCTGTGCTTGAAGCGCTCCTCACACATCCATCTCTAATACGACCCGTCGTCGAATTCGCTGCTCAGGCTCTTCGCAACTCAAAGGGCAATATTGAGGGTGAGATCGTCCTCGCCGATGCACCCTTGCAAAGTGCCAATTTTGACCTTCTCCTGGCTCAAAGCGCCGTCTCTCCCCTACTGGCATATTGGAAGTCTCAGTCGATTCCGGTTCAACTGCGAGACCTCCGGCGAGTCATTGTTGGAACGGACGAATCTACTGGAGTTGTGCTTTCCAGCCGCGAAGCTCCTGGCGACCCGGCCGGGGACACAGTCGTCGATCTGGGTGGTAAAAGCAGGCTCGAAGAATTGCTGCAGAGTGCCAGCCGATTTGGGGTTTCCAACTATGATTCCTCGACTACTTCGGCGCACCATCAGGCGGGTGTGCATCGCTACCGGATCGCGAATTCCCTGCTCGAAAGCGATGTCGTAATCAACCTCCCGAAGTGGAAGACTCATGTCAAAACGGGTATTACAGGTGCCCTCAAAAATTTCATTGGGATTAATTGCGACAAGGCCTATCTTCCGCATTTTCGAATCGGTCCGCCTGCTCGCGGCGGCGATGAATATCCGAATTCGTTATCCAGTGATCTGCTTGCCCGCATCCGTCCGTGGTTTGAGCGCGTCATGCCTGTCGATGTGATTCGATCAGCCCGGAAATCTCTCCTTTTCTCGACTCAAAGGTCAACCGCTCCACTGGTATTTGGTGGAGCCTGGCCTGGCAATGATACTTTGTGGCGAACCATTCACGACATGGTTTTCATTGCCCGATGGCTTGGTCCGAATGGGACGAAACTCTCCTCTCCTCGTCCCATTCTGACCCTGCTGGATGCGATTGTTGCTGGAGAAGGCGACGGGCCGCTGCGGCCTCAGCCTCGCGAGATGGGCATTCTACTTTTCGGTTGCGACCCCGCACAGATAGATGTTCTTGCCGCGGCGCTTTCTGGCTTCGACTGGCGCAGCATCCCGCTTCTCGCCCACCTGTCCGACGCTGCTTCGGCCTCGATCACACGCTTTGATCCGGCGATTGCGCTTCCGTCACCTGAGGTACTGCTCCGGCCTCCCGCCGCCTGGTCTCGTGCGCTCCATTCGAAAGGCCTTGTGCATGAAGCAGCTTGATCTTCTCTACGCTCGACTTCCGGAATGGCTTCAGGATCTCGCCGTCACGGCCCAAGGGGCTCTCTATTATCGACAGCGCTTCGGCGGATCCTTCCGCGAAGAATATGCGCTCCTCAAGGCCACTGAGATGGCTTCTTCACTTCAGCTCGAACTTCTCCAGGTAGCCCGGGTTAAGAGGATGCTTGCCCATGCTGTGGCGACAGTCCCTTACTACCGGTCACGCCTTTCGAGGAGTGGTTGGGAGACGCTGCGCGCTGGTGACTGGTCTGGATTTTCCGCGCTGCCCATCACTGAGAAGAGTAGTTTGCGCTCGGAGACTCGTGCTTTTCTCTCTGGTGGGCAGCTGAATGACAAATGGATAGCCTGGAATACGTCTGGTACGACGGGTTCTCCCATCGGCCTCTACTATGACCGCGCAGCAGTATCGAGACAGTATGCATATGTTGAGCGCTACCGCGAGCAGGCTGGAGTCAGCCGATTCCTTCGTCGGGCCCAGTTCACAGGAAAAATGATTGCTCCAGGCGATGGTCCATCCCGATTCTGGCGGTACGACTGGGCCAACCGCGCACTACTACTTTCTAGCGTTCATCTCAGCTCAGAATCGATACCCTTTTACCTCGATGCGCTGGAGAAGTTCCGGCCAGCATATATAAGCGGCTACCCGTCGGCCATTAGTTTACTTGCGCAACATGTGCTGCTGACGGGGAGAACCTCACTTCGAATTCCAACCGTCCTGACCAGTGCAGAGACGCTCCTGCCCAGCCAGCGAGAAGCTATCGAAACCGCATTTGGCTCCAAAGTCTTCGACCAGTATGGACAAACCGAGATGCAGAGTTTCTGGTTTGAGTGCCGGTACCGGCGCATGCACGCGCATCCTCTTTTTGGTGTGACAGAAATCCTTCGGTCTGATGGAAGCCCCTGTGAAGCCGGTGAAGAAGGAGATGTCGTACTCACTGGTCTCATCAATCGGGCTCAGCCGTTGGTTCGATATCGTGTTGGCGACCGCGCGATTTGGGCTGATTCTGACCGGTGTCCCTGCGGTCGCAGCATGCCAATCATTGAAGCCATAAAAGGCCGCCGCGAAGACTATCTCTTCAGCCGTCAGCGAGGTTGGGTGGGCCGTATGGACCCAGCACTCAAAGGAGTTTGTGGCATTATCGAATGCCAGTTTGTCCAAGAGGTTCCCGATTCAATCCAGGTCTTGTGCGTTCCATCCCCGGAATTCATATACGAAGACCAGCGGCGTCTGACTGCAAATCTGCGAGATCGATTGGGCTCAGAGATGCGAATCGACTTTCAATTGGTTGAGCGTATCCCGCGAGGTGCAAATGGGAAGTTTCGCGCTGTTGTTTCGCGACTACCCCGCGACTTTCAGTTGTTGAAAGATCGGCAGGAGGTGAGTTGAGCGTGAGTCGACGGCCAATGGTAATGCGCATTATCACTCGTCTGGCTGGAGGAGGGCCTCCGGTGCATGCCACCTTGCTGAACAGACAGTTAGTGAAACATGGCTTCGATTCGGTGCTTGTGTATGGGGGGTGTTCTCCTGACGAGATGAACATGGAGTATTTGATTTCCAGCGGTGACCGAGTGGAGCGGCTGCCTGCGCTGGGAGCTAGCCCCAATCCATTGCTTGATTCGATAGCTCTCTTTCGGCTTTGGAAATTGATGCGTCGCTATCGTCCTGACATTGTCCACACCCATACCGCGAAAGCAGGTTTTTTGGGTCGCCTTGCTGGATTTCTGGCTGGGGTTCCCTGCGTAGTTCATACCTATCACGGCCACGTCCTGGAAGGCTATTTCGGATCCCTTTTCAATCGTCTGCTCTGCATTGCCGAGAGAACCCTTGGGCGCTACTCGACTGCCCTCTGTACTGTCAGCAGCCAGCAGGCGGATGAGCTTAGTCTCAGGTTTTCGGTCGCGCCTCGCGAAAAATTTCATGTTGTGCCACTGGGTCTCGATCTCCGGCCGTACCTCTCGATACCTGCTCCCGATTTTAATCAACCCAGGTTGACGGTTGGATGGCTCGGTCGCTTTGTGCCAATCAAAAACTTGCCCTTACTTGCGAAAATCATTGAACTTGCCGAAAAGCGAAGGCTACCTCTTGATTTCCTTGTCGCCGGTGATGGGCCGGAGCGAATGCACTTTGAAGAGGATATCCTCACCATGCAACTTTCGAGCATTCGACTCCTGCCCTGGCAGGATCAAGTTGCACGGGTCCTCGAAAAGTGCCATTTACTGATCCTCACCTCTCATCGCGAAGGTACGCCGCTCTCATTTATCCAGGGGATGGCAGCGGGACGCCCATTCATCTCCACTGCGGCTGGCGGTACCGTCGATCTAACGACGGGTTCTCGTCAGAGCGATGGCGATGCATGGTGGTATGACAACGCGGCTCTTTGCTCTCCGCAAGCCCAGTCCTTCGTGCGCGTACTTGAAACGTTGCTGGCTCAACGAAACCGCCTGAGTCTAATGGGCAGTGTCTCGCGTGAATTCGCTGCAAGCGCTTTTGCCGAGCCTCGCCTCATAAACGACGTGGCCTCACTCTATAAAGTGATTCTCAGTGAGCAAGGTATTTCGGCCACTATCGTGCTGGAGCCAAAATCATGAACGCCATTGCGTCAGCACGCTGGTCTCTTCCCGTTTCGCCGTCCATTCATTCGTCTCTATTTGCCCGAACGCTTCCAGTCAGTTGGATTCTACTCTGGGAGTTGCCTTTTTGGGCTGTATTTCTTTACAGCGCACTGGTTCCGGCCTCAATGGTGATCAAACAGGATTGGTTCGGAATTCACATGCGACTATCCGACCTGTTGACAATTGCCAGTGCAGCTTTCTACGGAATCGCTGGGATGGCTGGTTTTCTGGTGACTCGTCATGTCAGAGACTTCGGCGGACTATTGTGCCCAACCTTTGGTCTGTTTATCTATGGATTCTTGCGATTGCACTTTGGCCCGCTGGAACAAGAGGATAGGCTGGCCATGGGTTTTGCACTCCTCCTTGCGCTCAGCGCCCCGTCACAAGCGGCTGGTGTTCTCTCCCTTTACAAGCCGAAGCAGACCAAGGCATTTCTCAATCGCCTCGTATTGGCTTTGGCTGTAGTGAGTTTGATCTACACAGCGGAAAGTGTTTTTGGGCTCGGGCTGCGCAGTGAAGCCGGCCAGAACTTCACTTCCGACTTTGGGATCCAGCGAGTTCGCGGTCCACTTTATGGCCCGAGTACCGGCTATTTTCTGCTGCTGCCTGCTCTCGGCTGGGCGCTTCATTCTTTCTTTAGCGCTTACTCCAAGAAAATGTTCGCAGTGTTTTGCACAGTTTCATTGCTCGCCGCTTACCTGGGGTTGGGTAGCAGAGCTGGACTCATTCTTCTGGTCATGTACGTAGTTTCCGTCGCTCTATTCCTACGCAAGATTAAGCGAGCCGAGAGTAACGGGCTCTTGCTTGCCGCCTTTAGTTTGGGAGCTGGCTTGATGATCTATTCGCAGGCCGATGCTCAGCGGCTGACCAAGTTTGAAGACAACTACCGGAAAATGACATACGAGACGGCATTAAACATTGTCCAGACTGAGTCCTTATCTGGGATTCTTGCGGGGCAGGGCTATGGTTCCATCTGGCCATGGTACCGGCGGGATATTATTTTTACCGATCTTGTTGCCAGTGGCGACAATCTCATTCAAACCAGTTTTGGACCGAGTCTCTATCACTCTCACTCGACTTTGCTTGAAGTCCTGGTTGAGTTCGGTTTTCCTGGATTGGTTTGGCTAGCATGTCTCGTTACAAAGATCTCTAAACTTCCATTCAGAACCAGTGCTGGAACAAGCTGGCATGTCTTCTCACTTGCTTTAGCTATTTCATTGCTCTCCTTCGGGTTCGATCTATTTTTGTTCAAGGAAGTGCGGGTCAGTTCAGTCTGGTGGCTCTTTGTAGCCGCCGCATTTCAAATGGGGCGTGAGACCGAATTGAGTGAGTTATGAAGTCCCTTTTTGCTGTCTTCTGGATTTCACTTACTTTAAGTCAACTCCTGATACCGGTAACTCGATGGCTCTTCTTGAAGCTCGGCAAGTTGGATCACCCCGATGGACGCAAAATGCATACTGTGGCCGTTCCTCGATCAGGTGGTCTTGCGGTCATTGCTTCTTACTTGCTTGCGGTGGGGATCTTTACCCAATTGCCGGCTGGAGGGAATTATGTCTTTGAAGTGTACGGCGATTTCCTGATCCGCTTGGTTCCTGCGATATCGATTGTCTTCGCAACCGGTTTCTTCGACGATTGGCTTGACCTTCGGCCTAAACAAAAACTCATGGGTCAGCTTGTCGCATCCGGCTTTGCCTATTGGGCAGGGATTCGCCTTTTTGTCCCCCCTCCCGGTCTTGAGTGGCTTGCTTTTGCCGCTACAGCATTTTGGCTTATCTTGTGCTCAAATGCCTTCAATTTGACTGACGGCACCGATGGGTTGGCGGGTATCCTTGGCGTGTTCTCCTGCCTTGGCCTGATTACTGTAGCCCTGGCTCTCAACTACTACTCACTCGCTCTTGTATTTACTCCGCTGCTGGGAGCGATTCTTCCCTTCCTTCGTGCCAATTGGCCGCCAGCAAAGCTCTTTCTTGGCGATACGGGCAGCCTCACGCTTGGCTTTTTGATCGGCTGCGGCGGTGCGGCACTGGCCCGGCACTTTCCTTCTGGTGAGGGGGTCACAGCCGCGGCGTTGATCCTGACACTACCGCTGATGGAGGTAGCCTTAAGTGCTTCACGCCGTGTCTTGCGAGGTCAATCCGTATTTGCGGCAGACAGTTTTCATATCCATCATCAATTGAAGCGGCAGGGCCTGTGCTCTACTGGGGTGCTTTTGCGTCTTGGCGCACTGTCACTGGCTGGCACCACGATCGCAGTGGTCCAAATCTGGCTTCTCCCATGGCAGCGATTTCTTCTCATCGCTCCATTTCTCGGTTACCTCTCCTACAAGGTTTCAACATTAAGGTACCCAGAATTCAACGTGCTTTGGGAAGCTGTTCTGGGTGGCAGGATTCGGAGCTGGTTTCGATATCAAATCCGGTTGCGAAGTATGCATGATGAACTCTCAAGTATTGCGGAGTTGGCCCCTCTGCTGCGGGTTCTAGAAAGCCACGCCAGCGAGCTTGGGCTATTGCAGTTTCACGCCAGCTTCTTCGGCCAGAGCAATGAGACACAGCGATACGTGACGAATGAAGAAGGTTCCTTTACGGTTCAGATCGAACTCCCTCTGCAGTGCTGGGTCACATTTAGAGTTCCAGCTTTAATGAAGCGAGGCGACAACTGCGCAACGGATTTTGCCGCCCTGATTATCCGCGAATTCAGCTTGCAGCGACTGGCGCCACTCCGGCCGGAAGCCGAAGCGCGGGCTCGTCAATCCGAGGCAACTCTTGCGTGGGATCGATCCGCGTAAACAAATAGGCGCTCACGAAAAGCATCACCGAAAAGAATCTCAGTGGCAGATCATAACTCTGGTAATAGTCCACCATGTATCCGAAGGCGACGCTGGATCCAAACGACCCAATTTGCCCGGCCATGTTCATCGACCCCGATAACGCACCGGCATAACGTTTACCAACGTCCAGGCATACCGCCCAAGAGACAGGCAGCATACAGTCCATGGCACCGTAGCCGAGAGCGAGCAAGATGATGGACCAAACAGGATCGGCCGTGTAAGAAGTCCAGAGCATGCAAACGCCACTTAGGGCAAGTCCAGTGGAGCCGACCACTCGCCGGCCGATTTTAAGCCCGAATCGTCTGCTCAGATAATCACTCATGAAGCCACCGAAAATATTTCCGCAGAAGCCGACCAAGAAGGGCAATGCCGAGAGCGACTTCATCTGGTCCTGACTCATCCCGCGTCCCTTCACCAGAAAGGTGTGCAACCAGGAGAGGTAGAAGTAACTCCCCCAACAGTAAGTGTGGTACATCAACAGAATCGTCCAGTAATTTTTGTTGCGCAAAGCCAGTGCCCAAGGCAGCTTGTGGTGACCCGTATCGGCCTGGTCAGAATCGCCAGCCATCTCGGCAATCTCTTCTGTTGAGGTGCCAGCCTTTTGTGCTGGTGTGTCCCGGAACCAGTAATACCAGATGGACACCCAGACCAGGCCCAGACAACCAAAGATGTAGAACGACATACGCCAGCCAAAAGCGTTTTGAATCGGAATCACAAGGAAAGGGCTAAGGGCCCCGCCCAGCCTGCTCGCACCCCAGACCACACTTGAGGCTCTTGCGCGCTGTGCTTTGGGAAACCATCGCGAAATTGTGGAGGAGGCATTCGGATAGGCACCAGCTTCGCCGATACCAAACATGAATCGAGTGGCCATAAGTAAAAAGAAGTTAGAAACCAAGCCAGTTGCCGCTGTAAACGCGCTCCACCAGAGAACGATCCGGCTCAGGGTGCTACGAGAACCGTAGCGGTCTCCCATGGCTCCGGTCGGGATCTCGAACAGAGCATATGAAATAGTGAAGGCTCCCACAACCCATCCCCACATCGTGGGCGTCAATCCCAGCTCCTGCTGCATCACCGGGCCTGCTACAGAAATGCAAACCCGGTCAATATAGGTGATCATCGAAAGAAAGAATAAGAGGACCAGGACCCAATGGCGGTTCTTCATGGCAAGGGATGATTCTTTCATAAAGTGTTGTAGTTTGGGTGAGATGTCAAAGATTTCCAGGCGCGGCGTACTTGCTTCTGTTGCCGCAGTGGCGCTGCCGCTTCAAGGTGTGAAGAAGAGAAGCGAGAGCTTTTTCGGCATTCACTTCGATCTGCACCCAAGCCCCGAGGATAAAGAGTTGGGCAAGGATTTGAGTGAAGCCAATATTCAGCGTTTTCTGACGCAAGTTCGCCCGGACTATGTCCAATACGATTGCAAAGGTCACGCCGGATGGCTCGGTTACCCTTCAATGGTAAGCCGTAGCGCACCCGGCATCATTCGCGACTCGCTGGCAGTATGGCGCGAACAAACCTCAAACTTTGATGTCGCACTCTATGTTCATTTTTCTGGTGTTTTCGACACCCTTGCCATCAGCGAACAGCCCGAATGGGCGCGCCTCAGGCCGGACAACTCGAAGGACGACCGGCAGACCAGCCTCTGGAGCCGCTACGCCGAAGAGCGAATGATTCCGCAGTTGCTAGAAGTGTCGGCAAAGTACAAGCTGGATGGGGTTTGGGTGGATGGCGAATGCTGGCAAACCAACCCTGACTATTCTCCACTGGCGATCAACGCGTGGCGAAGAATGGGCCTTGGTATGGATGCCCCGCGCAAGCCTGAAGACCCAAAGTGGGATGTCTGGCTAGAGTTCAACCGCCAGCGCTTTCGCGACTATGTTCGCAACTACGTTGAGCGGCTTCACAAAGAGCGGCCCGGCTTGCAGATTGCCTCCAACTGGCTCTACTCCACTTTTGTGCCGGAAAAGCCAGACTTGCCAGTCGACTTTCTCAGCGGCGACTACCTCGGCAACGCAAGCCTCACCCGTGCCCGCCTCGACGCCCGCTACCTCGGCCAAACCGGAAAACCATGGGACCTGATGGCCTGGGGCTTTCAGAGCTCAACTACTCGACCGCAGGGCCACATCCACAAGCCCGCTATCCAACTCAAACAGGAGGCTTCTGTCGTACTGGCTCAGGGCGGTGGCTTTCAAATCTACTACCAGCCCTCTCGCGCCGGGCGCATCGACAACCGCCATATCGACACCATGGCTGAGGTCGCTCAGTTTTGCCGTGAGCGACAAAGCCTTTGCCATAAGAGTCAGAGTTTAAGCGATGTGGCGATACTGTTTAGCCGCACGAGTCTCTACAATAAGTCGAATAAATTGTTTGGCGGCTGGGGTAAGCATGTTGCCCCTTGCGCCGGCCTGCTCGATGCCTTGATCGAGTGCCACTGCAGTGTCGATGTGATGCCGGATTGGGCACCGGTTCGCTGGCCCATCCTGGTGATCCCCGAATGGGAAGAGATCGGCGATACGTTGGCCCGGCAAATTGCCGATCAGGTTCGCGGCGGGCTCAAACTTATGGTCACTGGGGCTGCCAATACCCGGAAATTCTCTAGTCTCTTTGACTGGAAGCTTATGGGCGCACCAGCGGTGGTGCCGGCCTGGGTGGCCGGTGAGTCTCTCTTCGGAATCGCCAGCGGGCTCTGGCAGGAGGTCGAAGCTGGAGCAGGCCAAGTGGTTGCCCAACGCTACTCAAGTTATGATTCCAGCCGCGACTCAAAACCTGCGGCAATTGCCTGGAGAGTGGGGAAGGGAATGGTGGTGTTGGCTCCAGGCCCGATCGGCGAAGCCTTTGATCAAACCCACGCACCCGCCTTGCGTCAATTCGTGAGCCGGTGTCTCAACGCTCTGGGGCCAGCTCAAGTGTCGATTGAAGACACCACTGCCCCCCTTGAGATTGCCTTGCGCAAACAAGGCCAGAGCACGGTGCTTCACCTGCTGAACCATGTCAACCAACAGGTGGCAGCTAACTTTCCAGCAATCGATTACATCCCCTCGCTTCCCGGTCAAAAAGTAAGGATCCGGCTCGCCAGCCCGCCAGGGAAGATTCGCTGGGAACCCTCTGGACGTGCGATTGGATTCGACTGGAGGGATGGCTACGCAACTTTTGAAACCCCGCCGATTCCGCTGCACGCCATGGTGGTTATCGATTGAACCCGCGTCTGGCCGCCATTGCCAGCGCGATCCTATTTTCAACCGGCGGCGCTGCGATCAAGGCTACTTCGCTCTCCAGTTGGCAGGTTTCAGGACTGCGCAGCTTGGTAGCGGCGCTTACGGTTGCCTTACTCATTCCCGCGACGCTCAAAGGCTGGACCTGGCGCAGCGGTGTAGTCGCTATCGCCTACTCGATCTGTCTTACTTCTTTTGTCCTGGCAACCAAGAATACAACTGCGGCAAATGCCATTTTTTTACAGGCTACTGCGCCCGTTTATCTTGTCCTGCTAGGCCCATGGTTGCTGCGCGAGAAAGTGCGCAGCTCAGACTGGCTGACACTCGCCATCGTTGGCTTTGGGATGGTGCTCGTTTTCTGGGACCAGACTCAGGCCCAGGCACTTGCACCAAACCCGCTGCTCGGAAACTGGCTTGGTGCCATCAGCGGACTCAGTTGGGCCCTGACCGTCTGCGGTCTGCGCTGGTTGAGCAAAGGCAAAGAGGGTAGTTCTATGACCCCGGTCCTGATCGGCAACTGCATTGCGATATTAATCTGTGTCCCGCAGATGCTTCCGATCCAGGCAATTCAGAGTAGCGATGTTTGGGCAATCGCCTACTTGGGGGTATTTCAGGTGGGCTTGGCCTATTGGTGCCTCACCAAGGCCATGACAGGGTTGGGTGCGCTGGAGGCATCCTTGCTGATCATGGTTGAGCCCGCGCTCAATCCAGTTTGGACTTGGCTCATCCATGAAGAGCGGCCGACGGTTACTGCGATCCTGGGAGGCAGCATGATTATTGGCTCAGCCTTGCTGAAAAGTGTTGTTGCTCAGCGATTCTGTCAGGTTAACTGCTCAGCGACTTTGTCACCCCTGCGGATGGGGACTCTGTCCCCAAACCCCTGGGATTTATCG
>JAYSVS010000189.1:0-11448 GCA_043718395.1 Acidobacteriota bacterium
AGGAGAAGAAACGGTTCTGCCAAAGATGCCCGCTGCGGACCCGGCGGGTGTTGTGATACTGGGCATAGCGACCGTGGGTGCGGCGCAGGCAGAGGGCCAGGGAATCCTCTTCTTCTGGCACCGCGATCAGGTGTATGTGGTTTGGCATCAAGCAGTAAGCGAGAATGCTAACCCCGGATCGACGGCTGTACTCCGTGAGCAAATCGAGGTAGACGCGGCGGTCTCGTTGGGTGTGGAAGACGATTTGGCGGTCGGTTCCGCGCTGAGTGATGTGGTGAGGAAATCCGGGCAGGACCAGTCGGGCTGTGCGTGGCATACTTTGCGGTAGTGACCCGGCGGGAGAAGTTTTCTCAAACTTTTTGCGGGCGAGGCAGATCAGGCTGTCCCTTTTTGCCCTTTTTGCAACTCCAACTTGCAGAAAACCCGGATCAGCTTCAATAACCGGAAGTGTTACGGATGGAGTCGGTGAGGGTCTCTGTGGAATTCGCCCAGTGGACGCTGAGGCGGGCGAGATTGTATTCGAATGTTCGCGGGGTGCTGGGGGCCTGTCCAGCTTTGGTTGTCGGCCTCAGGCTTAAACTTGACCCGCCCCCTTGCACTTTTCCGGAAGCTTGGCTAGCGGGCGTCCCGCCTTTGCCTGCCTTCCCAAGTCAAATCCCTAAAATCCGGGGATTATTAAAATCCGTCACGAAAACTCATCACTCTCTAGCTGAGCCTCAGCCTTTGCGAACTTCACTTTGATGTCTTCAACCAGCAGGGCCAATGTCTTTAACGACAACAAACGTTCAGCCGTGGGATTGAGATTCAGGAAGGTCACCGTAGATAAATGTAGAGCGATGGCGGTGTTTTGTCCAGGATCAGAGAGTCCTGCATTGCTCGGACCAGACAGGAGCACATCTTGGCGAAGGAGTCCAACTTCAAACGCGACACTTTTCGAACTTGGATGAATTGAATGGCTCGCCAGCCTGTAGTGAGGCCGCATGTGCGAGACACCAACAGCCTCCTCGATCTCCTTGAAGCCGATCTTCTTGCCAATCAGGCTGGGATTGCTTTTTCTCAGAGACTCACTTGCCCATCCATAGCCGCCTTCGTAACCCGAACCGTACTCGGTCGTCAGTTCATCACGTGTTTGCTGAATTTCCTGAAATTCCTCTTCCGATATGGGTTCCTGGCCCAAGCCAGCACAGTGCTTCTGGAAAGCTTGCGCGTCTTCGTATGATTTTTGGGCATTGTGTTGAATGTAGCGTTTAGCCACGCTCTGCCCCCGCTCCGCGATGAAGTCTGCAACAACAGTCACTTCATGCAGGGTGCGCCATCTAGTATATGCGCCTCCGGCATGACCCGCCTTCAGCAGTACCAGCACTTCGGATGTGACGAGACAGGCCTTTGCATGAAGCCTCCTGACTGCTTCAAACACCCAATCATCCTCAAGTCGAGTTTTTGATTCTTCTTCGTTGAAAGCGCTACCTTGATCCAGGGCAAAGAGGTAAAACGCTTCGAGAAGTTCTAGCGGCGCTGCCCAGCGCTTTAGCAGCCGCTTTTCAAACCCTCCCTTTTCGCGCCGGTGACGGCGCAAGCGCTTAGGAATATGTTGAGTGAGGTGACGATAACTCTCGGTCGCTGCTTCATCAATTGCAACCAATAGTTGCTCAGTCATGAATTGCTCGGTGGGCTGCTCTAACTGGTTTGGATCCATTGATGCCCTCTATCAACCATTGCAAAAACAATCACTCATCATCAACTTGATTTTGTCACTTCAGGTGTTTCCAAGTTCGGCTTCGATCTCTTCGATGGTCGGCAAGCTGCCTTTGAATTCTTCCGGCAGCTTCACCATGTGCGTGAATTCTGAGATGCCCATTGGGGTTGTCGTTCCGCGAAGGGCATATTCCACAACGACTTCGGTCTTCGACTTGCACAGAATCAGACCGATGCTCGGCTGATCGCTTGGGTGTGGTCGCCAAGTGGGTCAGCCTGACTCGTCACTGTGCATTTTACCGGGCATTTTTGCGATTTTCCGCGAATGAACTACGGGCCATCCATAACGGGACTTCCGCGCCCAATATTCCAGGAAATGGGGACGAAATGGGGACGAAATGGGGACAGCCTCTTCAGGCGCTTATGTCACTGCGCACCTTTAGCCATTCTCCATGAAAACAAGAAAGCCACCACCTCCAGCGCATCGTCATACGCCTCCATGCCATCCGCGATATAAAAACTCAGGAACGAAACCAGATTCGCCCAGGACCGCTTAAGCCTCGCTGCCTAAATCAGCGTTCAAAACACACGAGCAACCCCACCCGGCAACGATACCGGGCCAGATCTTTGACATCCTTTTAGTTCAAATCACCCAACCAGAGCCCGAAGTGTGTCCCGAGGCGCGTTTGTGGCGGTCGATCCTCCAAAAGACCGGCCGCTACATTTCTAAAGTGAAATCTCGATCAACTCAGCACCTTGCATCATGCGCTTTGGCTCAGCCCAAAATCGACAGCGCCGCCTCAAGCTCGCCGCGCGTATGCGCATCCCCAGACCTTCGAGTTGCCTCAATACCAGCCGCGTACATCGCCCGCGCCTCATCGAGCAGGTTCAATTTCTCAAGCGTCTGCCCACCATGATAGTAAGCCGGCCCGTAGTTCTCGTCCCCGGCAATGATCGCGTTAAATTCAACCACCGCCTCGGCTAACTGCCCGCCATTCTTATACTCGCTCGCCAGCATGTAGCGAAAGCGGCTATCCCCCGGCGCCTGCGCCAGCAAATTCTGAAGAGTTTCAATACGATTGGACACTACACTCATGGTAGCGTCGAAAGGAAATGTCAGGCTGGAAACTCGAAGCAAACAACAAGCCCCCTTCTGCGGGACGCACTGTAAACGAAAGCAGATCCGAGATCTCAGAGCTCGCCCTGCTCAATGACGCCAATCCTCTCGGCTACCTAATCGGCGGACGGGTCATGCACCTCGTTGACATCGCCGGCGCGATCGCTGCCAGCCGCCACGCCCGCGCTCCCGTTGTCACCGCATCAGTCGACCACATGGACTTCCTCCACCCCGTCCAAATCGGCGAACTCGTCATCGTACGCAGTTCCGTCAATCGCGCCTGGAACACCTCCATGGAGGTCGGCGTCAAGGTCTACGTAGAAAACCTGATGACCGGCGAGATCAAACACACCACCTCTGCCTATCTCACCTTCGTTGCGGTCGACGGCAAAGGCGGCAAAATCTCCGTCGCACAGTTAATCCCTGAAACCGAAGATGAAAAAAGAAGGTACGAACAGGCAGGGGCCCGCCGTCAATACCGTCTCGAAATGAAAAACAAGCTAAAAGCTGGAGAATACTAGGAGTCTTCTTCGTCTTCGTCCTTGTACATGTACTTGATGCTGGACTTGTAAACCAGCAGATTCGGGGCACCTTCCCGATTCACTTTGAGCGACCCCTTGTCATACCACTCGATGACGCCATGCAGGATTTCGCCGTCCTTGAGCACGATCACCATTGGTGTTTTCGTGTTCATCTGCTTGATGTAATAAAAGTTCTCCGCATTGGTCTGATCCGGCGGTACCTGCTTCTTCGGGGCGGTGGAAGATGACTTGGCCGCAGAATGAGTCTTTTCCCCGGTCTCCGACAGGGGAGCCCGCAAACCACGACGTATGGGTGTATCCAAGGTATAACTCCTTATGAATTCCTAATCATTATAAGCGCTTGAGCCGTTGAAGGAGAGACGTATTAGCCGCCCGAAAGGTTCAATACCGCTTAAGATCCCGTTGGGACCATATCGCGCAACTCAATCGCAAAAGCGTCAAGCGCAATACCCTTTTGAATATTGCGCCTCAACAGTCTAACCATCTCATCGGTCATCTCTACTGCCCGCCGCATCCATTCCAGGCTTACCGCATCTGCAATCGCCTTTAGTTGCCTCGCCAAATCCAGATTGCGGATCTGGTCAAACCCATGCGCCACCATGAGGATGTCTTCAAGCAATAAAAACAACACGTCGAGGTAGTATTCCAGCTTTTCCGATTTTGACGCCGAGATCGATTCGACATTCTTCAACCAGCTCCCAAAAGACGCCCGCCGGCTAGCCACCTCCAGAAGATTCAGCATCGCCGCCCGCCGTTTGTCAAACACCTCAAGGTTGATCGACGCCGCAACGCCTGGAGAGCCATTCCCCAGGCGCGCCCTCCGCTCTGGGGCATCGAGACCCCTCTTGGCCAGAAACGCAGTAATCTCAGCTTCATCCAATCGATGCATCCGAATGTTGACCGAGCGCGACCGGATTGTCGGCAACAGATCATAAGGATTCTCCGCCGTCATAAAGATCAACAGATGGGCGGGAGGCTCCTCCAGTACCTTTAATAGCGAATTCGCCGCTTGCTCATTCGCCCGGTCGATCTGGTCGATCAGAAACACGCGCCACTTTCCCCGCGACGGGTTCATTCGGGCTTGATCCTTGAGCAGCCGCATTTGCTGAATCGAAACCTGCCTCAGGGGCCCATCCGGGCCAAACGTAATGAAATCCGCATGAGTCGCCAGCATCAACGGATCCTCTGAACGCTTATCGCTCGCCAGCTTCTCCCGTTCAGCCAACATCTCGACGTTATGTGCAAGAAATAAATCGTCTCGCTCAATCTTTTCGATATCGGTGCTGGTGGCGTCCAAAATTACCGATGCAAAGCGCCTCACCAGCGTCGCCTTGCCCACTCCGCTTGGCCCCGATAACAGAATCGTCTGCGGAATCCGGCTCGTCGCCAGCATCTCCGTCAGAGTCTCAACCGCTTCCCGATTGCCATGGAAGTCACGAATCACGCAGTTGCCACCTCTCCATCAGGATCTTCCAGATATCATCAGCCACCGATCTCTCGCTGCGCTCTCCGTCCACTGCCACGATCCGCTCTGGATGCGCCGCAGCAAGCCTTTCGTAAGCCTCAAAGACGCGCCCATGAAAATCAGCACCTTCTGCCTCAAGCCGGTCTTTCTTGGCATTGCGCATTCGCTTGGCGCTCACCTCCGGGCGGATCCGCACGTAGATCGTCAGCGCCGGTTCTGTCCCCCGGCAGGCAATCTCATGCAATTGTGCCACCAGCACTTGGCCCAGATTTCGCGCCGCTCCCTGATAGGCCAGCGTCGAATCCGTATACCGATCTGAAATCACCAGCTTGCCTTGTTCGAGGGCAGGACGAATCTGTTCATCCACATTCTGCGCCCGATTGGCAAAATACAACAGCAATTCCGCAGTAGGCGATACCGGATTCTTTGGATCGAGCAAAATCTGCCGGATCTGCAACCCTACGCTAGACCCGCCTGGTTCGCGGTTCAAAAAATATCTGATCCCTTCCAGATCGAGCCGCTTGGTCAGGTGCTCCAGTTGCGTGGTCTTACCACTTCCATCAATGCCCTCGACGCTGATAAAAAGTCCCTGCGCCATCGGCTTAGTCCGGGTCTACCTTTGAGTCGTCCAGCACATAGTGAAAGAGCTTGCGCAAGTCGAGCCAGGCTTCCTTCTTTGCCTCCGCATTGTAGGCTCGCAGCAAATAGGACGGGTGGTAGGTCACCATCAGTGGAATGCCGTGCCAGCGCTGCCAGTTGCCGCGCATCTTCGTCACGCCCTCCTTGGAGTTAAGCAATGCCTTTGCCGCTGTCGCCCCCAGCGCGCAAATCGCCTTCGGCTTTAGCACCATCAATTGACGAAATAAAAACTGCCCGCAGATTTCCATTTCATCCGGTTGTGGGGCCCTGTTCTCCGGTGGCCTGCATTTCACCACATTGGCTATGTAACAATCCTCGCGCTTCAGTGGCAGCTTGTCTTTCGCCGCCGTGCCTTCAATCATCTGGGTCAATAACTGACCTGCACGTCCGATAAACGGCAAGCCTTGTTCGTCTTCATCAGCGCCAGGGCCTTCACCGACAAAAACCAGCCGCGCCCGCTCATTGCCAGACCCAAAAACGATATTCTTCCTCTCCTGACAGAGGCGGCATCGTTTGCAGTCGCCGATGTCTTCGCGAATCCTGGCGAGAGTATCGCCTTCGGGGGCCAGTGTGGGTAGAATCAGGTCCATAACGGGAGCCTTTACTTTTGGAATCTTGGGCGTCGCAACAACAGCAGTAGCAGTCATCTTCGCCGGTGCCGACGGCAAATTCAAATGCGTAATGCCAAGATCCCGGTAATACTCAAGATACTGGCGGATCTGTTCTGGAGTCATGGCCGCGCAGCCCTAGCCGACAGCCTCAACTCCATCACAGCATCCAAAATATGCACGGCGATTTCTTTCTTGGCTGCCTTCGGTACAACTTGTGCTTGCCCGTCACGTCTGATCAGCAGGACTTCGTTTTCATCGCCCTCAAAACCAGTCCCGTTCGGCCCCACCAGATTCGCCACCACCATATCGCAATTCTTCGATTCGAGCTTCCGCTTGCCTTCTGCGGCCAGATTCTGCGTCTCGGCCGCAAAACCGATCACGATCCGGTCCCCTTTTCTACGCCCCACCTCAGCCAGAATATCGCTTGTCGGCTCCAGTTCAATCGACAAACGTGAAGCTGTCTTCTTCATCTTCTGACCTGCCGGGCTGGTCGGCCTGTAATCCGCCACCGCAGCCACACCAATGAAGATCGACGCAGCCTCAAGTTGCTCGAGCACCGCATTCTTCATCTGCTCAGCCGATTCCACGCGAATCAACTCTACACCGCGCGGCGCAGCCAGCGCCACCGGCCCGCTCACCAGAATCACGCGCGCCCCGCGTCCCACTGCCTTCTCGGCAATCGCATACCCCATCTTGCCCGAAGACCGGTTCGTGATGACTCTTACCGGGTCAATGGCTTCTTGCGTCGGCCCGGCCGTGATGAGAATTGTCTCTCCTGACAAATCTTGTCTGCCATTCAATATCGCCGTCGCTGCATCGGCAATCTCCAGCGGGTCAGTCAACCTGCCAGCCCCCACCATCCCACATGCCAGATCCCCTGCTTCCGGCCCCACAAAATGATAGCCACGATCGCGCAAGACTCGCAGATTCGCCTGTGTCGCCGCATGGTTCCACATGTTCGTATTCATTGCCGGTGCCAGCAACACCGGCCCCGTAAAGGCCAAATGCATCGTCGTCAAAAAATCACCCGCCAGCCCATGCGCAAACTGCGCCATCAGATCAGCCGTCGCCGGGGCCACAATGAGTAAATCGTTCTCCAGCGCCACATCGATATGCTCAATGGCACTGGATAGCACGGCAGTCGAGTCCTCGCGCGAAGCAAAAAGACTGGTGATCACCTTGCGATGGGTAAGAGAAGAAAGGGTAAGGGGAGTGATGAACTCGGTAGCCGCACGTGTCATCACCGGTTGCACAGAATATCCGCGCTGGATGAGAATTCGGGCAAGTTCTGCGGATTTATAGGCGGCAATGCCGCCGCCTATACCAAGAATGATTCGGGCTGGAGAAGACTGGCGGACGCCTTCTTGAGGCATGATGATGTCTTAGAAAAGGCGAGTCTTAGGTAGGATCTTCGTTTTTCGGCTCAGGAGCTGCCGCGTTGTGATACTGCACTAGTCCACGACGGGTCTCTTCCATCGCCACAACGGTAGGCTTACGTGACATCGTCGGCAAAAAGGACCGCTGTCCGCTTTGCAACTGACGCGCACGCTTGGCCGCAACAATGATAAAGCGGTACGTCGACAATTCCGGATCGTCTGGAATTACAAAGTTCGCGTTCACGCGGGTAGCAAGCTTGGATTCGACCATAGCCTTTATTGTCTCGCAGCCGCGCGCCAATGTCGAGCGGCTATTCCGGCCGGGTGCCTGCATAGGATAGTGATAATATTCTGATCAAGAAGTCGGCGTGATTCGGTTTAAGGGAAGAACTTGAGCGCTATGGTTTTACTTGTTGGAGCTAGCGGATTATTGGGACGGGAAGTGGCGCGACGCCTGCTTTCGAGGGGCGAGCGATTGAGGCTATTGGCACGCTCACCGGCGAAGGTAGACGATTTGAAGCAGGCAGGGGCGGAAGTTGTGGCGGGCGACCTTACCGATCCTGATTCGCTTCGCAGAGCTTGTGATGGAGCAGACCGGGTCTTTGCAGCGGCTCATTCCATACTCGGCACCGGTCGCAACAAGTCGGAGAATGTGGATGACGCGGGGCATCGATGCCTGATCGATGCGGCCAAGGCGATGGGCGTTGGACAATTCGTATATACCTCGGCTATGGGAGCTGCGGCTAACCATCCGGTCGATTTTTGGCGTACGAAGTATCGAGTCGAAAACCATCTCAAGGCGAGTGGGCTGAATTGCACCATCCTGCGGCCTTCGGCCTTTATGGAATGGCATGCTCATATCTTCAATGGCAAGTCGATTCTGGATACGGGCAAGACCAAGTTGATGGGTGCGGGCACTAAACTGCGGAATTTTGTGGCAGTGCGCGATGTGGCGCACTTCGCTTCTCTGGCGCTTACTGGTTCGCAGTTGGCCAATCGCACGATTGAGATTGGTGGTCCGAAGAACTATTCCAACCATGAAGTGGCCCTGCTCTATGGAGAGGTGGCGGGGATCAAGCCCAGGATCAGCCACTTGCCTGCACTGGTTGCCAAAGGAATCAGTCTGGCGCTGAAGCCCTTTATGCCGGGAGTCAGCCGTATCCTGCATATTGGCAGTCTGGATGACGATGCGTTTAACGAACAGTTTGATCCAGAGCCGCTTCTGCACGAGTTTCCAATCCGGCTTACCTCGCTTGAGGAATTTGTTCAGGAAAGATTCAGAGAGAAGCAGCAGGAATCGCCGGGCTTGTAGTGAGGGCTGGCGTATGATGGATCGATAAATACGCCCTTCCCCATGCCCAAACTTAAATGCTGGACCCTTCTGCTTCAGTTGCTGCTGATCGCCCTGCCGGCGACTGTCGTGGCGCAGCCTTCGCCCGAGTTGGGGCTGCCGATTTTGCGTACGCATTTGCCGCGGGACGTCGGATTTTCGAAGCAAATCTAGAGTATTTTGCAGGACCGGCGCGGCGTGCTTTACTTTGGTGCTGGACAAGGGATTTTTGAGTACGATGGGGCAAACTGGCACAAGATCAAGGTGGCCTCGAATGTCGTGCGTTCGCTGGCTCAGGATGCAGACGGCAAGATCTGGGTGGGGGCCGCTGGCAGTTTTGGCACTTTAGAAGCCGATCATCATGGATCGATGCAGTATCTGCCCTGGACGGAAAAGATTCCGGCTGAACATAGGGATTTCACGGACGTGTGGCAGGTTCTGCTGACACCGAAAGCAAAGTACTTCCGCTCCTATCAGCGGATCTTTCGTTGGGATGGGCAGCGGATGCAGGTGTGGGTGTCGAAGTCGCGATTTGAGGCGCTTTCAGAAGTTCGAGGCCGTATCTACACCGCCCAGGGCGGCATTGGCCTGCAGGAGATTGCCGGAGACGAATTGCGCGACTTGCCGGGTGGTGAGGCTTACAAAAGTTCCGCCAAGCTATTTATGCACGCCTATGACGACCGCCGGATGTTGGTCTCGGCCCGCAATGGAAAACTCAGTCTCTACGACGGTGAAAAAAACACTCCCTTTCCAACCCAGGCAGATGAATATCTGGCGAAGCACGATCTCTATGTTTCAGTGCTTCTTCCCGATGGAGGCTTCTGCCTGACTACTCTTCGTGGCGGTGCGGTGGTCATTGATCATGATGGCCGACTGCGCCGGATCATTGACAAAGAAACTGGCCTTTCCGATCCTGGCGTATTAAGCGCCATGATGGATCGAGATGGGGCGCTGTGGCTGGGGCTGGGAACGGGCATTGCAAGGGTAGATGTTACCTCCCCGATTTCACTATTCTCCGGGAGTGCTCCGAATGGTTTGGCCCGTCATCAAGGGACGGTGTATGTATCGATGGCGACAGGTGGCGTCCCTCTGCTGAAACTGGTTGGCGACCCAGCAACTGGCGTTGCCAAGTTGCGGCCGATTTCTGCTAAATTCAACCAGGCTTGGACGTTGCTCTCCTTCAAGGACCCTGCCGCAAAGGTGCCTCCCCAGTTGCTTCTTGCCACAGCGAACGGGGTGATGAAGATTGAAGGCGACAAGATTGCAGCCCTCATCCCAGGACTTGAGGGTCTTACTCAAAGTTCCAATGGCCTGATCGCGTCACGCAAGAATCCGAATCGGATTTATGTGAGCCATCAGAGCGGGCTCTCCTCGATTTGTTGGGAAGATGGCAAATGGAGGGATGAGGGGCGCCTGCCCAACTTCTCGGCAGGATCTGGATTTGCCGCAGAAGATGCTGAAGGCAGGTTTTGGGTTAGTTCAGGCCCGGGTGAAGTGACGCGGGTAGAAGTGCCCCCAACCGGAATGCGGGATGCCAAGGCAATTCGATACGGGGTCAAGGACGGAATCCAACCCGGCTTGAATCTCTTGACGGGTGTCGCGGGAGAAATATATACAGTTGGTTCAGATTCGCAAAAGGAATTGCGTTGGGATCGTGCCAGCCAAAAATTCGTGCCCGATGCGCGTTTTGTGTTGCCTTTGAAGGATGCCGGGCAAGTCTACTTCTTTGAACTCCCAAGTGGTGATGTGTTTTCTTACAGCAGGTCTGTGATCGGCCAGCGTCAGGGTCTGTTTCGCCGGAACGCGGATGGAAGTTTCCGGCTCGAAGAGGAACCTTATCGCCGATTGTCTTCAGCAGGAGTTTTCGCCGTGGTTCAGGATCCAGACGGCGTGCTCTGGTTCGGCTCGGATCAATTGATTCGCTTTGATCCACGGGTGAAAGTGGCTGGAATGTAGTCGTTTTCCACTTTGGTGCGGCGGGTTAGTGCCGGTACGGATGACGTTGTATATGGCGGCGCTGGCACACTTAAACCCCGCCTTGCACCGGGTCGCAACTCGATGCTCTTTGAATTTGCAGCTACCGCTTATGGCGACGAGGATGAAACCAGCTACCAATACCATCTGGATGGTGCGGACCGGGAGTGGTCTGCCTGGGCCAAGCAGAAAGAAGCGAGATATAGCGGGTTGGCTCCTGGGTCTTATCGCTTTCATGTGCGCTCACGCGCGCTCGATGGGCGAATGGGTAAGGAGGGCGTTTTCGAGTTTCAGATCGAGGCACCCTGGTATCGCACCAACTTTGCTTATGGCCTATATGGGCTGCTCTTGCTTTTGTCTGCGTTAGGTGCTCGTCATCTAGTGGTTCGGCATGAGCGCGAGAAGGCAAGCCGCGAAACGGCCGAGCTTGAGGCTCAAGCTAAGGTGCTTGAGGCGACCGTAGCCGAACGGACACAGGAAATTGCAGCTCAGAAGGACAATATCGAATTGCTGAGCGATATCGGCAAAGAGATTACCGCGTCGCTTGATCTCGACACCATTCTGTTCAAGCTCTATGAGTGTGTCAACAAAATCGTAGATGCGTGAAGTTGCTCAGCGATTCTGTCACCCCCTAACTGCTCAGGGATTCTGTCACCCCCTGCCGAAAAGAGAGAGTGACATTGAGCCAAGAGCAATTGC
>JAYSVS010000190.1:0-35774 GCA_043718395.1 Acidobacteriota bacterium
ACCCCGAAACGAGAATTGTGGACCGGAAGGAGTACCGGCTTTGGCTTGTTCGCTTGGATCCGGCGAGACGCTGGAAGCCGGGGTGCTTGGCGGTGGCGGATCCGAAGCTGGGGATTCGAGCTTTTCGATCACCTTTTCGAGCTCCTGGACCTTCGTCCGTAGCTCAGAGAGTTGGCGGGATAGAGCCTTCAAACCCAGGATGTCATCGGCCGGCTCACTACCCGCCGCGATCGAAACCCCTCCGAGTAGCCAGCAGAACAAGAATCTAACTAACATTCAACCTCTTGCTCCTTATCGTCCCCAACGGCAAATACTTTAGTTGGGGATACCGGCGCACCGAATGCCTTCAGACCGCGGATACTTCGTCACCTCACGGCGGAACCGAAATCCGGTACGGCTGCCCCGGCAACGACGTCAATCGCAACACAAAAAAAGTTTGCGGTTCTCTGGGAAATCCTCATCCTGTACCTCTATCGGCAGAGACGCCTCCCATAGGCTGACCCTATGATGACCCTATGATAAGCGTCAACATTATTTGGCATGGTTGGCCGTCCTCGCTGACGGCAGCATTCGCGCAAGATGCTCGATTGTGCCAGTAGACGATCTACACAATATGGTGGACTGTCTACAAAATGAGTTCAAATCAGCTAACTCGTGTGGAACTTCTTCAGGGCACTTTGGATCTGCTGATCCTTCGAACATTATTGGCGGGTCCAAGTCACGGCCATTCCATCGCCAAACATATTCAGCGGACCTCAGAAGACCTACTGCAGGTCGAGACTGGCTCCATGTATCCGGCGCTTCATCGCTTAGAAGCGAAGGGCTGGATTGCAGCGTCCTGGGAGCTTTCTGACAAAGGCAAACGCGCCAAATACTATCGACTGACACAGCTTGGGCGAAAGTACCTGATTGCCGAACAATCCAAGTGGGACGCATTTTCGCGCGCTATGAGCCTAAACTTGAAGCCCTCTGCGAAGGCGGCGCCATGAAGCTGTTTCTTCGCAAGTTGCTTTCGCTGTCAACGCGCCGCCGCAAGGAGGAGGAACTGCTCGAAGTGCTTGAATTTCACCTCGTTGAGGAGGCAGAACGGCATCAGGCAGACGGATTGTCAGCAGCTCAAGCCAGAGAGGCTGCCCGACGGGACTTCGGAAATCTTACGATAACTCGGGAAAATACTCGCGCGATGTGGACATGGACCATCCTCGAACAGCTCGTTCAGGATCTTCGATTTGCGCTGCGGACCATGGCAAAAAGTCGCGGATTCACGGCGCTTGCCGTGCTTTCTATAGCGCTCGGCATCGGAGCCAATACGGCTATCTATAGCTTCATGGACTCGATTCTGCTGCGTTCTCTACCGGTCGCCGGCCCTGAATCCCTCGTGGTATTGAACTGGCACAGCAAGGGCCGAACGGCGACCGGCCAACGTGTCCCTCACGTTATGCATTCGATGGACGTCAGCACGTACGATGATCCTAGAAGGGGAATGATCGCTGGAATTTTCCCCTACGCGACTTTCGAACTGATTGGGAGGACGGACTCTGTTTGCTCGCACGTGTACGCCCACTACCCTTCAGGCAATCGCACATTACAGATTAAAGGTCAAGCCAACAGCGCCAGCGGTGCATTTGTTTCCGGAGATTACTTTCGGGGCTTGGGTCGTCCCCGCAGCCAGCCGCTTGATCGCTGCCGAGGACGATCAACTGAAATCCTCACCGGTTGCCGTCCTCAGTTTCGCTCTAAGCAATAGACGATTTGGAGGACCGGCAAACGCGGCAGGACAGTCGATCCTGATCGACAATGTGCCCTTCACGGTGGCTGGTGTGGCGCCGCCAGAGTTCTTTGGAGTCGACCCCGCATCTGCCTCCGACTTCTACATTCCTCTGCATACCAACGTTGTTTTGGGTGGGGAATTTACGCCCGATTACCTTGACCAGAACTACTACTGGCTTGAAATCATGGGCCGCTTGCGTCCAGGCGTCAGCCTTTCGCAGGCCCAGGCCGTGCTAGCTCCAGCTTTCCAACATTGGGTCGCCAGCACAGCGACCAATGCCGAAGAGCGGGCAAACCTCCCCACCCTCCTGCTTAAAGAGGGGGCAGGCGGATTGGATAGCTTGCGCCGTCAATTCTCGAAGCCACTGTATGTGCTGCTCGCGCTGGTGGGACTTATTCTGGCGCTTGCCTGCGGGAACACAGCGAATTTACTGCTGGCCCGAGCTTCGGCGCGTCGCCGGGAGTTGGCGCTACGTTGCAGCCTCGGCGCGGGGCGACTCCGAATCATCAGGCAACTCCTGACGGAAGGTGTCCTTCTATCAACCTTGGGAGGAGCCCTTGGAGTTCTAGTTGCGATTTGGGGTATCCAATTCCTGACACTCTTACTTGCCAATGGAAACGAGAACTTCACATTGCGCGCGGAGCTGAATTGGCAGGTGTTGGGGTTGACGGTAACTCTATCGTTGCTGAGTGGTGTATTGTTCAGCCTCGCCCCTGCAATTCAAGCGACGCGCACAGATTCCATGCCGGCTTTGAAGGGGACTCGTGGCAGCGCACCACGCATGCTCGGGCATCTAGCTATTTTTCGAATCAACCTAAGTCAAATCCTAGTGGCCGCGCAGATCGCGATGTTCCTGCTAGTCCTCGTCGCCGCAGGACTTTTCGTGCGGACCCTGGCGAATCTTCAGTCGGTCCAATTGGGCTTCAAGAGTGAAAACGTTATGCTCTTTCAACTGAATGCGAGGCAAGCGGGACACCAGGATCCAGAGATCGTGAATTTCTATTCCGAACTGAGGGACCGGTTCGAGGCCATTCCGGGTGTACAGAATGCAAGTTTGTCGCACGCTTCTCTACTCAAAGGCCGACAGGCAACATCCGATCAGTGTCGCTGGTGTTCCCGCCCCTGACACAAGATTTTTATACACGGGACCGGGATTCCAAACGACGATGCAGATTCCGCTTCTTCGTGGCCGCGAAATCGATCGGCGTGACCAACCGGGGTCGCCGGCTGTAGCGGTGGTGAACGAACTTTTCGCCAAGTCCAACTTCGGCACGCGGGACCCACTAGGCCAACAACTCAAAATCGGTGGCGCCGGGGCACTCGAGGTGGAGGTTGTCGGTGTTTGTGCGAATACCCGCTACGGCGGACTTAAGCGTGACATGCCACCGGTGGTGTTTCTGGCTTATAACCAGGTACCGTTCTCACGCGTGGGTCAAAAATGACCTATGCGCTTCGCATCACCGGCGACTCCGCTTCCTACGTGAAGGCCATTCGCAAAATCGTGAAGCAGGCCGACGCCCGGATCCCGGTCACCGACGTTATCACCCAAACGGCCGAAGTCGACCAGACGATCAACCAGGAAATTGTCTTTGCGAAGCTCTCTGTTGGTTTTGCCGTTCTGGCGCTGGTGATCGCTTGCGTCGGCTTGTATGGAACCGTCTCATACAATGTAGCTCGCCGAACGAGCGAGATTGGCATACGTATGGCGCTAGGGGCCGAACGCGGAGACGTCGTTTGGATGGCGCTGCGTGAAGTGCTGGTTGCGGCAAGCATCGGATTGGTAGTCGGTCTATCGGTTACGTTAGGCACCTCCAGGTATGTTAAATCTTTCTTTTTTAAGTTGGATTCCAATGATCCGTTGTCGCTCAGTCTTGCGGTGATCGTTCTTCTGTGTGCCGTCCTCGTGGCTGGTTTCGTACCTGCGCGGAAAGCGACTCGAATCGATCCAATGTTGGCGTTGCGCCAGGAGTAGGAGGCCAAATCGATTGCCGGCTGACGAATCGGGCATCAAAGTTGCTTCGGTTGCTACTCGCCATAAACAGCGCAGCATAGAGTATCTGTGACTGCCCGATTACAAGATTATCTCGCGCCGCCTCAATGACTTCCTTGGTCACGGTCGGCAGAAGAAGGTAAAAGGCTAACAGCCCCCTCTCGTCCTCCTCTCTCAATACGTCTGCCGGGCTTCAATGAGTGCCAGCGCAGATTCAGGAGTAAACACGGGCAAATCAGCCCCCCGGAATCCTCTTGGGTCCCGGGTCACAATCCCGTCGCAACCCGAACGCGCCGCAGCAGCAGCGCTAACTGCATCCTCATAATCAGCGCCCTTCGCTTCCAAAGCGGACTCAATTACTTGCCGGTCAACAGCAGCCACACCAAACACTTGAAGCATCGCCCGGACACTCCGTTTTGCCTTTACGTTCCCCGCTTCGCGCTGGATCAGGTAGTAGATTGTTGTCACTGCGTGTGCGGAAAGCATTCCTTCGGCCAACTTGTTTTCAACGACCGCCCAAAACTTGCTGCTTGCCTCGGAATGGGGTTGGCGGTCCAGGAGCACATCCAGCGCCACATTGATGTCTACGAGCAACCGGATCATCGGTACTTTTGCGCCAAATGTGATCCATACGCCTCCAGGTCCGCATTCTTAAGCGACCCTCTCAACGACTTCAGCACAGGCGGCATTTTTAATCTCTCAGGCTCACCCGTGATCGAGTCCAAATAGGCTTCAACCATCGCCGACATAGAAATGCCCCGCGACTTTGCATAGCCCTTTGCCCGCTCGATCACTTCAGGGTCTACGCTCAGTGTTAACTTCGACATCGTGTACGTATGATATCAAAATTGTTATACGTGATTCAATTGAGCCGCAAAAAACCCACCGGAACAAGCCCAAACACACCAATCTCTCTTTCCGCCAACTTTTTGCCAAGTGGTCGCCTGTCCCCCCTCTTTATGCCTTATCATTCCGAAAGTTATTTGGACTCTCAGGCCGATGCCATTGCGATTGAATCAGGATCGCGTGGAGCCAATGATTTGGGCAGCTCTGGATTTCTGGGACGCGGGTAATCTGGGTTTATGAAGACAACACTCGAGATTCCGGATGAGTTGTACCGGGCGGTGAAGGCCAAGGCGGCGCTGGAGGGGAAGCGGGTGACGGATGTTGTGGTTGAGGGTTTGAGGCTGGCGACGGAGAAGCCCAAGGTTGCAGTGAAACGAGTTGAGTTTCCGATTATCAAGACCTCGAAGCGCAAGGATGTTCCGACGCTGAAACAATTTCAGCGGGCGGAAGAAGAAGTTGTATGAAGACGAGGTGAACCGATTTGTACAGCATTTGCGACGTTTTCGTATTGGTGCCCTTGATGTATGCGCCGCATCCGAATAGCAAGCGGGCACAGCAATGGGTGAGCGGCGTGGACGAAGTGGGGGTGATGCCTCGCTATACGCAGCCGGAGCCAGAAAAGGCGATTTTGCTTCACAAGCTGAAGCTACTGCCGCAGCAACCGCCGACTCGCATCAAGGCCAAGGCCACTGATTTCTCCAAAGCCCCCCTCAAATTATCTAAGACTTCGGCCTCAAGACCGATAAGTGTCTTGAGCAACCGAACAGTGAGTATCCTTAGCAACCTCTTTCAAAAGAGAACCGAGTCTGAATCGACATCGCTGTCCGAGCAGTTCTCCAGCCTGGAGTGGATCGAAGCCACCCGCGATGCTGCGATCCAACTTTGGCGATCCAGCATGATCAGTATGAGCGAAGCGATTCCTGTCTCGCCACGGCAGATTTGCGATCCCCACCGCAAGAGTCTGAAGCAACTGGTGGATGAGATGCCCAATGGGCCGGCACCGAATATCATCGAGCAGCGTAAGCAGAAGACGAACGCAATCCTGAAGAGCTATGGCGCTCAAATGGGCTCATACATCGATTCGCAAGACAAAGAGGCCAAAGCTGTCTTGAACTCTGTCGCCCATCTGACTGAGACCCTCTCCGCTTTTGATCAGCGCTATGCAGTGCGGCTGCAGGGAATCACGAAGAAGCTCCGTCTGCTTGCTACCTCTAACGACCTTGGTGAGATCAGGAGCAAGCTTGACTCCGAATGCATTCAGCTTGAGAAGTGTCTGGAGGAACAGAGCCGGGATACGCAGGGCGCGATGCAGCGGCTTACTGAGGATGTCAGCAAAAGTGAAGGCCGCAAGCAGCTTTCTCTTGCTGGTTCATCCTCGCATCAGGCATCAGAAAACCTGCTTAGTTTCGATCAAGCGATCCGGAGATGGGACCGGTACTGTCTGGTTCGCTACGAGTTTCAAGCCCGGCCCGGGCTTGCCATCGATCCTGCCTATTGGAAGTCGAAAGAAAAAGCTATCCTCGACGCTCTGCCCAAACACCTGCTGTTGCAGGTGACCACAGTGGTACCAGAGCCGGGAGTGATTCTTGCGGCGGTAAAATGTCAACTCCTTGAATATGCCGGACTCGCCGAGTCGATGGATAGATCGCTTTCGCTGAACAGTGGTTATGCTTGCGTTTCGCGTGTGGTTGAGCCGCTTCGGGGTGAGGCGATGAGCGAAACGATGATCCGTCTTGAGAAGGCGGCTTGAGATGCTTCGTTATGCCCTGTTTGCTCCAGACACGGATTCGCGCGAGTCGTTAGCCCTCGGTCTTGAGAGATATGAGAGCCTGTTGCTTCTGCGGGCATTTGATCACTTTCTCTCTGCCGAAGAGCTGCTGGATTACATTCGCGCCTATTCGCCGCAACTGCTCTTCTTTGATATCAGCCAGGGTCGCGAAGCACTGACAGAGGCTGCTGACCTATTGCGTGGATCGGCGCATACACATCTGGTTGCTGTGGACCGTGACCTCGATTCCGACGTCTTAATTGATCTGATGAATAGCGGAGTACGCGAGTTTTTGCGCTTTCCATTCGATCCCGACAAGCTATTCGCTTCAGTCGCGAGGGTCCAGAATTTAGTGGCAAACGCGCCAAGCGAACGCGAGTCGACAGAGTTGCTGTATAGTTTTTTGCCAGCCAAGCCTGGCGTTGGCGCATCCACTACTGCGATTCATACTGCCCTGGAGCTAGCCCAGCGTCCCCATAGCCGTGTGCTTTTGGCCGACTTCGATCTTAACTGTGGCTTGAGCCGCTTTCTGCTCAAACTTGGCAACCCTCTGGGCATTCGCGATGCCGTGACAAAGATGTCCGAGATGGATGATGGGCTGTGGCAGGAGATCAAGTCTGTTGTAGAAGATCTGGATGTGCTTCCGCCAGGGCTGATCGATCCTCAAATGGATGTTGAGCCCATGCGCGTTCGCGCGCTGTTTGAGTTTGCCCGTCGCCGCTACCGAATTGTACTTGCTGACTTAAGTGGCATGATGGAGAATTTCTCGCTCGATATCCTGCAGCAATCACGGCGGATCCTGCTGGTGGTGGAGCCCGAATTGGCTGGTGTCCATATGGCCCGTGAGAAGATGCGTTTTCTGGAAGCACGACACTTGCAAGACCGCGTCGCTTTGGTGATCAACCGGTGGCGGAAGGATGCTCCGCTGACGATTGCCGACATCGAAAGCGTTCTGGGAGTTCCAGCCGAAATTACCCTGAGTGACTCGCCTGAGCAAGTCTACAAATCTGTGATGCGCGGGGGAGCGCTCGACCCCTCCTCCGCTTACTATCGCGAGATTGCCGATCTTGCTTCCTGGCTGTCAACAGAGTCTGGGGTCAAGCGCGGGCCAAAGCTCAAGCGCAAAGTAGAGTACTTTTCGCTGATCCCGAGCCGCTACTCGCTCAATCGCGTCTAAGAAGTCAGTCGCGTCTAAGAAATCAATCGCGTTTGAGTAGTTCGGCATAGCCGATTTGTCCATTTAGTCTTTCGTCAGGCTTTGGTAAGTCGCCGCCACCGAACCAGATTCTGGCTTTGCCATTCTCAACCAGTACTGTCGCATCGCAGACGACTGCTGAGTTCCAGGGTTGGTTGCCGCGCAGCACAGGTTCCTTCAGCTTCTCCCAATGACGGCCATCTTTTGAGACCGCATAACCCATGGCGCGTTTCTCTTTGCGATCACGGCCTGTGTATAGCATTACCCATTGCCCATTGGCTTCAAAGACGGCTGGCTCCCCGAGACCATTCTCATCGAAGTCTCCCGGGCCGCCTAGCTCAACGAGAGGGCCTCGCTGCTTGGTCCAGATGATTCCGTCACTGGACTTAGCGACACCGAGACGCTGCCTGCGAGCCCGGTCTTCACCGAGATAGAAGAGATAGAGATCCTTACCAACACTGTTACTAACACTGAGCAGATAGGGATCGCCAATGCTGATCTCGTCCCAGCTCATGTGTGGGCCGGGGTTCAGGATTGGCTCTGCCTGCCTGGTCCAGGCGCGGCCATCGGTTGAGCGAGCGAGGCGGATGATGTTCTTGCCCTTAGGGCCCGCCTGATATGCGTAGAGCAACTCCGGCCCCGATGCTGCCAGGCCACCGTTGGCGGCGATGTAGTCTCCGCTCGCGTCCAGGACCTTGCCTGCATCCTGCCAGATGAGGCCGTCTTTTGAGGTGGCAAGAGCGGTGTGCCAACTCTTGCCGTCGAAGATCGAATAGAGGTTGATGTACTCATTGCGCCAGTGCAATACGGATGGATTGAGGACGTCGAGCGCAGCACCCCTTGAGATGACCGGAGCCAGCGTCTGGTGCCAGTGGAGATCAAGCGCAGGGCCCTGGGGCTTAGGCAGTGCGAAGTCGCCGTAGCGACCGCAACCGCAGAGCAGTAGAGCGGGAAGCAGATACTTCATAGGGGAATGCGGACGCGGATTGTGGCACCATGGCCGGGACGGCTGATTACGAGCAATTCACCGCCAAGACTGCGCGCTCTGCGCTTAATACTGCCGGGGCCAATGCGCAGCGCTTCCAGTTCAGAAAGGTCGTAGCTGCCACTGAAGGGGAAGCCCGTGCCATCGTCTTCAATGTCGATGAGCAGCATCTCGCCCTGCATCGTGAGGGCGATCGCCACTCGCGACGCCTTGGAGTGCTTTTGGACATTGTTCAAAGACTCTCGCACGATTTGCAAAACTTCGAGGAAACTCTCGGGCTCACTGGTAACCTCCTGGCTTGTATAGCTGGCCGAGATTCCAGTATCTTTTTTAAAATTTTCAACGAGGCGGCGGATGGCCGTCGATAAGCTCTCGCCCTCTACTTCAAGAGGACGCATACTGCGCACGAAGGCGCGGAGCTCGGCAACTTGAGCACGGCAGACCATCTGGAGGTCTTGAAGTTCTTTCAGACCGGTGGAAAGCTCGCGGCCAAGCATTTGCTGAACGACATTCAAGCGCATCTGGAAGCTGATGAAGCTCTGAAGGGGGCCGTCGTGAAAGTCATCGGCAATGCGCTGACGCTCTGTCTCACGCAACTTCTCTGCTTCGCCACGCAGCTTGACGACATCGATTTGGGCTTCTTCAAGGCGGTCGGAGAGAACCCGCTTTTCCAGTGACAGGGCACAGGCAAGAATGCCTGAGAGCATCACCAGCGGCTGCAGGACTTCACCCTGGGCGGGTCGCATCAGCAGGAAGAAGCCCTGACAGAGAACGAGGACGGTAAAGACCTCGCGCCAAGTGTGCAGGATGCCGGCTTCGAGCAAAAGATAGATGTAGAAGAGCGAATGGAACCAAAGGTTTTTATCAGCCGAGAAATGCGCGAGGATCAGGAAAACAACCACATCAATGGCAAGGCTGCCGATTGATGGCCAGCGTCTCTCAACATCGCGCCAGAGCAATGCGAGGAGGCTGTAAATTGTAAATGCCGAGGCAAGGGCCATAACTGGCCAGGGGAGCGGCCGTATTGCGGCGCTGCCGACTGCGAGGAAGGCGAGCGCGAGGATTGTGCGTATGACGGCGAGACTCTGCCACCATAGCGGAGACAGGTATTTGGGCTCGGGCTGATTCATGGGTTAGCGCCTGTAGAAGAAGAGAGTGTGACTGCGGCCTTCGGTGTCTTCCATCACCTCGGTTTTTTCAGGGTTCCACTCGGTGAACTCAAAATCGTGACAGACAATGCGGACACCCTTCTTGATGGTCTTCTCAAGTACCGGCGAAAGACGAATGTTGGTGATTGGCAGCAGGTAGACAGTGATCAAGTCGGCGCCGGCATAGTTTTGCTCGAAGATGTCGCCTTCAACGATGCTGGCGAGCTTGCCCAGGTTGAGGCTCAAGAGTCGCTGGCGGCTTTGAGCGGCCAGGGCTTTGTCGAGTTCCACTCCTATTGCTGTTGCTCCAATTTTCTGTGCGGCGGCAATGACGATGCGCCCGTCGCCAGAGCCGAGGTCATAGACTGTTTCGCCCTTCTTCAGTTCACCAAGCTTTAGCATCCGGTCGACCACAATTTGAGGTGTCGGGTAGTAGGGAGCAGCTCTTTCGGGAGGTTTACCTTGATCTTGGAGGCTGAGTGCGAGCAGGCAAATCAGGAGCTTCATGGTGGTCAACGGATCGGCGAATAGGCTGTTGGCGAGAGGATCGAGTTTGAAATGTTTGAGACGACTTCACCATCGCTGAGGCCCGGCATTACTTTGAGTTTGTCCCATTCTGGATGGGTGACGAACTTCTTCCAGTTCGCTTCCCGGGCGGCGAGGTTGTCGTACCAGAGCATGTAGGTGAGGTTGGGCATGTTGGTGCCAAAGATGGTTTCGCCGAAGAAAACGGGGTTGAGGCCGGTCTTGCGGAAAACGGCGATCTCGCCGCTGTTGAACATACCGATTTTCTTGCCGAGGGAATCGAAGTGATTGGATTCGTAGGTGCGCAGCTCGAAGGTTCGCGGTGCGCGGCCGGCTTCGGAGGCTGGCATTTCGAGGGCAGGGAAGCCATCGAAGCTGCGCAGGAGGCTGGATTCGATGCGGACGAAATCGGCGATCTGGTTGGGGACAGCAGCCCAGGCGGATTCAAGCTGGGCGATGTTTTCGAACTCTGAGACCTGGAGGACGAGCGGGCTTGAGGCACCGATAACACTGCCGAAGAAACCAACTTTTGAGAGGCCCGCTTTCTTTAGAGCCGGGAGTTGCTTTTGAGCCAGAAACTCGTTGAGGCGCTTGGGCATACTGTCGAGGGTGTTGCGTAGTTTGTAGTAGCGCAATTCGATCAGGCTATTGGATTTCTTCTGGGTGGGCTCGTAGGCGGAGGCGGTCAGAGCAGCGCTGCTGGAAAGAAAGATTCGGCGGTTCATTCCCCTTGATCGTATAACGCCCTAGGCGGCGCTGGTTTGGGCTACTTCACCGAAGCGGCGTTCGCGTGAGCGAAATTCGTTGAGAGCAGACTCAAGATCTTTCTCTTCGAAGTCAGGCCATGCGACCTGAGTGAAGTGGAATTCGGCATAGGCGCATTCCCACAGCAGGAAGTCGCTGAGACGCTTTTCGCCTCCGGTACGGATCAGGAGGTCGACGTCAGGGCCGAGGCTGCGGCTGAGCTCTTCACGGTTCATGCCGGGGCGGAGTGCGGCGAGAAGCATGTCGCGGGAAGAGTAATCGAGGGCGATGCGGACGTGGACGCGCTGGCCGTTTAGGGTAACGCGTTCGGCGTGTTCGATGGCTGGGATGAGGTTGGCGGGAAGCCGGTCGCGTCGACCGATGAATTCCAGGCGAACACCGCTTAAGAGGCATTCGGCGACTTCTTTTTCGATGAAGTGGGCAAGAAGGCGCATGAGGCCGGAGACTTCTTCGGCAGGGCGCTTCCAGTTGTCGCTTGAGAAAGCGTAAAGAGTCAGGACGTCGATGCCGAGCCTGGGGGAGTGGCGGATGACGCGGCGCACAGATTCTGCACCTTGCTTGTGACCGGCGAGGCGCGGCCAGCCAAAGCGCTGGGCCCAGCGGCCGTTCCCGTCCATGATGATAGCGACGTGCAAGTGACTACTTCTCCTTCGGTTTCATAGCCTGAATCAGGGCTTCCATGTGGTTAACGTACTTCTCGAATGCTTTGCGCCCGGTGGTGGTTAGAGTGTATTCGGACTGGGGACGCCGGCCTTCGAAGAACTTGCGGCACTCGACGTAGCCGGCATCTTCAAGCTTTCGAGCATGGATGCTCAGGTTTCCATCGGTCAGATTCAGGATTTCCTTCAGTTCTCCGAAGGTAAGTTTTTTTGTCGAGACCAGAGCGCTTACGATTCCGAGGCGGACACGCTCGTGGATGAGCTGGTCGAGATTGACTGCTTTTTGTGGCAGCGGAACGAGATTTGGCTTAGCCCCCATGTTTTCTCGCAATCCACAGGCCGAAGCCAATGTGGAGACCGCCAAAGCCGGCCGCCAGGCAGATTTCGTTGTACTGCTCAGGAGTGAATAGCGCCGTTGCGCCGAGAGCCATGAAGGTGACACCCATCATGAGGACCGGGCGGACGCTGGACATGCCGCCGGTAATGACACCAGCCCCGTAGAGAAGAAGCCAGAGGCCGGCAACTTCGGAATAGTGATTGGCACGGGCAGCGGCTGCGGTGAGGGCGGCCCCTGCCAGCAGAGGCGGGGCGAAGCCGAGGCCGAAGCGGCGTGCCGGACTGGAGAGCAGAGAGACGCCAGAGTGGTTCGCCTTCCAGATGAGGGCGATGAAGCCGAAGAGGATGGCGGCCATGCCCTCGGCGGTCCAGATCGCGAGCCAGGCTTCACGGGTCTTGGCACCGTTGCCGAGCCATGCGGCCAGGAGTGCGGACAGGCCAACGAGGACCATCCCGTAACCGGGGACGGCGGTGAACTCGGTGGTGTTCTCCATCGTCGAGCGGATGTATTTGAGGTTGTCGAGCGCGTGCTCGTGCATGTCGGCGCGTAGGCCCATGAAGAGATAATAGAGTACTTTACCTTACAAAGCAACTAAAATTGTAGCGATGACTCGACTTGACCAACAACTCGTCTTCTTACTTGAGATTGACAAGCTCAAGCAGGTTCTTCGCCGCACGCGGTTGCTGCATGGCGGAGAGGAATTGGGGCGATTCGAGAACTCGGCCGAGCATAGTTGGCATATCACTTTGATGGCGATTGTGCTTGCCGAGCACAGTAATGAGCCGGTAGATATTGCGCGGGTGATCCGGATGTTGCTAGTGCATGACCTGGTGGAGATTGATGCCGGGGACACGCCGGCCTTTGGAGAACAGGGAGGCAAGGATGAGCTTGAGGCGGCTGGGGCAGAACGGATCTTTGGGCTGTTGCCGGAAGACCAGCGGGTTGAGTTTTTGGCGCTCTGGAGGGAGTTTGAAGGGCGGATGACGGCTGAGTCGAGATATGCGAATGCGATTGACCGCCTCTTGCCTAGCTTTCAGAACATTGAAAACCGAGGTGGATCCTGGGAGGATTTTGCGGTTTCGCGGACGAAAGCAAATGCCCGCCTTAGCCCTATTGGAGACGGGTCAGCAGCCCTATGGGCGGCAGTGCAGCAAGTGCTGGATTCGGGCGAAGCGAAGGGTTGGCTGCGTGATCGTGACTAAACTCAGTTGCTGAGATAGAGCCGGAAGGTTGTTTGCCCAGACTTGGATTTGGCGATCAGACGAAGGGTCTTGACCTCTCTGCGGACAGGGAATTCCAGGATGCGATGAAGGCCGTCACTGTAGGTGCGCTCATTGAAATCGACAACCTGTACTTGGCCATTTGCAAAGGTGATATCGGCAAAATCCAGATCTGTCCGGCCATCTATTTGCAGGTAAAGAGCCTTACCGCTCTGGTCGACGCCGAAATTCGATTCGACCCAGTCTTCATCGCGCTCAATGGATTCGGTGTCCTGCCAGATGAGGTTTTCGCGAGGGGGTAGCGAGATGGCAACTGCGGCTGCGGTGAAGGCAATTGCAGGCAGGAAGATGAGCGGGGCTCCCACCGTTACGACCCGTCTTGCTGGCCGGATGACGACGGAGCGGTTCACAGCTCTTGCGATGGGATGTCCGGGCCGGACTATCACACGATTACGAGTCACGACAACACGGCGACGGCGCTGGGCGAGGGCCGTGAGAGGAGAGAGAATGCTGGCGATCGCAAAGGTTCTTCTAGTGAGCAGTTTTGGATGCATAGACCAGTTCTACGCGCAAAGCGTAGACGATGGAAGAATTATTATTCGCTGCCCTGCAAAATAAAGCCAGCCCAGAGCATGGGGTGCTCAGGGAGTATGAGGGGTCCAGCGGGTGTCTCAATATTGACCTTGCCGAGGCGCAGGTCTTCAAGAAGTGCGAGTTGGGCAGTGCGTAGCGCGCGGCTCTTGGACATTCCAGCGTGGTAGTTTTTGTAAAAAATGGATATAAAGCGGACGGTGGGTTCGTCAGCAATATCCCAAAGAGGAGCGATGACGCTGGAAGCTCCGGCAAAGAGGAAGGCTCTGGTGAGGCCGAGTAAGCCGTCAGCAGAGACTTTGCCTGACGCGCTACGGCAGGCGCTGAGAACCACCAGGTCGGCATCGAGGTGCAGGCCGTAAATGTCAGTTGCGGTAAGTTTGGAGCGGTGGCTCAGGGCGAGGAAGGCGTCGAAAGGATTGGCCGCATCCACAACTGCATGTGTGGCAAAGTGAATTGCCCGGGCATTGGGTGCGGCAATGCGAAAGGTCTCAGCAGAGGCCGACGGCCCGGTGAGAAGCCGTGAGCGGTGGGCTGGCCATTGGGCGGCAATGGAGGCTAGCTCAAGCCGTGCGCCAGGCAAGTAAGCCAGCGGTTTGCCGGCTTGGCCGGCTGGAGGACCAGATGGGGCACCGATGAGCAGAGCATGGCCCGGATTGGCTTGCTTCCGGGGTGCATTCAAGAGTACTCCGGCTGGGATGTAGCGAAGTAGATATTCCTCGGCGAGGTATTTGCCGGACTCGCTGATCAAGGCCGCAAAAGGGATCTGAAGAAGCTGACCGTGAGGAAGGAGGGTTAGCTGAGTGCCATCGCCGGGAGGCAGCCATTTAGCGATGGGTTGAATCAAAATGCGATGGAGCTGCCGCCAGGCGGCCCGGTCTGGTTTGTAGGAAAAAGTTCTGGCTCTCCGGATCCAGGATTGGAGCTGCAGTTCAGATACCAGGGAACGAGTGGCCTGCAATTTACCTTGAGCATTGATCAGCCAAATGTAGACGGCATCTGGACAGACCCAATAGGCGGCGAGCGGCTGCCTGAGTTTGGAGGCAGTCTGCATCAAATGCTCAGCCGTAGCTGGGGCATTGGAGGGTATGGGAGCGCTTTGCCGCCCGGCCAGGAGATCGAGGAAGGCGCGGGCACGGGATCGTTCAGCGATGGAGAGAGCATCGGCGTAGCGCCGGGCACGGAAGAGGATTTCGATAGCGACGCCTGCCATGGGTTCGAGCATGTCACCAAAGGCACGTTTGCCTTCGTCGCCGGCCATGAGTTTGGACCTGACTATATCTTCTGCAGCCATGGCAGCAAGTATGTGTGTGGCCGCCTCGCCGGGTCTGCCCAAGCGGTCTAGGGCCCGTCCACGCCAATAGTGAGCAAGAAGTGTCGTGATGGCTTGGGGATCATTGGCGCGTTTGAGGCCTTGCTGGGCCGCCTTTGCAGAGTCATCGAAACGTTTCAGACGGAAGCTGGCGGCGCTGAGGATCCAATAAGAAGCCAAGGGTGCGCGGCGAGGGAAGTCATTGATGAGTTTTTGGGTGATTGCAGCAGCACGTGTTTGATCGCCAAGGCTCAGATAACCAAAGGCAACGCCTGCCAGCCGCAAGCGAAGTTCGATGGGGGCTTGAGGAGATTCAGCGTAGCGCTGAGCGGTTTCGAGAAAGGTTGCTGCTTTTTGAGGGTTGCCTGATGCAGCGAGCAAAGAGCCTGCTTCCTGCAGAGCGGTCATTGCGGCAATGCTGTTGCCGGCCTTGCCCAGCAAGGCCTCGCCGTGATGGAGAGCAATGCGGGCCTCTTTATCGCGGCCATGCAGGAAGTATCCACGGGCCAGGGCGAGCCATGCACTGCCAGCTTCGGCATTGAGGCCGAGAGACTCGATGCGAGCACTGGAAGTGACAAGAGCCTCGATGCCTTGCCTGAGTTCTCCCGCGCGGAGAAGGGATTGGCCCCGCGTGGATTGGATGAGCGCTATCTCGGATTCATCGCCCGATGCTTTGGCCGCTTCGAGGGCTTGATCAAGGAGATTGAGACGAGTGGGGCCTTCTGGCGTTTTTGATGCAGCCAGTCGCAGCGCTTTGGTTAGATGGACATGGTCCTGGAGGGCGCGAAAGCCTTCAGCGGCCAAAGTGGCCCAATAGCGGCAGCGGCGGGGTTTGGCCTGAAAGAGTCGATCTTCGGCGGCAATCCAAAGGGCCGCTTGGGGTACAAATCCTGGCAGGGTATCGAGGTGGGTGGCGATGCGGAAGTGGGCCATGGCAGCTTGCGGTTAGTTGTCGAGTTCTTCGAGCAGCGCAAGAACGATTTTCGCGTTTGCCGCTGACTGGTTGTCGCCGGAAGCAAAGGCATAGGCCGCAGTTTCAAGCAGTTGATGGTAGAGAGAATTCGGCCCTTTGAGGACAAATACAGCAGGGAGTGCGCGGAGTTCTGATGCCGCTTGATCGAAGTGGAAGGGGAGGGGGAAGTTGGCGCTGGCGAGCGGGGTAGCGAGAAAGATGAGCGCGGCCAGACGGGCGATCATCTGGTTGTGCTCTTGCCGAGAGCGGCACAGGCCGCAGACCGGTATGGCCCATCGTTGGCACAAAGGGGTGATAACAGTTTGATGGCATCTGGCCAGCGGGAAGAACGTTCCCGGGCGATGGCAAGATACCAGGCGATGTCATCATTGAGGGCTTCACCTCCGATCCCCTGGGCTTGTTCGAGTGGCTTGATTGAAGCGAGTGGGTTGCCCAACAGGAGCTGTGCAACTCCTTCATAGAAAGGGGGCTCAACGGCCTGGGGATAGAGTTTTGCGAGTTCACTCAGTTGGAGGATCGATTCTGTGTAGTTGGCCTGAAAATAGAGTTTGAGGGCAGTGCCAAGGCTGTTGAGGTAGGCCGTATTACCTGAAGTGCTTTGACCGCGCATGACCATCGTGGATGAAAGCGGCAAGCGAAGAGGGGCCCGGGACAGAGTGAGCTGGTAGACCGGAGGCTTGGCGATTGCGATTTGTACAGGCTCAGGCCTGGGCCGTGGCCAGGCAAGGTAGAGGATGCTGACGATTGCGATTGCTGCTGCGGCAGCACCGAGCCACTTGAACTGGGCTAACTGCGGCCTGGGTGAAGGGTGAGGAAGAACGCGGTGACGGAGACTGGCTGCCTCTTCAAGCGTGGGTTCGAGGAGGACGTTATCGCAAAGATCGGCTTGAAGTTGACGGCAAATGGCGCAGGTTGTCAGATGGGTTCGGAGTTCGGCGGCTAGTTTTTCAGGCAGAACGCCTTCTTCGAGGACGATGAGAAGATCGGGACCCGGGCAGTTCATGGCTTTGCTCCCGAAGGTGTAACTCCAAATGCGTCGCGAAGCAATTTGAGGCCGTATTGAAGACTACTCTTGACCTGATTGCCGGTGAGGCCGGTGTGGGCGCTGATTTCTTTTCGCTCCATGCCATGAACGTAGTGAAGCGTGAGGCAAGCGCGGTGCTCGGAGTTGAGGGAAGGGTGGCTCAAGATTTCCTGCCAGGTATGGCCGGCGGGGAGTTCCTGGTGTTGCTGGATCTGGAGTTGGTTGCGCCGTTCGCTCGACGTCCTGCGCCAATAGTCGACAGCGAGGTTCTTGACTGTTGTTGTCAGCCAAGCGGCGGCCCGGGCAGGATCAATGCGTTCTCGGTTTTGATACATCTTGAGGAAAGCCTCGCTGGCGAGATCTTCCGCTACGTCCCGGCGACCGGCATATCGAATGGCGAAGCGCAGGATTTCGGCGGAGTGCCGCTCATAGATTGCCGGAAAATCAGCGTGAGAAAATCCGGGACCTTCTAGAGGCTCTACGTATGAGGAAGCTTCGTGGGAAGAATCCGGCGGGACGGGCACCATAAAAATATATCAGCGAAAATCTTTCTTCCATAGGATGGGCTGTGTGCGTAGGGCCGATGATGAGTCACGAAATTCGCAATTTGATCTGGCTGATTTTACTTACCGGCGGTGTTGTTTGTGGACAGACGGTTCCAAATATCCGGGAGACCGCGTATTGTCCGAATTACCCGAGTGGCAAGCCGCCTTTGACGCCTCCAGCGACGACGGCAGGGGAATTGCGGAAGGTGGTGCTGAATGCCCCTGGGGCCGTTTGCAACGACGGATCGCCAGCCATTATGTATGTGAGGGCCGCAAGGGCAGGGGCAACGGAACTGGATGGACCTTCGGCGAACCGGTGGGTGATTCACTTTGAAGGCGGGAGCGGCTGCGACACGTTTGAGGATTGCGGCGTGAGATGGTGCGGCATTGGTTTCTACACAGCGGAGAAGATGAGCACTTTGCCAGCGCGTGACGCCGCCGGGCCGGGTGGATTGATGAGTCGAAATGCGATCAATCGATTTGGTGACCGCAATCTGGTGATGTTGAATTATTGCAGCTCAGATGGATGGAAAGGGCGAAGGGCGAATGTAGAGTTGAGGAGTTCGACTGAGCCCAACAAAGCCTACACGGTGCACTATCAGGGGGCGACGATTGCGAGTGCAGCGTTTGATGCGCTGGAGCGCGGGGTGGCTGGTTTGCCTCGGCTGGCGGACGCGACTGATGTTTTGATTTCTGGTGATTCCGCCGGGGCCAACGCAGTGGGGGCGCATCTTGATCGATTAGCGGCACGGTTGAAGGCTGTGAATCCGAATGTGCGCGTCAGAGGCATGCTGGAGGCGGCCTTCGGGTTGGACTTGAATGGACGGCAGGGCTTTCCTGCCGGAGATCCGCGCGACTCCGTGTTTGCATTTAAAAGTGGTGCGTTTCAAAAGGCTGTAGCGCTGCAGAATCCACAGCTTGATGATTCCTGTGTAGCGGCGCATCCCGGGGCAGCCGCCTATCTTTGTGATGATCCTGGTTATGTGGAGTTGAATCACATCACGACTCCGTTCTTTCAGATACAGGATCTTTCAGACTCGAATCAGCTAGAAGCGATGCAGCGTGCGTCCGACCTGAATCCGACACCAGCGCAATTTAGCCAGAAACTGCATGATCAATTGAATGAGTTGGTGAACATCCGGAACACCGCAGTAGAAAAAAGCGCGATTTCAGTTGCACCAGGAGTGGTTGGCCGCAACTGCGGTATCCATGTCACCTGGGGTGATGATGATGGATTTCTGGGCAAGAGAATTCGCAGTGATTTGGGATCACCTGCCTACTCGTTTTACGAGTTACTGTGGAACTGGATGAATGGAATTCTGCCTGCGAATATAATCGCGCCGAAGCCGCCTTCCACACCTGAGAATCCTCTCACTGACCCGATTTGCAATGCCAAAGCGCCGGCAGCGCCTGCCGGGCCGGTGATTGCTACAGCATCGAATGCGAGCTACAACTTTGGCGAGGCGGTTGCGGCAAATTCCATCGTGGCTACATTCGGAACTGGCCTCTCCATTTCAACCGCTGTAGCCAGCACGATCCCCTGGCCAGTGAGTCTGGGCGGAACTCAGGTTGTGGTGACAGATGCGAGTAGTACGGCGCGGAGTGCCCCGATTTACTACGCATCGCCGACTCAGTTGATCTATCTGATCCCCGCTGGTACTGTGTCTGGGACAGCACAGGTCGCGATTGGGACACAGAGGATGAGCGTAGAGGTGGCGGATAGCGCGCCTGGAATCTATACAGCGAATCAAAGTGGAAAGGGCGTTGCAGCAGCCACGTATTTGCGGATTACCAGCGCTGGCGTTCGAAGTGAGGGTTACCTGTTTGATCCAGTCACGAAGTTGGATACGGGAGTTCCTGCGGCGGCTGGAGACCAGGTGTACCTGATTCTCTATGGAACTGGAATGCGTGGTGCAGCGGCCACGGCGACTGTGGGTGGAGTAAATGTACCGGTGGCTGGCCCGGTGGCGCAAGGACAGTATCCAGGACTGGATCAGATGAACCTGGGACCGTTACCAACGAGGATTGGGCTCGGGCAGAAGGAGATCGTGGTCCGTCAGGGTACGCGCCTTGCCAATGGGGTTAGCGTTACGTTCCGGGTGCCGTGAGGCGTCTGTTTGCTGAATCCAGTCAATCGTCTTTGAGTTTGGGCCAGCCGTGGATGACCTTTAGCACTGCTTCGGTGAGGTCTCGTTCGGCCTGGTCTGTGAAGGGGGAGGTGTTGGGTTCGTAGCCTCCTTCTTCGAAGCCTTTGGCGGTGGGGAGATAGCCGAGCCAGCCGTTGGTGAAGCCGCAGAAGAAGGTGTGGCGGAAGGGGGATTGCTGGCGGATGTTGAGGGCGATTTCGGAGAAGAGCTCTAGCGGTGCGGCCCAGAACAGGGCTTCGGAGTTGATGCTCAAAAAACGGATCGGGAGCTTCACCATGTTTGTAGTGGTCAAGTAAGCGGCGAGGTCGTCGGCCCAGCCGAGGCCGGTTTTACGAGGGGATTCGACGATGGTCTCGGCGACTCGGAGGCGGATTGTTGCTGTGGCCGGGGGCAGGTTCTTGATTGCGTCGAGGATGCGGTCTCCCAAGAGGACGTTGAACTCGGTGATGTGGGCGGCGCGGAAGTCTTGACCTGAATAGATGGGGGCGGTGTCGCCGGCGGCACCGTTTACGAAGAGGAGTGTGGTGTTGAGTTTGGCTTCGATGTAAGCGGCGACGATGCCGGGGACGTCGCCTGATATCTGAAGGTTGCCGCCGCCTAAGGCAGTACCGTGGATGGCGTAGTTGGCTACCAGGGCGAGCAGGGCGCCGTCTGCCTTTTCGATGCGGAGGAGACCGATCTGACGGTCTACCGGGCCGTAGGGGTTGAGGCCGAGCTTGATCTTGCCATCGATGTCTTTGGCCCGGCGATTGATGTTGGCCATGGCGAAGCCGGAGCCGACGGCGAGGCGGGCGGGGGCGAGTTGGGTGCGGGCCAGACGGATGGCGTCGAGGAGTTTGCGCTTGACGAGGTTGGTGTAGGTGTTGTCGCGGGTGTGTTTGTAACGCTCTGGCATGAAGGCTTGGGGAAGACCGGCCGGGCCGACTTCGGGAGCGGAGTGAGTGTGGGTGTTGGTCCACCAGAGCTGGTGGCGCTCGATGCCGGTTTCGGCTTTCAGCTCGCGGCAGAAGTCGTCATAGACGGAAGGGGAGATGAGCGCGATGTCTGTCGAGACAAGGAAGAACTGGAGGGTGCCGTCGTCGAGGGCGAGGACACGATGGAAAAGGGGATCGTGGACGCCGGTGGAGGTGCGAGCCTGGTAACCGAGGAGGGGCTGGGGATCGGTGGGGGTGATGTCGACCTTGACTACTGCGGCGCGGAAGTCTGCCAGGAGGGCGGACTGGAGGGTGACGACGAGCAATATTACTCGGAGCATGGGGTGAAGTTTAACATCGGTAGATCTGCTTCCTTATAGCCGACTTTTAGGACAACGTCAGTAAACACATCGCCGTTTGTGGCGACCTCTATCACTGCTGGCAGGGCAAAGTTTTGACGAATGGGTTTTTCCTACCAATGCGCTACTCAAACGTGTGCGTTACTTGAGCTCTTCGTTGATTTCAATGTCGCGCTTCAGAACGTCGGTGAGAAGCTGCGAGAGGCCAACACCTTTGCGTTCGGCCTTGTCCGCAAAGTATTCCCATACACTTCTCTCGATCAAAGCAGGCAGGAAGACAGCCGCCCCCGTTGGAATATGATGACGGCCTCGCGTTGCCTTGCTGAAGTCGATTTCTGATGGCATTTCTTCGTCCATGGGTTGGTTGATCATAGGCTTTCCGTGTAGTAACGAATTTCCCCCGCCGTAGCCCGGCGGGCAGTTATCAGGCGAACTTTGATAAGCCCCGCTCCAAGTTCCGTCCAAAGATAGGCTAGCGACAAAGGTACCCCATTGTTTGCCAGTCCAATTGAGAACCAGCGTTCTTCCAACTCGCTGTGCGTCGCATCGGCGATAGTGAAAATTCGAGGATCACCGAAGACCGACGATGCCAACTCGAAAGATACACCGTGTTTGCAGAGGTTGGCCGAAGCCTTTGCCTCATCCCATTCGAATTGGAACTGGTGTTCATTCAAGCCGATACTCTTCTATCATGCTATACCCGACGCACGGCTCTCGTGCCGGTGATACGGAAAGCAATGCCACCGAGTATGACTTCCATGGCGGATAATCTCGCTAACCGCATTGACAAACCTCGTTTCAATGGACCTCTAGAGTCGTTGCATTTGGTGGCCGGAGCGCAGGCAAGACCTGATGAAAGAAGCATGACGCGAGGGCAAAAACATCAATCAGCGCATCCTCGCGCTGATCCGTTTTGGTCTTGAGGTAGAGCACGGAGATCGCACCCCCTGCGATCTCCGTGGTTCCGTCGGGCAAGCGCTCGAACCCGACCGTGAAGTCTGTAGCATGGACTATACGATTCAAAGCTTCCCTTAGTAGCTGGACCTTGGTCAGGCCGCCTGCCGGGGACCATTGCCAAAATGGCTCATCGAGTTTCAACTGAGTTTGTATTCTGCGGTTGTCCAAGAGGCGCCGGACATGGATCGCAAAACCGATGGCAGTATCTGTTACCGCCTGTTCTATGTGGCCCTGGATGATCGCGCCGTTCGCGAGCGGAAACGGTGCGCTGCCGAATGCCCACAGCCTTACGGCTGCGGCCTCAGCTTGCAGAAGCGCAAAATCGTTGATATCACCAGAAGGAGCCACCGCACTATTCTACTTTGACGATTGCTGTCGGCGAGTCCTCGCTCCGTGGGCGATCCTCTTCACGAACAGACTTTTCTTATTCACAGATCCGAAGGGGTTCCCAGATCACGTGGCATCTGGAAGTTGGCGGTTCGTCTGTTGATGGCGCGAGGCTTTTTTCATTTCAAAATTGAGTTGGCGAGGTCGGCAGAATTCTTGCTCGATTCGTAGCTAGAGAAAGTTAGCCTTATGGCTTTCTTGTAGGATCCGCTGGTAGAGATGAGGATGAAACGGCTGAGCGGCTGGGGATCGGTGGGAGTGATGTCGACTTTGGCTACTGCGTCGCTTTGATTCGCCTCGGCGAACAAAAGAATCACGAGCGGAATGCAGTACGGATAGACCTTCGACCCGAAGAGCGCCTCGTGATACTACGGTGCTGCGGCTCGTAGAATCATCCCGGACGGCGACACGCCGTAGTCCGGTAGCTCAACCCATGCGGCTATAGGTCCTCCGGCTGTAGGCCGGTCTTTCTGGCAATCTGCGGCAAGAGCCCGGGCCCGGGCTCTTCATTGTCATGAACGGCAAATGAGTAGTTCGGCCATGCCGGCCGTTTCAGCCGACGGTGTGATCCCTTTTGCCACGGAGTCTTCTGCGCGTTAAAGTTGCCACTGTAGCCACATCACGCGCGATGCATCAGTAGACGGATTGCCGACGATCTGGAAGGTGAGTTAGGAAAACGCTATGCCGTTTTGCGGGAGTCATAGACTCCGCTAGACTTAGGCATTGGATTCAGAGGCACTTAATCCCTTCCCTCATCGTGTCCGTTCCCGATGGATTGACGTGCTTCGGGGGCTCTCGATCCTTGCGGTCGTCTTGTTGCACATCAACATCCGGATACCGTTCGAGAAGAGCTCCCTTGGAGTCCAGTTGGCTCAGGGAGTGAACCGCGCTCTATTCAACAATGGCTTCTACGCGGTCAAGGTCTTCTTCGTGATTTCCGGATTCCTGATCACCACAAACATCCTTCTCCGTTGGGGATCGCTGAGTTCGGTGGATGTCAAGGCATTCTACAAACTTCGCTTCGCTCGGATAGCGCCATGCCTATTGGCACTATTGGTGATTCTCTCGGTGCTGCATGGGCTGCGCACAGAAGGGTTCGTCATTGACCCCCGGAAAGCAACCCTATCCGAGGCGCTCTTTTCAGCGGCAACCTTCCATCTCAACTTGCTTGAGATTCGGGTTGGCTATCTGCCAGCAAATTGGGACGTGCTGTGGTCGCTTTCCATCGAGGAGGTCTTCTATTTGGGCTATCCACTCCTGTGCCGATTCGTCCCCGACAAACGCCTGCTTGCGTTACTGGGAGCCGGTCTGGTGATCGCGGGACCTTTCGCCCGAACCACGTGGGCAGGAGGGAATGAGTTAGCCGAGGATAAGGCCTACTTGAGCGGGTTCGATTGCATTGCGTTGGGATGCTTTGCCGCGTGGGTGTCCAACACGCGTTCCCTCGGTGCTCGGACCCGAAAGGTGCTTGGGTGGGCCGGAATTTTGATGGTGATTCAAATCGCAGTGTACCCGCTTGTTCGTCTCCAGTTCTGGCGATACGGGGTGGATGTGACGATCTTAGCGTCCGGCACGGCGCTACTTCTCGCTTCCCTTGAAGCTGGCCGGTCGACCTTGAAGATGTGGAACCCGCTCGAGTGGCTGGGACGCAACAGCTACGAGATCTACCTGACACATGGATTCGTGATGATCCTGGGAGCGCAATCGTTCATCGGACTCGGATCGGACATCAATTCTGCGCCACTTTGGCACTTCACACTTGTGGTCATGTCTGCATTACTAGGCTGGGTCGTCGCAAGATATTACTCGGAGCCTTTGAATCGCCGATTGCGCGGCTTAGGCTGATGTTTGGATGATAGAACCCGGGATGTCGCGTAGTGTTGAGCTATCTCGCCAGTATCACGCGCGATCTGGAAGCTGGCCCTAAGTTTCTGGTTGCCGACTATCTGAGCAGACGAAATCTCATACCTCTGCTGCGGGATTCGCCAGTTCAAATCCACCAGCGGGCACCAAGGCTTCGCGCGCTGAAATGGAGTTAGCGCTCCGCTTTCATCGCCCAAGATCAAAGGACAGAAGCGCAGCGAATCAGCTTCAAGGGACCAAGTCCAGGGAAACGGGCTGGGTCTTGCTTGATCGAGCCACGAATCGACTCGAAGTCGCCAGCATTATTGTGAATCAGGAGCAAGTCCGTAGCCAGGGCCGTGGCGGCGATCATCGTGTCTGCTCTCCAACGTGCGAGGCGCTCCTGGCGGGATTCCACGAACTGGTGCGTACGCTTTGGCGGTGTCGGCGGTTGGCGAAGCATCTCGAGCCAAAAGTGCATAGCCTCGCACACGTTCGAAAACCGTAACGGCGGATACGTGAACCGGGTGGCTCTCCAAATAGCGCATCCACTAATCTTGTGCAGGCACTGTTTTCTGTCTCGCGAACCAGCTCTCAGCGCTGGTATCGAAGAGAAAAGGCACTGAGGCGGGATCCAACACTTTTTAGCCCCTATGCTCAGGGATGATTCCATCCAGGATCATGAGTTCTTCCTCGTTAAAACCCGCAAAGGCGCGCTGATAGCGTGCGAAAGCCGCCTTGGCGCGGTCCTTGGCCTGCTGTTGCTTGAGGGACTCATCCAAAGCCTCTGCGACCACGGTGCTCAGCTTGACGCGCCGGGCCTTGGCGGCACGTTTGGCAGCGGTCAGGGAGGCTGCGGGAAGGGAGATTGTGGTGCGAACTTGCTTCGAGAGGCTCATATGTTCATTATCGCATCGAACTTAGCATCACTTTGCATCAACGGTTCCCCTAGCGAGGCACTAACGTCGAGAGTGTTGAGGCGTGGAAGAGCCCAAAGGGACCGTCATTCCACCTTCAGCACCTGCATTACATCGAAAGAGTTGGAGAGCGGCGAGCGGCCGCAGGCGGGACAGTTTCGTCCCGGGGATGAGCAGGTAACCGATCTGACTGATGGCGGTTGCGCCGATCAGTTACCAGGGTGGAGACTAATACAACTTGGTCAGCCCTTCTCGCACTGCCATGGCTTCCAATTCTTGCGGCGTCGTGTCAAGCCTGGCGTGGGCAATCATGGCCTCGGCGATGCCCGCTGTAGTCGAGGAATCCGGCCACTGTTCCGGCTGCCAAAGCTTCGCTCGCACGACGCACTTTGGGCAGTGGATCAGAATGCGCTCCACATGCATCACGATCGCAAAATCCGGGACACGGCCGTCGATCGCCATACTCTCACGTAGCGCGAGGTCCCGGACGATGCGCGCTTCGCCCGTGATCCGCAACGTTTCGCCCTTCCCCGGAATCATGAAAAGGATTGCGAGGTACGGATTCTGGAGAAGATTCCCAAACGTGTCGACCCTCTTGTTGCCGGGTCGGTCTGGGATCGCCAAATACTTCTCGTCAAGCACTTTCACGAAGCCGGCGGGATCGCCCTTAGGAGAGATATCAGGGTAAGCATCAGGAGTGGCGGAGGCCATAACGACGAAGGGCGACTTCTCGATAATGGCACGCGATACGGCGTCGATATGATCCATAACCTTGGCGACTACCGGTGGTACCGGCTCGCCAATGATCCCGCGAATTTCTTCCAGACTGTGGATGACCCCCTGAAACTTTGCGAAGGGATCTTGTCGCTCAATCATGCAACCTCCTCTGTTTTGAGTACGCTCCGCTTATGCAGGTAACTCAGTTAAGGTTAGCTGAGTTGCGACGATTGCACCCAGATAATGGCACATGAGCGGGTCTGGTCAACTTGAATGCTGAAGCGCATGACTAAGACTCAGCGCATAGCGTGAAGCTTCTCATCGGCCCAGGATTTGCAAGGCGATTGACCTCCAGAATGCTTGAAAGTAAAGCCATCCGGCTAGTAAATGAATCGGGAGACAGCAGGCAATTGCCCGGACGTACGCGGGGTGCAACCGCTTCTGAGTGAACAGATCGAATGCTCCAAGGGCAGCGATCAGTGTGTAGACGGGAAGTAGTTGGAACCTGATAAAGGGCCAGCCACCCTCAGCGAAGCTCTTGAAGTCCCAATAGTTTTTTAGCCCCATCCACTCCACGATCTTCGGGCTGAGACAACGGCCAAAGCCGGCATCGGTGAGCACGAGGGTCGCAATCAAGATCAGCCGTTTGTGTGACGCTGGTATGCGGCGTGCCCCGATGCCGGCGGTGACAAGGCCACCGAAGATGAGCATGTCACCGAGCATCACGCTCAGGAAGGGAGGATCCGAGGCAGGGGGCCCGAACTTGAGTTGCTCGGTCATGATTGCCGTCATTACTCCCAGAATCACCATCACCGCTGCCAAGGCAGCTCCATAGACGCCCAAGCGGCGGTGGGTGCCGACCTTGCCACGATGAACCAGAACCAACTGCGTAGTAAATAATACGAGCCAGCCCATGAAGAAGGCGGCGTGGATGTGGACGATCCAGGGGTAGGTGAGGTGCCCGGTCAGGTACTTCTGGACGTTGTTGTAGACGAAGCCGGAAAGGATTGCCAACCACACTGCAACTAGCATCGATATGAAGAAAGGCCTATCCCATTTAATAGGTTGCCAGTTGGTGTTCACAGGCGCAGGTTGTATCGTTTGCATAAGCGGGGGGCGGAATGCTTCAGGCCATTGTCCCATTACGGCCTGGGGTCAGTCGTTGGCCCCAGGAATTTGAGCTATCGTTCGGCACCCTCTGATATATTCGCCGCATCTCAATGACAACTTGTGTCCGACTATTAGCCTTGATTTCAGTGGCAGCAGTCTGTTGCCACGCCCAAGCATTCCGCGAAAAAGAAACTGAGAATCGGCTGAAGACGATTTACGAACGCGGCGAGTTCACGGCCCGGAACTTTCAGGTGGAATGGCTAGCCGATAGTTCGAGCTATACGGTGCTGGAGCGTGAGCCGATTACAGGAAAAATGGTGAGGACGGCCTTTGATGTTCGCACTGGTCAGCGCATCGAATCAAGGCCCGTGGATGAACTGAGATTCGTGTCGCCGGATGGGAAGCGGGTGCTGGAGTTTCAAGATCAGGAACTCTTTGTTCGCGATCTGGAAGGCGGGCAACGGACTCAGTTGACGAAGCGATCTGCTGGCCGCGATCTTCGTTTTCAAAACCCGAGATGGAGCCCTGACGGGAAGCGCGTAGTTTTTGTCGAGTCTGACCTGAGCGATGTGCGGCAACGAGCTGTGCTGGTGCCTGATGACCCATCGTATCCAGGTGTGCGGAATAACCCGTTTGCGAGAGTGGGCGGAGTGATCGCAAAACTTCGAGTGGGTGTCGTGGATTCGGGTGGGAAGAGTTTATCTTGGTTGCCTATCGAATCGCCGCAAGAAGGGATGTACTTGGGGCAGGTGGATTGGGCTGGAAATTCTGATGAGGTGCTGGTTGAAAAGTTCAGCCGCTTTCGGAATGAACGCGAGTTTTTGCTGGTGCAGCCCAAGGGTGAAGTGAAGCGGATTTATCGGGAAGTGAATGATGGCTGGGTGGAGTCCAGTGAAGGGAAGAATTCTGGACTGGTGTGGGTTCGGGGCGGGAAGGCGTTTGTTGTTGTGAGTGAGAAAGATGGCTGGCGTCATGCGTTCTTGCGGTCTCGGGAAGGTAAGGAGCTTTTTGCTTTGACTCTCGGTGAGTACGACATGATTGACCGAAATCACCAATTAAATTCCTCAGACAAAACCACTGCTTCTTTATCGCTCGTACGCCTCTTCGCCATGTGCATCGTCACAAGGCAAACAGGTTCAGACTGCCCACTATTACGGCAACCGCTACTAAAACAGAGGCGAATGCTCTTCGAAGTGTTTCCTCTGAAAGACGCTCTCCCAATTTAAGTCCCACAAGCATTCCAGCCAGGGTTAGGCCAGTAAAGACCAGGGTCAGCCTCCAATCGAGATCAACATAACGAATCTGCCCGAGAAGACCCGCAGCCGAGTTCAGAGCAATAATGGCCAGTGAAGTTCCGACTGCTACTTTCGTTTCCAGCCCTGCAAAGAAAATCAATGCCGGAACGATCAGGAACCCTCCGCCCACACCAAGAAAACCAGTAAGCAGACCCACAAATGCGCCCACTAAAAGACAGCGAATGGGCCGACATGTTGTCGGCGGAAGTCCCTCTTTTGATCCACGAAACATTAGGCTGCCCACGACCAAAAGCAGGGCTGCAAATATCAGCATCAATGTCGTGGAGGACACGAGATGCGTTCCGATCGAACCAAAATAGGCTCCGATTATTCCTGTCGTGCCCAGGAGTAGAGCAGCTTTTGTATGAAAGTTTCCACGCCTTGCATGGAGGTAGGCAGCAAGCACGCTTGCTGTCCCGATAATCACCATCGACATCGGGACAGCAGACTGAGGGCGAATTCCTACAACGTAAACGAGCACCGGGAGCGTTACGATTGAGCCGCCGCTACCCATCGTCCCCAGAAGAATTCCGATGAAGAATGCAATTGCAACTGCAATCTGTTGTTCCGGCAACATATGGAGTTTCTAACTGCCTAGAGAGCAGGATGATGAATTTGATTTCGCAGGAAAATTTTGAGCGTTCCAGGCTGCCATGCCGCCAACGATATTAACGATGCTCTTTAAACCACCGCGCTTGAGAACACTTGTAGCGATACTAGATCGGTATCCACTACCGCAGATCACATGCAGCGGTGTGTCTCTTGGAATGTCTCCGAGGCGCTTCGGAAGTTCTCCCCCCTGGATATGAACTGCTCCTTCAATATGGCCGGAGTTCCACTCGCCCTGACTCCGAACGTCAAGAACATACGGACTTTCTGAAAGTTTTTCGAAGAGTTCTCCAACCGAGGCTTGTTGAACGTGTTCCTGTTCAAATCCTGCCTCGATCCAGGCACGCATGCCATGTTTCAGATAACCCCGGATATCATCAAAGCCTACCCGGATTAGCGAGCGCCGTGCTTCTTGAATTTCCGTGCCTTCATCCCCGACTAGAAGAATAGACTTATCATACGGAACAACCCAGCCTGCCCACATGGAAAGATTTTGACCGGCACCGATATTTAGCGCCTTTGGAATATGAGCACCACCAAATGCTTCCGGCCTTCTAAGATCAATGACAACAGTGTCCGAAGTTTCAATCGCTTCGCGGAACTCCTTTGCAGTAAGGGCCTGCCCGCCAGGAAGGCCAGGAAGGAGCTTTGGCCCTTCAGAGTTGATCCGTTTCATGCGCCGGTAGTAATCGGGAAACGGAGGAAGCGTTTTTAATACAGTTTCAACAAACTCCTCTTCCGGCCTGTCGGCCATGAAGATGTTACAAAAACGCTCATAGCCTAGTGTTGACTGTGAACGATCAGCCATACCCGCCCCGCAAAGTGATCCTGCACCATGGCCCGGATAGAGTTCTACACCGTCCGGCAAGTGCTCGACGCTTTTCCGCACACTCTGATAGAGCATGTGGGCTAGTCGCTTCTTCGCCTCTTCGCCGAGAAGGTCCGGGCGACCAAGAGAGCCTACAAAGATGAAATCGCCCGTAAAGAGCGCAAGCGGCTGTCCGCATCTGGACTTTTCATAGACCAGAAAGCTTAAGTGCTCCGGCGTATGCCCCGGGGTGTGAACAGCGACCACACGGAGGTTTCCGGTATCAAGCTCTTCACCGTTACAGAAACGGTGGTGAGAAAACCGATATGCAAAGTCTTCGCCGTCGTCATGACCGCTTAGCCAAAGCTCAGCGCCCGTTTCTTCCGCCAGTGCCGTTGCCCCGGAAGCATAGTCAGCATGGATGTGCGTTTCCAGGACATGTGTGATCTTGAAACCGTTATTGTCTGCGTAGTCTAGATATGTATCAACATCTCGCTTGGGGTCGATCACAACCGCCTGCCCCTTTGAGCCTAGTAGATAAGAATAATGGGAGAGTCCCGGAACTTCGAACTGTTGAATCTTCATTGTCGCCCCTGCTTTGTTACCGCATGTTTAATTCCTGCCAACTCTTCCAATCGACCGCGAGCCTCCTCGGTAGCACTCCGACAGACGAGCTCACATAGTTTGAAAATCACCGGGTCCGCGATTGAGTAGAAGATACTGTTACCCTCTCGCCTTCTGCCAACGAGCCCAGCTTCATTAAGGGCTTGAAGGTGCTTTGAAATGTTTGGTTGGTTGCCTCGAAGAATTTCTACAATCTGGCCCACAGCTTTTTCTCCGCTCTCTAAAACTTGAAGTATGCGAAGCCTCTGAGGTTCTCCCAGCATGCGAAAGCGTCGAGCGACAAGCTCGACCATTTGATCGGAAAGTGGAAGTGCAGATGGTTTCACTTTGACTATATAACCATATAGTGCTATAGTTGGTCAAGGAGCAATTATTATGGCAACACTTTTATCTCCCGAACAGGCCCAACGTAACGGTCACACCGTCATCGACGTACGGGAATTTCCCGAGCACGCAGCCGGAGCCATCAAGGGCTCTCGTCTTGTGCCACTTTCTACGGTCGAGAAAGAGGCTGCCGCTTGGAAAAGGGACGAGTCTTTGCTTTTAGTTTGTCGAAGCGGAAAAAGAGCGACTCAGGCAGCAGAGACCTTGGAGCGCCTCGGCTTTCAAAACGTCAACATTCTGCAAGGCGGGATGGATGCCTGGAAGAACGCCTCACTGCCGATGAATGTTGAGGACAACAGACCATGGTCAATCGAGCGCCAGGTCCGGGGCATTGCAGGAGGGTTCGTCCTTCTCTTTACTCTGCTCGGACTTACCGCATCCTCGTGGTTCTTTGCCGGAACCCTCTTTGTAGGAGGAGGACTGTTGTTTTCCGGAGTCACAGACGTCTGCTTCATGGCTACCGCCTTAGGGAAGCTTCCATGGAATAAGGCAACAGGCGCACAGAGCGAGATCAAGCCATAAACAGTTAGAGGACAATATGGACAAGAACGAAAAGACCATCAACGAATCCCGAATGGACGCCAACAGCCTGCTTACTGCTGGAGCCGTAGCTGGTGCTATGGGAACCGCAGGAGCACTGATCACAAGAGCAGTCCACTCTGTATCATTGATACACCGGTTCTCCTCGGCGCTGGCTTACTTCTAACAGCGTCGACAAGCTGGGCGCAGAAATCAAAACACCGAATCGTCTTTGAGTTGACCATTGAAAACGAAGAGCATTGGCAGGCTCTCTTAAACAATATCGAAAACGTGCAGAAGGCTTTCGGAAAGGAAAACACGCAAATCGAGATCGTCACCCATGGAAAGGGTCTCGGCCTGATAAAGAACACCACGCCGTTGAAAGAGCGGGTCGTGACGATTGCCAAGACAGGGCCGCGATTTGTCGCTTGTGAAAACACCATGCGGCAGCAGGTGAAGAAGGAAGACCTGCTTTCAGAAGCAGGCACTGTTGATTCCGGAATTGCCGAAGTTGTCCGCAAACAGGAAGCCGATTGGTCTTACATTAAATCAGGTTCGTAGGAGAAAGTCATGCCCGAGTGGTTAGTAATGATTCTTTTTGTCGTCGGATACTTTGCGCTCATCCGTTGGGTTCTTCCGGCCGTGGGTGTTCCTACTTGAATGGCAAACACCTGTAGCGGCGAGTCTCGCCGTCAAAACAACAAAAGCTCACGTGGGAGTGCCGATTCCATCATCCTGCCCGAAGCCGCACAAAACGTAGGGCGTCCACAAGAGATGGAGAAGAATGCGTCGTGAGCAGTCTGATACCTGGCCAACTGTGATTGGCGCTTAGCGCCATTCTGAGAACTCCACCTTTGGGTCGACGAATAGATGCCCTAAAGCTACTAAGCCAGATGGATGGCGAGCTTCCAGTGGAGCCTGCTGCCGCTCTGCTCGATCACCCCAAGGCCAGGGTGCGCACCAATGCTGCATATGCGCTTGGACTGCGAGGAACAGAGGAGGATGTCTTGAGAATTCTGCCATTAAAGGATGATGATCGGGGCCTCGTTCGCATGGCAGAATTTTTATTTGAATTTCAGGAAGCTGGGGACAAAGCCGCCATGAATTCGTTTTCCTCGCTGTAGGCTTTCTGCAGGTGGCAAAGATGTTAATTTGGTCAGGCAATGATACGAATGAAATTTGAGTTAGCGGTTGGGTTGCTGGTGATGGTTGCGGTCGGGAGCGGGCAGGTTTTTAAGCCTGAGATTCCGAAGGTTTGGGACGATGAGGCTTTGGAGCGGTTTGAGTTGCCGCTGGCACAGCGGGATCGCTCGCCGAAGCACATGAGCTCCACGGAATACTATGAGCTGAAGGTGCGGCCGATCTATAAAACCTACCCGATGTATGAGGCCGGGAAGGAGCCGGCGGGGTATCTTGAGTGGCTGAAGCAGCAGGAGCCGGAAGTGGTGTTTGATCCGGCGAATCTCAAGACCAAAGAGGACTGGATTGCGGCGGGGAAGCTGGTGTTTGAACATGATCCGCTAATGTTTCCGCTGCCGCCAAATGGGCCGTTTTTCAAGACTCCCTTGCCGGCTTCGAAGGAAGGAGTGCTGCCGCCCTTTATCCCTGGGAACCGCTACATCATTCGCAAGAAGGGGGTGCTTGAGGTTGGTATCAATGCGTGTGCGGGCTGTCATACGCGGGTGATGCCGGATGGGAGTTATTTGGCTGGTGCGCAGGGAGTGGTGGATTTTCGCAATGATGAGGCGACGCTTCAGCGCGTCAAGGACATGAAGCCGGAGGTGCTGGCGCGGCGGCAGGAGTCGGCCTGGGTTTTGTTTGGAGTGCCCTGGGTGGAGAGTAAAGAACAGTTCTTTGCGCGCATGTCCAAAGAGGAGCTAGTGCGGCAACAGGCTGCATCACATTCTGGAGTGATCTCGCGGCAGGGGACCAGCGGTAGCCATCCACCGCATATTCCTTCTCTCATTGGCGTGAAGAATCACAAGTATCTCGATTCAACCGGGTTTGCACGGCATCGCTCGATTGGGGATCTGGCGCGTTATGCGGTGACCAATCAGGGTCTCGATACGATGGCGCATTACGGGGATTTTCAGCCGAGCGTGAAAGAGACTCCGTTTAGCTCAGAGAAGGGGACTCGCTATAGCGATGAGCAGCTGTATGCGTTGGCGCTGTATATCTATTCGCTTGAGGCTCCGAAGAATCCAAACTCGGTGGACGCGGGCAGAAGGTGTTTGCGCAGCAGGGGTGTGCCGGGTGCCATACGCCTCCGCTCTATACGAATAACAAGCTGACCGCGGCCAAAGGATTTACGGTGCCTGCGGATTTGCGCAAGACCGATAACATTCTGGACTTGAGTGTTGGCACCGATACGACGCTGGCGCTGAAGGCCCGGCGGGGAACTGGTTTTTATAAGGTGCCTTCGTTGCGCGGGGTCTGGTTTCGCAATGCGTTTGGGCATGGCGGATGGGTGGATTCGCTTGAGGAATGGTTCGACCCTTCACGCGTGAAGAGCGATTATGTGCCGAAGGGTTATTGGATGCAGCCGGGGCCGGTTGAAGGGCATGAGTTTGGCTTGAAATTGTCGCCGGAGGACCGCAAGGCACTGATTGCATTTTTGAAGACTCTTTAAGTTAGAAGCTTAGCGAGAGTTGACTGCCTTGCTCCCAGTCTGGGGGCAGGTAGGGTGTGGCTCTGCGGCCAAGGTTCGTCTGGTGGCGGATGGTCTCGAAACAGGCTTCGATTTGGTGGTGGTATTCGCGTGAGGGGCGGGTGGCAGGATTGAAGGTCGTCTGGTAGCGCTGGGCCAGTTGAGGGTGTTCGCGATTGAGGTAATTGAAGAAAACTTCTTTGGTGGGGCTCTTCAAGAAAAGGACGCCGCCGCCGAACCATTGGGCTCCGTGGTTCTTTGCTTGTTGGGCGAGCGCTAGCAGATCTGGCCGGGAGTCGTTGATGCCGGGTAGGATTGGCGAGGCGATGACGCCGCACCGGATGCCAGCCTGGGTTAGAGTTTGCATTGCGGCTAGGCGCAATGCTGGAGTGGGGGCTTTGGGCTCAAGGCCTCGGGCGAGGTCTGGGTCTAGCGTTGTGATCGTGAAATTGATGTACAGGACGTTGCGGCGGGCTACCTGTTTCAAAAGATCGATGTCTCTGGTGGGGAGGTCGCTCTTGGTGGTGATCCAGAATTTGTGACCGTTGACTGTGGCGAAAACTTCGAGCATGCGCCGGGTGAGTTCATATCTTCGCTCGGCGTGCTGGTAGGGGTCGGTGGCGGTGCCTAATGCGATGGCTTGGGATTTGGGGATTCGCATGAGTTCGCGGCGGAACTCGGAGGTGTTCCAGACTTTGGCGAAAATGCGGGTTTCAAAGTCTTCGGGGCGGCGGAGTTCCATGAACTCATGGGTGTATCTTGCGTAGCAGTATTGGCAGGCCATTTCGCAGCCGCGATAGGGATTGATAGACCAATGAAATGAGTGCCGGGAGGCAGCAACGTGGTTGATCCACTTGCCGGTTGCGAGGTGGCTGTAGGACACAGTGCGCTTCAATTCCAGAAGCGGTGCGGCCTCGGCCGCCTTCGCGATACCGACGAGTTGCATAGGGAGAATGGACTTAGTTTCGCCTTTTCTTCTCCATTCGTCAAGTGAATTCGTCCAATTGCCGGCATGATCCGTCTCACCGCCAAACCCGCCGCCGGACACTCTCCCCCTCCACCGGCAGCAACCTCCTCCTCACTCCAAACAACGCCAGGCCCAGTGCAAACACAAGGTCGTCATGCGCCCCCATCGTTTCAAATCGCGGCCCCCTCACGCTCTGCAACTTCCGCATCCCTTTCAACTCCTCCTCCAGCGCCCCCCAACCCTTCAACCCCTTGGCCACCCCCAATCCCTCCCGCTCAAATGCCCGCTGCACTCCCAGCAATAATTCCGTCCGTGGCGTCGGATAGAATCCACTCGCGTACCTCCCCTCCAGCCCTCCCGTAATCACCACCGGATAAAGCTCCCCACGCAGCCGCCTCCGCTGCAGATCCTCCGTCACCACAATCCCCATCCCGGTCGCGTCCACACTCGTCGTCACCAGGGAAAGCCGTCAGCCTGAAGTGTCCCAGCGCCATCCGTCCATATTCCTCAATGTTTTCGAGATCTTTTCTCCCAATTCCCGCCTCAGCTGGCGCTAAGCCATCCCGATCATATTTGGCACCAGGCCCCAAAGACGTTCAGAATCTATCATTTAGCCCAACAGCCAAAACACTCCGACAAGCCAGAATTTTGCAAAAATCACGGGAGGGACGCATCCACCCCTACCAACCCCAAAATCACCCTGAGCCCACCAAGTCCTAAGCCGTGCGACTCCCCTTCCATGGCTCGGTCATCTCCATGGGTGCGGGACAGACTCTCAGACTGTCCAACTCTCTGTGTGCCTCAAAGGCACACATTGTGATAACCTGTTGGTCTGTGAAGTATTTCGATTGGGATAACGCCAAGAATGCGTTGCTTCAGGCGGAGCGGGCGATCGGATTCGAGGACATGGTGTTCCA
>JAYSVS010000020.1:0-62197 GCA_043718395.1 Acidobacteriota bacterium
CGACGACAACATCATCAACGATCTTCTGACGGTCTATGAATTTGGCGATGTCCGTCTCCGGATGGTCGGCGGCCTGCTTGGCCAATGGGCCGTCTGGACAGAGCGTGCAGTTGAGATCCTGAACGAGATCAAACACTACCACCGCCACCAGTTGCCCATTCCGCAAAAGATGCTAACCCTCAATGCCCAACTCACAGACGCCAATGCGGCGATCTTCGATGTGGCCAACCACTTCCACGGCTGCATTGCCGGGATTCATGAGGTGCTACGGCGGCAGGGACTGCTAGAAGGCGTCTGGTGTCTTGACCCAAACGAAGGCCTTGGCGCTGGTCAATTGGCTGAGCTGGACAGAATACTCAGTGCTTATCCGCAACTACAAGATCGCGATTCGTCACTGCTTCAAGCATCTTAGCGGCCAACTCGGCCGGCCGAATCGCGCTTGTGTCGAGAATCAAATCATAGTTGGACTGGTCTTCGCAATCGATCCCGTAGTATTGCTTGAAGCGCTCGTTTTCGATGTTCTGCCTTTGGGCGTTGGCAGCGTATGCAGCGGCCGGAGTCGAGTAAGATTCATCGCTACGCTGGGCGTTAAAGACACGATCAGCGGCAATAGAGGTATCGACCACGAGATGGACCTTGTAAGACTTGGGGATGAAATGCCAGGCGAGTCTGGAGTCCACAATCAGCGGCTCTGGAGAGTCTCTGAGAGCGATCAGTTGGTCGTCAATCAGTTTGTCGATCGATGGATCAGTCTTGGCAATCTCGTTTAGCTCGATCACTGAGAGGCCGCGATCTTCGGCCATGCGGCGCAAGATGGTGCCGGCCGAGACGACGCGCCATCCCGTAAGGGCTGACAGTTCCCGGCAGACGCTGGTTTTGCCACTGCCGATCAAGCCGGAAACAGTGAGGATAGTTGGTGTAGGGGCAGAGGCCATGTATTTTGAATTGAAAAAGGTCTAAGTACGAAGTCTAGCCAATAGCCAGGCCCCGATGAGAGAGAAGAGTGCGTCTGGGCTCCAGGCCGCCAGCGCAGGCGGTAGCTGTCCAACGTTGCCAACCTGCTCAAAGACCGATGACACCGTCCAGTAGGCGATGGCAATGCCAAGGCTAACGCCCACGCCTGCCATGGCTCCGCGGTTGCCAGTCATGAACGCAAATGGGATGCTTAGCAGCGCCATGATAAAGGCGAAAAGCGGTACGGCGAATTTCTTGTGATATTGCACCTGCAGGCGCGTCGTATCCAGGCCCGACTGCTGCAAGAGCTGGATGTAGTTCCAAAGCTGGTGGAAGTTCATCTGCTTGTCTTGGATCAGCTCCTGCAGAAAGTAATCTGGCGTCTCGGTCAGCTCTGGAAAAGTCGCCGTGGAATCGAGAAAAGGATTGTAGCCGGCCATCTCGATGCCCTTATAGTCGCGCTTGTAACCGCTCTGAAAAACCCAGCGCTTCAGATTCGGTTCCCAGCGGGCTCGCTCTGCGGCAATCATGCGCTTCATCGAGAATGTTTCGCAATCGAGCTCATAAACGCGAGGGTTTACCATCACTTTTTGCACAGGATCGAGAAACTTGTAGTAAAAGATCCGGCAGCCTTCTCCGAAGATGAACTTGCGGTCTGGCTGCACATAAGTTTGAGGGGCCTTGCCCTTGATCTCACTACGCAGGGCATCCTGCTTGCGGTTGGCTTCAGGGACGTAATAGTAGTCGAAAGCAAATAGACTCGCGCTCAGCAACAGGCTCGCGACAAGGATCGAAAACGAAAGCCGGTGGACACTCACTCCACAAGCCTTGAAGGCAGTCACTTCGTTTGATTTGCTCAAGATGCCAAAGGTCACGAGCACCCCGACAAGAACGCTAACGGGAGTGGTCTGATAGATGAGCTGAGGTGAGAGAAAGATCAGATACGAGGTTGTCTTGGCAGTCTCGATCTTGTTTCGCACAATGTCACCGAGCAATTCAAAAAAGGTGAAAACCTCGGTCATCATGACAAAGCTGACCAGCAGTAACGTGAAGTAGAAGAGGAAGGTTCTCAGCACATAGGCATCCATGATCGTGCTGAAGAAAGAGGCACCTGGCACCTGTACTACTCGATGAAAGCCAGACTCGAAAGCCTGGGCGGCCGTTCGATGAACGGTCTTCGTTTTCGTGCCTCGCCAGCGGGTCCATATCTTTTCCATTGCTGTTTGCACAGTGCCAACAAAATCATGGTCACCAGGCCGTTCAAGCCGGGCAAGAAGGATCGCCGCTAGTACGAGGAAAATCAGGTTTGGACCCCAGGCAGCCAGTTCAACCGAAAGCCCGCCGCGGCGAGCCATCTGCTGAAGGCTGATCATGCTCATGTAGTAGAGAAAGGCCAACAAGACGGTTACAACAAAAGCAGCGCTCTTGCCGGCCTTGCGGCGCGAGACACCCAGGGGGACGCCAACCAGCGCGAGTAGCAGACAGGCAAAAGGCAAAGCGATTCGTTGGTTGAGCTCAAGGCGGGCATCGAGAGTATCACTGCGCGGACGGGATTGAACGTAGCGGAGGAGCGGTACGGTGTCCATCTCGAGAAAGTTGTTGGAGCGGCGGTATTCATTGGGCTCTTTTGCCTGCAACCCCAGATCGCTCTTCGAAAATGATGAAGTGGCGTCCTGATCGGGATTTCTGCCAATCTCGTAGGTAGTGCCATTCTTCATTGCAAGTTGAATGCGATTGTTCTTGATATCAGAGACAGCAAGAGCCTCCTCGCCAAGGAGAATCCTCGGTTCGTCACCGCGCTCCCGGGCACCAGAGCTGCGCTGATCGCCAGTGCGCAGATCAGCCATGAAGATCTTGCGCCACTTCACGGTTGGCCCGGCGATTACGTCGCCAACATAGAGAACGGTATTGGGGAAGCCTTCTTCAAAGACTCGCGGCTGGATCTCAGCTGTGACTTGCGCGGCCAGCGCCTTGTTCATGAGCTTTGTAGATTGCCGCAAGCTCCAGGGGGTCAGCCAGGTAGTTGAGGCAGCAGTGAGCACAAAGCCCAGAAAGCCAAAGGCCAAGACCGGAGCCACCACCCGCCGGGCGGGAGAGCCCGTGGCACGCAGTGCGGTGATCTCGTTGTCACCGGACATACGGCTCAAGCCGATCAGGACGCCAACAAGCACGCCCACGGGGATCGTAAAGGGCGAGGTGGGTGGAACAATCAGAAAGAAAAGATAGACAGCGGTTTGCCAGTCTGTCGAATTTCGCAGGACAAGCTCAAAGAGCTTGCCGCTGCCAAGGCGCTGCAAGAAGAGTACAAACGTGAAAAGAAGCACGCCCAACAGGGCGCTCGATGCAACTTCACGAAAGACTGCTCTCGAAAAAATCTTCACAATGATCGAAACTACTCTGCGTCAAGCGGTAAGAGGCGGAGGAGGGACGATAGGCAACTTGGGCAATTCTACCTGCGGCCGCTCCATCTCAAGGTCTTCGAAGAGGATGCTCGGAGCAATTGTAGTAGAGCCAAAGACAAAGTTGCCACCACCCACAACCGCAAAAGGGGCTCCGTTGGCAAGGTAATCGAAATGCGCTTCATCATTGCCAGAGACCGCGATGTCTTTGAGTGCGCGCACATTCAAGCTGCGGAATCTCAAGCCGCGCACCAACTCTTCACGCCCGTCGGGATACACGCGAAACGCCAGTAACGGGAGAGGAGCTGGCCGCGAACTGACCCCACCCAGCAGTCCGCGCAGTTCTTCAAAACTTGCGCTTGAAGGAAAGTCGAGCTTGCGAATCAGCATGCCATAAGGCTTGCCTCGCTGCTGAACCATCTCAAGCAGTTTCTTCTTCATGTCTGCCGCCGGGATCGTTTCTTCAGACTTTATGAAGAGGTTGCTTGCAAATGCAACATAGCCACCAAAGGATCCTGGCAGCCTTGCGTGCCCATTGGTCGACTTTGTTTCGCGCGTCGGCACTCGAGTGGCGAGGTAATTCTTGAAGCTACCCTTTTCGATGAGAACCACAGGCTGGGATTTGACGCCTTCGAGATCAACAGGATAGTGGCCCATCAGCGTACGGCCCTTGTATGTGGATTGAGTTGGGTCATCGACGACAGTGAACGAAGGCGGCAAGATCTTTGAATTCAATCGTCCTTCAAGGTCACCCGTAGGTATGTTGATCGGCCGTCCCGGTTCTGCCACGGGCCTGCGCATGGCAGCGGCTTGACTGCCAATCAGATCTGAGAAGAGTTGCGCGGCAGCTTCGGCCTCAAACATCACAGGGCCCGAATAAGTATCCCCAACCGGTGCCTTGAGAAGCGCCGTCAATTCCTCGCCTGAGCGACGGACTTCAGCTTCCATCAATGCCTCGGTCGAATAGGAATTCTTGCCATTGAGAAAGAAAAATGCGTGATTGCGCAGGCGCATTCCATCAGAGGCCTGACCGCTGGCTCGCGCTCGTACGTAAGTGAGCAGTTCGGTATAGCGAAGCTCAGTGCCCTCGTTGTTGGCGTAATAGTAAACATCCCGAGAAGACTCGAAATCGACCGAGGAAGTATAGATTTCAGGAAAAGACGTGAAGACGCTTGATAACTTTGCCAGTCGCGTTTTCCACTGGGCCTCGTCCACAGTCCAGGCCGGGACGGGTTCAAGCAGCTTCAACGGAGGTGCGTCAGAAAAGTCAGGCAACTCCTCGGTCTGCGTGATGTTGCGAAGCGCCGCGCGCTTGCGCCCGATGGCTTCGATGGCAGTTTTGTAAGCGCGATCCAGGGCAAGCCAAAAGACCTGACGCATGGCGGCCGGATTATTGTCGAGCGGAAACTGTTCGGGATCGAAACGAGTCCCCATGAACAGCTCGGAGAAGATGTAGTTTGTGTTGTCAAACTTTTTGTCTCCGATTCGCAAGCCGACGCGTGGGAGTCGAAACGCAGATGTGTTGGCGCTGAAGAGCGCACCAAGGCTGGCAGAGGCACGGAAAGCCTGCGCGTCATCAAGGGCACATTCCATGAAGTAGATTGGCTGACCACCCACGACGCTCAGCGGGCGGGAACGCAACATTTCGTCCTGCATTGCCTTGAGGATGGGGTCAGTTGAAACGCCAGTTGCACGCTGTGCCAGCGCAGTCGCTGGCAGCAGCAATGCGAAGTCGCGGCGGCGCATTAGAGGACACCCCCGGTGATAGTGGAGCCGGTTGGGCGTTCTAGGTAGGGGGGACGTTCTTGTGATCGCTCGCGTAAAGATACTTCTATTTCGCTCACCATCAAGGCCGGAGAAGAAGCAGAGACGGGAACCTGACCCGACTCGGCGCCGCAGTACCCATTGAAAACCGTCGTTTCATTGGAGGTCTCAACTATTTTGGAAAAACTGGTGAGCGGCGTGCCGACGATATCGGCTCCTCGAATGAGCTGATCGGGCTTGCCGTCGGGGAAGACTTTGTAAACCATGACGGGAAACACGCTGAAGGCCTGCAAGCCCCGGCGGCTGGTTATAGTGAAGCCGCTGGACACTTCTTCAAAATAAAGGCCGTAGGGCTTGTTCTGTTTCTTGATCTCGGCGATGAGTTGCTTGCGCAGCTCTGCCGCCGAAACCGCTTTCGAGCTTTCAACAACCAGGTTTGACTGTCGGGCAACAACTTCAGCGCCCAGTTGCTTGCGTCCATGACCGTTGGATATGGGGAACCCGGTTATAGGAGATCGGGACATCAGAAAATTTTCGAGCACTCCACTCTTGACGACGCTGATCGGCTTGGCTTGCACGCCTTCGTCATCGAAGTTGTACCAACCGTAGAGATCAATGCCAGAGAGCTGATGGAGTGTTGGGTCCATTTTGACGCTAAGAAAATCTGGAAGGATTTTCTGACCCACCATCTTCGTGAAAGTCTGCCCCTCGCTCTCGTCCTTCTGACGGTGTCCTTCAATCCGGTGTCCGAAGATTTCATGAAAGAAAACTCCAGCAGACTTACCGGACATGATTGCAGGTCCGTTATAAGGCTCAGCAAGCGGGGCCTTGAGGAGTGCGGAGAGTTTTCTGTAGACTTTTTCGACAGCCGCCTGAACTGCCTTTTCATCCGGCAGCCTGCTCATGTCTTCGGCTTCAAAAGTCTCACTAGCCGCCAGATTCATGCCATCGGAGGCTTTGCCGCGCGCGCTGATCAGGATGCGGGAAAACTGCCGGCCATGCTGGAGCTTGGTGCCTTCAGTGCTGACGAGAGTTTTCAATTCCCGCTGGCCAACTACGATGACACTGCTGGCGAGCACTTCGGGCTTATCGGCGAAATACTGGCTCCATTTGCGTGCCCGTTCTTCCCATAGCTTCTTATCGAATTTCAGGGGGGCAACATTCTCATACTTGACCACCGCCGCTGTGGGAGAAAAATCTCCCGATTTGTCATCGCTCTCGAGCTTTACCTGCTGGTTAGTTTTGATGTTTATGAGGCGCTGGGCTCCGCCGCGATAGACACGATCCGTCTCAAGCCACAAGCGTCGCCGCATGGCGTTGGGCTCATCCTCAAGCGGCATGGCGATAGCGCCGGAGAACTGTGGGCGGTCACCGCGAATCTGGCGATAGTTGTCGAGCTTTGAGTCGCCCAAGCGAATCGAGACATCCACTGCCCTGCTCTTACCTGCCGCCGTGCCTTGCAGGGTACCGAGCGTCGCCGTCACCGACATCGCCTCCTGTTCGACCATCTGATAGGACATGAAATAAGGAGCGGGTTCTGATTTCTTTAGAGCCGCAAAATTCCGGTTCAACTCTTCATCCAGGATCTGGATCACTTTGGGCTGGGCCTGCAAGGAGAGAGAGAGAACAGGAAGGGCTAGCAAAAAGCGGAAAAATACGAGCGAATTGTGTACAAACACACCCTGAGCATAGCACGCAGCTTGAGCCGTCCTGCCCAATCATCCCAAGCCGGAAGTGGCTGAAAATAGGATATGTTGGGGTGGAATGAAACGCGTATTGATGCCAGTAGATTTTTCGCCCCGCGATGCGGCGGCGGCGCATTATGTAAGACAGCTTCATCTGAAGTCACCTTTCCGCACCATCCTTCTGCACGTTGTACCTCCTCCAGATTACGAAGCCGCAGCACTGGAAGCTGGCGGCGCAGCGTTGCAGGCATTGTTGAACACCCGAAGGACGCTTGCGCAGGACCGGCTTAATTCCACTTGTCTTTTGGAGTTGAAAGACATGCCTGTCGAGCGTGTTCTGCTTCAAGGATTCCCGAGTGAACAGATTGTTCGTTACGCCTCAGAAAATGACATTGATCTGATCGTGTTGCCAACGCATGGGTATGGGACATTCCGAAGATTCTTACTGGGCAGTGTGACCTCAAAGGTGTTGCACGACGCAGAATGCTCTGTGTTGACCAGTGCGCATATGGAAAATCCAAAGCTAGAGCAGATCCAGTTTTCCACAATAGCGGCTGCGGTGGATTTGAGCGATAGCTCTCCAAGGGTGATCTCTGAGGCAAAAACACTTGCCGTGCGAATGGGGGCGAAGTTGGTTGTCATGCACGCGATGACTGGATTAAGCGGCCATGTGGGATTCAACTTTGGGGAAGAGCACGAGCTGCAATTTGAGACCGCAGTCAAGCAAAGGCTGGAGGAATTGACAAAGGGAATGGATGTCGAGACATTTTTTGAGGTGGGGGACCCCGGCAAAGCGATTGCGTCGATGGTGAAGGCGTCGAAAACAGATCTGGTGGTGATAGCAAAAAGCACATCACATGGTTTGGCTGCCTTGCGTTCCTACAGTTATGCCATTATCCGGGAGAGTGGCGTGCCTGTTTTGAGCCTCTAATGAGCAGAGACTAGGAGGACTCCCGCAAGGACGAGTGCGGTGCCGCAAAGCTGCATGAAGCTAACGCCTTCATTCAGGAATAAGTAGCCGAGCCAGATAGTGAATACGGGGCCAACCGAAGCGACAATCGATGTCCGGTTGGCCCCGATCCTTTTGATGGCCTCCGAGGTGAAGTAAATGGGCAGGATAGTAGAAAAGATGGCGAGTGCGCTGGCAATCCAATAGATCGAAGAAGGCTGCTTCAGGTCGGTGACCGGATGGGTGAGGAAGAATTGCGCGGTAATAAAGCCGGAAGCTACGCTGACAACAATTCCGGTGAGACGGACACTGCCGATGCGATTAATGACACGGCCCGAGCCGACAAGATAGATGGCATAGGTGATGGAAGAAACGAAAACGAGCAATGTACCTTTCCAGACAACTCCGGGCTGACTGCTGAGCGCAAGGTCATTGTAGAAGACGAGGCCGATCCCAAGCCAGGATAAGGCAAGCGCTCCGTATTCATAACGGCGGATGGCGCGCTTGAACCAGAGCGCGTTGATCAGGAGGACGATCCCCGGATAGGTGAAAAGGATGAGCCGTTCGAGTGCCGCAGTAATGTACTGAAGACCCCAGAAATCGAAAAAGCTGGCAATGTAATAGCCATTGAAGCCGAGCCAAATCAGGATCAGTTTATCGCGTAGTGAGAGAGTCTCGTTCTCGCGGTTGCCATGCCAGGCCATTAAAAGAAAGACAGGAACGGAAAAAAGAACCCTGAGCGCGAGTATAGTGGTTGAGTCTATCGGCGCGAGCTGATAGGCGATTTTGATCAGAATGGATTTGACTGCAAAGCCGAGCGCGCCGAGGGCAGCGAAGGCTGAGCCGAGCCAAATACCCCGGGGCGTTGCCATAATCTAATATATGAGTTTGCCATTACCGCAGATGCCCCTCACCGTTGAGGGTGCCGCATTGTTACATCAGATGTTCAGGATCAATTGGGGCGCATGGCGAAATCTGGACGCTGCGACCAGAACCGGGATGGTAGATGAGTTATGCAAAACGCTGGAAGGGATGGGGTCTCAGACAGGACTTTTCAGCGTATTTGGGCATAAGGGCGACTTCATGCTTGTTCATTTTCGCAAAGATTTTGAAGTGCTGAGTGCAGCCGAATGGGAGATTCGAAAGCTGCGAATCTGGCAATACTGTGAGCAGACTACATCCTACTTGAGCATCGTGGAGCTTGGCCTTTACGAAAGCTCAGCCAAAGTCTACGGAGCATTACTGGCTGACGGAGTCACCCCGCATAGTGCCCCTTGGAAAGCCTCTATCCAAGAGACTCTTGATCGGCAGAAGACGGCAATGGCACCCAGGCTTCACGTGGAGATTCCGCCAGCGAAATACTGCTGCTTCTACCCGATGGACCGGCTCAGGGGTGAGGAGAAGAACTGGTATATGTTGCCGCTTGAAGAGCGAGCGGCGCTGATGCATGAACACGGTTTGGTGGGCCGGCGCTACACAGGGGAAGTGAAGCAAATCATCTCGGGCTCCATCGGCTTTGATGATTGGGAATGGGGAGTGGACTTGTTCTCTGATGATGCTCTGGTTTTCAAGAAGCTGATTTATGAGATGAGGTTTGACCCGGTAAGCGCCGTGTATGCCAAATTCGGATCGTTCTACCTTGGAATTCGTTGCAACCTGGAGAGTGTGAGGCAACTCCTACAAGTATGAGGCGACGTCTGTTTATCGGTGCTAGCATGTCCTGGGCACTCAATGGCCAGGACTGGCGACATTCTGCGGCGTTTCAGAGGCTCTATAACCTCGACTTCGAGCAGGCGATTCCGCTGTTGGAGAAAGACTGCGCGACCCAGCCGAACGAGCCGGATCATCATAACAATCTCGCCTATGCGATCCTCTATAAGACTTTATTTAACGCCGATGCACTCGATGGAGGAGTGGCACTGAGCGTTGCCGAGTTTTTGCGCCGGCCTAAAGCTCCCATGACCAGTTCGGAGAGACAAAGGTTTAGTGCAGCGCTAGCCAAGGCAGAAGACACAGCCCGAAAGCGCGGCGAGCGGGCTGATGCAATCTATGCGCTTGGAGTGAGCCAGACACACAGAGCGAATCTTGCGTTGCTGGTGGATAAAGAATGGCGGTCAGCACTCAAAACAGGTGGGGAGGCCCGCAAGTTGCATGATCGAGCGTTTGAGCGGGACAAGAATTTTGTAGATGCAATGCTGGTACCCAGCTTTCATGAGTACATCGTAGGGAGCTTGCCTATCTATCTGAAGGCTCTTGGATCCCTGGTGGGGTTTGCGGGCGACAAAGAGAAAGGCCTGAACGGCCTGCGGACCGTCGCCCGGTATGGATTCAGGGCAAAGCTGGAGGCGCAGGTCTTATTGGCGCTGGTTGAGAATCGCGAAGAGAGACCAGCGGTGGCAATTGAGATCATGCGTGGGCTGGAGCAGGAGTTCCCGACCAATCACCTCTACCGGAAAGAGCTGGCGAGCCTGCTGGTCAATTCCAAGAGGAAAGAGGAAGCGAAACGGGAATTTGCGGAACTGGCCGATGGGCGCTACCGGTTTCTCAAGCCGGCTCGCCTTGAAGTCTACAAGCGAGATTTTGAGGCAAAGCTGAGAGCGTGAGGCGCTGCCTGCTTCTTTCACTTGCGCTTTCCGGATGCGCAGGAGGGCCAGGGTCGACGCCTATTGAGCAGGACGGACTTGTGGTTGTGGCGCAGCCAGTGGACGCACCTGTGCTATTTACAGTGGACACAATTGGAGCCCCGCCAGAAATTCTGATGCCCATCTTTGACGAGTACAAAAAGACTCCTCTTTTTCTTCATGTGGTGTGGCGCACCAAGCAAGCACCCAAAACTGCGGACCTGCGTCAATTTGGCGGCAAGAAAGTGAGGCAGTTTTGGGACCCGAACGGCAAAACGCCCTCACTTGGAGGGCGTTTGCGAGTCAACAACAGGTTGGTTGAAATGGACCGCCTGCAACTGCGGATGGCCTTGGCACGGGCCGCAGCCTTTCCGCAATAGGTAGCCTAAAAGTTCAACTTGAGGGCGATCTGAAGACGCCTGGGCTGATTGATCTGATTGCGCCAGGTTCCAAAGTTGGGATCCTGCAGAGTTTGTGCGCCGCCTACGCCGCCCCAAAGGGTGCGGTTGAAGGCGTTGAAGGCTTCCCCACGAAGATTGAATCGAATTTTCTCGGTGAAGTTGAAGTCCTTGGCAATCGAGAAGTTTTCAGTGAGATTCGGGAGAAAACGGAAGTTGGGGTTAAAGCGGGTCATATTTCCAAGACGATCCGTGGGCTGGTCTGGAAAGGCCGAACGGCTGATGAAGGCTTCCTTAAAAGGATCAAAACGATCCCCAGCAGGCTTGTTGCGCCAACCTTCATAAGTAGATACGGTGGCACGGTTGGCTCCGGCGAAGATCGGGAAGCCGACCGTGGTGCCGATTCCGACCGGAGTGCCTGAACTGTAGGTCTGAACACCACCGAGGCGCCATCCTCCAATAACAGCATTGCTGAAGCCGCCGCCCGTCATATACTTACGCCCCTTGCCGAAGGGGAGTTCATAGACGTAGCTGAACTTCAGGTTGTGGGTCTGATCGAGCTGACCGATGGAGTATTCGAGCTTGCGATTGTAATGGTCCATGGCAGCCCCGCCAACCCAAGCTGAATCGGCATCAGTGAGGATCTTTGAGAAGACGTAGCTGGTCAGGAAGGTGAGGCCACTCGAATAGCGCTTTTCAAGCTTAAGGATCAACGCATGATATTTTGAAGAACCGCTGCGGTCACCATTGCCACCGGCGGTGTCGATAGTGCTGAACTGCGGAAAGGGGCGAAGCGACCAGGCGACACTTAGATTGTCACGGAAGTTGGCAAATGGCTTGGCGATGCCAGCAGTCGCTGCTGCGGGTGAGCTTATGCTGGAGTTCAACAGCGTGCGGCCCGCCGCAGTGAAGGGGCTCAGGTTCGCCGGCAGGTTAGCGAAATTCAATTGGTTGTAATTGAGCAGGCCAGCCTGGAGATTCGTGCCGCGAACATAGTTATAGCCAAATTCAAAGACGGTATCTTTGTTGACCTGGCGCTGGATGTTCATGGTGTAGGTCAGGTTCTCAGGGGCGCGGCTGACTTCGTTGCCTTGCCACCACGGCTGGCTGTTGTAGTTGTTGAAGTCGGGCTTGAGGAATGGCGGCTTGGGCCAAGCGGGGAAGCCATTCTGCAACTGAAAGGTGGGAACGAATCCCTGTGGATCCGTCTGAGGGGTATCGTAAATCTGGACGAAGCCATGAAAGTGTGTGGAGCCGCCGACGGCGCGCACAGCGCCGAAAGTGCGGGCTGCGCCGGCTCGGATTACAGTCTTGTCGTTTAGGCTGTAGGCCATTGAGAGACGCGGTCCGTATCCGCCAAACCAAGTATCGGACAGACGACGCCTACCTTCGCGGCCTTCTCCGGTGCCTGCGAAGACCAGCGCACCAAGACGGCCATTGGCACCAGGGTTGGCTCGAGTTGGATCGAAGTCGCTGAACTCATCGTTGGCCGCGTAGGCAGAAACGTTGACATCGTAGCGAATACCAAAATTGACGGTGAGTTTGTTGTTTACGCGCCAGTCGTCCTGGAAGTATCCACCGTAATACGGGAAGCGTTGAGCAACGTAGCGGGGTGTATGGATGTTACCGGAGACGGCACCGCCAAGAACAAGACTCGCAAAGCCCGAACCGGTGGCGTTGGCAAGATCGCCAAGCTGGCCAGTAACGCGGCGATTGAAGGAGACTTGGCCCATGATGTTCTGCTGACCGAAGCCGCTGTAGTTCACCATCTCATAGAGGCCGCCCATCTTCATGGTGTGCTTTCCCTTGACCCAACTGAAGTCGTCGTTAAACGAGTAGACAGCGTTGTCAGAACCGTTATCTGAGGGGCCACCCCAACTGTTGAAGTCTCCGATGGAGACGTTTAATAGATTGTTGTTGCAATCGGGCACATTGGCCAAGCAAACGGTGTCTTTCCATGGCTTGGCTCCCACAGCGAGTGCACGGTTGATTTCGCGCCAGTCGTTGCCGCCAGCATAGAAGCGGTTGATTTTGTTGGCGGAGATGGTCCAATCCCAACTCATGCGGTATTGCTTGCTGCTGGTGTTGTTGAAATTGCCACCGTTGAGGAAACCGGGCAGACCGATCGGGCCTGAGCCGCCTGGAGCTGAAGAACGCGTATTGCGAGAGTAGTAGCCGCTCATACGGTGGTTGTCGTTGATCACCTGGTCGCCGCGAAAGCTGAACTTGTCCCAGGGTGCCACCTGGCTGCCAGCCTGGATAAAGTTGTTACGAACGTAGCCTGAAGTGCCTGGAATGAGGCCTGCAACATTGGGCAGAGCGGTCTGCCCGATTGGACTCAGAGCCTTGAAAATGTTGTCGAAGCGGGATTGCGGGATCTGGTTGTTAGGGAATTGGGTACGTGCGCCGCTGCCACCGGTGGTGGGATCAAAGATCGGGATCTGACGATTGTTGTTGTCGACCCAATTGGTAAAGTTGCCGTCGTAGAACTCCTTAGGGGCAACAGAGAGGAAGCTAGGGTTGGCACCTTCGCGATTGCGGAAGCCTTCGTAGGAAGTGAAGAAAAAGCTCTTGTTCTTGCCGTTGTACAGTTTGGGGATCGAGATCGGACCGCCGAAAGTACCGCCGAAATCATGCTGTTTGTACACGGGTTTTTTAGTGGCCTTATTGAAAAATCCGGCGTCGAGAGCATCGTTGCGGAGGAACTCGAAAAGGTTGCCGTGGTATTCGTTGGTGCCAGATTTTGAGACGAAGCTCATTTGGCCGCCTTGTGCGCGACCGTACTCTGCCTTGAAGCCGTTTGATTCGACGGTAAATTCGCTGATGGCGTCGAGTGAGGGGGTGTTCATAGCGGCCCACTGTGTCTGCAGTGCACGGCCGGTGTTGGAAGACACGCCGTCGAGGGAGACGCCATAAGTGGCAGCCTGGCCGCCACCGATGGAGAAATTGTTGTTTCCGTCATTGGGAGCTTTGACTTCAGGCGCAAGAAGGGCAAGGTCAAAGGGAGACCGGAGTTGACCACCAACGACGAGGGGCAGCTGGTCAACAAGTCGATTAGCAACGGCTGTTTGAATTCGGGCATTCTCAGTCTGGACTTGTACGCCAGAGGCGATAATCTCGACTGATTGCTGGGTGGTGCCGACTTCCAGGGTGATGTCGATACGGGCTGCACCGGAAGCGGTAACGGTAATGTCTTTGGCGATCGAACTCTTGAAACCCTGCTTTTCGACGCGGATGGAGTACGTGCCGATGTTCAGCGAAGGGAGTGAATAGTCGCCTGAGGAGGACGAGGTGATGTTTGTAATAGTGTTGGTTTCGATGCGAGTGGCTGTTATCTTGGCATCGGGAATGAGGGCACCGGTTGAGTCTTTGACGACGCCGGTGATAGAGCCGCGATCCTGTTGTGCACTAAGAAGTGCGCAGCAAAAAATTGCGAGCAGAAATAGACGGAACTTCATGAATTCTCCTTGAAGCAATAGCTTACATTCAACATATCACATAAGTGACCAACGGTGGCTAAGCCAACGGTTGTTGCGGCACTGAAATTTTAGAAGCGAAGTCGAAAGCAAGAGGTGCTTCTGAAGCCTGGAGTTTGATGACCAGCTTCGTAGTATTCCCGGCGGTGGGTTGAGGGATGCGGGCGAATTTGGGTTCGTTTGTCTTTTTTTTGTCGCGGATTGTGTGGAGGTGCATCTCGTGGGCGTTCTGCCTTGCGAAGGAGGGTTTCTCGTTTTCGATATTTTCGAAGGCACGGAGTGTCCAGTTTGCATTGATGCGGTTATCGGGGGACGATTCTGTGGCAATATTCTGTTTGTCTGTCATGGAATTTCTTCTTGGAAGAGGCTATCAGACGGGGTGGTGGGCTTAATGTTTGGGGCTGGCGGGTGGTGTTGGGAATCAGTGGGTTAGCGGCAAAAGATTTTTTAAAATTGTTGTGACTCTTGAATGGTTGATCTTAGATCTTGGAAGCGGAGGAAGGCCGAAGGGGCTTTGTAGGGCGTTTGACGGTCCCGCCTTCGCAACTCAATCCCGAGGAGTTGGTTCTATTTTTATTGTTTACTATTTGCGTTAGTGAAGATTGCGATTGGGCTGCGAGCCAATGCCAATCTTGGGATTGGCTCGCACCAGTGCCGGGCTGGAAGTTGACCCGTCCCTTTGCATTTTTCGGAAAATTTGGGCAGTTGGGGGGAAGGGGTTGCCATTGTAGCTGGCGAATCAAATCCGGATAAAGATTGTTTTATGAATGAGTTAGCTGAAGGTATGCAGTACTGGGCTGAAGGGGAGCAATAGGTATGGCTGGCGGTTGGTTTGCAGAAAAACAGCAAAAATGCTAATAAAAAGCACGGCGACGCGTCAGTCTGTCACCAAGGCGTCACCAAGGCTGTCACCAAGGCGAAAGTAACTCAAAGTTCACAGAATACTAAAGTTCGATTCCGCTTCCTCCCCGGACTTTGTAAGTTCTCTCAAAACACTATTGCAATTGCCGTCACACGTAAGTATACTCGGTCCTACTTCTAGTTCCGGAGCAACTCATCATGCCCTCTCAAGGACATCACCGTGTGCACAATACCGACTCGATTCAGGAGTCCGCTACCTTGGAATCCGACTCAATCCGGCCGCCCCAAATCAACAATGAAACGATTCCAGGCTATCGAGCGCCGCAGCGCCGCGAGGTGCCGGATTTTGTACCAGAGTCCGCGGGACCGGAGGCGACCGCATCCGCTAGCGCGCCTGAGGCGAATGAGTTCGAAACGTTGCCGGACGCTTCTGTGGCAAGTTTCGGCGGCGAAAATATACTCGAAGTCGTTATTGGGCAGGATGACCGAGTTCGCGTACCCGCCGAGCAAATGGGCGAACCTCCGTGGAGAATGATTTGTGCGCTGCGCATCGAATCGCAACGAGGGCAGCAGTACGTTGGCACGGGCTGGTTTATCGCTCCAGGCGTGCTGGCGACCGCGGGCCATTGTGTGTTTATGCACGATGACGGCGGTTGGGCGAAGTCTGTCACGGTTATTCCCGAGAAGGATGGTAGATCCGAGCCGCTCGGCCGTCTTGTGTCCACCCGTTTCGGTTCCGTGGACGGTTGGACAAGGCAGCGCTCGCGGGACTTCGATTACGGCGTAATTTTTTTGGATGATTCGACGGCGGGCCGGCGTCTGGGTAACTTCGAGGTCATGACTTTTAGCGATAGCGAATTAACTGGCGTAATCGGTAAAGTGTCGGGCTATCCCGCAGATCGGGATCGGGCCTCGATTCAATATTTCCATGAGCGGGCGCTAGTAGGCATGACGCCGACCCAGCTTTTTTACGATGTCGATACTTTCGGCGGCCAGAGCGGTAGTCCGGTTTGGCTGGATACGCAGGAATTCGGTCTTACGGTGATGGCCATTCACACCATGGGAATGGTTTCACGGAATGGCGGCACGCGGATCACCGGCGACGTGCTGGAGAACCTTATTGAATGGACTAAAGCCTAACCTTGGAGCATCCTCATGAATCCCAACGATAACCGAATTCGAATTGCGCGTTCTTCCGGTACCGATCCGATCTCGAACTCACCTATTCCGCAGCCTCATGCGCTTCCAGCGGCCACGCTGCCGATGCGTATGGCGAGCATTGAGGAGGAGGGGGCGAACTTTATTGCTCGGTCCGGCAGCATGAGGCTTCGAATCGACGATGGTTCGGTCGCAAAATACCTGCGCCGCCGTGAAAGCACGCCGCGCCCGGCTGCGGTGTCGAAAATTCCAGTGGCGCTCGAAGCGGCTGTTGCCGCGGCGCGGCAGTTCGGCCCGGAGCTGCTTCGTCTGCCGGGCGTGGTAAACGTGCGCGCGGGCTATTTTTTTGCCAACGGGCAGATCACGGAGCACCCCTGCGTGGTTGTCGCGGTGGCACCGGGCGCTTCCCCGGCGATCCCCGCGTCTCTGCCGAATTCGATTCCCCTCCAAACGGCTCTGGCAACGCCTGTCGAAATGTTGACACGCCGCGAAGCCGCTCGCGGCGGCGATGGGGCTGAGACGGCGGCGCTGAGAGAGCTTCCGCGTTTGTTCATCGAGCAACTGCATGAGGAGCGGGCCGCCGTCGCGGAAGCTGTGACAGTCATCACCTACGAGCCGCCCCCCGAGGGCGACCTCAGCCCCGTGAGCGGAGCGATGACCGTCACTTGTCACGTCTCTCCCGAAGCTGGCTGGAGCGTTCTCGAGCCTTTCTTGCAGGCCGCGACGGACACATGCGTCGTGGGTATGTATGACTTCACCGCGCCTCATATTTATGCCGCGTCGCGGCGTCTATTGCGCAACTCGGGACTTGCATGGAAGCAAACCTTGGGCCCTGGCGCCTCGCTGGCCGCAATCGGGGATGTCGACTCAACCAAAGCGCAAGATCGCGATGAGGATTTCATCGTGCGCGGCTTGGAGCGTGCAGGACGGCAGCGTTTCAGCAGCGCTTATGCCCAAGTCGGTAGCGGCAAGACTTTTGCATCTTCGTACCACATCAAGCTCGCCGTTCGCGACCGTCGCGCGATCTGGCTGTCGAGCGGCAGTTGGCAATCTTCAAATCAACCTGAGGCCGATTTTCTGGCTGTGGACGCAGATCTCGATGAGATGCTTCGCTACAACCGGGAGTGGCATATTATCGTCGAAAATCCAACACTCGCCCGCCGATTTGAACGCTTTCTGCAGCACGATTTCGATACCGCTTCGAATTTGCCGGAAGCCGGACTCCTCGAAGCCGCGGCGCTACCAGATCTACTAGTAGAGGCAGAGAATTTCGAAGAGCGCGCTCCCGCCGGGCTGCAACGATTCGCGCCTCGGCGATTCACCTTTACGTCGGCTCAGCCGCTTACCATCACGCCGATACTGACGCCCGACAACTACATGGAAGTAGTGCTGCCATTTTTGCGTGAGCGCCCGCTGCGCTCCCTCTACTTCCAAAATCAGTCGTTGAACCCGATCCTGAACGAAACGGCTCAGTACTCCGAACTCCTGCAACTGCTCGCGGATTATTCTCAAGACCCCGCGCTCGATGTCCGCATCGTCTTCCGGCAGATTGGCGATACGCGCGCCAAGCTGGAATCACTGCAGGCGCGCGGCTTCAACATGAGCCGTGTTCGCGTGCAGAAAGGTTGCCACACCAAAGGCATTATCGTTGACTCGGAGGCGCTGCTCCTCGGCAGCCACAACATTACCAATCAAGGTACGCAAGTGAATCGCGACGCAAGTTTGTTAATTCGCCACAAGGGCATCGCTCAATATTATGAGCGTGTGTTCCTGCACGATTGGGACGTTTTGTCGCGGCCGGGTCTGCCGGAGGAGTCGGCGATCTTACTGGCCGACGATGGAGAGAGTGCCGCGAATTTTCCGGGTAGAGCACATCAGGATTTAGTGCGGGTGCCGTTCTCCGCATTCATGGAGGAGTAGCCTAGACTCATGCTCAGCGAGTCAGATTCCGCCGCCGTTTCCGCTTCGATCGCACGTTGGATTTCTGATGTAGGGGACGTCCGGCAGGTGGTACGGATGACGTTTCTAATAAATCCGCAAGAAATACTGCTCGAGCTTCCAGTCGCTGCCGCGTTGCCCGCTGACAATGCCGCATCATTGCTGGCCGCAGTTTTTCGTCGCGGCTGGCCAGCCAATCCGGGGCAAGCTTCTTTACTCGAGATTATGCTCGAAGCTTTAATTCAAACCCGCGCCGAGCTTGCTCTGCAACCGATTCGCCTCGCGGTTCAGCAGCGGGTAGACCCGTACGCCGCGCACTTTCAGTCGCGGTGGCTGCTTGCGGGGCAGCCTTTCTTTGACCGCGCCCTGATCCGCAATTCGTTGCAAACGGTCTTAGCAACAGTCGATACACCAATTCTTCTAGTAAACGGACCGCGTTTCTCCGGCAAGAGCTACACCGGGGAATTTATAAGCTATCTGGCCGCGCAGGATATGCCGAATTTAAATTTCGTAATGGTCCGCGTCAAAACGGATAACTCCGCTTCTTACACTTTGGAAGATCTGGCTCTGGAGCTCACAGCACTAGTCAGTACCGAGACGCCGCTGCAAGCCGGAAACGGCAGCTCACGCGCCCGCATCGCGTGCAATTGGATCGTCCGCAACTTGGCGCGCCAGCAGGGTACTTGGGTGCTCGTGCTGGATGGTCTAGGGGATCCGAATCTGCCCAGCGATGTGCGGCAACTGGTCGAGTGCTTAAGCGACACAGTGCTGTTGCCGCAGTTCGTCAAGAGAATGCGACTAATCCTGCTGGATTATGCACCGCTCCTGCCGGGCAATGGCGCGCGCCGTTCGCTCGAAGAGGTGTTGCCCGCTCCCACTGCGGTCGATGTGCCGGATATTGAGGATTGCCTCCACGCGCGGAACGCCTGGATCGCCGCAGGCGGCACCAATGCCAAGCCAATCGATCCGGCGGCTATACCGCAACTGGCGGGAGCTTTGATCGCTCAGTGCCCAACAGAACCGGAGAAGCGTTTGAGCTTCCTATGCTCCAAACTGGGTCGATTGACTTAGGAAATTCAATGAGTACCTCGAATAGCGAGTTTCTTTCCGCAGAGGCAGTACTCTCGATTTGGGCCGATGACGCTGCCTCGCCGAGCGAGGCATTGCTGCCGGAGTTCGAAGCAATGGCGAGCGAAGAACTCGTCGCGACCGAGGATCTGCTTTTGCGATTTCGTCAAGCCGCCGCAGTGCTGGTAAGCGTGCGGCATCCAGAGAGACTGCGTCCGTGTCCGAGGCGGCCCTTCGTTCAAGAAGACCTGCCCGCCAAGGCTCCTACGGCGATGGCGGGCGACTGGACTGAAGCCAAAGGGAGGAAGTACGCTGGGGCGATCATGCTGCGTCCCGAAGTTCGCCGTGCGATTTTGGCCGGGATGCCCGACCCCTCAACGCGTCTCTTCGCACTCGAAGCGAATCTTGGAGAAAGGGACGGAAGCTTACAGCAGATGTTCGAGCGCTATCTTCTGGATCGTCCGCCAGACCCTGCGACTCTGAATCGCGAAGAACTCCAGGACGCGCTGCAGATTTCGCTTTGGGCGGAAGGTGCGCTGGACGGCGTTCCTTCACCCGAGACGCTTCGCCCACTTCTATCGCGGTTGGAATTATATGCGCCCTTCGAGCGCCTCGCAGGCAGCAGCATCTTTCAGGGCCGCGTGGCTGAACTGAACCAGTTGCGGTCTTATGTAGGGGAAGTTGCTCCGGCGGGAGTGCTGGGTGTCATTGTCGAATCGATCCGGGGCTGGCGCCGCCCATCAAGTTTGCCCGCCGTCTCGGTCTACGGTCCGGGAGGCGTTGGGAAGTCCGCACTGGTAGCGCGCTTCCTGTTGGACCACTGTAAACCGGAAGCGGAGAACCGTCTGCCCTTCGCGTATCTCGATTTCGATTTGGCCACGCTCGACATCGGTCGCACTTCCACAATTATTCTTGAGATCGCGCGTCAGCTTGAGATCCAGTACCCGGATCGCGGTTTTGGCAAGCTAGTCGCCGCCACCAGGTTGCCAGAGCGCCAGACGCTGTATGCCGATTTCTCGGCTGAAAGCGAGCTCGTCGGAGAGCGCCAATTGCTGGAGCAACTGCTCTCCCTGCTGGAGTCAGAACTAGGCCCGCGACCGTTTATCGTGGTGTTCGATACGTTCGAGGAAGTTCAGTACCGAGGGGAGCATCGTGCGCTTCCGCTGTGGAAAATGCTTACGGAGTTGCAGCGCCGCTGGCCCTTTCTGCGCGTTGTGCTTTCCGGCCGCTCCCCCGCCGATACGCTTCGCTTGGCGGGAACACCTCCGGAGCCGCTGGGACTCTCAGAACTGGAATCCGGCGCGGCAGTTCGTTTGCTGAAGATCAAGGGCGTCACCGACGAGGCAGTCGCGCGGGCCATCGTTCAACAGGTGGGCGGGGTGCCGCTCTCCCTCATTCTGGCCGCCTCGCTGGTCGAGCGCTCAGGCGCTGCCCCCGACGCCCTCGCCAACTTGTCCGGGCGAAGCCGCTTCTGGTTCTCACCCGGCGACGATCAGATCCAAGGTCAACTTTATGAGCGCTTGCTCGGCCGCATTCACGACCTACGAGTCGAGCGCCTGGCGCACCCCGGCCTCGTTCTTCGTCGGATCGATCCCGAGGTGATCTGGCATGTTTTGAATGAGCCTTGCCAATTGTTCGTTGATTCCCTTGTGGAGGCGCAATCGCTTTTCGAGGAATTACGCAGAGAGACTTCGTTGGTTAGTTCGGATACGCTCGACGGCTCGCTGGTTCACCGCCCAGACCTGCGCCGCATCATGCTGAAAATCCTGGTGCAACGCGATCCAGTCCGAGTGCAAGATATTCGCCGGCGCGCCGTGGCCTGGTACCGCTCACAAGAGGGCTGGCGGGCGCGGGCGGAAGCGCTGTATCAAGGTCTTCACCTGGGAGAGAGCCCACGAGGGGACGAGTTTCGGGATCCAGAACTTCGTTCCAGCATTCAAGCTTCGATCGCGGAGTTACCGGATGAGGCGCAGACGCTGCTCGCATCTTACGGCTTCCACGTGGACGACGCTCTGTTGGCACGCGCGTCGCTCTCTGTGCAGGATAGCCACTTAGCGAACCGCGTGGAAGATTTGCTGCCGTACGGCGACTATTCAGTGGACCGGGCTTATGAAATGCTGGCGGTTGCGCCAGCGGGAAACCGGGCCTCGCCACTACATCGCGCGCTCGCCCGCGTTCTTGCGCAGCAGGGCCGCATGAGCGAGGCAATTCAGCAGCTTGACCATGGCATCCATTGGGCCAGTATTGCCACCGACGGGAGACTGACGCTCGACTTGGCCAAGGACGCCGCTTGGCTCCGTCGCCACGACGAAGGTCCGGTGCGCGAGCAAGTGCTCCTGTTGCTTGGCGAGTTTGCAAAGAGGAGTGACTCCAGGTCCGGGCAGTTCCTGCATGCTGTGATGACGCACAGTAAGGATACGGCCACGCATCTGGCGAGGCTTACGGAATTCGATCTCTGGAACGTTTTCCCCGTGTTCGAGTATTTGGATTGGTCGCAACCGGATCTTTACCTGCCGATAGCTTCGCTCGTTCATCGCGAGTCTTCTCCGTTCCTCCTGGTTTCGTTTGACGACCCCAAGATCCGAGAGGCCCTGGATCAATTCATGAGGGCCTTTTCGAATTCACTCACGCGCATGCAGACCCCACCGGGTGCGCAATTAAACGATGCCGTCGCCAAGCTACTCAAACTCTGGCCTTATCGCATACTTTATGTCGCTCCCCCTTACGGTTCTAGCGGCTACGACAAATCCGAATTAGCCTTTTCCGCTTAAGGTCCCAATGCACAACTACCTCGAACTGACGCAGCTTCGCGAACTCATTACCGCGGCCGTAAACTCTGGCGTACCCACGCAGAATCGTAGCATCCTGTTGAATGGAATTTCTTCCCCCTTCGTCCTGGGTCTCCCCATCAACTCCGCGCCGTTAAATCAGTTTATACTCGACCTGCAAAAGTTCAACGAAGTGGAGCGACTCGCTTCCGGTCAGGTGCCGCTGGCGATCTATCTCGACAACATTGCCTTTCAATTGGAGCTTGAGCAACGGCAAGAGGCCAAGGTCTTTCGCCGTTTTGCCAATGAGATTCGCAATCGCGCCAGCGGCGTGACGAATCTCCCGGCTCCCGCAGCGCTGCCAGAGATGGTGCGCAACGAAGCCATTGTGGGCGTGAATGAAATGGTCAGCTTCGCGTTTCTAGCTAATGGTGCTCGCGCGGGACGATCGGTCGCGCGCCTGAGCGTCCCCCGCTTTGAGAGCGGCGCGGCGATTCAGACGAACGACGGCAAACCTTGGATTATGTTTGGCACTGGCTGGTTGGTCGGCCCCAAACTGCTGCTGACGAATCAGCACGTCGTCAACGCGCGCCGCTCCGAGGAGCCGAAGGCCACCGCCGCAGACCTCGACCGCCAGGCTCGCGAGACACTGGTCGAATTAGATTTCGAGGATGGGCTAGCACCGGTTCAAGCTGGAGTCGCGAAGCTGCTTGCATCGGACGACGCTCTCGACTATGCGCTTTTGGAACTCTCGACAGACCACGGGCGCGCCCCGCTGATTTGCGTAAAATCGGCCTTGTTGCATACCGCCGCCAGTTATCAAAGCGTGAACATCGTCCAGCACCCAAATGGGCAGTCCAAGAAGGCGGCGATCCGCAGCAATCTGGTGAGCGGCGCCGATGCCAATGTCGTGCGTTACTTCACCGATACCGATTTCGGTTCGTCGGGTTCCCCGGTGTGTAACGACAACTGGATTGTAGTGGCGCTGCATCGGGGGGCTAAATTTGCCTCCGGTGTCTCGTACCAAGGCAAGAGCACAGCTTACGTTAACTTTGGCTCGCAGATCTCGGCGGTTCTCGATGACATTCAACTTCGTGCGCCCGCCTCTCACGCATTGATTTCTTAGTACTACAGCATTTTCTCAACGAAAAGTAAGTGTTCTACCAAACCCTAATTTCCGATCCACTTTCAAGTTGACGGAGCCTATAACTCTTAGACAATATACTCATGAGATGACTACCCCATCGATGAGTCAAACCCTGTCGCCACCAGACCGCCGGACGTTGCTTGATGCGCTGTGCGATACCCCGCAATTTCTGACGAGCCGGGGCCGTCATTCGCTGATCACAATTCAATTGGCGGGATATCCGCGCAGCGCTGCGATTCATAAGGCACTCCGCTTTGTCGATTGGCAGGGCAGCGCAGTTGAGGTTGCCGACCAACTTCTGCACCATCTTGAAGGTCACGAAGTGGACAGTGGAGTGCCCGCGCTGGCGCTCATCGCCCAAGCCATCGAGCCGATGGCGGGATCTGAGCATCGCGACAAGATTGCCTCGTTGCGGCGCAGGATGAACTGGGGCGGTGTTTCTCCACCTGCTGCTGACAGCACCTGGGATGACTCGCGCTCAACCGATCAACTGGTGCAGGAGCGCATCATCGGGGAGAACACGCTCAAGCCAATCCACTATCTACGCAGTGCTTTGGTTGCCGCCGAGGCTGTGGTACGAATCGACTGGCGGGGGCGGCGGCATGGTACCGGTTTTCTGATTGCGCCGAATCTGCTGATGACCAATCACCATGTGATCCAGGATGAGAATCAAGCCAAAGACTGCCAGTTCTATTTCTTTGACGATGATGATGCCGTACGGAAGCCAGTCATCGCCTACCCCGCAGCAGAGGCATTGCTCTACGCAGACAAGCCACTGGATTTTTCTCTCGTCCGGCTGAAGGATGCGCCAACGCTCAAGCAGTACCTCCCACTGAAGCGAGTCGTGATGGAGAAGAACCAGCGAGTGGCTATCATCCAGCATCCAGGCGGCTATCCCAAGCGAATCTCGATGCAGAACAACATGGTGGCGATGGGCAACACGAAGATCGTGCAATACTACACCAGCACGATGGGTGGCTCTTCTGGTTCGCCAGTTTTCGACGACGATTTCGCGGTTGTTGCGATCCACCATGCCTGGGTAGCGGCTGATTCAAGCCCCGCCAAGAAGCCGGAAGATCTGCAATACCGGAATGAGGGGATCAGCATGATCGCCGTTTTGGAGCAGATCGAGAAGTCTGTACCCAAAATCTTTCAGAAACTCAGGATCTTGTGATGACTGCAGACTTACGACAACATCTGAGGCAATTTCTACTCAAACTCCCGGCCTGGGAGATACCGAGGCAGCGCCACACACTGGTGGCACCCATATTGCGAGGTGAGCCGATCTGGGACGATTTGGATCTTTTTGACGATGCGAACACAGCCGTTGAACGCTTGCTCAGTCTCTTTGCAAAGCATGGTGCTGGGCCTTACCTGGTTTTGCTGAACGGGCTGCGAGAGCCGGAAGGCCAAAACGAAGAGATCGACTTGCTCGTTGATCGGCTGAGGGCGATCCGGCCCGCTCGACCACGACAAGTATGGACGGACGCGCCCTATCGAGGGCTAGCCTTTTTCGACCTTCGACATGCGCCTATATTCTTTGGCCGGGAGAGCGAAACAGAAGAAATCCTACGCAAGATGACCCAAAGTTGCTTCACTGTGGTTGTCGGAGCTTCTGGCAGCGGGAAGTCATCGCTGGTAAGAGCTGGTGTATGGCCGCGCCTTGCTGCTACAAAGCAATGGTTTGTTCAAGCGATGACACCGCTTGAGATGGACAACCCGGCGGCTTCCTTTCGAGCCTCATTCGTGAGTGCTTGCAAAGACCAGGACGGTTTTGAATCGAAGCGGTCTCTCGCCAAGGACCTGGAGCACGAGCCCATCGCTAGCATCGCAGACCGGCTTCTGCCAAAGGGCAAAGACTATCGCTGGCTTTTGATTCTCGATCAGATGGAAGAACTTTTTGCCACAGGGAGGAAAGAGGCAGCAGCGGCCTGGCTTGACCGGCTGCTCGAAGCCACTCGCCCGCTTGCCTCGGGGCAGCCCTCGCGATTTCAGGTGCTGGCGACATTGCGTTCTGATTTGTTTCATCACATTCTCGACCATCCTCCACTGAAGCGCGCGGTAGGACGCGAAGGAGGCCAACACCTGCTGAGTGTGCCGGGCCGCCTGGATATCGAACGCATGGTGAGTGGGCCCTTGATGGAACTGGAGTTGCCGGTTCCCTGGGCACTCGACGCTGCCTTGCCTTCCAGCATCGCCCTTGACGCGGGACGCGAGCCGGGAGGCTTGGCAGTGATGGCCTTTGCTCTGCGCGAGCTCTATGATCTTTGCGCCACCAGGCAACGGCTCGATTGTGAGACCTACCATAGCGCCGCATTTGGTGGACTTAGCGGCGCAATCGCACGGCGGGCTGAGGAGACGCTGAACGATTTAGGCGAGGGCAGTGACAAGACGCTGGAACGTGTTTTCATACGCCTCGTGCGAGTGCAACCGGGGGATGCGGCGACCCGGCGCCGTGAGCTGATCTCGGTATGGGATCAGGACCCTGAAGCCCGCACGCTGGTGGACGCATTTCAGAGGGCACGTTTGCTGGTCTTTGACAAGGGCGGCGTAGTGGAAGTTGCCCATGAAGCGCTGTTGCGCGAATGGCCCCGGCTCGCGGCTTGGATCGAGCAACGCCGCGACGCTTTTGCCCTTGCGGAGCGCGTCCGGACGGAGGCGCACGCCTGGATGAAAGGCCCAGCCAGCCGTCACCACCGCCGGCCCTGGGACACCGAACAGATTGAGGAATTCCGCGTGCGTTTAACTGATGCCGGGTTGATCCATGCTTTGCTCGATGACCCCTTTGTGGCGCGCCTATTAACGCCAGAGCGTGAATGGATGGCGATGGAGATTGAACTCGAATCGACTCCTCATCACCGTCGCGCCGAGATCGGGCGGCGGCTGGCCAAGATCGGAGACGAGCTGCCGGGGAGTGGGCTGATGGGCGGAATGCCAGCGCTTCTGTGGTGTTCTATTCCTGTAGGTGAAGTCGAGATTGAGGCGCATGGCCGATTTCCAGTGGCCCCCTTTAACCTGGCTGCCTGCCCGATTACGGTTCGCCAATTCCAAGTTTTTCTGGATGCCCCAGACGGGTTTCAGAATGACAAATGGTGGGTTAAGGGCGAGCGGCAGCCGCTGAATTCCGATTGGGACGAGGCCTCGACGAACCATCCGGTGACAGGTGTTTCGTGGTTTGATGCGAGTGCCTTTTGCCAATGGCTCTCGGCGAAACGCGGTGAAGAGATTCGATTGCCAGACGAGTGGGAATGGCAGTGGGCGGCACAGAGCGCGAGAAGAGTCTTTTTATACCCCTGGGGCAAGGTATGGCGGCAGACAGCGGCGAATACAGCAGAGTCCAGCATTCGCGGCACGAGCGCAGTTGGCATCTATCCACGGGGCAGAAGCGAGCAGGGAGCGTGGGATCTTTCAGGAAATGTTTGGGAGTGGTGCCGGAACCCATATAAGAACCCCAAGGTGACGAGCGCCAGCGATACCGAGTCCCGGGTGTTGCGCGGCGGGTCATGGTACTTCTATTCCGACCTCGCTCGCGCTAACTCTCGATTCTTCAACGCTCCTGCGAACCGCATCTTCAATATTGGTTTTCGGGTGGTGTGCTCGTCCCCCATCCACCAACACCCTTTCTAGTGCCGGCAGATCGAGTTGGCCAAGGCTAAGTCGATGCGGTGAAAGGTGGCTGGATGGCGCAGGAGAGTCCAGATAGGCTGGCCCAAGGCTTAAACTTCAGCCACAAAGCCAAAATCCATCAGCACCCGTTGAGGGTATTGACAGGTCGTTTCATATCAGAAGGCGTATCGAAGTGCGAACTGAATTTGCCGATTCGCGCGTTGAGTGTTGGTAATTGTGGCAGCACCGCCGACGCCAACGGTGGATCCCGGAAGTCCGAATTGGGGATGGTTTAACGAGTTGAAGAACTCGGCGCGGAACTCAAGCCGGCGCGACTCGGAGAAGTTGAACTTCTTGGCTGCTGACATGTCGAGATTCCAGATACCTGGTCCGCGGAGTGTGTTGCGTCCGAGGGTGCCCCAGGTAAAGGCGGGAGGCACGCTGAAGGCCGCAGTGTTGAACCAGCGGGAGATAGTTTGTTCGGATACTTCCGGGCTCAATCCCGCGACTGGGTTGGCGCGGGAACCGGAACCGGTATTTGAAGGTGAACCTGGCACTGTGACGGTAAATGGGAGACCCGATTGAATGACGGTGAGACCGCCGAGTTCCCAACCGTGGAGGATCTGCTTGGCAGGGCCCTGCAAGCCTTTGCCGAAGGGCAACTGGTAGGAGGCGGCGAAGTTGATGCGGTGTCGCATGTCGGCATTGGAACTGGACCAGTCAGCGCGGCGGTTGCGGGGATCTTGAGGAATGGGCCCGTTGGCTCCACCATCACCGCCGACGTTATCGAGCCCGTGGGCCCAGGTCCAGTTACTCAGTAAGTAGAGCCCCTTGGAGTAACGCTTTTCGACGTTCAACTGCATGGAGGTGTAGGCGGAGTTGGCTGAGGATTCGAGCCAGGCAATGTTGGTGACGCCAGCCAAGGTTGCGGCGTAAGGGCGCCGTGCGTCGATGCCACCCGCTCCCGGATCTGGCTGATTGATGTTCCGTTGCCAGCTCAGTAATGCGCCTGCCGAACCGACAAAGCCTAGTGTTACGACGGTATCGCGGGAGATTTCCCGCTGCGCACTTAAGTTGAACTGCTGGATTTGGCCGTTGCGGTAGTTGGGTGTTACGCCACGGAGAGCGTAAAATGCCGGACCGCGCGTGAGGTCGGGCACCTGGGAGGTGATGGGGAAACCGTCGGCTGCCCTGCGAGTGGGCACATCGTTGCCACTGAATGGAATGTTGATGACAAAGCCGAAGGGGGGCTGGCGGAATTGCCGGATGGAAGTATTGAAGTTGCCCTGGGGCTCATAGAAGAGGCCGTAGCCGCCGCGCAGGACCGTCTTTTTGTTGACCTGATAAGCAAAGCTGAGGCGGGGCCCCCAGGCCTTCCAATCGGTGCTGATGTTGCCTGTGTTTGAGACGCCATCGCGACCGGCCACCAATTGCTTGCCCGAGGCAGGATTGAAGTTAACCCACTGGTCTTTCTTTTCGACGAAGGGAGTGTTGACTTCGTAGTGCAGGCCAATGTTGATCGTGAGCTTTGAGGTAACGCGCCATTCGTCGCGGACATAGAAGTTCAATTCATTGGTATTCAGTGTCGCCGTTCCGGGCAGGAAGACGTCGCGACGGAGTGCGAGCGGGAAGCCGAGGAGCATTGTGGCGATAGTGTCGCCGGTGCCGCCGGGAGAGGCGGGATTGCGCGAATATGCGGGATCGAAGTTCCAGCGGCCGAAGGCGCTTTCTCCTGGAGGCGAGGCGGTTTCACCCGAGGTGCGGAAGCGGAAATCGACGCCGTACTTAAGGTTGTGCTTGCCCTTGAGGGTGGAGATGTTGGCGATCATTTCATGCATCTTCTGATCACGGATCAGAGGAGTGGATCGCGCATTGCCGAGCCCGGCGTAGCCTGCTGTGCCGACGATGGGAGCCGAGGGCTGGCGAGGGTCGCCCGAATCTCGTCCTGGAATGCGGGACCAAACCGGATTCGTCAACTGAGTTGGAATCAGGGCTGAGTTGAACTGGGTATAGCCGTAGCGGAAGTCGCCAACTGTGGACGGTGAAATCACACGCGTGAAGGCACCGACGATGTTGCGGCCGGTGGCGTCGAGGTTGCCAGCAAAACTTCCTTCGTTGCCTCCGATGTTTTTGTCAAAGGTGTCGGGCATTACGATGATGCTTTTGTCGATTGAGTAGCGAAAGAATCCGTTATTGTTGGCATTAAAGACGTGGTCGACGCGGCCGTCGGCGCGGTGCAGGCTCGACTTCTTGACGGGATTGGCGACGAAGTTGTTGATGATACCGGCGCGTTGGGGGTTGGGCCAGAGTTGCGCAAGACCGGAGCCGATGGGGTCGAAGCGATTCTGTGGAATCGTATCGTTAGGGAAGCGCTGCCGGATAGCAGCACCGCCGGCCGGGTTTGCCGTCGTGGTGAGAGGGTCAAAAATGCCGTTTGCTGCGACGCCGCGGAAGTCGCCCAACTTCATGGCAGGAGTCGGCACGGTAACCACCTGGGTGTCGCCGAAGATTTCGCGATACCCTTCGTAGTCGGCGAAGAAGAAGGTCTTATTGCGCTTGACGGGGCCACCGAGGGCGAAGCCGTACTGATTGAGCTTAAAGGGCGGTTTTGGGGCATCGGTGCGCGCGAAGAAGTTGCGGGCATCGAAGGCCTCGTTGCGTAAGAAATGGAAGACAGAGCCGTGGAACTCGTTGGAACCCGACTTACTGGTTATGACAACGACAGCGCCTGCTGAGCGACCGTATTCAGCACCAGCATTGTTGGTGAGAACTTTGAATTCCTGAATGCCTTCGACAGCAGGGCGGACGATGAAGGTTTGGGAGATCATTTCGGTGTTGTCGATGCCATCGATCAAGACCTGATTGGATGTGCTGCGGGCACCGTTGGCGGCGATGGCAGTGCCGCCGGGACGCAACTCGTCAGGCCGCCGGCCAGAGTTGATTGTGTTGGGCTGGGCGTAATCGAGCCCGGTGACGCCGGGGGCGAGAATGGCGAGTTGTACGAAGTTGCGACCGTTGAGAGGAAGCGATTGGACGGCCTCCTTGGAGATTACCTGGCCTACGCTTGCGTTTTCAGTCTGGAGGAGTGGCGCTGCACCCACTACTTCGACCGACTGTGATACGTCGCCCACTTCCATGGCAATGTCGAGCCGCGCGGCCTGGCTGATCTGGAGCGCGTAGTCTTTAAACACGGCACTGCGAAATCCGGACTTCGACGCCTGTACCGTGTAGGTGCCAGGAATCAAATTGACTGCCGAGTAAGCACCGGAGGCGTCTGTAACAAGCACCTGTCCAGTGTTTGTCGCAACGCTTGTGACCTTGACCTCGACGCCAGCCATTGCCGCGCCGGACTTGTCTAAAACATTGCCCACAATGGATGCACGCTCCACCTGCGCGTGCAGAGTCAAGTTAGCAAGCAGACCAAGCATAAACAGCCTTGAATAGCATTTCATGCCCGGAAGATTATCACGAAGTACTTTTTTCGTCCAGCGGCGGTTGGCTCGTAGCTTGTTTGAATTGAGAACGGAAAACGAACTGGAAGAGATGAAAGTGAGTGGGGAAACACAATCGGCGACACCGTGGGCGACGAGGCGAGCTTGGAGCGTTATGGCTTGTTCCGAAGATGCAAGTGCTGGCTTGAAGTTGGCCTGTCCCATTGCGTCACCAAGGCATGGGTGTACGTGCCATCGAGCGCTTCTTCCTTCTTCAAGCCGCCGGAAGCGGCTCGTAGCGATCAACGTGGATCTTCTTTTCGCGGCTGCGCGTGCGGGCAATATCTAGGGAATTCTGCATCCGCATAAGGGTCTCCATCTCTACGCCGAAGGCCTTTTCGAAGCGCAGGGCCATGTCGCCGGAGAGATCGGCTTTGGCGTTCAGAAGGGTAGACAGGGTTGGGCGAGAGACGTGCAGGATCTTCGCCGCTTCCGTCACGGAAAGATCGTGGGCTTCGATGATTTCCGTCCGCAGAAAGCGGCCCGGATGAACGGGGTTTAGCATTCTCATGGCTTTATCCTCAGTGATAATCTTCATAATCAACATCCAATATTTCGCAGTACTCGATCTGGACCGTCAGCCGCCAGTTGCGGGTGACGTGCAGGCTCCAGACTCCCTTGCGGTCCACGGCATCAGGGGGCAGCACTTTCGCGCTGTCCTCCAGGTAGAGCTTTTTCAAGCCCTTAAGGATGATGTTCCGAATCTTCACTCGTTATACTGTAGCCCGTTACCTAACACCTCTCAACTTTGCTGAAAGATTTTAGCGGGCTAAACCAGGCAAAAGAATCGAGCAGCCAGACAGCCCCAGAGCTTGTCTGTCCGGCCTACTGCAGCCCCATCCGCTCGAGTTTGCGATACAAAGTCTTGCGCTCAATCCCTAACACCTTTGCTGCCCGGCTTTTGTTGTTGCCAGTCGCCTCCAGCACCTTGAGGATCTGCTCGCGTTCGGTATCTTTCAAACTCCCGGTTGACGCAACATCCTCGCCCGAAGACTCAGCCAGAGCCTCAGCCACCGCCTCGCCATCAATGCGCCCTGCCGGAGCCAAGATCACCAACCGCTCAATCAAATGCTGCAATTGCCGCACGTTGCCCGGCCAGGCTTGCTCTTCGAGCAACTTCTGCCCACTCGCCGTTAAGACCGCATTCAAGTCATACCGCTCGTTGTACTTCCGCATAAAGAAGTGCGCCAGCAAGGGGATATCAGAGCGGCGGTCCCGCAACGCTGGCAAAGGAATCCTGACGACATTCAGGCGGAACCACAAGTCCTCGCGAAACTTCCCTTCCTCGACCAGCTTCTGCAAGTCACGGTTGGTTGCCGCAACGACACGCACATCTACTTGCTTCGCCCGGTTGGCACCCACCGGCCGGATCTCGCGCTCTTGCAGGAACCGCAACAGTTTGAGCTGAAACGGCGGATCGATCTCGCCAATCTCATCGAGAAAGACCGTGCCCTTATTGGCCGTCTCAAACACGCCAATACGATCACGGTCTGCCCCTGTATAGCTGCCTTTCATTGCGCCAAACAATTCCGCTTCCAGCAGAGAGGCCGCAATGCTGCCGCAGTCTACAGCGACAAAGGGCCCGATCAGACGTTTGGAATTGGTGTGGATCATCCGCGCCACAAGTTCTTTACCCGTGCCCGTTTCGCCCGTGATCAACACACTTGCATCGGTGGGTGCTACCTGGCTCAAGATCTTGTAAATCTCGATCATCTTTGTCGAGCTGCCGATCATCTCTGTCTCTGGCAGATCGTCGATACCGGTCTCACGGTCGAGACTGGCCGCCCCTTCGATCTCGGCCTCGGCTTTTTGAATCGCATGTAACAGATCGTCCAGCTCAAACGGCTTGGCCAGATACTCAAAAGCTCCACCGCGCGTGGCCGCCATCACCGTCTCCATGCTTCCTCGCGCACTCATCAGAATCACGCGGCAATCTCCATTTGATTCCTTAGCCGCTCGCAACACATCGAGGCCCGTCCGCTCATCGAGGTAAATATCACTGATCACGACCGGGTAAGTGCCACCGAGCAGCTTCTCCATCGCCGCCCTGGTACTGGACACTGCCTCGACCTGATAGCCCTCCAGGTTGAGAAAAGTGGTCAGCGTATGACGGACACTGTTATCGTCTTCAACTAGCAATAATGGGGCGCTGATTGGCATTCGCTATCTCTGAGTCTACCGGAGCACCTGCCATAAAGGGCAGAATTACAGTAAATACGCTCCCTACACCCACTTCGCTTTCAACATCAATCCGGCCATCGTGCTGTTTCACAATTTCGTTCACAATACTGAGCCCGATGCCAGTCCCACTGATTCCACTTTCTTCTGCGCGCCTGGATCGATAGAAACGATCAAAGATCCGTTTCAGGTCTGCTGCATCCATACCCATGCCCTGATCGCGAATCGCGATACGAACTCTGCCGTCCACAACCTGACAGCTACACTCAATACCCGTGCCCTCGGGCGAGTATTTCACTGCGTTATTGAGCAAGTTATAGAATGCATACTCAAGTAACTCCTTGTCGCCCTTGAGCTGTCCAGCAGGAATAGCACCCACTTGCATCGACATCTCTTTGCGTTCAGCCAGCATCCGCGCCCGGTCCAGAGCCGGCAGCAACACGGCGCTCAAGCCAAACACATCCTGTTTTAACTGCATCTCGCCTTCGGCCAGCCGTTCTACATCGAGAAAGGTCTGAATCATACTCGCCAAGCGTTTTGATTCCGAATGGATCATTTGCGCAAACTGCTTCTGTTTTTCTTCATTGAGCTTGTAACGGCTCATGATCTCGCTCGACCCCTGGATCGCCGTCAGCGGCGTCTTCATCTCGTGGGTCACGAAATGGATCGCCTGCTGATACCGGCTCTTGTCTGCCTCGCTCTGCTTCCACTGCTTGCGGATCACAAAGTAGTGAAAGCTCGCTGAGACAATCGTCCCTAACCAAACGCCGGTCAACACCATTGAAGGCCCCACGAAAACCTGATTCGAGAATAGCCACCGTGGTGCTACGTGAACCACCACCAGCCAGCCCACCGCCGCAAACCAGGCGATTGAGCCGCTCAAAAACACAAAAATCAAGCCCGACCCGGCCAGCGCCGCAAAGGTCAACAATACCGGCACACTCACCGGTGCATCCGTTACAAACAGACCCTGCTGCAGCGTCTCAAACAGATTCGCGTGGATCTCAACGCCAGTCATCAAACTGCCCATCGGGGTCATCAATCTGTCGCGCGCTGCACTCTGATCGGTATAGCCTACAAAGACCACCTTGCCGCTAAACTCCATTGCCGCGCCCGCCCGGCTGGCGACCTCCTTCAGGCTCACCTGCGGAATCGATACCGGCACATAGTTGATATAGACGCTGCGCGCTGTCGCCCGTGAAGCGGGAATCTTTGTGAGGCCCACTTCGAGATCTTGAGGGGTCTCAAGGATCGGCCCGGCCTGCTTGGACAACCGGAACGCCTCGAGAGCCAATGCCCAATAGCGCTTTCCGGCCACTGCTTTCTCCAGCGGTATGCGCCGGCTCACCGGATCGGGATCGGCATGGACATGGCCGAGCGCTCCAGCCACTTTTTTGAATGCTTCAATGGGCTCTTCCCACTGGCTTTGCTTGCGCACGATGTCGGCCCCTAAAACAACACTTGGGCACCTGGCAAAAGCCGCCGCCAGCGCCGCATCTATCTGAGGGTCCTCCGCTGTTGACAACATCAAATCGACCGCCACCGCCAAAGGCTTGGCCGCACAAACCCTGGGCAACACCGCAGCCAGCTTTTGACGCAAATTCCGCGCTCCGCCCATCTCGATCAGGCTGGCTTCATCAATCGCCAGCAATGCTGATTTCGCCTGCCACTCCGGCGTCTGACTTGTCGCGAAGAGCCAGTCATAAGCCTGCCCATCCAGTTGCGCTGCGGCACGCGACCAGCCGAAGACTAGCGCCACCGCAAAACACAATACCAGCAGAGCTGCCAACATCGCGAACTGCCGCGCCTTCAAACTCAGTGCTGCATCCTCTTTTCCACCTCATCAGCCCCTCGAGGCAATGCCGAAGTCAACAGCCGCGCCCCGTCTTTTGTGATCACGATCATGTCCTCAATCCGGATGCCCAGGCTCTCTTCGGCAATATACAAGCCCGGCTCTACTGTGATTACATTTCCTTCGCCCAGCGGCAAAGTCTTGTCGTAAGGATCATGTACATCAAGCCCGATGTGATGACTCACCCCATGCAGCAGATAATCTCCCCAAGGCTTGTCCTTTGGCCCTTTACCTTGTGCGTTGAAGTACTCCCTGGCGACGATCGTAAGCGCGCTTAGCATCACACCCGGCTTGGCCGCCGCAATTACGGCATTCTGTGCCCCCAGCACCAGTTCGTAAATCTGCTTCTGCCGCGCCGTCCACTTGCCGTTCACCGGAATCGACCTTGTGATGTCCGCCGCGTACATCGAATACTCCCCGCCTACATCCATCAACAATACATCCCCGCCATCCATCCGCCGCTTGTTCTGGTTGTAATGGAGGATCACACTATTGGGCCCACTGCCCACGATCGGCGCATACGCGTTCCGCTCGCAACCCAGAGCAAAGTAGGTGCTCTGCATTGCCGCTGCCACTTCATATTCGTAAAGCCCGGGCCTGGCTAGCTTCCAGCTTTCGAAGTGCGCAGCGATGGAGGCATCAATTGCCTTCTGCATCAGGGCCAGTTCAGCCGTTGACTTACGAAGTCTCAGACTGGTAATGGATTCACGCGCATCCTTTAAGATACGCAATGGAGCGACTCTGGCCAGGGCGGTCTCATGCCCATCAAATACGGTGTAGATCTGGCTGGCCGATTCGAGCGCCTTCAAGATATGAGCCTCAAGCATTTCTGCAGGCAACACCTTTGCAAATCCAGTCTTGCTGGCTGCATCTGGATCTTCGCCCGCAACCATCGGCCCGTCATAGATCTCACGCCGGGCGTTCCGCTTAGGCAGAAAAAAGATCTCGCGCTCCCCCTCAGGACAGGATGAACAGAGGAGCATCGCGCCATTCGGCTCACGCCACCCACTTAAATAAAAGAAATTCGGATCCTGAAAGAAGCCATTGCGGTCATGCACTTCCACTCCAGGGGTATAGGCCCAGAGAACCACAACGCTATCTGGCAACTTCGTGCGAATCTGCTCACGCCGGGAAGCATACTCGGTCAAGGGGATCGATTGCGCCCACGCAAAGGCACCCAACAAAATCGGCAATAGACTTCGCAGCATCCTCATTATCATCCCAAAATAAAGGTGTGCCGCAAAACCCTCGTGTCCTTATCGTCCCGATCCTCCCGAATTGGCCCGGCATCGAGGCGAGCCAACTGATCGGCGTTTCAACCGATCTCGACCAGATCGACCAGGCCCGTGCGCATGCAGAATCTCTAAACCGGATCGATTGCATGTTCATCGAAGGAAGTGTAGACGCAATCCCGTGGCGCGACTCTTATTTCGATATCGCCTACATCGCCGGATCAGCCACTGACGAAGTTCGCCGCGTTATGAGCCCTGAAGGAATCATTCACGAATGCCAAAGCACGTCCTGATCGCCACCGTCGGCTCATTCGGAGACTTGCATCCTTATCTCGCCATCGCGATTGGCCTCAAAGCCCGCGGCCACTGGGTCACTTTGGCATCCAGCAAGTTCTACCGGGAAAAGATTGAGAGCGAGGGCATTCGCTTTGTGGCCATTCCGCCGGATCTCACCGCGATCGAGTACGATCCGGAAATCCGCCGCCGGTGCATGGCTACCTTTGACGGAACCCGTTACGTCGTGCAGGAAATCTTTCTGCCACCAATCGAAGAGGCCTACCGCATTCTTCTAGAAGAGGCACGCTCTGCCGATATCCTTCTCGGCTCGCTCTTCGCTCTTGGCCTTCCGCTGGCTGCTGCCAAACTGAATCTCCCCTATATCACTACCATCCTGCAACCAGCCGCCATCCTGTCTGCGTACGATCCACCACTCATCCCCGCCATGCCCTTCCTGCCGATGATGTCTCCCGGCATCCTGCGCACGGTCTACAGGGGCCTCCACCAGATGAACGGATTTCTTCTCAACAAAGCCTACGACCTTGCAGCTAAAGAAGGCCTCCCCGCTACTGCCGTACCCAAACTCTTTGGCCACAGTTCTCCGCACGGCAATCTCATTCTCTTTTCGAAACACTTCATGAAAGAACAGCCGGACTTTCCACAGCCCGCTACAGTGTGCGGATTTCCTTTCTACGACAAACTCGATGCGAGTTTTACGAAGCTTGATCCAGACCTCGAAGCATTCCTCGAGGCGGGCGAGCCGCCCTACGTCTTCACCCTTGGCACCTCTGCCGTACTCGATCCCGGACGCTTTTACAACGAGGCGCAAGTGGCCGTCAATCGCATGGGCAAACGCGCTGTGCTGCTGGTTGGCCGCGACAACTACGACCGTTACCTCTCTCTTGGCAACGACCGCATTTTCATCGCCCGCTACGCCCCGCACTCGCAACTCATGCCGCGCGGAGCCGTAACGATTCATCAAGGCGGCATCGGCACTACTGCACAGGCTCTACGCGCAGGCAAACCCATGATCGTCGTGCCTTACTCTCACGACCAGCCAGACAACGCCCGCCGGTGCGTCCAGCTTGGGCTCGGCCTCACGATCCCTCGCAAAAGATTCACCGCCAAACTCCTTGAAGAAGCCCTCCGTGCCGCCCCAAAAGCAAGCGAAGTGGCCCGCAGCATGGGGACGCTGATTCAATCTGAAGACGCCGTCGCGCGGGCGTGCGAGAAAATCGAAGCCACCCAGCCATCGCCTTTCAAGAGCTGATCCACTTTTTGAAATTCCGGCAATGCCGCTTCGATCCTCTCTGCCTGCCACTCGTAATAACCACTTAGGAGGAGCACCCCACCTTTGCTCAGCAGTCTCGAATACTCGGGCGAAAGATCGAGATGCACATAGCCCGGCACATTGACGAGCAAGACATCAAACAGGCTGTCTGGCAAGGCGAAGCTGGGCCCCTGATAGGCTGCTATTCCTCGCTCATGAGCCATCCGTGCCGCGTCGGCCTCTAGGTCGCAAGCGATCACAGGCAGCGCCCCCAACACCTTTGCTGCCTCGGACAAAATCCCAGTGCCCGTGCCCAAATCAAATACAGCCTTGCCTGCAAAATCAATCCGCTCCATCATCTCAAGACAGCCACAGGTCGTATCGTGATCTCCTGCCCCAAATACGAGCCCAGTGCGCATCCCAAGCCGATGGCGTCCCTCTGGAACGACCATGTCACCCTCGGGCGCAATCCACCAACGCTGCCCCACAGGTTTTGCTTTCCACTCTTTCTGCCAGGCAAGATTTACCTCCCACTGCGCCCGTTCGATCTTTGCCTCATGAGCTTTGGCGAAGCTGCCGGCAACGACTCGATTTGAGAAATAGACCCAAGTCTCGCCAGGGCGCTCCTCAGCTCCATCAATCGGCCACTCTCCAAAGTCTTCCAAAACGCCGTCCACTCGAACCATGTACATAAAGTTGATGTCTCTGTAACATTTTCAGGTCAAACTAGAGTTTTGTGCAAAAGCAAGTTGTAATCATAGGTGCCGGCATCAGTGGCCTGATGGCTGCGCAGCAATTGCGCCTCGCAGGCGCGGCAGTTACTGTACTCGAAAAAGGCAATCGGCCCGGCGGCCGCATGGCTACCCGCCCCTTTGAAGGTGCCCTCTTCGATTACGGTGCGCAGTTCTTTACTGTCCGTCACGAACGCTTCGCCGCCTTCCAGCGGGCGTGGCAGGCCAAGGGGCTGGTCCGCATTTGGGGCAATGGATTTAATGGGCAACAAGACGGCCACCCACGCTTCATTGGCCAGGCAGGCATCAATACAATCCCGGCACACCTTGCCCAGGGCATCGACCTGCGCTGCGGCGTGAAGGTAAGCCATATCATTGCCTCAGGCAATCAATGGACCCTCGAAACCGACTTCGACGAATCGCTCACCGCCGACGCGCTCATTGTCACAACTCCAGTGCCGCAAACGCTGGCCCTGCTTGATTTCGATCTCCCCGATGAAGCACGCACCGCCCTTGAGCGAATCCAGTACGAGCGATGCCTGGCAGTGATGGCGATCCTTGAAGAACCTGTGGAGCTTCCAGAGCCGGGTGCCAGTCAGTTGACCAACAGCGAGCCAATCTCCTGGATTTCAGACAACGCCCGTAAGGCAATCTCCACCGTGGCCAACGCCATCACGATCCACGCTGGCCCTGCATTCAGCCTCGATAACTGGGACAAGCATGCCGAAGAAGTGGCTCAGAAGCTGCTCGAAGGCTATAAAGTTAGCGCCTGGAAACTCCATCGCTGGAAGTACTCCAAGCCGATGGTAATGCATCCAGAGAGATGCTTTACCGTGCCAACTGAAGCTCCGCTGATTCTTGCTGGCGACGCCTTTGGTGAAGCCCGAATTGAGGGTGCGGCCCTTAGTGGTTTGTCTGCTGCGGAACGGCTTCAAGCGCTGCTTTAGCCGCCTTGAACTGCATCAGGCCCTGATATTCCTGCCAAAGGGTGCTGAAGCCAGCCCAGTAATATCCGCTGACAAAGATCATGAGGAATGGAATGCTCAAAAAATTCAACGACTCGATACAGTAGTAAACCATCGCCGCAAACGCCGATCCCATCGCGATTTCGGCAAAAGGCAACCAACCACTCTTGCGCCGGTATTCAACCTGTTCGAGCTTTACTTTTTTATCGCTCAAGTTGTACTTGGCAGTACGGGCAAAGCTGGTCTGGACGCCAAGCAGTGCTTCAATCACTGCCTTGGTGTTGCTGATTGTGAGAGCTACGCCGGCTGCCATCAAAGCAGGCATAAACCAGATGGTTCGCTTCCAGCCGACAGGATCAATCTCACGCTGCGCAATTAGATAGAAAGCTGTCAGACTGACGAAGTTTGCAATGATCAATGGAAAATCGATCAAGAGTACTTCCAGCGGACCCATGTAGAAACGAACAATCATTACAGGCAGCATCAGCGCTGAAACGAGGATCATCAATGGGTAAGAGATGTTCGGAGTTAGATGGCAAATCGCTTCGAGCTTGACGCGCCACGGCAGCTTCGCATCCAAAATCATTCGCAATAGCTTCTTAGCGCACTGAGTCAACCCCTTCGCCCAGCGGGATTGCTGCACCTGGAAGCTGTAGGTCTCAACCGGCAACTCCGAAGGGCATTCCACATGGGGAAGGTAGACGAAGCGCCATCCCTTTAACTGAGCCCGGTAGCTGAGATCGCTGTCTTCGGTTAGCGTGTCGTGCTGCCAGCCGCCGGCGTCTTCGATCATCGCTTTGCGCATGATTCCGGCCGTGCCGTTGAAATTGAAGAAGAGCCCGTTACCGGCGCGGGCACCGTGCTCAAGAATAAAGTGACCATCAAGGAGCATCGTCTGCACTTCAGTCAGAAGGTTGAAGTGGCGATTGAGATAAGTCCAACGAGTCTGGACAACACCCACTTTTTCATCCGTAAAATGATGCACCGTTTTCTCAAGAAAGTCTTCTGGCAATACGAAGTCGGCATCAAAAATCGCAATCAATTCGCCTGTAGCGGTCGGGATGCCAGCCTGCAAGGCACCTGCCTTGTAGCCTTGGCGGTTCTTGCGATGGCGGTACTCCATGTTGAAACCACGCTCGACGTAGCTTGCCACCAGAGCTTGAGTAAAAGGAGCGGTATCGTCGGTAGAGTCGTCCAGGATCTGGATCTGCAACAGACCCTCCGGATAACGAACCTTGCTGGCACTTTCCAGCAAACGTTCCACAACGTAGCGTTCGTTGAAAAGAGGGAGCTGAATGGTTACCTTGGGGAGATCTGTGAAGTAATGCAACGGCTCTTTGAGCATGTTCCTCTTGCCCTTAAAATAGCCGCGAATCATGGCAAACCGGTGGCAGCCATAAAAGCTCAGCACCGTCAGCATTGCGAAGTAAGGAACAAGAATGAAGTAGTCGAATGCCGCCAGCGAATGCACCCCCGCGAAGGTGTCGTCGAAGAGCGCATCGATCAGTTTTTCAGCTGTTGAAGAAGAGCCAGTTAGCATAATAGGTGACTTGGTCCACTACTCCATTTCGATCCTGGCCGGATTAGCCTCTGCTTTCTTGGCAGTGCTAGCCCTAGGCACGTTTTGGACAGACGACGAAGCAGCGCGGATTACGTCTATAAGTGTCGGCTATAGTATAACTTATCTTTTTTATTTTATAGCCCTCTGGATTGCGGCCAGTGTGCCGGAATCGCAACAGTTTCGACGGGTGGCTATTGCCGCCGCAATAGCCTTTCGATTGCTTGCCTTTACCCTACCGCCAAGCCTCAGCGACGATCATCTTCGCTATACATGGGAGGCCGAAACGATCGCCAAGGGACTTAACCCCTACCGGATTAGCCCGGCACAGAGTGGTGCGATGGATCACAAGATCCCCGGCTACGATTTCCCGGCTGTTTACGGGCCCGTCCTTGAAGCTGTTCATTGGGCAACCTACGAAGCTGGGTTACCCATGAAATCCTCAGCCGCCCTCGCCGAGGCAATACTGCTGCTTCTGGCCTGGCGGCAACGTTGGCCGCTCTGGCGATGGATGCTACTTGGCTGGAGCCCGCTTAGCATCTATGAATACTGGATGAACGGCCACAGTGATTCCTGGCTGATGCTTCTCATCTTTACCGCGTATCTTACTCAGGGCGTGGCAAGTTGGGTTTGGCTGGGTTTGGCAACGCTCACCAAATGGTGGCCCATCCTTCTGATTCCATTTTGGCTGGCCCGCAGTTTTTCGATAGTAGGTTTGCTCAGCTTTACCGCAATGATGGCGAGTTGTCTACCGTTAATGCCTATTAATGAATGGGTCACGAAAGTTCGATTTACAAGTGGCTTTCTAGGCGGGTGGCAAAACAATGTTTTTCTTTATCGATTTCTCAGCGACAAGATGCAGGCAGTCGTCATCGCCGCGGTGTGCAGCGCCACGCTACCTTTGATTAAGCTCGGGCGGGCGGAATCAATCCTCTGCTTTATGACGGTCTTTCTCGCGTTCTCCGCCAATATACATCTTTGGTATCTGGGTTGGCTCCTACCCTTCCTGGCGGTCAGCCGCTGGGACCCCCTTCCCTGGCTACTTCCTATGGCGCTATTGCCATTGGCATACGACCCAATGATAGGCTGGAGGCTAAACCTAAGTTGGAATGAAGACGAACATATGAGAATCTGGATCTGGACTTCGGTAACGCTATTTGCTGCCTACCGGTATTTCGGCAAGAGGAATGGATAGAATAGGATACGAATGGCGCTACATCTAAGAACACTGGCAATGCTGATGATTGCCATGGGGATCGGCGGCGGCCTGCTCTCCCTCATTTGGATGATTGCCAATGGCGGACCCAGCGGACTGGTAAACGCTTTTGATGATTTATCCTCTGTTGTTGGGCCAATGGTCGTTGGCATTGTTTTCCTAAATATCCTCCTGGCCGTCCCGTTGATAATGACAGGAATGGGGCTGCTACGCATACAGGGCTGGGCACGAACCATGGGTATGGTGGTGTGTGCTTTGGCCATCATCAGTATTCCGTTGGGAAGTGTAATCGGAGCCTACGGACTTTGGGTACTCACATCGATGGAAGTGGAACCGCTCTTCGAAAATCGCGGAGATCGAAGCAATTACTAGGGGCATTTGCCCCACATCCGATGGGTGAGCTACCCCAATCAGCCGGTTGAATACCGGCTTTTTCTTTTGTTTTTAACCACGTAGCAATCGGCCTTCGAATTGCCTCTAGTTTAGAAGAGGTAATGAATGTTCTACGTGTTTATATTTATCTGGACCTTCGCACTCATAGCGGGAGTCACCATGGTTTGGCTGTTGGCCTGGGCCATTAAACAGGGTGAATTCAAAAACCTGCGGCAAGGTGCGAGGTCCATTTTTGACGAGGAAGAACCGGTAGGAATGGTCACAGACTACTTTCCCGGCGAGAGGCCGCGATGAGCGCAACCACTCTAGAAGCAGGGCCCCAGGGCGAAGCAGTTTCTCGCATCGAGGTAGACCGATCGGCGGAATGGGTGGTCACAATTTATTGGGCCAGTTCTCTATTCTGGCTTTTTGTAGCGACCTTTGCCGGATTGATCAGTTCCATCAAACTGCATTCGCCGGACTTTCTTGGCGGTTACGAATGGCTCACCTTCGGCCGCATTCGCCCCGTGCATTGGGACACTGCGATTTATGGTTTTGGCGGTACAGCAGCCTCGGGCACATTGCTGTGGCTGCAAGCCCGGCTTTGCCAGACCCGAATCCCTTTTCCCGCATTGCTGATCGCAGGCGGCGTGATCTTCAATGTGGGGATCCTGCTTGGGTCCATTGGCGTCTTGATGGGCCACTCAACCGGAGTCGAAACGCTTGAGTTCCCACTGTGGGCTATGCCTTTGCTGGTCATCCCCTACGTGTTCATCATCATCGCGAACTTCCGAATGTACTTTACCCGCCGCAGCAGCCACACTTATGTTTCTCAGTGGTACCTGATGGCAGTCGCCATCTGGTTCCCAATCCTGATTCTTGCGGCAGAAGCCTGCACGAATCTGGGTGCGGTCGACGGCGTCGCTCAGGCAGTTGCGAATTGGTGGTACGGGCATAACGTGGTCGGCCTCTTCGCCACGCCTACGGGTATAGCCGCAGCCTACTATCTGATCCCAAAGGTAATTGGGAAACCGATTCACAGCTATCACCTCTCACTGCTTGGCTTCTGGTCCAATGCGATCTTCTATAACTGGGCGGGTACGCACCATCTGACGGGCGGGCCATTGCCGGCATGGACGATTACTGTGGGAGTTGTAGGCAGCATGATGATGTTCATCCCGGTTGTTACGATTGGGATCAACCACCACATGACGATGGTCGGGTCTTTCCACCATCTGAAGACCAGCCCAACCCTTCGCTTCGCGGTGATGGGATCGATGGTTTACACGCTTTCCAGCTTTCAAGGCTCGCTTGAGGCTCTGCGGAGCCACCAGGAAGTAACGCACTTTACGCACTATACGATCGGGCATGTCCACTTTGGCATGTATGGATTTTTCGCGCCACTCATGTTCGCGATGATGTATTACGCAATGCCACGGCTGACGGGTAATGAATGGAGTTCCGCTCGATTAATCCGCATCCATTTTTGGTGTACTCTCTTCGGCACTGCACTCTATGCGGGGGCGATGTGCTGGGCAGGCATCAACCAGGGGCTGATGATGAACAATCCGGCGATTCCCTTCCTCAACATCGTTGCATTCACGAAGCCATATCTCATGCTGCGTACCGTGGCCGGGCTGATCCTGCTATCTGGCACAATTGCTTTTGCCATTAATTTCTGGCGCATCGTTCAGCCACACAAGCTGCGATTCGTCACACCAACGCTGCTCACAACCGAGCGCGACTATAGGGTTCTACTTGAAAAAGAGAAGGAGCTCAAACAAAATGATTAGCAGAGGCATAGGCTTGGCTATAGGCATTCTTCTCACCATCGCCGCCTCGGTTACTGGACTGGTTATCGTGCCCAACTGGCAGTTCCGTGAATTGCAGCCCGTTAAAAAGGCTGATGGGACACAGTATCCAGTGCCTTACTTTGGGGAACAACTCAAAGGCCGCGGTGTGTACATTGATCAAGGCTGCATCTATTGCCATTCGCAACAAATCCGGATGAAGGGCTACGGCGCGGATATCCGCCGGAATTGGGGTACCCGCCGCAGCGTCCCCCGCGACTATATATTCGAGAAGCCGCACCAACTTGGAACCATGCGAACCGGGCCAGATCTGGCAAGCATTGGCTCACGCCAGCCTTCGGCGGTATGGCACGCACTGCACCTTTACAACCCGCAAATCACCACTCCAGGGTCGATCATGCCACGGTACAACTATCTCTTTACGGAACTGAAGGATGGCGAAGCTCTACCATCTGGTGCCTTCCCCGTGGACGTTGTCAAAATACCACCCCAGTTTTACCAAAACGGTGTCACACATTTAGTGCCAACTGATCGGGGCAAGGCCCTCATTGAATACCTGAGAGGGCTGAACAAGACCTTTCCATTGCCGGAGGCAGCACAATGAACCCGGATCAATCCAACTCTGAATTCAAGCGTCCGCCGGAGATGGAAGACCGCATCATGGAGATGCACACGGCAGCCATGCGTGAGATGAGCGAACCGCGAGACGGCATCCGTCCCACACCGGTTGTCTTCCTTATCATGTGTTTCTTCTTGACCATGTGGGGAGGCTATTACATGGGTACATACGCAGGCGACTGGACTGGCAATGGGCTGTCTGAATACGCAGCAGGGCCTGGGGCAGCAGGACCGGCTGCTCCCCAAGATCCGATGCTGCTCGGGGCAGAAGTCTACAATGCTTGCACCCAATGCCATCAGGCCAACGGAATGGGTCTTGCAGGACAGTTTCCGCCGCTCGCCGATTCCGAGTATGTCAACGGTGACATTCGCCGGCTGGCGGCAATCCTGCTCAATGGCATCAATGGAGAACTTGCCGTAAAGGGCCAGACTTACAATTCTCAAATGCCCGGTTGGAAGGACAACTACAACGATGAAGAGATTGCCGCCGTCCTCACTTACATCCGGGCTTCATTCGGTAACAAGTCTGGCCCGGTGGCGAAGTCTGTTGTTGAGGCAATTCGCAAGGAAGCAGGCGCGAATGGAGCCTGGACCGCAACTTCGCTTGCAGCCTTTGCGGACAAGAAGTAAGCGGTGATGAAGCAAAGAATCGATTGTGACTGCGGGGACGAAGCTCCGGCATCGGTCTGGTGGAGGATCGGTGCTGGTGCCTTCCTGTCCATGAATGCGATGGTGATGGGCCTGGCGGTTAACGGCTCTGAAGTCACAGCGCAGGAAAGAATCTCGCTTGAGCTTTCGATTCTTTGCGTCGCGGTTGCGGTTTTTGGATTGCTGGCCAAGGAATTCATTGAGGCAGTTTGGCAAGCCTTCAAGCTCAGGCGCCTGGGCATCGAGCTGCTTTTCCTGCTTGGAATCGGAGCCAGTCTTGCCGCTTCTATCGTTTCGTTGCAAACGCAGAAAGGTGGCACCTATGCCGATGTGGCCGCCTTGCTGCTGGTGATTTATTCGCTAGGACGGCAGGTGGGAGCCTACGGCAAAGCAAGAGTGTTGCGGTCATTGGGCGACTGGGCTCCCGATCAACGAATGGTGCGCCGTCTGAATGGCGAAAGGGTCACGGCCGCTGAAGTCAAAGCTGGAGACCGCTTTCGAGTCTTGCCGGGTGAAGCAGTACCAGTGGATGCAAAGATTCTGGCCGGCTCTGCTTACTTCCACGAAGCGACACTTACGGGGGAGAGCTTTGCCCGCAGCCGCACGATTGGCGACACAGTTGCCGCAGGCGCATTCTTGATTGATGCCTCGGTCGACTGTGAAGCAACCGAAGCAGGCGGTGAAGCTGAGCTGGATAAGATCCGGGATCTCGTTGCGGCTGGCCTTGCCGTCCCAGGCCGCGAACAGCGTCTTGCTATGGCCGTTTTGCGATGGTTTGGGCCTGCGGTAATTGGCGTGAGCCTGATCACCCTTTGGGTGCATTCGCGAGAAGGCGATTGGGCAAATGCGCTGTTTTGCGCGCTTTCGGTGCTGGTCATCGCCTGCCCGTGCGCTCTCGGGTTTGCAACGCCGTTGGCGGTCTGGTCAGCGATTTCACGCCTTCGCGAGTTGGGAATCCTGGCCAGGTCAGGTGAAGCAATCGAGAAACTGGCCGAGATCGATACGGTCGTCTTTGACAAAACCGGCACACTCACCCTAACCGAAGAATACGAGGCAAGCTGGCAGGTATCCCCCTCATGGCAGGGACGAGAGTCAGAGTTGAGGTATCTGCTGCGCGAAGCAGAATCAGCCAGCCGCCATCCGATTGCGACTGCCCTTCAAAGTCTCTGGGAAGGTCACCCCGTCACGGCCAATACCACGCTTGAGAGCATTCGATTGTTGCCTGGAATTGGCATCGAGGCCCGCTTCGCCGATGGCCGGTTGCTCTTTGCTGGAGCCAGAACCGAGAGCCGTGAATTGGAGTTACGTGTGGATGGAGAGCTCTGCGCCGGGATCACATTAAAGGAGATCTGCGAAGGGAGCGTCTCTGAAGCTGTAAGCGAACTGGAGCAAGCAGGGTTGAGGGTTATGCTTTCCACCGGGGATGGAGCGGAACGAGCCTCGGCGATTCCGATCAGGCAACAGTCTGTCAGACAATCGCCAATCGACAAGCACAGCGCAATCGGGGTGATGCAAAAGCGGGGCAATAAAGTGCTCTTTGTGGGCGATGGATTGAACGATATTGCCGCGATGGCGTGGAGCGAAGCCAGTCTGACCTTGTCGACAAGCGTAGAATTGGTGCGCGATGTGAGCAGCTTTGTAATGCTGCATCAGAACTGGCGTGCCTTGCCCGAAGCCATTGAGATTGCCCGGGCCGCACGGCGCACCAACCGCCGGAACATCGGCTTTTCTCTCGCCTACAATGCGGTTGGAATCGGTATTGCGGCGTTTGGGTGGCTCCATCCCGTGGCAGCCGCCCTGCTCATGCTGGCATCGAGCCTTACCGTCATTTTGGATTCGATGCGGCTCATGGATTGGGAGGCCCCCGGTAAAGTGAAGCCGGTGGAGCACTTGCCATGAATCCGTATCTGCTCACTTTGACTTGCCTCGCTCAAGTTGCGCTGCTGGTCAGAATCTCTGACTCGCTGACCGGACTTGCCGGCGGACTTTGCTTTACCCTGGCCGTCTCAATTCTCGCTTTCACGCGGATGCGCTGGGGAGCGCATCTCGATATGCATCTGGCTATGGCCGGATGGGGCGGGCTTGGAATGTTGCTGCCTTCTCTGTGGTACGGCTCCATTTGCCACCACGACTTTAACTGGAATCACTACCTATGGATGAGTTTGGGTATGTGGGTATTCTCGCTGGTGCCAATCTGGCGCGAAGCCAGGTGTCTGGCACAAGCCAGGCGTGAAGGGAAGGGCCTGTCCACATTACTCCTGGACGGCATTGGAATGCAACTTGGAATGGGGCTTGCCCACCTGCCGATTGAGTGGATCCCGATGGTGGACCCGCGCGCGGCCTGGTTCTCCCATTTCAGCATGCTTGCGGGTATGAGCATGGGAATGATGGTTGCACAATATTTCAGCTCTGCCTGGGGACGACGTGACGTGCTGGCAGTGGGAAGATAGCGGTTAAGAGCATGGACAAGCGATTCGAATATTTGCTCGAAGCCGCACCTGACGGGGTGATGGAACTAAACGAACATGGATCGATTCTTCTCGCGAATGCCAGTTGCGAGCGAATCTTTGGCTATAGCCGGGCAGAATTGCATTCGATGACTGTCGAGGCACTGGTGCCGGTAGCAATGCGAGGACGGCATGAACAGCACCGGTCAGATTATGCCACCCGGCCTTCAACGCGACCGATGGGACAATCCATGAGCCTGAGGGCCTTGCGTAAAGATGGCGTTGAAATTCCAGTACAAATCAGCATCAGCCCGATCCAATGGAATGACGATGTGCATACCGTTGCGATCATCCGCGACGTAAGCGAAAGCGAGGCCATGGCCGAGGCCCTGCGCGATAGTGCTGAGCAGGCACGCCAGCTCTTTGAATTGAGTCCGGTGGCATGCTGCGTCTACGATCAGGAGAGCCTTCAATTTCTGGACGTAAACGCCCAAGCGGTAACAACCTACGGATACACGCGGGAAGAGTTTCTGAAGATGACGGTGCGCGATCTTCGATGTCCAGATCCTGACGGAGTGATGGAACACGAAAGCGGCATTCGATACCACGTTCGAAAAAATGGCGAGCAGATTGAGATAGAGGCACAACGGCATCCGATGCACTATCAGGGGCGGGCGGCCCAACTGGTTGTCCTTCGAGATATCACAGAACGGCGCCGCTTTGAGGAATCGCTCGAAGAGGCACGCTCACGAGCCGAAAGCGCCTCGAGAGCAAAAAGTGAGTTTCTCGCAAGCATGAGCCATGAGTTGCGCTCGCCCCTCCACACCATCATTGGTTTTTCTGAGCTTCTGGCTGAAGGTATGGAGGGCCCCTTAAATGACAAGCAGAAACGCTTTGTTCAGCACATTCAGAAGGATTCTCAACATCTGCTGACGCTCATCAACGACATTCTTGATCTGAGCAAAATCGAAGCGGGCAGGCTTGAATTTCATCTTGAAGTAATTGGGCTCGAAGCCCTGATTGAAGAGACGGTAGCGAGCGTTCTTCCTCAGGCAGAAGCCAAAAGGCTGTCGCTTAGCTGCGCTGTTGCGAAGAATCTCGAAGCTTGGGCAGACCGAGTGAGGATTCACCAGTTGCTTTTGAATCTGCTCAGCAATGCAATCAAGTTTACTCCTGCCGGTGGAGCAATCCTGGTGGAGGCGGCCGAGACGGATCGATTCGTTGAGATTCGTGTCACAGACACCGGAATAGGAGTACCACGTGAGCAACATGATTCGATCTTCGATGTCTTTTATCAAGTAGCCGCCACAACCAGAGGCGTGCGTGAGGGAACAGGCCTTGGGCTGGCCATCTGCCGGAGACTCCTTGAGCAGATGGGAGGCAGGATCTGGGTGGAAAGCGAGCCGGGCAGCGGGAGCAGATTTATCTTCACCTTGCCGCAGATTGGAGGCGAGCCATCCCCGGTGAGCAGAGATCGTCCTGTTGTGTTGGCGCTCGAAGACGATGCGGCAGCCCGCGAATTGTTGCGCGAATACCTTGGACTTGGCAGGTACGAGTTGATCTTTGTCGATTCGATTCGAGACACGCTGGTGAAGGCCCTTGAGATTCAACCTGACCTTGTCTTGCTCGACCTATTATTGCCAGGCGAGAGCGGCCTTGAGGCACTACACTCACTCAAACGTCTTCGCGAGACACGAGACATTCCAGTGGCTGTGGTTTCGGTAATAGCTGACGACACAGTGCTGAAAATGGGCGCGGCAGAATACCTGACGAAACCTGTGGCAAAAGACAAGCTGCTGGCGATGGTACGCCGTCTGACGCCTAAAGCAAAATAGAAAATGGCACGCGTACTCATCGTCGACGATAAAGCGAGCAACCGCGAGCTCTTGCGAACAGGGCTTGAATATGCTGGTCATGAAATCCGGGAGGCAGAAGACGGTGCCGAATCTCTGATTGTGATGCGGGATTGGAGGCCGGATCTGGTTTTGATGGATATTCAGATGCCGGGCCTGGATGGGTATGCCGTACTCGAACAAGTGCTTGCTGATGTAGATCTCTGTCGTATCCCCATGATCGCGGTGACAGCCTATGCGATGCAGGGAGACAGCCAAAAAGGCAGGCAAGCGGGCTTTCGTGAGTATTTGACCAAGCCTGTGACATTGAGGCAACTTTTAGCGGCCGTAGACCGCCAATTGGGGGCCGAGTAAGCTGTTAGGGATGATGCCAATTGCGCTGACGCTGATCGACGACAATGCGGCCAGCCTTGAGTTGCTCGCCGCCGTGCTGAAGTCAGAAGATCTGGCGGTGACTACCTTCCAAAACCCGGAGTTGGCGCTAGACCAGATCTTGAGCGAACATCCGCAAATTGTGGTCACCGATTTGATGATGCCAGGGATCAGCGGCATGGAACTGCTGGAGCGGGTAATGGAATTCGATCCATCGATTGATGTGGTGCTGGTGACGGCGCACTACACCACAGCGAGTGCAGTGGAGGCAATTCAAAAGGGGGCGGCTGATTATCTGAACAAGCCGGTAAACCCGGCAGTATTGCGTCAAAAGATCGGCGGTCTTCTAGAGAAGCATCGCGCAGCAAGGAAGACACAGGAGCTTGAGGCGAGTCTTGCTGCCAGCGCGGAGTTTGAGGGCATGATTGGTCATAGTCCGGCAATGTGGGAGCTGTTTTCGAAAGTGCGGCGCGTCGCCCCGCATTTCCGCAGCGTGTTGGTAACGGGAGAAACAGGAACGGGCAAAGAACTGGTAGCGCGCGCGTTGCACCAGATGAGCCCGGCACGGCGTGGCAACTTTGTCGCACTCAACTGTTCGGCGGTAGTTGAAACTTTGTTTGAAAGCGAGCTCTTCGGCCATGTGCGAGGTGCGTTTACCGGTGCCATCTCAGAGAAGATGGGTCTGTTCGAGCATGCGCACGAGGGTGTTCTGTTCATGGATGAAATCGGCGACATGCCGCTCTCTACACAAGCCAAGCTTCTGCGTGCCCTGCATAACCAGGAAGTGCAACGGCTGGGCAGTCTGCAGCCACGCAAGGTCAATGTGCGGGTGATCGCGGCCACACATCAGAATCTACGGGACAAAGTTGCTAACGGCAGCTTCCGCGAAGACCTCTTTTATCGATTGGGGATGGTAGAGATCGAGTCTCCCGCCTTACGCATCCGTGAAGGGGACTTGCGGTTGTTGATTCGTCACTTTGTCGAAAAATACGCTCGTCTTTATGACAAGCGCATCCGCAGTCTCACGAATCGAGCGCATTTAATTTTGTCACGTCAAACCTGGCCAGGGAATGTACGGGAATTGGAAAACGTAATCGGACACGCGGCCATGATGGCACCAGGCACAATGATCGACGTTCCTGATCTACCGGCCTACCTGATGCAGGCGGGAACTCAGTCGCGGCCCACACCGGTAAGCGACCTCCCCTCGCTTGAGGATCAGGAGAGAGCACTGCTAGTTTCGGCCCTCGCCAAATCGGGCGACAACCAGAGTGGAGCGGCACGAATTTTGCGCATCAGCAGAGACACGCTACGGTACCGCCTCAAGAGGCATGGCATCAAGAGCGGGCATTGAGCTCTCTTGCTAAATTTGTGTCTACGGTAGGTCTGGCACCACGACGAGTCAGGCATTGCTTGATTCTCCAAAATTTCTGAGGTATTCAATGGATCGTCGTCATTTCCTAAACGCTTTGCCCCTAGCTGCCCTGAGCGGCTGTGCGCACAAAATCAACCTGCCGCCGATGGCTCGAAGCCCTCTCCCCAGGCTGATGCCGATCCGGGCAGAAGCTGACCGCATCTTCCGCACGACTGTCTGCTCGCGCCCCTTCCGTGCTGCCGGTCCTCGCTTAAATGTCGAGCGTGTTGGCGACAAGACAGTGGTTCACAATTATGGGCATGGCGGTAGTGGTTGGTCCTTGTCATGGGGTTCGAGCTCCATCGCAGTAGAGAAGGCAATGTCTACCGGCAACCGGGATGTCGCCGTCATTGGTTGCGGCGCACTGGGCATTACCTCGGCCATTCTGCTGCAGCGGGCCGGGGCGAAAGTGACTATCTACGCCAAAGAACGCCCGCCAGAAGTCCGCTCGTCTCGAGCGACAGGCTCCTGGACGCCAGATTCGCGAGTTGCGCTTTCGAATGCTGTGTCAGCCGACTTCCCCGCCTTGTGGGAAAAGATGACCCGCTACTCATTTCACACCTATGAGAGCTATCTCGGCATGGCTGGAAATCCTGTTGAGTGGACAGACATCTACAGACTCTCCAATGGAGAAAGCCGGCGTGAAGTGCCAGAGGCATTGCCCTTCGCCCACTATCAGGATCGAGTTGAGGATCTGACGCCAGGAAGCCAGGAACTCGCTCCCGGTACACACCCCTTCCCCACCAAGTCGGCCAGGCGAAATTCAACACTCACCTTCAACATCGCCGGATATTCGAGACAACTCGTCAACGACTTCCTGGTCGAGGGCGGCAAAATCGAAAGGGTCGAATTTCACGAACCCTCAGAGCTCAGCCAGTTGACGCAGAAAGTGATCCTCAATTGCACCGGCTATGGTGCCCGCGCCCTTTGGAAAGACGAGAGCATTGTGCCTGTACGCGGGCAGATCGCATGGTTGATCCCACAGCCTGAGGTGAACTATGGCTTTATGTACGATGGCCTTTTCGTACTTTCACGCAGGGATGGAATCGTAGTTCAGAGCATGGGAGTGGGGGAGATGGAAGGCTACAACAATGCAAGCGAAGAACCCGACCGGCAGGCCGCCGAGCAGGCAGTGAGCATCGTAAAGGAGCTTTTCGGACGCATGAAGAGCTAAAAGACAGGGCGAATTTGCAGCGAAAGCACGACTTCGGGTATACTTAAGGTTTTGTGGCTCGCCAACGGGCGAGGAGGTAAGCATGTATTTGAATGTGCGGGACATGGAATTGCGTCCCCTGCGCATCTCGCGAGAGTTTGCGATTGGTGAAATCGACTTTCTCGATGCGGTGTTGCGGCAGACCTCTCCGCTGAAGGTAGAAGCCCAGGCTGAACTGAGACAGATCCTCGAAGAGATCCGTTTGACAGGCCACTTTAGTGTGGATCTGCAACTGGATTGTGATCGGTGTCTGGCTTCGTATCAGTGGCCAATTTCCGAGACTTTCGATTTGATTTACGCTCCGGAGCCTGTAGATAATGCAGCGCCGGAGGAAGCAAGTCTGGATGACGAAGAAGCCATTGTTGCGTTCTATCAGGGTGCGGGGCTTGAGCTGGAAGAAGTTTTGCGGGAGCAAGTGCTGTTAGCACTGCCGATGCAGAGGATCTGCCGCGAGGATTGCGCGGGCTTGTGCCCCACTTGCGGTGAGAACTGGAATGAGCGCGAGTGTTTATGTGAGCAGGTGATCGTTGATCCCCGCTGGACCGCGCTGCAAGATTTGAAATTGAAGAATAAGTAGAAGGAAACTGAAATGCCTAATCCAAAACGCCGTCACTCGAAGCGCCGCACCGCCACCCGTCGAGCTCATGATGGCCTGACCCGCGCGATCGGCAGCGAATGCTCCAATTGCGGCGCCTCCAAGCTGCCCCACCGCGCATGCCCCGCTTGCGGATTTTACAAGGGCCGCGCAGTTATTGAAGTCGAGAAGTATTAAGCTCGCAGACAAACGGTAAATGATCACCATTGCCGTCGACGCCATGGGCGGCGATCATGCCCCCAAGAGCGAAGTAGAAGGCGCACTCCGCGCCGTCAGAAGTCTGGATGTAGCTGTCAATCTTGTTGGCCGCGAACAGATCATCCGCGAAGAGCTCGACCTGCACGGAAAATGGCAGAATCTACCCATTACGATCACTCACGCCAGTGAAGTGATCACAATGGAAGACTCTGCTGCCAAAGCCATGCGAACGAAGAAGGATTCTTCCATTCGCGTGGCAGCACGTCTTGTCCGCGAAGGCCGTGCCGCTGGAATCGTTTCAGCTGGCAATACTGGTGCGGTAATGGCAACTTCCAAGATGGTGCAGGGGATGATCCGCGGGGTCTCTCGACCGGCACTCGCCTCGGCATTCCCAACTCTGAAGGGAACACCCACAGTGTTGGTGGATGTTGGTGCAAATGTCGACGCGACGCCAGAAATGCTGGCACAGTTCGCCTTCATGGGCAACATCTACAGCCGGGCCATTTTTAGTGTTCACCGGCCACGTGTGGGTTTACTGTCGATCGGAGAAGAAGAGCACAAGGGCAACGGTCTCACTCACGCAACCACGCCTTTGTTGAAGCAGTTGCCGATCCATTTCATCGGCAATGTGGAAGGCCGCGATCTATATACCGGGCTTGCCGACGTAATCGTTTGCGATGGCTTTATCGGCAACGTAGCCCTCAAGGTGAGCGAAGGGCTGGTTGAAGTCTTCAAGCACATGTTGAAAGAAAGTCTCAGTTCGAGCATTACGCGCCAGGTGGGCGCAGCCTTGGCCAAGAACGCATTTGCTGATTTAAAGAAGCGAACCGACTATTCAGAATTTGGCGGTGCACCGCTGCTGGGTGTCAAAGGTGTTTGCATTATCTGTCATGGCCGCTCCAATGCAAACGCAATCAAAAACGCAATTCGTGTGGCGGCCGAATACTCAGCCAACCGAGTGAACGAAAAGATCGAAGAGGGCTTGGCTAGCCTGAACGAATCCGCCGCATCGGCGTAACTCTATTCGTCTGGGCGACAATAGGGATATATGCGTCGTGGCGTTCTCTTATTTGCTTTAAGTCTGACTAGCCTCTTTGCTCAAAAGCTGGATCCCATCCATTGGGCATTGGGTCCTTTTCCTGAAACCAAAGCTGGAGCTGAGCTGAAGATCCCCGTTCGGGCAAGGCTCGATGAGCATTGGCATCTCTATTCATTAACCACTCCACCGCCCCCAAAACCAACCCGGATACAGGCTCTCGAGGGCGCTCCTTTTGAAGTATTGCGCGTAGAGCAACCGGCTCCGCTGCGCAAGCGCGATGTGAACTTTGGGAGCGACACGGAAACCTTCGATGGAGCAGTAGAATTTACGGTGGTGGCCAAGGCCCTCAAGGACATCTCCGCCAATGCCGCCGATCTGGTGCTTGAGGTTCGCTATCAGGCCTGCGACGACAAGCAGTGCCTGCCCCCACGCAAGAAGCAAGTCAGCTACGACGCGAACTTCGCCTTCACTCCTGCCCCAGCGGCAAGCCAGAACACAACGCCGCCCAGAGTTCCTGTTGCTGCAAAGCAGTCTTTGGGCGAGTTCCTGCTTTTGGCTTTTGGCTTCGGGCTGGCCTCTGTACTCACGCCCTGTGTTTTCCCGATGATTCCCATCACCATGAGTTTTTTTCTCACTAAGCAGGGAGCTTCCAAAGGGAGGATCCTCATCGACGCGCTTACTTTCTGCCTCGGCATTGTAGTCCTGTTCACCGCGATTGGCTTCATCCTGACAGCCGCTCTGGGGACTGCGGGCGTGACGTCCATTGGATCGAACGTGTATGTGAACGGGTTCATTTGCGTGATCTTTTTTGCCCTTGCCCTGAGCCTTCTTGGAGCTTACGAAATCACGCTGCCTTCAAGCCTGCTTACCAAGTTGAACTCAGCCAGCGAAGGTGGCGGTGTGGCTGGAACCCTGCTTATGGGTCTTACTTTTTCACTAACCAGCTTTGCCTGTGTTGGCCCCTTTGTCGGCACTTTGCTTGCCGCCTCCATCACTGGCGACCGGCTTCAGCCCACTCTCGGAATGATGGCTTTCAGCTTCGGCCTGTCGTTGCCCTTTTTCTTCCTGGCGTTGTTTCCCGGCGTACTCAAAGGCTTGCCTCGCGCTGGCAACTGGATGATCCGAGTCAAAGTCGTAATGGGCTTCCTCATCCTGGCGGCGATGTTGAAATACCTCAGCAACGTTGATGCGGTGCTGCACTGGGAATTTCTCACAAGAGAGAGATTTCTTGCTTTGTGGGTGGTCCTCTTCGCCCTTCCGGGGCTCTATCTACTAGGCAAACTACCTATGGACGGGATCAAGGCTGGCGAGACGCTGGGCGTGGGGCGGGCATTGACCGGTGCTGTGTTCCTGGCCTTCGCCTTGTCGCTGGTGCCCGGAATGTTTGGTGCCAACCTGGGCGAACTTGAAGCTTACATACCACTGGTGCAAGAAAACGCCAGTCTCTTTGGCAAGGGCAATGCCGAGCCAAAGCTGGCCTGGATGAAGAATGACCTCGAAGGTGCGCTTGTCAGGGCCAAGGCCGAAAACAAGTTGGTTTTCGTGAACTTTACCGGGGTCGCCTGCACGAACTGCCACTGGATGAAGGCAAACATGTTTCCGAAACGGGAAGTGCGCGAAGCAATGGAAAAGTTTGTGCTGGTGGAGCTATATACCGATGATCTGGATGACCCCAAGAGTGTAGCTTTTCAGAAGATGCAAGAAGGGCTTTTCCAGACCGTGGGCATACCCTACTATGCTGTGTTTGATGCCGATCAGAAGGTAGTGGGCAGCTTTCCGGGCCTGACGAAGGATCTGAAAGAGTTCACCTCCTTTCTGAATGCGGCTTTAGGCAAAGCATGAAGTCTCTCTCTCTCTCCCTGATTTGCCTGCTGTCTCAGCAGGCTTTTGCGGCAGATTCGATCCGTGGATTTCCGGATGATGAAGCCAAGGCACGTGCGCCTTTTGAGCAGCGGCTGCGGGCGACGGCTGAGTCGAACAAGATTCGCGAGTTCATGACCAGAATGGCGAGCGAGCCCCACCATGCGGGGTCTCCGGCCTCGCGGGCAGTGGCAGAATTCGCACTGGAGAAATTCAAGGAATTTGGCCTGGAGGCTCGCATCGAGAGCTTCGACGCCCTGATTCCCTACCCCACGCAGCGAGTTCTTGAAGTGGTGAGTCCGGTTCGCTTTACCGCCAAGTTGCGCGAGCCGATCGTCAAGGACGACCCCGATTCAAGCGACATGAACCAATTGCCTACTTACAACGCTTATTCGGCCAATGGCGATATTACCGCCCCAGCGGTCTATGCGAATTATGGATTGCCAGAGGACTATGCGTTTTTGAAGCTAAAGGGCATCGACGTCAAGGGCAAGATCGTTCTGGTGCGCTACGGACGAATTTTTCGGGGGATCAAGCCAAAGGTTGCGGCCGAAAATGGCGCGGTTGGCTGCCTGATTTACTCTGACCCCAAAGACGACGGTTATTATCAAGGCGACATTTATCCGAAGGGGCCGTTTCGCCCGCCACCAGGGGTGCAGCGCGGCAGCGTGATGGATCTCCCACTTTATCCGGGCGATCCTTTGACTCCTGGCAAGCCCAGCATCCCCGGTACACCGCGTCTCAAGCTGGAAGAAGCGCGGACGATTCAGAAGATTCCGGTCATGCCGATCTCGTGGGAAGACGCGCGGCCAATCCTTGAGCAGATCGACGGTGAGATCGCACCGTCTGAATGGCGCGGAGCGATCCCCGTGACATATCACATAGGTGCGGGACCCGCCCTCGTGCATATGAAGGTGCAGGCAGACAATGCGACACGGCCAATCCATGATGTTGTGGCAAGACTTAAGGGCTCGGTGTTTCCGGATCAGTACGTGATCTACGGCAATCACCACGACGCCTGGGTGAACGGGGCAGCTGATCCGATTAGCGGAGCGGCCAGCGTTATTGAAGCGGCGCGGGTTCTGACCAAGGCAGTGCAGCAGGGCTGGCGTCCGAAGCGGTCGATCGTGTTTGCACTTTGGGATGGCGAAGAGTTTGGATTGGTGGGGTCCACCGAATGGGTAGAAAAACACCGGGATGAGTTGACCAAGAATGCAGTGGCCTACTTCAACTCCGACACAACGCTGCGCGGGGCAATGAGCATCCAGGCGAGTCCATCGCTAGAAAAGTTTGTTGAGGAATGGATGCGCGATTACCCAGATCCGGCAAGCGGCAAGAGTCTGCTTGAAGCGGCAAACCGAAAAGTGTTCCGGGCCGGGGCCCTCGGCAGCGGGAGCGACTATACGGCGTTTGCGCATCATGTGGGCATCGCCAGTTTGAACGCGGGATTTAATGGCGATATGAGTGGCGTCTACCACTCCGTCTACGATTCTCTGAGATGGTTCCAATATTTCGGCGACCCCGACTATGTCTTCACTACCGCGTTTGCGGGCTTCATGTCGACGGGCCTTGCGCGTATGGCAGATGCATATGTTGTGCAATTCGATTTTGGGAGGGTGGCGCGGTTTCTGCAGGAGACCCTTGAAGATTTGCGGAAGAATCCCAGGGCAAAAGGCTTGAATTGGGAATTGATCGAGAAGGATGTTGAGAAAGTAACCCTCGCCTCAAGGGCGTATGGGCAGGTGATGCGTCCCCTGGAGCCTCGATTTGCCAGCCTTGACAAAGCGAAGTTGATGAAGCTGAACGAGGCCATTTTCTTGTCAGAACGGGCGCTAACCCGACCAGAAGGCTTGCCCGGTCGAGACTGGTACAAAAATCAACTCTCCGCGCCAGGACGCTATACCGGATACGGAGCAAAGACCCTACCCGGTATTCGTGAGGCTATCGAAGCCGGACGCCTGGATGAAGCGCAATCGCAGATCAGGATTATGGGTGAAGTGCTTTCGGCTTACGCAGAGAAGATCCGCGTGGCGATTAGGCTTGCCGGCGAATTCTAATTCTTCCAGCGCGAGAGAAAAGAATCCATGGCGAGGGAATCGAGTTCTTTTTGAAATTCCTGGGTCCAGGTCAGCTTTTGTTTGTCCTTGACTTTGTTGAGAACTTCGGCCGCCTGATGGGCTTGAAGGTGTTTTTCCTTTTGGCGGTCCACCTGAATTTGCTTTTCGGCAATTTGATGGCGCAGGCGGATCGACTGTGTCTCAACAATCATGCGATACCGGCCGAGTTCGGCTCGGGCCGCAGGATTGGGCAAAACAGCGTTCAGTTCCAGTTGAAAGCTCTCCAGCAACGATTTGAGCTCCTCACGGATCTTGGACAGCCCGGATTCGAGAGCAACGAGTTTAGCTTTCTCAAGATCGGCCTGAGTGCGCCGGTAAGTGAGCACACGTTCTAGTGAAAAGTAGAAGCGCTTCATCTATGCGCCGGTGTACTGACACTCAGTATGGAAGCAAGACTTTGAAGCTGCCCAAGAGTATCTTCCATGCTGTTGGTTTCTTCAGCTCCCTGACGCAGAAAATGATCGATTTGCGACCGGTTGCGCAGAACATTGTCGAGCAGCGGGTTGGATCCCTGCACGTAGGCTCCAAGCTGGATGAGATCCGAACTGCGTTCGAGGCTAGCCAGGGCTTCTCGAATGGCAAGTGCCGCTTGTTTGTGATTGGCGGTGGCGAGCCTGGATTGGAGCCGACTGACGCTTTCAAGTACGTTGATCGCCGGGTAGTGGCCCATGGCACCCAGTTGGCGAGAGAGGATAATATGCCCGTCAAGAATAGCGCGTACGGTGTCGCAGACGGGCTCATTAAAGTCGTCGCCTTCGACAAGAACAGTGAAGAAACCGGTGATGGAACCCTTGGGAAATTTACCGGCCCGCTCGAAGATCTTTGGTAGAAGCTGAAAGGCGCTAGGTGGATATCCCTTCTGACCTGGCGGTTCTCCGGCCGCAAGGCCGATTTCACGCTGAGCCATCGCGAGGCGCGTAACGGAATCGATCACAAGGAGTACATCTTTGCCCTGATCGCGAAAGTACTCAGCGACGGCGAGGGCAACAAAGCAGGCGCGAAGTCTCAACGGGGCTGGCTGGTCGCTGGTGGCAGCAATCATGACACTACGCTCGCGGCCTTCCGGGCCTAGCTCGTGTTCGAGAAAACTCTTCACTTCGCGATTACGTTCACCAATGAGGGCAACCACTGCAACGTCAGCGAAATGGTGTTTGCACATCGAACCGAGGAGTGTGCTTTTGCCGACACCAGACCCACCAAACAATCCTATACGCTGGCCCTTGCCACAGGTGAGCATGCTGTCAATCACACGGATTCCGGTAACGAGCGGCTCTGAGATGTTCTCGCGAGCCAGCGGCCCTGGCGGTGGGGAGTAAAGGTCGTAGTGGGCCTCAGGGGTAATAGTTGGACCGCCGTCCATTGTCTGGCCAAAGCCATCGAGAACCCGGCCCAACAGTTGTGCTCCAACAGCAACCTTGCTGGCCTCAGGCCGGGCGAGGATCGTGGCACCTTGCGAGAGGCCACCGGTGTCTTCAAGTGGCATCGAGAGTACCTTCCCGTTTCTGAAGCCAATTACCTGCGCGCGTATGGTGCGTCCGGCGGGCAGACGAACCTCGCAAAAGTCACCGATCGCCGCAGCAGGACCTTCACTTTCAAGTAGCATACCGGCGACGTCGGTAAGCCGGCCACGTTGCTGAAAGAAATTACCATTCGCCAAAAACTTTTCGTAGCGCCCGATATTCAGACCGCTCATGCGCGCCTCCCAAGTAAATCGATAAAGCCTCGTTCCACTTCGTCAAGCTGCGCCTGAATCGAGGCGTCCAGGACTCCACTGGTGCTCTCAAGCAGTAAAGCTCCGCGCTCAAGACCACTATCGGAGACGATCTCGACACGAGGGGGTAGTTGTAGCCTCTCGAGGTGCGGAAGCAATGCCTGATGATCCTTTGGATTTAGCAAAATTCGATTCAGTTCGCGCAACTCGGCTCTCTGGGTTGCGGCGTGGATCAGACCGAATAGAGCCTCGGTGTCAACCTGAATCTCGCGATAGAGAATCCGGCGGGCGACCGCAACAGCCAATCGAACCAGTTGATCTTCGCTCTCGGCGAGATAGCGCTGCTTCACGGTAGCAATGTCTTCGATGGATTTAGCCATTCGCTTGAGCCAAGGTTCGACCTCAGATTGCAGGAGCGATTGAGCTTTGGCCTCGCACTCTATGCGTGTGCGCTGGACCGTGTCTTCGAGTTCGCGCCGGTGGCGAGATTGCAACTCCACGATCGAAGCTTCGAATTCTCCCTGCGCCGCTGGTGCTGCCCTGATCGCCACTGCTGAAGCGTCCATGGGCGTTGTGGGAAATTGGGTTTGACCAGGCGTTAGCACTTGCTCAATCTGCCAGGGAGCCAGACCGACCTGACTGGCCTCATCTGCCTCGAAAATCCGCGACCTGCTGCCAGCAGGAGAGGGAGTGCGTTCTGTAGCCGGCTGCTCTCTAGTTGACATACTGCTCGCCAACAGTGCCCTTCAGATTGATCACGCCTTCGTTTTCTAGCTGACGTAGAACGGTAATAATCTGTTGCTGGGCCCCTTCTACTTCACGAATCTTGATAGGGCCGAGGGCGTCCATGTCCTCGCGTAGCATTTCAGCGCCGCGCTGGGACATCGCGCTCAGGAAGTGGTCGCGCAACTTGTCGGTTGTGCCTTTCAGGGCTACAGTTAAAAGCTTGCGATCAATTCGGGCGAGGAGTTCTTTGATGCCGATTTCGTCGATCATCAACATATCCTCAAATACAAACATCAGTTGGCGAATACTCTGTGTTAGTTGCGGATTGATAGTTTCGAGCGACTCGAGAAGTTCCTTGCTAGTGCCGGAATCGAGCCGGTTGAACATTTCGGCGACGGCCGATATTCCGCCGGTCGATTCACGGCTAAAGTCGCCGATTTCCTTGAGCTTGAGCCCAATGATGTTGGCGATCTTGCCAATAATGTCCGGGGAAATTTGTTCCAGACTCGCCATCCGGTGTGCGACGTCAGCACGAATTTCTACTGGAAGTGCATGAAGCAGCCCGCCAGCCTGAGTTGGATTGAGGTGTGACAAGATCAGGGCGACCGTTTGAGGGTGCTCTTGATGGATGAATTTGGCAAGTTGCGTTGGATCAGCCTTCTGCAGAGCGTCGAAACTCAGGTTTTCGCCGCCAAGCTGTTTAAGCAAGCGGTCTAAAATGCGCTTGGCTTCTTCTGGACCAAATGCCTGTATCAGCACCTTCCGCGCGAAATCGACGCCACCCTTCAGAACATACTGGTGCGCGATCGACATCTGATAAAACTCTTCGAGAACTCCCTCGGCGGCCTCTGCGGTGACCGAACTGGAGCGGGCAAGCTCCTGTCCGATGCGTTGAACTTCGTTCTCGTCCATCACTTTGAGAACCTCAGCAGTAATCTCCTGGCCAAGAATGATCAAGAGAATGGCGCACTTCTTGGCACCTGGCAGATTGATCCTGAACGAAGGCTCTTCGGGAATAATGTCCGAGATTTTCGGTGCCGGTTTGTCCTGGAGCTGAGCTTCAGCCATTAGCGTTCTCTTTCTCTGTCACCGTGGAGCCAGGTACGCAGGATCTGGGCAATCATTTGCGGATCCTTCCTCGCCTCGTCGGTGATGTGCTGCTGAAGGATCTTGCCCTTCTGTGTCGTAACTTCAGGCATTTTGAGTCGAGCCAGTTCGTTCTGTTCGAGCCGCTTCTGTTTGTCTTTCTGCTCGGCCAGTCTTTCTTCAAAGCTTCGGCCGTCGTCCTCTTGAAGGGATTCAATCGCCTCCGGACTCAGGTTGGAGCTTACGACGGCGGCCGCAACCGCTGCTGCCTGCGCTGCAGCTTTACCCTTCTTGCGCTTGTTGAGAAGCCAGAAGAAGGCAAGGCCGAGAACTAGTAGAAGTACTCCGACGGCGATAATGGCGGCAAGCAGTGCGACCGGGTCTTTCAGCGGTGGAGGAAGAATCTTGAGCAGAAAATCCGGGATCACAAAGAGCGGCTTCGCCGGAGCGGGAGGAAGAGGAGCAGGCGGAGCCTCCACTCGCAGGGTTGCGTCGAAGGGCAAGGTCTCTATGATGACGACATCGCCTCGATCCGCCACGAGCCCGATAGAAGCAG
>JAYSVS010000191.1:0-11413 GCA_043718395.1 Acidobacteriota bacterium
ATCCTAAATCCGGCGGTTGACGGCCACCAAGACGCCATCCTCGGGTCTTGGTGCGAAGGGGAACCTCCCAAAATACTGAAAGATCTGGCGTAGCATCGCTGCCCATCCTGGCCGGGGACTCAACTGCTCCGCGATTTGGGTAAATTGCCTCAACCAATTACTAATACGGTCCAATAAGTTCGCGGCTTGCTTTGCTTTACCATGGAGGCTTGAGATATTCAGACGCGTCTGATTCGCGTGTTTAGTGCGACGGACAACCGCCTGCTGAAGCAAAGGCCGAGTCGTGATCGCCTCACCATGAGTTTCGCCCGTACCCATCCGGGTAAAGATGGTCCACCAGTTATAAATCAGCGCTACCATCCGGGCCATCAACTGACTGCGTTTCAAATCCTGCGTTGTGAATCCCGTCCAGCCCCATTGATTTTTCAACTCGTCAAAAAGGTTTTCGGCATCGGCCCGGTCCCTGTAGGTCTGCGCCACGGCCAACAAATCCCGTTCCGGCCAGCAGGTCACCAGTACGGCATGCTCGTATTGCTCTCCGTCCCGGTGCTGCAGTGTCAGGCCGGGTAAGGCCAGTTGTGCGGTATTGGCTTCTACGTTTCGTCCCTTGTCGATCTTGCGCCTCAGCACGATGACCCGCCGGGCGTTGCACCAGCCTTGCAACTGCAACTGTTGCTCGATTCCTTCCCAGCCTTGGCCCGCGTTTTGCCATTGCGCTTTCCCGCTCCGGGCCAGCCTACCCAGCATCTGCGCTACCCGCGGACTCTGTCGCAGCTTGAACAGATACGCCAGTCCACGTTGTTCGCACCCACTCATCATCCCTTCGTTTCCATAGCCGATATCGCCCCGGATCAACGTTGGCCAGTCCTTTTTCTCTCGCGACTCCAGCCAGCCCCACAAGGTCGGTTGCGCATAAGCGCTGGCCATCCGATTGCCCGCCTCGGCATCGACATTGATTACCAATCTTGCCGCCGTCATCACCATCGCGTGATACACGTGCGACGGCCTCCCAGGCTTCATTGGGTTGTAGCCTACTCGCGCTTCTTCTTGCCGTCCGTACAACGTTTTTACCGTCGCGTCTACATCTAGAATCCACTCCTGATCGAGCAACGCCGCATAGGTATCGTTCATCTGTTCATCCATCCACAGCGTCAGATCTTCTTCCTTCTGTCCTTCGAAGGCTCTCCTTACGCTGTCCTCGCTGCGCAACGTCTTGATCCCCAGCAAACCCGGCAAAACATCGTCTCCTCGAATCCTCGTGATATGTGCGTACCGACGGTGCCCGCTCAGTACGCTGAATAAGATTGTCCCCAATATCTCCGCGTTACTAGGCGCGTTCGGCGAACTGTACTTCAGCGGGCATCCCGAGACAAACCTCTTCCAAATCCCGCTCACATTTAAAAACTCGATAAAGTAGGCGAGCCCTCCGTGCATGCTCACCCCAGAGTCTTCCTCCCACCTCACTTCTACCCCTCCACCTACAACCTCCAGACGCCGCGGCGGCGGATAGCTCTCCCGGCTCAATCTCACTTCACCCTTAGGGTGAACTCCATCTCTCGCCTTGCTGTCTTCCATCCCGTTTAGTATCCATCACTTGCATCCAATCGCGGCTGGTCAACTGCCGGAAATAGGTTGAAAAGACCGGAATCTTGGGGCCGTCTGAAGTGCCCACCGTTGGAGGCTCGCGACGCACCCGTGCGGCTGCTTTGCCATCGTTGAGCTTCAGCTCTAAAGCGGCTACGAAGAACTCTCGCATACTCTTGCCTTCGCGCGCCGATTCCAGTTTCACGCGGCGCATTAATTCATCGGATAACTCAACTGTGGTCCGCATATGCCATATTTATGACATATCTTCGGCATTTTGTCAAAACTGAGCGTGGCAAGTTGTCGACCTATCCCAGACGAAATTCCTAAAACTTTGAAGAAATTGGCAAACCGGACGAAAGTTCTAGAAGTTATTGCGAATCAATAAGATAGGTGCATTGGGTGGGTTGCTCCATTTTTGATTGGACAGCAGGATTGGCTGGCAGGAGAATCACGGAAGGCTTGATTTTATTGGGGATTTTGCGAGGTGCAGATCAGGCTGTCCACATTACCACATTACCACATTACGTTGACAGAGACAGCCGCCTCATGGAAGGCCGTCCACATTGCTGTCGTCCACATTGCTGTCCACATTGCTAAAGAAGACCGCAGTGGTGCAGGCTGTTCTTAGAATGATCAGCAACTCCGTCTTTGAATTTTCGATTTTTAAACAGAGGAGGGACGTACATACCGCATTTACCGATGTACTTGATTGCTTCTTGCCCAAGATTATCATCTAAATGACCGTTAATGCTCATCACAACCATTAGATCGTACGCATCAATGGATGGGGGAAGCACGCATTTCTCGTTTGCGGCAGTTCGCTTTGCGGCAGAATCTGTACTGCAAGCCACAAATCCTGGGAACACAATGGCAGCCGCGTAGCATGCCGCCTCACCCTTGTGCATGATTCGTTCAGTTAAGAAGGAATATTGATCTTCATAGGATTGAAATAATTCACTGATTTGAGAAGGTGTTCCCAATTCCAGCTTTCCACCTTCAATCAAATTCTGTGTTAGTAGAGAAAGTACACCCTCACGAAGTTGCCGTTTGGTTTTTTCTGCTTTCGCGTTAAATTTTGGCTCAGACTCACATTTGAATCTATGCTCAGAGTAGACGGCTTCAGGAACAAGAAGATGAATATTTGAAGTCTTAGCGTAACTAGCCAAGGGGTCGTATAGTGATCCCTCTTGAAACCTAAACAACACTTCAGTATCAAGGACCAACGCGCGCGGTCGATCCGGCATTAAGCTTCAGCCAGCTCGAGAGTTAACATGCTCTGGAACCGTTTAGCGAATTCCTCTTCGGAGATAAATAGCATTGAGGCAGCCCGACTCGGCGTGATTTTGTAATTATCCACGGCCCTTAGCACTAAGTCGACATAGCCTGCTGAGAGCCACATGCTCTTTGGTGCAAACATTGTTGTATGCCTACCTTTAACTAGGGGAGGCACGCTGCTACCAAACTTTTCAAGATATTCTACTCGAGTTAAAGCATGGTCAGAATACTCCCTTAGATGGTCTCCGGGATGAATTGAAATATATTCAGAGTATTCTTCCTTCGAAATAAGTCCGTAAACTTGGGCTTGCAATAAAACGGTGCTCGCTTCCGAGCAGGATTCTCCGACGAGCTTAGCGAGTTGAATCGCATCGAGCGAACGCCAATCGGTTCCAAGTTGATTTGAACAATGACGCAGGCAGCTTTCAGGAAGTGCAGCCTCCCTTGCAAAGGAATTTGCTCGGATTTCCCAAGGAGCATTTAAATTGTCACCCCTGAGATCCATTGTGAGATGTGATTCTGCAATATCGAATATTGCATGGCAAAGCTCGTGTAATAGAACTTCGTTTCTCTGAAACCAAGAACATGCGTAGCTGTTAACAAAAATGCAAGGGGCAGATCCATCATCGTCCTTCACCTCAAAGCAAGCGCCTCTTAGCTCAGAATCCCGGACGGCACTCTCAAAAAATAGTAAACCTTCCCGTCTGAGCCGAGGCCGCAAGATCTTGCCAAGAGGCTCTAACTCCATCCTCCAGAGAGAGCGGAATGCTTTCGCCGCAGCTTTACCTTGACTCTCAAAACAGGATGGAGATACTGATTTGTCGATTTGTTCTAGAATGCGTTCTCGGAACGAAATCCAAAGATTGTCAGCGTCTGGCAGAGTGAGGCGCGTGAGCATTCGACCATAGTTGCCCAAATATCTGAGAGTTGCCATAGCTCTTTGGTCATCCGAAGTCAGTCGCTTTTCATTCCTGATTTTGAACAGCACCGGGCTGAGTTGCGAACTGACATCAAGCGTTGGGTCTTTACGCAGATCCTTTATTGCCTGAAGAGGGACTCCTGCTAGCGTGGCTAGATCTCTGTCGACGAAAGCAGGAATTCTTACCGAGCCAGACAGCCACTCTTGGAACTCGTCCTTTGAGACTCTAAGCAATTCCGCGCAGGAATCAGGATCAAGCCCTGTCCAGTCGAGGATTTTATTAATCATATTTAATCTTGGACTTTGCAAGCCTACACTTCTTGTCGGACAAAATCTGCCGAACTGTAGGCGGGTAAGGCGAATAACGACAGTGACCCACTATTGAACTAGTACAGCCACTGAGAACACTATCAACTCTCACATATTACAAGACGCTTGCCCCAAACCGAACGCTTCTACATTTTTTTTTATTGCGTTCTTTTGCTGTGCTGTGTTAGCTTGCTGCGAACAAATTGCGAAAGTTTACCTGGTAAAAACTGCCGGCTTGGAATTCGGCTCAGACGCAGAAATTGCTTGCTGGGTGACCCCGACAAACCACAATTCGGGAGTACGCTCTCAGAAATGTTGAAAATATGCTGGATTGGAAAACTGTACAGATTTAGGAAATTTTTTCCAAGTTGAAGGATAAGTGCTCTATTTTTATAGACTTGAGTTAGCTTTTAGCATTGAGCTCTAATTCACGGAGGAGGCTCAATTTCCGGGCGCTTCCGTTTAAGAATTCCTCAGTGAAATGCTCAGAGAAGTTGTTAGCCCTTTGAGCCATGCCTGGTTTCGCTTTTTCTTCGCATTCCGCACAGTTGTGTCGAATTTAGAATTTGCATTTGAAGTGCTTCCTTGAGTGTGCCGGAGATCGTGGCTACTTGGAAGATATTTTCACTTCTAAAGAAACTGTCAAGATCGTTTTTAAATGCCAAGGAGAGTGAGAATCAAGGGGGCGATGTTGGTGGTTTTCATTGAGGCGGAGCGCGCGTGGAGGTTGGGGCCGTAGGCTATGAAGAGGGCCTGGAGGTCCGGGCGGGTGGGTAGGGGGCCGTGTTCTCCTTTTACCCTTTCCAGCTTTTGTATTGCTGGTTTTTTGGTGTCCGATACAGATGTGTAGCCGGGGGCGAGGTCGAAGTAGAGGTGTCCTCCGAAGTCGCCTCCTATGCCGAATTTGGCGGCCGCTTCCTTGGGCCAGAACCATTCGGTAAAGACTTTGGTTTCGCCGTCTTTGAAGCTATCCAGCTTTTGTTTCACTTCTTCCAGAAGTGTGGGGTCTTTGGCTATCAGGAAATGGTCTTGCGCTGCGACGCGGTCTTTGTAGCCTAGTTCTTCCAGCAGCTTGTTGATTCGAAGCTCGGTATGCATCGCGGTCATACCATGGTCGCTGACTACTACTATGTGGTCTTCTTCTTTGAGTAACTGGCTTAGCTGAGTTACGCGCTCGTCGATGATCTGATAGCCCCAACGGCGGTAGGGCTCGATGAACTTGTCGTTGTTGCCCCACCAGTTGTGGAGCATGTCGTCGGGGGTGCTGATGTAGTCGACCAATAACCTTGGGTCGTATTCGGCCAAGAGCGCTCTGGTGTGGCGCATGGTTTGTCTGGCGTGGAGCTCGAGAGTTTCGAGGAAGCGGCGTTCCGCCAAGCCGTCGGTGTAGGGGACTCCTAATTCGCCATTGGTGTAGGGGCCGCCGGCTCCGTTGCCGATGAAGGCTCCCGTTGTTGTTAGGAGCTTTTGCTTGAACTTTGTGGCCTGGGTGTCGCCTCCGTCGCAGATGCTGATTTCTTTGGCCTGGGTTTGGTAAAGAAGAAAGTCTGTACCTTCGGCATTAAGATCGAAGAGGCGGAAGTGGACGGCGGTGATATCGGCTATGGGTAGACCTTCGCTGAAGTAGCGTGCTAATGGCCTGGTTCTGTTGCCGGTGCGGATCGGCTCGGTTTCTGATTCCTTCCACTCGGCATCGACGTAGCGCTTGCCGCTGTAGGCCGTCACTCTGATCGTGTCGTAGCGGAAGGATTTTGCGAAGACCGCTGCTACGAATTGGATGCGGCCGGAGTTGTAGCGGAAGTAGCGGATCGGGAGTCGAGATTTGAGGCTGGCAAAGCCAACAGGTGCTGCTTCGAGCCAAGTGACGTCTTTGGCTTTAACTAGTTTTTCTGGGGCGACAACGGGGGTCTGGTATCCATTCATCAACGTTACGTTGGGGCCGGAATTGAACTGGTTGCAAGGGAAGCCCTGGGTGGGATTGTGGGCTACCGTCTTCATGCCGGCACGGCCGGGCTTGAGCCAGAAGAATTCTGTCTTGAGTTGCTCGGCGCGGAAGCCGTTGACGCGGGTCTCAAAGGTGGCAGGGATGTTGTTGGCGGTTATACCGTTGATGTTGCCGTAGACTCCGGTAAAGATACTGGCGTGGCCGGGGGCGGTGAGGCTGGGGAAGGCCGCTTGCATGGGAGCTGAGATGCCATCGGCGGCGAGGCGGCGCATGGTTTTCATCTCTGTGGCGGCGGGGTCTTCTGTGAAGGCTTTGAAGCCCATGCCATCGAGACTGATCAAGAAGACACGCCCTTTGTCTTGCGCCGCGAGGGGCGCGAGGCAAAGGGCGAGGATCAGTAGGAGTTGCATTAGCCTTTGACGACGATGTTGACGAGCTTAGCAGGGATGACGATGATTTTGGCCAGCTCTTTGCCTGCGATGAAGGCGGCTATCTTTTCGTCGGCCAGGGCTGCTGCTTCGATGGCGGCATTCGATGAGCCGGTGGCGATGAGGAGCTTGCCTCGCAGCTTGCCGTTGACCTGGACGGGGATCTCCATTTCGTCTTCGATCAGGTAGGCGGGATTTACTTCTGGCCAGGCGTGCTTGAAGACCGGGGCCGGTTGGCCGATTTCTTCCCACAGCTCTTCGGCTATGAAGGGCGTGAAGGGTTCAAGGAGCAGGATCAGGGATTTCAGGATCTCCGGGAAGGCCGCAGAGGTGAGGCCTTCTTCGCAAATGTAGAGCTCGTTGGTGAGTTCCATCAGGGCGGCGATGCAGGTGTTGAAGTGCCAGCGCTGCTCGAAATCCTGAGTGATTTTGGCAATGGTTTGGTGGAGCTTGCGGAGGGCGCGTTTGTCGTTTGCGCTGAAGTCGCCTGGCGTTGCGTTCATGCGGTCGACGTTGCGAGTGACGAAGCGATAGACGCGGCCGAGGAAGCGGGACTGGCCTTCTACGCCGCTTTGTTGCCAGTCCATATCCTTGTCTGGCGGGGCGGCGAAGAGGACGTAGAGACGGCAGGTGTCGGCACCGAAGTCTTTGATGAGCTCTTCTGGGTCTACGATGTTGCCGAGGCTCTTGGACATCTTGGCTCCATCTTTGAGGACCATGCCCTGGGTGAAGAGCTTGGTGGTAGGTTCGGAGTTGGTGATGAGGCCGAGGTCGCGCATGACGCGGGTCCAGAAGCGCGAGTAGATGAGGTGGAGGATTGCGTGTTCGACGCCGCCGATGTATTGATCGATGGGGAACCATTGGGCGATGATGGCGGGGTCGAAGGGGGCAGTGTTGTTGCTGGGGTCGCAGTAGCGATAGAAGTACCAGGAGGAGTCGACGAAGGTGTCCATGGTGTCTGTTTCGCGACGAGCTGGACTGCCGCATTTGGGGCAGGTGGTCTTCCAGAAACTTTCATGACGGGCGAGCGGGGATTCGCCGGCACCGGTGATGTCTACGTCTAGCGGGAGGAGGACTGGGAGATCTTCGTCTTTTACTGGTTGGACACCGCAGGTGGTGCAGTGGATCATCGGGATCGGAGTGCCCCAATAACGCTGGCGGGAGACGCCCCAATCCTTGAGGCGGTATGTGGTGGTGGCTTTGCCGAAGGCCTTTTCTTCTGCGACTTCAGTCATCTTCTTGCGAGCTTCGGCTGAGGGAAGGCCTGAATAAATACCAGAGTTGATGCTGACGCCGTAGTCGGTGTAGGGGAGCGGGCTTTCGCCTTCTGCGGGCTTGACGACGGGGACGATGGGGATGCCGAATTTGGTGCAGAATTCGAAGTCGCGTTCGTCGTGGGCGGGGACAGCCATGATTGCGCCGGTGCCGTAGCCCATGAGGACGAAGTTGCCGATCCAGACGGGGGTCTTTTCGTTGTTGTAAGGATTGATTGCGAAGGCGCCTGTTGCGAAGCCGTCTTTTTCGAGGAGGGCCGGGTCTTTGCGGGTTTGGTCGTCGACCATTGCCTTGAGGCGGGCTTTACCGGAAACGCCCACGAGCTCTGCCGCCTTGGGATGTTCTGGGGCGAGGATCAGACAGGTGGCACCGTAGATGGTGTCTACGCGGGTGGTGAAGACGCGGATTTTTTCGCCGTCTTCGAGGGTGAAGTCAACCTCTGTGCCTTCGCTCTTGCCGATCCAGTTGCGCTGCATGATGAGGACACGCTCGGGCCAGCCTTCTTCGAGCTTCTTGATGTCGGCCAGGAGTTCTTCGGTGTAGGCAGTGGTTTTGAGGAACCACTGTTCGAGACTGCGCTGGATTACGGGGACGGTTTCATGACGCCAGCAGCAGCCGTCTACCACTTGCTCGTTGGCAAGGACAGTGGCGCATTCGGGACACCAGTTGACTAGAGATTGCTTGCGGTACGCGAGGCCGCGCTCGTACATGCGGAGGAAGAACCATTGATTCCAGCGATAGTATTCAGGCTCGCAGGTGGCGATTTCGCGTTCCCAATCGAGGGCGAAGCCGAGGCGCTTGAGGCCCTTCTTCATTTGGGAGATGTTCTGGAGTGTCCATTCACGGGGCTGGCGGCCGGACTTGAGGGCGGCGTTTTCGGCGGGCAAGCCGAAGGCGTCCCAACCCATTGGGTGGAGGACGTCGTAGCCGCGCATGCGCATGAAACGGGCCAGGGCGTCGCCGATGGAATAGTTGCGGGCATGGCCCATGTGGAGGCGTCCGCTTGGGTAGGGGAGCATCTCGAGGACATAGAACTTTTTGGTGGGGTTGACGGGGGTGCGATAGAGGGCGGGGTCCGCTTCCCAACGCGCGTGCCACTTCTCTTCGATCTCTTGGTGTAGATATTGCTTTTCGGGCATGTGGAGGGTGAACCTCCAATGTAACGCGGGTGGCGGGGATGGTGGTTGGGTTGGGGTTTGGGTGAGGAGTTTGCTAGCGGGTTTTGCGGGTTCGCTGGACCGGCATCGTAGTCAAGAGCGCACGCAGTACCGTGTTGACCTGTTCGGCATTTTGGAAGACTTTTGCTACGTCTGGATCCAACTGTACCGTCAGGGATAGCTGACGAGTATCGCCAGCGAAGCGGTTCGGTTTTGATTTGGCGTAGTCGAACCTATACTCTGGCTTGAGTTCATCGGATCGAAGCTGTTTTGGTTTAGTATCTGAGGTAGTCTTCATAGTCTTGTCGCTCTATCCTTGTTGCCCGCCGGGCACTGATGATTCGAATCCGGCCTTGCTCTGGTTCGGTAAAGCACACCATTAGAAGACGCTTCGTTGGAGAGTGCCCAATAATGATCTCACGGCTCTCGTCCACTGAGTGATCTTCGTCGCCAACAATCCTGGCTAAGGGATCATTGAAAACTTCCATTGCTTCTGCGAAGTTGACATTGTGCTTTTCGATATTTGCCCGCGCCTTGCTTGGGTCCCATAGAAACGTCAGATCCATCTACGCCTATCTATACTTTATCCAACCTCTTCAATTGCAGCTTGTGAGGAGGTCGGAATACTGCGGTCGGAATACTGCGGACCGCAAGTTTGCTAGCGGTAGTAGTTTTTGAGCCAGACGTGGTGGCGCATGATTTCGAGCTCTTCCGGGCTTATGGGGCCAAGGTCGCTTACAGCACAATTGGACTCAACTGTTGAGGTGCGGCGCATGCCTGGTATGGCTACCGAGACAGCTTCGTTTGTGAGGATGAAGCGGAGGGCACGTTGGGCTAGTGTTCCTTTGATGTTGGCTGTGGCGGCTTCGAGGCTGGCTACTCTTTTGATTACATCGTTGATGCGGCCGTCGCGGAAGTACCAGGCGCGGAAGTCTTCTGGCTCGAAGGTGGTGTCGGCTTTGAGGGCTCCGGTGAGTGAGCCTTCGTCTAGAGGGACGCGGGCGAGGACGCCGACGTTGTGCTCAATGCAGGCGGGGAAGAGCCAGCGCTCGGGGGATTGCTCGAAGACGTTGTAGATGACTTGCACGGTGTCGAAAAGTCCGCTGGCTACGGCGTCTAATGCCGACTCTGGTTGGTGGTCGTTGATCGAGATACCGAAGTGTTTGACCTTGCCGGACTTCTTGAGGTCTTCTATGGCACGGCGCCAATCGTCCTGGAAAAACCAGATGGGGTTCCAGACGTGGAATTGCTGGAGATCGATTTGTTCAAGGCCGAGGTTGCGGAGGCTGGTTTCTGTCGATTCAATTGCATAATCGTAGGGGAAGACTTCTTCAATTGGCACGCCGGGGGCGGCGGGCCAGATGCGGTTTTTGGGAGGGATTTTGGTGGCGAGCCAGACTTTGTGTCCGGCTTCGCGGGCGACCTGTCCGACGAGTGTTTCGCTATGGCCTTCGTTGTAGGCAAGGGCGGTGTCGATGAAGTTGAGGCCGAGGTCGATGGCACGGCGAATGGCCTTGAGGCTGCTGGCATCGTCGCCCCCAAGCCATTGTTTGCCACCGACACCCCAGGCTCCGTAGCCGATCTCGCTGACTTCAATCCCCGTCTTTCCGAGCTTACGATATTTCACACCTGAATTTTACCTGTATGCTGTGGGCATGAGGCGAATTTTCCTCTGCATCCTGATTTTAGTGCTGAGCGTTTTGGGCGCTCAGAATTACCGGCTTTATTTGAAAGAGGGCGGGCACCATATGGTGCGCGAACACAAGGTAGATGGGGACCGGGTTCGTTATTACTCGGTAGAGCGTGCGGACTGGGAAGAGATTCCGGTTTCGATTGTCGATCTGAAGAAGACGCAGAAAGAGCTTGGGGATCGCGAGGATTCGCGCAAGCAGGAGCGGCAGATGATTGCCGAGGAGGCGGCTGTGGAGCGGGAGTTGCGGCGGATTGTCGCTAGCATTCCAGAGGAGCCGGGGCTGTTTCGCCTTGGGCCTGAAAACAAGATCATTACGATGAAGCTGGCGGAATCTACGCTGGTGACGGACAAGAAGCGGCAGGTGCTGAAGCTGCTGTCGCCGATTCCGATTGTAGCGGGTAAGAGCACGGTGGAGTTGGTGGGGGAGAAGTCAGGCAACATCTATTCCGAGCGGCGGCCAGAGTTCTATTTACGGTTATCGAAGACGCAGCAGTTTGCTTTGGTGCAGTTGACGCCCAAGAAGGGGGCGCGGATTGTTGAGGTGGTGCAATCGATCCCGGTGAGCAAGGAGCAGATCGAGGAGCGCAAGGAGATTGAGATCTTCCGGCAGCAACTGGATGAGGGGCTTTATAAGGTGTGGCCGCAGGCGGATCTGCCCGTAGGTGAATACGCCTGGATCGAATTCACCGACGGGCAGGTGAATTTGATGATCTGGGACTTCCGGATCGAGTAGCGGGGGCGGGTCGCTTGTTCATGTGAATCTTTGCACCCAAATTATGCACAGCAAACACAGCTTGAGCTCCACGCGCACCAGAAGAAGCGCTT
>JAYSVS010000192.1:0-3649 GCA_043718395.1 Acidobacteriota bacterium
TAGAACTTTATGCACAGTGCGCCCGCCCAGCGCCAATCAGGGCAGAAAGCAGGTCTAACGAAGCTCGAATCGCTTATAGAAATACCGATTGCCGTCCGCCCAAGCGCTTCTTCTGGTGCGCGTGGAGTTCAAGCTGTGTTTGCTGTGCATAATTTGGGTGTGACCCTGGTCAAAAAGCAAAACGTCTCGGCGGAAGCAGCCCGCCAGTAGTCACCACCGGATACAACTCCCCCCGCAGCCTCTGCATCTGTAACTACTCAGTAACCACCAGTTCCATCCCCCGTGGCATCAATTGCCGTCCTCCCCAACCCCCCATTGAGGTTAGCCCTTCGTAGCCTTCTTGGCGGTGCCGCTCCAGCACCTCATAGCCGGTCTGCCGCGATTTTCCAAACCGCCTGCACAACTCCGCTATCTCGCCTGCTTTGGCCTCAACGGCCATCACAAATCCTACTTTTTCCAACGTCCGGCATCTCACTATCCAGAGCATTTTCCCCTATCGGCTGCCGGCCCCTCAACGTGTCACCCATACCTCCGGTCTGTTCTGTCAACCAACCTCCCGGTTCGCGCCGGGCTGGATCGTGGACCAATATTGTGAGCTTACTATCTGAGAGGTCAACTGCCAGTAGCTTCAGTAAGTTCGCGAGCCGGGGCACGGGCGGGCTCAGGCCGGCTGAGGTTGATCCAGCGAGAGAGTGTCTGTTCAAGAATCGAAAGCGAGATCGGCTTTGAGATGTAATCGTCCATGCCGGCTTCAAGACAACGTTCCCGATCACCTGGCATCGCGTGAGCAGTCATAGCAAGAATGGGTGTACGGGAAAGGCGCCCGGCCGCTTCCCAGGCGCGGATCGATGCAGTTGCCTCAAAGCCATCCATTTCTGGCATCTGGCAATCCATCAGCACCAGCGGATAGGCTGTCGCTTTCAGGGCTTCGACAGCCTTGGCACCATTGTCGACGATGTCGACCTGAAGGCCAAGTTTTTCGAGCATCCGCGTAGCAACACGCTGATTGATGGCATTATCTTCGGCGAGCAGAAGGCGGGAGTGAGAGGCGGAGCGTTGGATCGCTTCCTCGACCAGCCGGTGGCTCAGTTCGAGGATATTTGCGGACGGTTCTTCAACAATGTTGAGAACTTCGACGGCTTCGATCAAATTTTTCTGACGAAATGGATCTGATAGGGTGGCGGCGAAGAGGGAGTCGTTTTGACGCTCAGCGGCGCGATTGCGCACACGAACAAGACGAAGCAAGAGGGCACCAGAATCAATGCCCGCCGCTTTGAGAAATTCAGCCAGAGAAGCAGAATTCATGTCGGGTAATTCGTCGTGTACCAGGATCAGCGAGAACGGCTCGCTTTGAGCTTTGGCGTCGCCGGCAAGCAGAATCAGTTCTTGCCCGCTGCCGGCGAAGGTAAGCCCAAAACCCAGGCCCTGAAGCACGTGGCGCGCACTTTCGAGCTGTTCTTGACGGGGTATCGCCAGGAGCGCTCGTCTGGGCTTGGTCAAGTCTACATTGGTGAGCGTAATAACTGCCCGCTCAGATGAAATTTGAAGGGGCACCCGGAACCAGAAGCGTGAGCCCCCTCCGGACCTCAACTCAGTTCCTATCTGCCCCCCCATTAGCTCCACCAGTTGCCGGCTAATGGCCAGCCCCAACCCCGTGCCGCCAAAGCGGCGCGTCGTCGAACCATCCCCTTGGGTGAAGGGCTGGAAGAGGAGTGACTTTGACTCCGGCGCTACTCCAATGCCGGTGTCGAGAACTTCAATTTCGATGTCGCAATTCTGACCATCCTTGCGGCTGATATGGACCCGGATGGCAACATGCCCCGCAGCGGTGAACTTGATCGCGTTGCCCGTCAGATTGATGAGTACCTGTTGAATCCGGTATGGATCGCCAATCAAGCCGTCCGGGAGATCCGTATCGAATGTAGCCGCAAAATCGAGGTCTTTTTCCTGGGCCTGTTCGGCCAGCAATTCCACTACATCCTCAACGCATTCACGCAACTGGAATTCGATTCTTTCAATTTCGACGCGGCCCGCCTCTATCTTCGAGAAATCGAGCACGTCGTTGATGATGTTCATCAGGTAGCTGGCACTCCGGCGAACCGCTTCTGCATACTCATACTGTTCAGTGTCGAGCGATGTATCGAAAAGCAGATCGGTCATGCCGATGATGCCATTCATTGGAGTGCGAATCTCATGGCTGACATTAGCGAGAAACTCGCTCTTCAGGCGGGAAGCGTGCAGTGCCTCGTCACGAGCTTCGACCAGCGCTGCCTCTACCTGCTTCATATGAGAAATGTCGGTGAGGGTGCCTTCGAAGAATTCGTCGCCCCCGTCAGTGGAATGTACAAAGCGGGCATTTTCAAGGACGGTGAGGACGCTGGCGTCTTTGCGTCGCAGACGCAGTTCGAAGTTGTTCAGGCCCCCATCGGTCTGCAACTGTTGCACTGCAACCTGGCGATCTTCAGGATTGACGTAGAGATCTGATTCGATCGAGGCGAGGCGCAGATCTTCGAGCGAGTCATATCCAAGCATGGCGACCAGCGCAGGATTCGCTTCAAGAATGTTGCCGTCAGAACTCGACCGGTACACACCTTCGGACACATTTTCAAATAGGGAGAGGAAGCGCTTTTCGCTGGCGGCCAGCGCCACCGTCTGCCTCTTGATTTCGGTGATATCGCGCACCACCATCTGGACGGCAGGATAGTCCTGGTAAGCAAACTCAGTGGCGACAATCTCGACGTCAATTTGTTTGCCGTCCAGTCGCGTGAAGCGATGGTGCGTGGGGCGTACTTCTCCAGTTTCATTCCGTATCTGCGCCCAATTGATAGCGGCACTGTCAGGGCTACTCAGAGACTTTAAATCTGAGCCGAGTATCTTCTTAGCTGATTCTGCCCCAAAGAGGGCGACACCAGTCGAATTGACAAACAGAATTTTGCCTTCCCTATGCACCAGAATTGCGTCCGGGCTGACTTCAACCAGGCGGCGATAGCGTTCTTCGCTTTCACGCAAGGCACGCTCAGCTTCTTTGCGCTCCATCAGGTCGCGATGATATGCGCGCAGGAGGAAGGCAAGAAAAGCGGCAAGCAGGCAGGAGGCGAGTACCAGCAGATTGACTTCTTGCCATCGGTTGGTAATTTCAACAGCGATCTCCCGGTATTGCTGCCACAACCGGGAAGAAGCACTGCGGACTTCCTGCAACGCGCGACGAATATTGCCATCAGCTTCATCAAGGTTGGCTACATCCATGCTCAGATTGCGATCAAGAAGGATGAAAATCGTCTCAAGGCGAATCAGAGCACCTTGCGCCTCTGTTTGAATGGCTGGTAGCCGCTTGGCCTCTTCAACGCCCTTCTTTAACTGGACCAGATCCTGAATCATCCTCTGCTGGACTTCGATTGAGGGGTCCTGCTTGCGGACGCCAATGACAGCTTCAAGATTCCAGAGACTCTCTTCCAGACGGTTGAATGCCCTTGCCAGAGTGGTGCACTGGTCGAGACGCTCCTGATGTTCTTGAACCGTATGAATCTGGTGGTTCCCAGCCAACAAACTCAATAAAGCAAGTAGGATGATGACCCAGGTCCACAGCGCCGATGTAAGGAGTCGCTTCATGTGAGAGGCAGAATACTAGTCACATGGGTATCGTCGGCTT
>JAYSVS010000193.1:0-11326 GCA_043718395.1 Acidobacteriota bacterium
ATTGCCGCGCCAGCCGCGCCGCGAATCGTGTTGTGTCCAAGGCAAACAAACTTCCAGTCGAAGATCGAACATGGCCGCAGGCGACCCATAAACACCGTCATGCCGCCGTCGCGTGGCCCGTCACGTCGAGGCTGCGGGCGGTTATCTTCGGTCATGTAAACCAACGGTACAGGAGGAGCGCTTGGCAGGTTCCTCTTCTGCGGCAAGCCTCGGAACGAATGGATTGCCGACAGCAACTCCTGCTTGGTCGGCTTTTGCTCCAGTTCCACGCTCACCGTCAGCATGTGCCCGTCGATCACCGGCACGCGGTTGCAATGCGCACTCACCTTGGCGTCCAGGTCCTGCACAGCACCGTTCTTGAAATCACCCAAAATCTTGAGCGGCTCTTCTTCCACCTTCGGCTCCTCGCCGCCGATAAAAGGAATCACATTGCCCAGGATGTCGAGTGAAGCAACACCTGGATAGCCGGCACCGCTCACAGCTTGCATGCTGGTCGTGATGAACTTCTTGATGCCGTACTGCTTGAAAGGCGCAAGCGCCATAACCAGCGGAACCGCAACGCAGTTCGGATTGGTCACAATCGCACCCTTCCAGCCACGGTTCTTGCGCTGGATCTCGATCAGGCCGAGGTGGCCGGCATTCACTTCCGGCACAAGTAGAGGCACGTCGGCATCCATGCGAAAGTTCTTCGAGTTGGAAACCACTATGTGGCCCGCCTCAGCAAAGGCCTGTTCGATCTCGGTCGCAACATTGGCGTCCATTGAGGAGAAAACGAGCTTTGGGGCATTCCCCGGCTTGCACTCGCTCACCGTCAGGTTCGCGACACTTTCTGGCATTACGCCATCAAGCCGCCAGCTTGTGGCCTCACTATACTTTTTGCCGGCCGAGCGATCAGACGCACCAACCCAGGTGAGCTGAAACATCGGATGATCGGCCAGGAGCCGGGCAAAATTCTGACCCACCATGCCGGTGGCGCCAAGTACACCTACTTCAATACGGGATGACATCTTTCGAGCAACGTCCTTACCATCTGTTGATAAATTCCCACTGCATCCAGCAATTGTTTCTTCGGGATTCGTTCTTCGCTGGTATGTGCGACGTGAATCGTGCCGGGACCTAACAGGTATGGTTGTCCCCAGGTGCCTTGAAATGCCGGGATGTCAGTGGTATAGGAAGCTACCATCGTATCAAAACCGTCCATCCCGCCCAGCAAAACTGGAGGAATCCTCAACACCTCAGTGACTTGCACCGCGTCGCCGCAGGCTTGGCGTATGGCCGCTACCGTCGAATCGCCATCCTCCACCAGCCGGATGAGCAACTCTGCCTTGGCTGCATCAGGGATCACATTCGGAGCGCGGCCGCCAGAAATCAGCCCGATATTCATTGTCGATGCGCCAAGGATCTCGTGCGTTGGCAAGCTGACCTTGCGCACCTTCTCCAGGGCATCGAGCAGCTTCTCAATCGCGGATTCACCAAGTTCTGGATAAGCCGAATGCGCCATCTTGCCCTTGGCCGTAAGCTCAAGCCGCAACGCGCCCTTCGAGCCCAGCGACAGCCGGTTTTCTGTCGGCTCGCCATTGATAATGAATTTCGACCCGCGCGGATTCCGCCCCGCATGATAGGCCCCGACGCTGTTGCGTTCTTCGCCCACGACAAAGAGAAAACCGAAGTCGCGCTTGCCCTCGAGCAGCAATTTCTCACCAGCGCAAAGCATGGCTGCGATGATTCCTTTTACGTCACAGGCACCGCGCCCCCAGATGAACTCGTCATCTTCAGAAGAGGCGATGAAAGGAGGCACCGTGTCCTGGTGTGTAGAAAGAGTAACCAGCGGCTGCCCAAAGTAGCAAAAGAGATTGTCCCGGTTCGGCTCAACGGGAATCCGTTCCACAACGCCACCAAACGGCTGAGCCAAGTCACGAAGGATCTCTTCAAGCACGATGGAGACAGACATTTCATTGCCGGTAATGGATTCTATATCCACCAACCGGCGCGTCAAGGCTATCGGGTCAAGCATTAGTTCCTATTGTCGCGGATAAGCCCCAAGGCTTTGCAGGATATAACGTTCTTCTAATCGTTCTGAGCTGTTCATCTGAAGGATGCGTATCCTGCCGCGTCGAGAGAAGCAATATCTGAGCCCTTGAAGCGGTTGCAAACAATACAGCAAAACGCCAAATTCTCAAGAATTGTCTGGCCCCCGTGTTTGCGGCTAACCACATGATCCACTTGGTGTGTATAGCCGCTATCGTCCTCGTGTAGTTTGCAATACTCACACCGCTGACCAGCGCGATCCAGAATGATTTTGCGGAGAGTGGCGCTAACTAAACTAGCCACGGGCCAGAATCAACTTCGCCTTTGCTTTAGCCATGCGAAGCAGATGTTCCAATTCCAGAAAATGATCGAGTTCCACTCTCTCATCTACAGTCAACCCGGTGTCTTTTGATAGCTCAACGAGGTGCTCAAAACGGGCCTGGGCATTAGCGGAAGGCCGAAAATGCGCAATTGCCTGAGGATTAGCCTCAGCTATGAATTCTGCGAACTCAAGGTAGGGTGGCGTTGCGACGCTCATTGGCTTTATCTTAGCTCAGGCGAAAAGCACTAGCAGTGCTGCTCGAAGGCTTCCTTTAGCTTCATTGAAAGCGTGAAAGAATCGCTCGATTCGATATCGCGGCGATGCAATGCAAACACCGGCTTGCCGTCCTTGAACAGGAACATGGCTGGGCTGGAGGGCGGGAATTCGCTCAAGATACTGCGCAGATGCGCTGTAGCAGCTTCATCGCCGCCAGCAAAAACTGTTGCCGACTTGGTGGGCTTCTTTGCGTTCTGAAGTGCAGCGCCGATTGCAGGCCGAGCCTTGCCGGCAGCGCAGCCGCAGATCGAGTTCACCACCATCAGTACGGTTTCCGATTTCAGCGCCTCGTCGACCTGCTCGGGCGTGCGTGTCTCTTCGACGCCATACTTCGTGAGGTCTTGCCGCATCGGAATGAGAAATTGTTCTGGATATGCCATGCTTCTAGTTTCGCCTATGTCGAGTGTCTACACGCTGAAGCAATCTCCCTACTCAAGCCACATGCTTCTTCTCAATCTGCTCGACCCGCAAAAACATGGCAAGCGATTGCTGGACGTCGGGTGCGGCAACGGCTTCCTTTCGCAACTCCTCGCAGCCAAAGGCTTCATGGTCACCGGTATCGAACACCCGCTTGGCTTTGACCAAATTCCTCCCGCTGTCATCCACGATCTCGAAGAGCCGCTGCCGCCGCTGCCCGGCCCTTTTGACGTGATCGTCATCGGCGATGTTCTCGAACATCTTCGCCGCCCGCAAGACCTTCTCGAGCAATTGCGGCTCTACCTCGCACCCGGCGGGCAGATCGTCGCCTCGCTTCCCAATAGCGGCAACCTCTACTTCCGGCTACAAATCCTGCTGGGCAATTTTCCAGAAGACGAGAAGGGCCTCTTCGACCGCACACACCTCCATTTCTGGATGTTGGCCAACTGGCGCGGGCTTTTTGACCGCTCTGGCTACAGCTTTGAAATCGCCGAAGTTACCGGAATCCCGGTTGGGCTTGCCATACCCTCGCTTGGATGGCTCGAAGTCCTTTGTTATCATTTTGCACGAGGATGGAAAACTCTGTTCGCCTACCAGTTCCTGTCGGTAGCGAAGCTAAAGTCGTCGTAGTCATGCCCGCGTACAACGCGGCGAAGACGCTTCGCATGACCTATACGGAGCTGCCGCACGATGTCGTCGATCTTGTCATAGTCGTTGATGACGGCTCAAAAGACGAGACGATTCGTATCGCTCGTGAGCTTGGCCTTGAGCTCTTTGTCCACAACCGGAACTACGGTTATGGTGCTAATCAGAAGACCTGCTATCGCGAAGCCTTGCGTGCTGGTGCCGGCATCATTGTGATGGTGCATCCCGATTACCAATACGATCCAACACTACTACCGCAAATCATCAAGCCGATCCAGGAAGGTACCGCCGACGTCGTACTCGGCTCACGCCTGCTCAATGGTGACCCCATGAGCGGCGGCATGCCATGGTGGAAATATATTTCGAACCGCTTTCTCACAGGTGCCGAGAACACGGTCTTCGGTCTCACTCTGGCTGAATACCACACTGGCTACCGGGCCTACACGCGCGAAGCTCTCGAATCAGTGAATGTTGAAATGAACTCTGATAATTTCATTTTCGACCAGGAAATCATGGCTCAGTTCGTCGAAGTCGGTTCACGAGTTGCCGAAGTCCCCGTGCCTACTCGCTACTTCCCGCAAGCCTCAAGCGCCAGCTTCATCCAGAGTTCGATATATGGGCTTTCGATCCTATGGCTGCTCTTCCGCCTGCTGATCCACCGCTCTGGCCTCATGCGCCAAAAGCAGTTCATCTCCTTGCAGAGGCGCTACAGTCGCGCCGCTGCGGCCACCCTCTAAGTCATGTTACGCGGACGCCGCACCTGGATCCTCGATTTTGTTCTCCTCTTCCTGCTGGCTGCTTTTTTTATCCGCCCACTCTGGAAGCTGAAGTATACCGACGGCTGGGCCTCGATCGAATCCACTTTCATCGCCGACGCCCGGATGCTTAAGGATCATTGGCCCCGCCCTTTATGGCAGCCCTATTGGTATGTAGGCACGCGCTTTGATTACATTTACCCGCCCGGCCTCCGCTACGGTACTGCGGCCATTGCCAAATACGGCAACGTTGACGCCTCAAAGGCTTATCACATCTATGTCGCTTTCTTCTACTGCTTCGGAATTGCTGGCGTCTATCTATTGGCACGCCTGGGCTTCCGCCATCGTATAGCCGGAATCGCCAGCTCAATTGCCGCTGCAGTGATCGCCCCTAGCTATCTCGTTTTGCCTGAAGCTGCGGCAGACATGTTCCGAACAGGACCTACTCGACTTAACGTGCTCGTCCGCTACGGCGAAGGCCCGCATATGACAGCCTTTGCCTGGATCCCATTCGCGCTGGCCTTCACCTGGCTCGCAGTACGCAAAAAGGATTACCGCTGGGCCATAGCAGGCGGTTTCGCGGCCGCAGCGATTGTTGCCAACAATTTCTACGGTGCCACTGCTCTGGCCATGCTCTTCCCGCTTCTACTCTGGGCGCTCTGGGTAACCGGCAAAGCTACGTTCGCGATTCGCTACGTCTTGCCCATCCCTCTGATCGCCTACGGCCTGAGTGCCTTCTGGCTCACGCCCAGCTACCTTGAGATCACTTTGCGGAACATGCAATTTGTCGCTGGCAAACCGAATCTCTGGAGCAACTGGGTGGGGCTGATTACCCTGATCGGCTTCTTCTCATTCACAAACCGCAAATTCCAGAATCGGCCTGACAGCGCCTGGGCTGTCTTTGTCGGAGGTGCCGCACTCTTCTTCACTGTAAACACCGTTGGCAACTACTGGCTTGACTTCCGCATTATCGGCGAGCCAATGCGCCTGGCCCCAGAACTCGACCTGATCTGGATTTGGGTCTTAGTCTTTGCGATGCTTTGGCTCTGGCGAAAATCCGTATTCGGTCGCGGCCTCGTCTTTGCCACTGTCATCGCTTTACTTGGACTTCACTACAACTATCTCCGCCACAGCCGGGCGATCTTTCCGCTCGGTACCGACTACAAGACCACCGTTTATTGGCGCACTCCAGACTGGATCGCCCAAAACTACCCCAATGCTCGAAGCTACGTAACCGGTGCGGTGCGCTTCTGGTACAACACCTGGCATGACCTTTACCAGCTTGGCGGCAGCTCTGAGCAGGGTCTTGAAAATACGATGGTGATGCCCTCCCAATGGGAAATAGTCATGGGTCCCGACCCCAAGCTCGCCATTGCCTGGCTACAGGTTATGGGTGTCGATCTTGTCGCCGTTCACGGCAAGAATTCAGACGAGTGGTACAAAGATTTTCTTTACCCGAATAAGTTTGACGGCGTACTCAAAGAGGTGCACCGCTTCGAGCGCGACAACCACATTTTCGAAGTGCCACGACGCTACCGCTCGATGGCCCGTATCGTCGACCGTAGCTCACTTGACGCCCTGCCAAAGATCAAGGATCAGACTGACCTCGAAGGCTTGGAGAAGTACGTTGCCGTCTACGAACAGGGCCCCGAGGCACCCACTAGCACCAATTGGAAGGGCACCGATGAGCTGCACTTTGAAGGGCAAACCAGCGCCGGCCAAACCGTAATTTTGCAAACCAGCTATGACGTCTGCTGGCGGGCAGAATCGAATCTCGGCCGTCTCCCTGTCACCAAAGACCAACTCGGATTTGTACGCATTGATACTCCCGCCGGTGTCACCAATATCCGGCTCATATTCGACAAACCACTGGAGAAGACCGTCGGCGAAGTCTTCTTTGTGCTTACGATTCTCGCCTCAGGATGGGTACTTTGGAAACAACGCGCACACGCCTGATCCTTGCTACGAGCCTCGCCATACTCTTTGCCGTTAACTTGTGGCTTTACGCGCCACTCTTTGATCCACAACAGAAGCCATACAAGGGTTCGATCGCCGCAGGCTATGCCGGCATTACGCGCTTCATCTCTGAGCACCCCAACCCCTGGGGATGGAACCCGCAACAATACGCTGGCCAACCCACACAGTTCTCATATCCACCTTTGTTGCCTTACACGGCTAGTGCGCTGCACTGGCTCACCGGGCTTGATAGCTTTCACGCTTACCGCATCGTGGTTGCCCTCTTTGCCTGCCTTGGCCCTGTCACACTTGCCTTCGCTTTTTTCTATTTCACCCGCAGCCTCTTCTGGTCTATTGCACTCGGCCTCGCCTATTCATTTGCCTCTCCCATATATGGAATCTTTGAAAAGGTAGATGCTGACCGGGGAACATACTACTTGCCCTGGCGCTTGCTGGTTTTGCTCAAATACGGCGAGGCGCCGCACGTCGCTGGCCTGACCCTCTTACCACTCCTTCTGGTCGCAGTGCGCTGGGCTTTGCCGCGCAAGGATTTCCTATCGCTGTTCCTATTGGCAGGCGGGCTTGCTCTGGCCCCTCTGACAAACTGGCTCAGCGCCTTTGCTTTGACCATCTCAATCCTCTTGATGCTCACGACGGATCTCTCGCGCCTCTCTCGCTTGCTTCTAGCTGGCGGCACCGGCTATCTCTTGTCGGCATTCTGGCTAACCCCTGAATACATCTCAACTACGTTGTTTAATTGGCCCAAAGATGCATACGGCTATCAGGTGGAGCAAGTGCATTGGCCTCTCTACGCTGGTCTAGCGGCTACTGTAGTTGGCATCTCGCTGGTGCTTCGATTTTTCAACGTCCCCTGGATCGCTCGTTATGCAACAGTCTCGATGACTGCCTTTCTCTGGATCACCGGCGGCTTCTATTGGCGCGGGCTGGATACGGTGCCCGAGAGCCGTCGCTACGCGCTCGAACTCGAGCTCTTTCTCTTTCTCGCGATCTTCTCCTGGTGTTGGATAGGCTTTCGATCCCGTGAGAACGTGGATCGCTTCTGCGTCGCCCTTGGCCTAATCGCTTTGCTGGGCGCTTCCTCAGGGCAATTGCGCTCCAGCCTGACAAGGACGGCAGCGTCATGGGGCTTCGAAGACCTGGAGGGGACTCTGGAATTTCAACTCGCTCAGTGGCTTGCCAATCAGCATCCGCAAGGGCGCATCTTCGCTACCGGCAGTCTGCGATTCCGGCTCAACGCCTGGTTCCCTTTGCATCAAGTTGGCGGCACCTTTGAGAGCGGCTTGCGCAACCGCATCGCCGTCGATCACTACTATCAGGTGCGCACTGGCGAAGCCTCAAAACCAGGCGAAGAGTCGATGGATTCCTTACGCGAGTTGACTGCCATCGGGGCCGAGTACGCAGTGGTGCATGACCTGACCAGCGAAGAGTATTACAAGGACATCAAGAACACCGCGAAGTTCAACGATCTTGGCCCAGTCGTCTTTGCGCCCACCTCAACTGACCGGATCTACAGGATCCCGTTCCGCTCTTATGCTCATCTGGTAAAGCCAGAGGAGCTGCCCAAGGATCGATGGAAAGAAGCCCTACCTCGTTTCTACGAAGCTCTCAAGGATTCCGAACGCCCGCAACTGAGCATGAAAGAGCTGAATCCCAGTCTCTGGCAGATCGAGGGGCCAGTCCCAACAGCCCACCAAATCAGCGTCGCCATGAATTGGGACCCAGGCTGGCAAGCCCTCCAAGACGGCCAGCCACTCAGTGTTGGACGCAATGAACTGGGACTGATTCAACTTCTCCCGGTGGCCAAAGTTCGCACCACAATCAAATTGGAATACACCGGCACGTGGCAGCAAAAGGCTTTTGCCTTTCTAAGTCTGATCGCCTGGGTTGTTAGCATAGGCCTATGCATTCGATCGAGGAGCTGGCGGGGCAGCACTTCGACGCCATCATCGTAGGGGGCGGCATCAATGGTGCTGGCCTTGCCCGCGACCTGGCGTTGCGTGCCCACACAGCGGGTCATCCGCTGCGGATCCTTCTGCTCGAAAAACATTTTTGGGGAGCGGGCACTAGCGGCAAGAACTCGCACCTGATTCATGGTGGATTGAGATACCTCAAGTACTTCGACTTCCGGCTTGTGAGTGAAGCGCTCAGGGAGAGGGCACTGCTGCTTGAGATGGCACCCAACACCGTGCGCCCGCTGAAATTCGAGTTAACCACAAATGGGCTCTTCGATCAGCTTTTCTACGGCGCAGGCATCGTGCTTTATGACTTGCTTGCAGGCAAGCACCGAATCGGAAAGAGCACCTACTTTGGCGAACACCTGGCCTACTGGGACGCTGCCAGTGATTCAGCCGCTCTGGTGATCGACAACGTTCGCGATGCCCGCCATTACGGTGCGACATGCATTTCTGGGCGCGGCGTGCGCCGGCTGGCGGCAGACTCGATTGAGCTCGACAACGGCATCCGCGTCAAGGCCGGCTGCGTGATCGACGCGCGTGGCCCCTGGATGGGCGGCGAACAAATGAGGTTGGTGCGGGGGTCTCATATCGTCCTGCCCAGGCTTTACGAGGGCGACCATGCCATCGCACACTTCAACTCCGATGGCCGGATCATCTTCTTCATCCCCTGGGGCGATCTTGAGCGGGTGACTCTCATCGGCACGACCGATGTAGATCACAAAGAGTCTCCAGACAAGGTGGAAATTTCCTGGAGCGAGACCGAGTACTTGCGGGGCATAGCCGAGCAACTTTTTCCGGCCAGTGCACAGATGCCAACTGTAGGGTGCTTCAGCTCGCTGCGTCCTCTATTGGCTGCTGTGGGCAAGAGCGCCAGCGCCAACAGCCGGGAGCACCAGATTGGGTTTCGGGCCGATGGGGTTCTTGAAATCAAGGGGGGAAAGTACACCACTTACCGGGCGATGGCCGAAGAGGCGGCCAATCTGGTCTGCACAAAAATCGCTCCTGACGACCCATTGGCAACAATCTTTCCGACGAGGACCACCCCATTCGCTGTAGCGACCAAGCGGCCCACAAACATGGAAGCCCGTATCGCATGGGCCAAGAACGAAGAGGGCTGCCCAGACCTTGAATCCTTCATGACCTGTTCGACAAACTGGGCCTGGCAAAAGCGCTGGACCGTTGAAGAGCTTGCCCCGATTGCAGCCGCCTTTGGAGGCAGTGCCCAGGCCTTTCTGGAACTCCATTCGCCATGCGAATAGTCGACCGTTTCTGGATCATCCTCCGCCACGCCGCTGTCTCTACCTATACCAATGGGTTGATCGATATCGCCAAGGGGGCGGCCTTTTCATCGCTTCTCAGTTTTTTTCCGGTCTTGACGACGCTCGCGACAGTGTTGGTGCAGGCCAATGCCGAGCGGGTCTCGCAGGCAGTCGCAAATTTTCTCTTTGAAGTAGTACCCCCGGGCACGGAAGATCTGGTTCAGTATGCGTTTACTCTTCGAGGTGCCAGACCCAACTGGCTGATTGCAGGGGCGGCGCTATTGTCTGTATGGTCGGCCAGCGACGTCATTGTGAGCCTGATGTCAGGGTTTCAAGCCGCCTATCGCACGCCGAACACCCGGGGCTTTTGGCATCAGCGGTGGGTTGCCATATTGCTCGTGTTTTCTGCCATCCTCCCGGCGCTCGGCGCCTCATTGTTGCTCATCTTCGGGGAGCGAATTGAAGCATTGGTTCTTTATTGGTTCTACCTTCTTGCGCCCGGCAGCTTACTTGCCGGGCTGGTGGGCTTTCTCAGCCGCGTCGCCTCGAACGGGATCGCGATCTTGACTCTTGTGATTGTCACAAGTTGGCTCTATCGCTTTGCACCAAGCCTGCCAAAGCGCTGGAAGCGTGTGTGGCCAGGGGCAATGGTGGCAACAGTTCTGTGGAGCCTTGCCACGCTAGGCTTTGGCTGGTATGTTCGCAATATGGCGACGTACAACATCATGTACGGCAGTATCGGGGCGGCAATTGCACTGCTGATCTGGATGTATATGCTGAGTCTGATTGCGCTTTTTGGTTGCGCCTACAATGCCGAGACAGAGAAACTAAGAAAGGAGGGCGTCATCGAATGAAGAGCAAGAAGCCAACGACGATCATCATCGCCAAGGCCCCCAAGAAACGCAATCATGCGGCGCGTGTAGTAAACCAGAAAGCTCAAACCATCGAGGACGGACCTCGGCGCCAGGGAACGCGCAAGGCGAAGGATTTGGCTGTACTGAAGGATCAGGGAGTTATCTAAGAAGAAATGGCATTCAAACTCGCGGGAGATTACCGCCCGCGCGGCGATCAGGAAAACGCTATCGCCGAACTGGTGCGTGGATTGGCTGAAAACGAATCCCACCAAACGCTGCTGGGCGTAACAGGCTCTGGTAAGACTTTCACCATGGCCAAAATCATTGAAGCAGTGAATCGGCCAGCCCTGATCATGGCGCACAACAAGACGCTCGCGGCGCAGCTTTATCAGGAGTTCAGGCAGTTTTTCCCGCAGAATTCTGTTGAGTATTTCGTAAGCTACTACGACTACTACCAGCCGGAAGCCTACATCCCAAACAGTGACACCTACATCGAGAAAGAATCGACAGTCAACGATGAGCTCGACAAGTTGCGGCTGTCAGCGACACGGTCTCTTTTTGAGCGGCGCGATGTAATCATCATTTCAAGCGTTAGTTGTATTTACGGGCTTGGTTCGCCAGACGCCTACTACGGCATGCTTCTCATGCTTGAGAAGGGCCAGCAGATCAAGCGCGCCGACATCATCGCAAAGCTTGTTGAAATCCTCTACCAGCGCAACGATCACGATTTCACGCGCGGCACTTTTCGCGTTCGCGGAGATGTGATCGAGGTTTACCCGACCTACGACGACAATGCGTTTCGCATCGAGATGTGGGGAGACGAGATTGAGGGGCTGTC
>JAYSVS010000194.1:0-11071 GCA_043718395.1 Acidobacteriota bacterium
GCCTCGGACTTCGGTTTAACCAGAACGGCGCTTTCACCTCGTTCCCGGTCATGCCGAAACGCTAATCGCCGCAACGGAACATCACAACCGAACACCGCCAGATTCTCAAATGGGTCTGGCGGTTTGTTTTGTGTGCCGAGCATGTTCGACAGCTCGAAGGTGAAAGTCCTTTTCACAACCTGATGGAGGTGAAGTGATAGCGAAGCGCAAGGGCGTAGCCGCGAGGCTGGGTCTGAAAGAAGCGTGGAGCAAACGTACGAGCCGATGTACAAGAACTGGATCTGAGGCATACGGTGCCGGACGAGCGGGCAAATGATCGCGAAGTCCATATCCATCAAAGGCACTGGTTGTAAATCCGGCGGTTGCGTGCGGAAGGCGGTCGAACTTACCTCGGGAGATCTGCCGTTGGTTGTGGAATCACAACTGAGGATCGAGCAATCGGTCCTGACCGGACGGCAGAAGTCAGCAGCGGGCGTATTAGTCACGCAGGTGATGAAGGCCCAAACGGTCCCCGCGAGGGGTTAATGGGAGTGGCAAGTAAGCGGCGCGACTCATGAGCGACAAGCGGCAGAATAACCAGCTATTGTTGGCCTTTATGGAGGAGGATAGGAGTGAAGCTCCGAAGAACCTCAACGAAGGGACCGAAGCGCTCAAGGCGAAACGCGGGACAGAAAGCCCGGCCATTGGCGAACAGTTGATGGAAGAAGTCTGCGAGCGGGAAAACTGCAAGCAGGCATTGGCACGAGTCAAGGCCAACAAAGGAAGCCCTGGCGTGGACAGGATGACTGTCCAGCAGTTGCCAGAGCATCTGAAACAGCATTGGCTAGCAATCCGGGAACAGTTGTTGAGTGGGACCTATAAGCCGCAACCGGTGAAGCGGGTGGAAATCCCGAAGCCGGACGGAGGGGTGCGAAAGCTTGGCATCCCAACGGTGCTGGATCGATTCATCCAGCAAGCGGTGATGCAGGTTCTGCAACGCAGGTGGGACCGGACATTTTCCGAACACAGTTACGGGTTTCGTCCCGGGCGGTCGGCGCATCAGGCGGTGGAAGCGGCGCAGCAGTATATCGCCGAAGGCTACCGCTGGGTGGTGGATCTGGATTTGGAGAAATTCTTCGACCGGGTAAACCACGACAAACTGATGGCAAAGCTTGCCGCAAGAGTCAGTGACAAGCGTATGCTGAAGCTGATCCGGACGTTTCTCACGGCTGGAGTTTTGGAAGATGGGTTGGTCAATCCGGCAAATGAGGGAACGCCACAAGGCGGTCCTTTATCCCCATTGCTCAGTAATATCGTACTCGACGAGTTCGACCAGGAGTTGGAGCGGCGAGGGCTGCGGTTTGCGCGGTATGCGGACGACAGCAATATTTACGTTCGCAGCAAGCGAGCCGGGGAACGGGTGATGGAGAGCCTCAAGGGATTCATCACTACGAAGCTCAAGCTCAAGGTGAACGAACTCAAAAGTGCGGTGGCGCGGCCGTGGGAGCGGAAGTTTCTGGGGTTCAGCTTTACGAGTAGACGGGAGCCGAAACGGCGGATAGCGCCGAAAGCGGTGGACCGGTTCAAGGAGCGGATTCGGGAACTGACGAGCCGGACGCGAGGCGTAAGCACGGAAAGAATGGCTGAGGAACTGACCCGTTATCTGAAGGGTTGGCTGGGCTATTTTGGGAAGTGTCAGACGCCGTCGGTGTTGGAAGGTCTTGAACAGTGGACCAGGCGCAGGTTACGATCTGCGATCTGGAAGCAGTGGAAACGTGGGAGGACGAGGTTTGCTGAACTACGCAAACGGGGTGTGAACCATAACTTGGCCGCGAAAACGGCGGGAAGTGGGCACGGTCCGTGGCGGTTGGCGGACTCGCCTGGACTTCATATCGCACTGCCTAATGCCTATTTCGACTCGCTGGGGATTCCTCGGTTGACGGTTCGATAGTGACTTAACTCGCCGAACCGCCGGATGCGGACCCGCATGTCCGGTGGTGTGGGAGGGGCGGAGCCGTGAGACTTCCCCCTATCCCTATTTCTATGCCACAAAAGATTATGGGCGTTCGTTCTAGGGTTGTGAATGCAAGCAGCACGGCGCGCCGCGAGGCGGCCGAAATCGACGGCGAATCTCAACTAGAAATCTTATTTTGCGCTCACTTCGAGCGCATTACCCGCGTCATTGGCCGAGTGATCGAAGATCAGGCCCGCGCGGAGGAGCTCGCCGTCGACGTGTTTTTGAAGTGGAAGCGCAACCCGCAAGCCTGGGGGCCGAAAGTCGAGGGCTGGCTCTATCGCACCGCCACCCGTCAAGCCATCGACGAGTGGCGCAGGCAAGGGCGCAGACGCCGGTTTGAGCGTCTGGCTTCCTGGTTCGGCGCGGCGGTCGAGAGCCCCGAGCGCCGGGTTCACGCCAATCAGGCTGCGGCCCCAAGCCAAAGGCGTTGCCGGCTGGGTTGCCGTGACTGCGGTGGTTGCAGCATTTCCGGCCAGCCGGGCGATCGCGCAAGACCTCTGGTACCGGGTTCTTATGAATCGCATCGCCGTGGGGCAGATCGATCTATCCAAGCTGGCGCTGGAGAGCTCAATCACAATGAATGGCAGCATTGCGCCGGCAGCGAGTGCGCAGGAGGCAGAAGCAAAAGCGGGCTTCCTCCCGTTGCTGCCAGACGTTGGCGCGCCATCTCAATTGCAGGTAATCGCACCGTTCGTAGTTCGACAAACGATCCGGGTAAAGGCCCTCGAAGATGCGCTGCTGCAATCGGGTGTTTCCGACGTCGCCGTGCCACAAGACTGGGATGGGGTAGTTATCAGCGCGGAAGTGGGGCCGATGGTAACGGCTGAGTACGCAGACGGAGTGCAGTTATTGCAATTGCGGCCTATTGCCTTGCAGCTTCCGTCTGGCTTCCCACTGGCACGCTTTGCCGAGACGGCGATGCGAAGCCTCGGTATGGGTTGGTGGGAGGCCCGCGTATTTGCGCTCAGTTTGCCAGAAACCCGGCCTGGTTGATGGATGTCTCGCCGGAGGAAAAAGTGAAGCTCAGCGAAATGCCATTGCCCGGTGGCAAGGGGCTTTTGATTGAAGATTTCAATGAACACCAGAAGTCAGAACGATTCACCATTGCCCTTGGCACGCAGGACAGATTATACAGTGTGAGCGGGCCAACTCTCGAGGCTTGCCAAGGGCTGGCAAGGTTGCTTCGATGATCCTGATGAATTTTGCAATAAATTATTTGACAACAATGCACGCAGGTTTTATATTTAGATTGTGATCACCATCACTCAAGGAGAAAACCATATGAGCCTTTCACGATACAATCCTTTTGATTTGACCCCCTTTCAGGCCTTCCGCCTATTCGAGAGTGCGCTGCCTGCGTCCACGCAGCCCGAAACGGCGCGCCCCTGGGCACCTGCCGTCGATATTCTCGAAACCGAGAATGAGCTGATTTTGAAGGCAGACCTGCCAGAAGTGAAGCAAGATCAGATCGACATTCGCGTCGAAGATGGAACGCTGACACTTCGCGGCGAGCGCAAGTTCGAAGCAGTAAAGGATGAGAAGGGCTACCACCGCATTGAGCGTAGCTACGGTGCCTTTAGCCGGAGCTTTTCGCTGCCGGATACGGTGCAATCCGATGGAGTCAAGGCGACATTCAAGGATGGCGTGCTGACTGTGAACCTTCCCAAGAAGGAAGTGGCCAAACCGCGTCACATCAAGGTAGAAGTTAGCAACTAAGACGCTGCAGCAGCAATCCAAAATACTAGGGCAGAGGCTGCGACCTCTGCCCTTTTTGACGTAAAAGGAGTACGGCGATGAATGGAATGAAGACGGTGCTTTTGCTGGGCGGAATGTCTGGCGTTTTGTTGTTTATCGGGCAGGCCCTTGGAGGCCGCAGCGGTTTGATGATGGCTCTCGGTGGAGCCGTGTTGATGAATTTCTTCAGCTACTTCTTCTCGGAAAAGATGGCCTTGTCGATGTCTGGGGCACAGCGCGTCAGCGAGACGGAACATCCGCAGATCTGGAGCCGGATTGGGCCGATGACGGCGCGGCTGACCGAAAAGATGGGCTTGCCGATGCCCCGGCTCTGGGTGCTGCCCGAAGAGTCGCCAAACGCTTTTGCGACAGGCCGCAACCCCTCGCATTCCTCGGTAGCGGTGAGCGCGGGCCTGCTTGAAATCATGAACGACCAGGAGGTCGAAGCCGTGATCGCTCATGAGCTGGGCCACATCTTGCATCGCGATATTTTGATCTCATCTGTTGCGGCAACGATGGGTGCCGCGATCACGGGCCTGGCCCGCTTTGGCATGTTTTTTGGAGGGGGCCGGCGCGATGAAGACGATAGCCCGGCGGCCAATCTGTTAATGATGTTTCTGGCCCCGGTTGCGGCACTACTGATTCAGATGGCCGTATCACGGACGCGTGAGTATTCGGCTGACGCCGCTGCGGCAAAGTACACCGGGTCGCCGGTGGGTCTGATGAACGGACTGCGGAAGCTCGATACCTGGTCGCAGCGAATCCCGATGGAAGCGTCTCCAGCGATGTCACACATGTATATCTTTCCTCCGGCAATGGGCGGGTTGGCTAGACTCTTCTCGACTCACCCGACAACCGAGCAGCGCATTGCCGCGCTCCTGGGTCAGCGCCAGTGAAGCGTTGAAAGCTTGGCCGCAAAGACTCCACAACGATTGGAAACGGGGCAAGTCTGGGTCTATCGTGGCGAGGTAGATGCAGAGTTGTTTGAGGCTGATTTGTTGGAGGGGCCAAAGACTGGTGCTTTTCTGGACCAGCGGGAAAACCATCTAGCTGCTGCCAACTGGGCAAGACGTCTTGCGATTTATGTCTGGAGGCTGGGTCTCGGCAACCAGGCAAGAGGCGAAAACGGCGGCAATCGTCAAGTCGGCTGCTTTGTGATATAGGACAGAATTGACCATTCCTCTTGCTAATTCGTGCAAGTGCAGGCCTCACCTACTGAACCAGGTTCTTCACCTTGCCAAAGAGCCCCGAAGCATCGACTCTCGGCACTCCATGGCCTTTAATCGCAACTGAGTACCAGTTTGTCCCCCTAAACCCTACAGTGTTCCGCCAAGGCCCCGCAGCCTCACCAAAGCCCGCAGTATCTCGGGATCTTCCTTAGCCTCCGCCAGAGGCGTCAATTGCTCTTCGATATAGCGCCAATCCAGTTTCTGATCGTTGCGAAGGGCGATGCCTTCGGCGTCCCGGATGTCGATCGGGCGTGACGCGAATAGTTTCATGACCATGAGGTCTTCCGCCGAACAGGTACGCAGTTCCACTCCGGGCGCAAACTCGAATCTGCTGGCCCGCGCGATGGCAAGGCTTTCAAATGGAAGTGCGCCAAAAGAGATATCGATACCAATTCCGCCAGCGGACTTCAGCAATAGCACTCTCGACCGGAGCGCAAACGCTGCTGAGTCTGCATGGCGGGGTTTGTAGCGCCGGAGCAACGCTTCGGTAAACGAAGCTTCTTTCCCGAAACCTGTCAGTAGCGTAAGATCGACGTCGCTCGTAACGCGCGGCTGGCTCCACCGTTGCACTGCAATCCCCCCGATAAAACACGAACTCCAGCCTTGCGCATCGCAAAAGGTTTGAATGTCTAGCGCCACCTCGAATAGATCAACCACATTCACCGTGGGAGCTTTCTAAAAAACCTTTGCATCTCAACCAAACCTGAAGTCTCTCTGGCTGGTTGGGAACTCGTAGCATGATTGAACGCGCTCGCTAGCGATCTAAGTGAGAGCCCGGTGTCCTCATCGCGCACTTCCCGCAAGCGGATCTTTTCAAGCTCAGGCCCAGCCGCTTTCCAAGTCTCTACCCATTGCTGGATCAGTTCCTTCTCTGTCACTGCTCCATTATCTCTCGCAGATCGATTTGCTGAACGCTGCAAGATGAACCACAACCCCAGCCGGATTCCACGTCCCGGCTTGCGCTCACAATCATTCACTGACTCATCCCGCCTAAACGTGCTGATCAAACAGAATTTGGTTGCCGTCAGGATCTTCCAGCGTAAAGCTTCCCGGCCCGGCCTTGCTCTCATCTGCCTCAGTTGTCAGCTTCACCCCTTGCGCCCTTAACCGCTTCTGCACTTCCCGCACATCCAGAAACGAATCCAGCTTCTTCGTATGCTGATCCCAGCCAGGGTTAAACGTAAGAATGTTCTTCTCAAACATCCCTTGAAAGAGCCCGATCACGTGATCGCCATTGCGCATCACCTGCCAGTTCTTCCCGTTCCCACTGGTAGACCTAAATCCAAGCTTCTCGTAGAACCCCCTCGAAACCTTCAGGTCTTTGACGGCCAAGCTCACTGAAAATGCCCCAAGCTTCATCTCGGGCGATTCGGCCGCAGCTATGGCGGCCACCGCCCCCACAACCAGATTTCTTCTCTTCACTTTGCTCGCCATTGTCGTTTGCCTCTATGGTGGATTCTAACAACCACTGAGTTCGATTGCTGTTTTGATAAATTGATTGCGATGAACGACATCTTCAAGAAGCTCAATTTCAAGAGTCAGCCCGCGATCTGTATCCTAAACGCCCCGCCTTCATTTCAGCCGGCAATAGATGAAATGAAGGATCTCACCATCATCCAAATCGAACTCGGAAAAACAAAAGATGTCGGCTTTGCGATGTGCTTTGCAACGAAGCAAAAGGAAGTCGATCAATTCGCCGATCGCATCGCAAAGCATATGATCGACGACGCTGTCATCTGGATCGCATACCCCAAAGTCACATCCAAAAACTACACTTGCGAATTCAATCGCGATAACGGCTGGCAGCGACTGGGCGACCACGGTTTCGAGCCTGTACGGATGGTCGCCATCGATGCAGATTGGAGCGCACTGCGCTTTCGCCGCGCCGAAAACATTAAGAAGATGACCCGCAGCTTTGCCCTTTCAAAAACGGGTAAACAAAAGGCCGGAATCTGACCCCGTCTAAACTCTGAGCGATCCACGGAACGCTCTCGCTGCATAGTAGGATTCCGCCCCGTTGTGATAAACAAAAACAGTGTTGTAGCGGCGATCACAAAACAAAGCTCCGCCCAGTTTCCGGATAGGCGAAGGGGTTTGGATCCAGCTTGAGGTTTTCGTGTCGAAGTCTCCCAGCCTCTGCAACTCTCGATACTGATCTTCCGTCAAGATCTCGATACCGATTGCCGCCGCCATTTCGAGCGCATTGCTCTCGGGCTTGTTTTGCTTTCTCGATTCCAGCGCTTCACGGTCGAAGCAAAGACTTCTGCGTCCTGATGGACTCTCCGCTGAGCAATCGACAAAGATGTATTCGCCTTTCTGCTCATCGCAACCGGCGACATCTGGCTCGCCTCCAGTGCGCTCCATTTCATAAAGAGACGTAAGCTTCGCGGCATTCGCCTTGAGCCTTGTTTGTACTTGCGCCCACGCAAGGCCTTCATGACGCTTCATGTGTTTTATAAAACGGGCTTCCAATGTTTTGAGAAGTGTGTCACGCTCCGAAACTTGCATGCATGACAGGGTATCGCACGATTGCTACCGACGTGACCCGAAGGTCCTTTTATTGAAAAAGGTTCTTCACCTTGCCAAAGAGCCCACCCTTTTCGCCTGCTCCGCCGGCGACGGGGAGGTCTTCCCGAAGCTGCTCAAACGTCTTGCGCTGCTCGCGCGAAAGCTTTGTCGGAATATGCACTTCTACGTGGATATAGAGATCCCCGCGTCCCGAAGCGTTGACTCGCGGCACTCCGCGGCTTTTCAATCGCAACTGCGTGCCAGGCTGAGTGCCTTCAGGGATCTTTACGGATTCCATGCCTTCAAAGGTCGGGATCTCGACCTCAGTTCCTAAAGTGGCCTGCACGATATTCACCGGCACCGTGCAATGCAGATCATAATCCTGGCGATCAAAAACGGAATGCTCCTTCACGCTTAGCACTACATAGAGGTCACCGCTTGGCCCTCCATTTGGGCTGGCCTGGCCTTCGCCATTGAGGCGTAGCTGCGTCCCCGTATCGACACCTGCGGGAATATTGACCTTCAGTTTCTTTTCGCTGCGGATACGGCCTTCCCCTTTGCATTCCTTACATGGCCGCCGAATGATTTGCCCGCGCCCGCCGCAAGTGCTGCAAGTCCTGCGAACCGTCATGAAGCCCTGCTGGAAGAGTTGCTCGCCCCGGCCACGGCAAGTTGGGCATTGCGTCAGCCCATCTTCTTTTTCTGCTCCTACGCCTGCACAACGCAAACACAAATCCAGCTTCGGAATCTGGACGTCGACCGAGGTGCCGCGCACGGCGTCTTCAAACTCAATCTCAAGGTCGTAGCGCAGATCTTCGCCCCGCCGCTGCCGATTTGCGCCGCGCCCTCCGCCACCCTTGCTGCCCCCGAAGAAGTCTCCAAAGAAATCGCCAAAAATGTCGTTCAGGTCGGTGTACTGCCCCGAGTCAAATCCACCACCGCCGGCCGCTCCCTGCAGCCCCTGATGGCCATAGCGATCATAGGCAGCGCGCTTCTGGGCGTCGCTCAATACGCCATAAGCTTCGGCTGCTTCCTTGAACATCTCTTCGGCTTTGGCATCGTCCGGATTGCGATCCGGATGGTACTTCATCGCCAGCTTGCGATAAGACGCTTTCAAGCTTTGATCATCAGCGCCTCGATCAACGCCAAGGATCTCGTAATAATCCCGTTTTGTCACCGCCATCGCCTACTTCTTGACCGCCACGCGCACCATAGCCGGACGCAAAAGTTTATTGCGGAAGTGATAGCCCTTTTGAAACTCGGCAAGAATCGACTGATCCTCGGCTTCTTCGGTTTCTACCATGTCGATCCCATGGTGCAGATTGGGGTCAAAAATCTTGCCGGCAGTATCGATGGCTTCGAGGCCCATCTTCTGTAAGACCTCCTGCATGCGGCTATGGATCAATGCGACACCCTTGGCGTAATTTGCATCCGTGGTTTCAACTCCAATAGCCCGCTCAAAATCGTCAAAGATAGGCAGCAGCGTTCGAACTGTCTCTGCCGCAGCCATATCTACTGTCTCCTGCCGCTCCCGCTCGGACCGGCGGCGAAAGTTTTCAAATTCTGCCTGGCGGGTTTGCGCCAGCTTCAGCAGGTCCTGCTTTTCGGCTTCAACCTTCATTAGTTCCTGTTCGAGAAACTCAATGCGTGCGCCCGCCTCTAACGCCGTAACGCTTGCTTCATTCAAGGTCTCTGGATTGGCAGCGTCGAAATTCGACTCCGTCATGGTGCTTTCCTCTGTAACTAGTAAAAATTGATCGCGGTCAGGTGGCAGACTCACTCAGAGCCTGACCCACTTCCATTACCGCCGCGATCGTACGTGGATAATTCAATCTTAGCGGTCCCAGCACGGCGACGCGAGCAGTCATCCCGCTTCCCAGCGGCACTTGCACCCCAATCAACGTGAATTCGCTCAATGCCGGATGCGCTTCTCCCAACCCAATCTGGATCGCAGGTGTTTGATCGGACCCCTGCAAGAACTGATCAAGCATCTGCAATACCTGTTGCTTTTGTTCGAGCGCCTGGAATAGCTCTCGCATCCGCTCCCGGGTCAAATGCAGATCGAGACCCACCAGATAAGCCGCACCATCCATGAAGATCCTTGGGCCCTCAGAGCCTTCAAACAATCCCTGTGTGTAGAAAACTTCGATCCGCTTAAGAAGTGAATGATATTGGTTGCGCTCATCTTGCAGGCGCTCGGTGAGCGCCCTCCGCGCATCGGCCAGAGTCCAGCCTGCAAATTCATGATTGATGTAGTTGCGCATCTCCACGAGATCTTCGGGGCGCAGATCCTGGTATACACTCACCACCTGATTGCGTACGGCTCGATCTGAGGTGATTACTACCATCAGGTATTGACGAGAGGCCAGGGGAAGCAACTCCACCTGGTGCAAAAGTTGCGAGGCGGGAGGTACAGACGCCGTGATACCGACGTTGCGTGTCAACCCGGTCAGTACATGTGATCCTTCTTCTACACGCTCTGAAATCGAATGAATCGACTTCAGACGCTGCTGCAATCGGGAAACCTCAGCGGGATTGGCCTTCACTTGTCCGAGTGACGAAACATAAGCTTGTAGGGCAGCGGGCGTCGGAATCCTCCCAGCGGAGGCATGAGGCTGCGTCAGGAATCCCAACTCTGCCAACTCTGCCATCGCATTGCGAACCGTGGCGGATGAAGGCGATGTCCCCGCAAAGCGCTTTTGTGCAGTAATAGAATGCGCAATAGCAGACGATGCGACGGCTTCGCCTGTATCAAGGTAGGCCTCGACAATCGCGTGCAGAATCTGACGCTTTTTACCGTTCAGGGGTAGCGAACTGTGCAAGGAAGATTCCATAGAGCAATTTCAATTTCCAATTTTACAGCAAGTTCTATACCGAAAACCGGACGATCTCGCATGCATCGAAACAAATTCGAAACAATATTCGCCTGTTAAATCAGCAAGTTAAAGGCATTGCAGCCCGGCAACGCTTGCCATCGTCTAAATCACCTGTTAAATTTAGATTCATGCAACGGAGTGAGCGCGAGTGCGGCACCCGGAGCGAAGCAAGAAAGCAAAAAAAACTTCTTGCAAATTTTAGTCAACTTCGGTAGACTAACAAATGGCCGGACAAAAAAGGTAGTGAACGACAGAGCGGTAAGGATGGCGACAGTCAACAAGACGACAGCCTCCGAAAACGCAGCCACGAGTTCAATCGGCCATCGGGTGAGATCATTGCGAGAACGCAATTAGGTCCACCTCAGGTAGTAACCTTTCAAAAGCTCTTTAGTTTTATCAATTTTTAGGTGGATCCCGGAGATGCGTATCTCTGTGTGGTTGCCTGAACGGCTTTCGAGGCCGCCATTGCAGTGCGTATGTGGACAGAAATGTTCGCACGTGCGGATGGGCAGATCTTTGACAATCTGGTTGGACGCAAGTCTAAAAGAAGAAGATAGTAATATTTCGTCAAGTATTGAGTCTAAGTAGTTGCGACCGAGCCGATTCGTCGGCTCAATCCAAAACAACAAACCGAGATTAAACGAGAGTTTGATCCCGGCTCAGAATCAACGCTGGCGGCGCGCCTAACACATGCAAGTCGAGCGAGAAAGGGAGCAATCCCAAGTAAA
>JAYSVS010000195.1:0-3566 GCA_043718395.1 Acidobacteriota bacterium
AAAGATGCCGTGAGCGACCGTGTTCGCGGGCTCCAAATCGGGGCCGACGATTACCTGGTCAAACCCTTTGCATTTTCAGAACTCCTCGCTCGCGTCCAATCGCTTCTTCGCCGCAGCCAAGGCGTTGTGGCCGAGCCGATTCGAATCGGCGATCTTGAAATTGACCCCTTGCGATTTCGCGCCATCCGAGCCGGGCAACGATTGGATCTGACTCCAAAGGAGTTTCATCTATTGTCGCTCCTGGCGCGGCGCCGGGGTGAGGTACTCTCTCGAACGATTCTTTCGGAACAGGTCTGGGACATGAACTTCGACAGTGACACCAATGTTGTCGATGTTCATATCCGGCGGCTCCGCGCCAAGGTGGACGACCCGTTTGAACCAAAACTAATCCACACAGTTCGGGGAATGGGCTATGTACTCGAAGATCGCTCCTAGGTCATTGGCCTCGCGCCTCACGATCCTCTATTCGAGTTCCGCGCTGGCCATTGTCTTCGCTGGAGCGTGCATCCTGTACTGGGGTTTACGTTCGAGCTTGCTTGATGAAGACGACGAATTCCTGCGTGATCGCGTGGCTTCGATGCAACGCCTGGTGGAACAGGACGACAATCGCGATCGGGAATTACGTTGGGAAGTAGAGGCGGAGTGGGGCGGCGGACAGACCAATAAGGTATACCTCCGGCTGTTGGACCACCACGGACGAGTCATTCTCCAGACACCTGGGATGAACGCGGAGTTGCCAGCGGCCGCATTCGTCCCCAACGGCATGATCGCCGCCGGTACATCCGCCACTGGCCGCCCATACCGCTTGCTTTCCAAAAACGTCAACACGCGAAGCGCGGGTACATTGACGCTTCACGCGGCCATCGATCAGGCTTCCGATGAGGCCATTCTGTCGCGATACCGTAAGTGGATGCTGTTCGTTCTGCTCGCAACGACAGGAATCACCGCTTGGGTAGGATTTCGCATCGCGCGTAGCGGCACCCAGCCCGTCCGGGATATCGCGGAGATGGTCCAAGGAATTACCACTCGGCGGCTGCAACAACGTATTCCAGAAGGGACCCTCCCAACAGAGTTGAGAGAACTTGCGGCTACTCTGAATGGAATGTTCTCAAATCTGGAACTGGGATTCGTCCGTTTGGAGCGCTACTCTGCCGATATAGCTCACGAACTTCGAACTCCCCTCAATAATTTGCGTGGCGAGACCGAGGTCGCGCTCGGCCGTACACGCTCGGAAACTGAGTACCGCGACGTACTGGAATCAAATCTCGAAGAATACGACCGGCTGGCGAAAATGGTCGATAGCCTGCTGTTCCTTGCCCGCTCAGAAAAGGGACATCTTGAATTGGAGGCCGGAAATCTAAATGTCCATGAGGAACTGCGCAAACTTCATGAGTTCTTCGAGCCACTAGCTGGAGAGTTGGGGATTCAACTGATTCTTGCCGATTGTCCGATACACAGTGGCTTCCGGGCTGACAGAACTCTTTTCCAGCGAGCCGTCTCCAACTTAATCAGCAACGCTTTGCGCCACACGCAGAGCGGAGGAACCGTTGAGATTTCGGCGAGTGCCTCGAACGGCTTTTGTGGATTCTCCGTCAGCGATACTGGTGAGGGGATCGCCTGCGAAGATTTACCGCACGTTTTCGAGCGCTTCTACCGTGCCGATCCCCATCGCAGCGGTGCCGGGCTCGGGCTGGCGATTGCGCGTGCGATTGCTGAAGCTCACGGGGGAGGCGCTTCCATCGACAGCACGGTTGGACTCGGAACCGTAGCGACCATCACCTTCCCCACATGACGACATCGTCATCTTCGCGTCATCCTGGCGAGCGGTACCGGGTCTTACAGTCAATAATGAGATGCCTCGTACTTCCTTCTTATCCATCGCCGCCCTGATTGCGCTCTGTATGATGCCGCAATTGCTCGACGCTCAATTATCAGGCTCCAGCGGGCAAGTGCAAGGCACCGTCATAGACTCTTCCGGCGCTCCCATCGCAGGAGCGTCCGTGGTCGTACAGAATAAGGGCACTTCGGCGAAGCGACAGGCAGTCACTGGAATCAATGGTCAATTCCAGATGCCCGCCTTGCCCATCGGAAGATATTCGCTTGAAGTACAGTCGTCAGGAATGGCTACCTACAAGATTGAGATGTTCTTCGTTTCGGTGGGGCAAACCGTTTCTCAAAGAGTAGAAATGAATCTGGCCGGCAAGGAAGAGAAAATCGAGGTGAAGGCTGAAACCGAGGCACTCCAAACGACGGCCACTACATCCAGCTTTGCCATGGGGTACGACCGCGTCGAAGAGACGCCTTCGCAAAACCGCAACTATCTGAGCTTCGTCTTTGCGGCCCCAGGAATGTCTCCATCGGCAGGCGCGAACACGCAACGTTCGGCCGCCGGAACTCACAACGTGGCCAATGATAGCGGCTTTGTCTTCGCCGGTCTGCGCGGAAGAAACAACAGCATTTCGATTGACGGCGTGGACAACCGGGATGAGACAACAGGCACGAATCGCGTTGCGATCGGTCTCGAGATGGTGCAGGAATTCCGGGTAGCGGGAACTTCGGTTAGCGCTGAGTTTGGCGGCGCTGCAGGAGGCATTGTGAACGTCGTTACTCGTGCCGGCACCAATCGCTGGCGTGGCGATGCAACAATGTTCCTGCAGAATGAGGCTCTCAATGCGAGGAACGCCGAGGTTGGGGTTGGCCGCAAACAGCAATATCGCCGCTATCAACCCGGGACGTCCCTACATGGACCAATTCGTAAAGACCGGACATTCTTTGCAACTGCTGTGGAGAGCGCATGGGAATCAGGTGAGGAATGGTCCGAAACTGGCTCAGCTCTTCGGAGCCGAATTGAACGGGCTTTAGCTTCACCACTATTTGCCAAACGCCCTTTCACCCCGTTAACCACGGGCTTATATCCCGCTAAAGGGCATGACACGGAAACGTCGATTAAGTTGAACCACATCCTCACGCCGCGGCACACGTTGACAAGCCGATACGCGTTTTCGCAAGGTCGCGTGGAAAACGATGTACTTGGGGTCGATAATTTCAGCGACCTCAGCGCCCGGGGCAGTAGCCGCCTCCGCGATCACTCCTTCGTTGCTGCGGTGACCTCAGCCCTGTCTCCCGCAAAGGTCAACGATTTTCGTTTTCAGTTTGCTCAGCGTAATGCCCTCATCACGCCGAATTTCTCGGGACCGATGATCGAGATCCCCGGTGTCATTACTTTTGGCGGAGGCTACCGCCTAGACCAGAAACGCATCGAGAATCATTGGGAATTCGTCGATAGTTTCAGCGCATCGCTTGGCCGGCACCTATTGACCGCCGGGGCCAGCGTCCACACGATCACTCTGAATTCGCGTCTGGCCAATCGCTTCGGCGGGCTATACATCTTCCCCACGCTTGCCGATTTCGAGGCAGGACGCCCTGATGTATTCCTGCAGGCATTCGGCGATCCCGGCACCCGGCTTACAACCACGCCGGTGGGGTTGTGGATTCAGGACCGCTGGCAATTGAGGCCCGGACTCACCACTGAAGTTGGACTACGTTTTGATCGTCAGGCGATGCCC
>JAYSVS010000196.1:0-3547 GCA_043718395.1 Acidobacteriota bacterium
GCCAGCACTCCAACGGTTGCCTGTCGCCAGAGGACAATCAGATCATGAATCATCACCCCATTTTCATCCATGGGGCATAACCCTACCTGTGACCGATGCGCCGCCCCTGGATCGTCGGCCTGGGGCCGGCCTCAATATTGAATGTTGATCCACTCGTCGCTACCAGACCCAGGGGACGTCGGTGCGGTGAATGTCTCTGCGGCCCGGCCGGGCTGTGGGCTCGATGTTTCCCTCTTCGCGGCATTTGAGCGTTGAATGTTCCGTCTCACTTTCGCGCGCCTACGACCGGCACCTGAAATCCACGTTCTGTCGTCAAGAATTATCACGCGAACCCTTCGCGGCATTAAGCGGGATGGGTTTATCGACGTGTTCACCCCTTTTTGTTGACCGTTTGCAAGTGGCTCGTAAAGGTCGGTTTGTGAGAACAATCGTTTATCTGACAGCTGGGTTTATTTTTGCCTCCACCGTTCACGCATTTGTGACGCTGGAGTGGGTTACCGTCGGTGACGCGGGAAATGCCAACGATTCAACGGGTTACGGCGGTGTAGCATATGAATACAAGATCATGAAGTACGAGGTGACAAACGCGCAATATGCGGAGTTCCTCAATACCAAGGCTGCCAGCAATCCGAACGGACTCTACGTGCCCAGCATGGACAGCCATCCATGGGGTGGCATCACGCAAAGCGGCGACGCCGGGAGTTACACGTACACCGTGAAGAGCGGATACGAGAATATGCCCGTCACTTTTGTATCCCACTTCGACGCCCAGCGATTCGCCAACTGGATTTCGAACGGGCAGGGCGACGGTGACACCGAGACTGGAGCCTACACGATCTCCAGTGTTGCTACTCACAGCGGGCTGGCCAGCGTGTGGATTCCGACGGAGAACGAGTGGTATAAAGCCGCCTACTACCAGCCGAACGGCAAGGGAGGGGATGCCGATAGCTACTGGCTTTATCCCACGCGGAGCAACACGCAGCCCACGAGCGCCACGCCTCCCAACGCGACCCCGAATTCGGCGAACTACTATTACGACGACGGGATCGCGAACGGAATCAACGGCGGTTATGCGACCACTCAGTCCAACTCTTTCGACACCGCGGCCAATTACCTCTCAAATGTGGGAGCAAATAGCAATTCGCCGAGTTACTACGGCACCTTCGATCAAGGTGGCAATGTGTTTGAGTGGAATGACGCCGTCATTGGTTTAGTCTACCGAGGCCTACGTGGAGGGTCCGCCGCAAGCTTTGCGGACCAGCTTTATTCAGGAGCCCGCCTGAACCAGGTCCTCGGCATTTTAGAACCTCGGAATATTGGATTTCGGCTCGCAAGCGTTGTTCCAGAGCCATCGCGAGTTATGATGCTACTCGCGGGTTGTTGCGCCACCGTCATAGGATGTCGGCGTCGCAAGTAGGTGATGCTCGCCCTCATCGGCACTGTCCAGTGTGTGGCAGTCACACTCGCCGCCGGATCCTTCAATTTGCCGATCAGACGCTCATCCCCCTAGGGACCGCCGGTCTACAGCCGGCCTCGATGCTCAACGTTCAATGTTCAACGTTCCTTGATCCCCGTCATCGGATGCGCCCTCACCGTGTCCCACGCGATCTGTTGCAGCAGTTGATTGAGCTTCGTCTTGTCGTCATCGCTCATGTTCTTCAACAGCTTGAAGGCAGAGGGCACGGGCAGGCCGACGGGGCTGCGGCGGTAGATAACGGCAAAGTGGCAGTAGCTCGACAGGATCTGCAGCGGCGGGTTCGCATGACCCCAGTTGTCGCGGAAGAGATCGGCCTGGGCTTTCAGGCCCGGCGCTTCGCCTTTGACAATCTTCTCGCGCAAGGTCACCGCCGCAAGACCGACGGGCACCACGACCACGCTGTCCGTGCCCAGCCGTTGATTGATGCCGCGCACGAGATCCTCGATGTCCTTCGCGTAGCGTGTGGTGGCATCGCGCAGCACGGCCAGGTCGGTGGCGTTGTGATCCACCTTCTTCCTCGTGTCCAGCGGATACACCGGGTGGTATTCGTCGTTTGGCATCCAGTATTCCTGCACGGTGATGCGCAACGCGGGATGGTGCTCCACGCCGAGCTTCACAAAACTCTCGATCGCATCATCCGGCAGCCAGATCGGCGACAGCGTGAGCACATCGGCCTTGCCTGCCTTCAGCACCTGCTTCACCGCGCTCTTCTCCTCCGGCACATCCCAATGCTTCTTCACCGTCGAGCCGCCGATGCTCGACAGGCCCACGACTTCGTGTTTGATGCCCGCAGCCTGCGCGATCTCCTCGACCTGCCGATAGGTGAACACATGGAAACTGTGTCCGCAGGTGGCGACCCGCTGCCCGACGGTGATGGGCGGCCGCACCTCATCCGCGCGAGCGATCAGCATGGTGAAACAAAGGGCGGCGAGGAAAAAAGTGGCTCTCATTCCGTGATAACGCCACGAGCAGGCGCATCACTCACGCAAAGTCGAGTTCCGATCCAGGAAACACGTCGCCCCTTGTCCTCGTCTCCCCTCCGTCACTCGCCTGCCCGCAGTGCTTCGCTCACCCGCCCGCAACGCTTCGCGTCACGATGCAGGCGAGTCATTCTGCATTCGACATTCTGCATTCCCTCCCCCGCCTCAATCCGTGATCTGAATCACCCTACTTTTGTCAAGATTTGACTCCTAGCACCTTCCTGCAGCCGCGTGCGAAGGCCGCAGGCCGTAGCACGGCGGCTGGAGCGAAGGGTTAGGCATAGTGTGCCGCGCGATGACAGTTTGGGCAGACGGCCACTGCATTCGCAACGGTGTCTTCGCCGCCAACAGCAAGAGGAATGCGATGGTGAACCTCGAGGTACGGCGAGCCGTCCGACCGACGTGTGAACGGTGCCCGCTTCGCGCATGCTTCGCAGATGCCTCCAGCGCGCACCAAGACTTCGGCAACTACGTCTGGGTTTCGGTCGAAGATTGTCGTACGCACTTCGATTCGCCTCGGTAGGCGCGGGGCGGAGGCTAAGCGGGCTCTGCGCTGCGCTGTGGTGCTCTGCAGTGCTTCGTGAACGGCAGCCTCAAACTTCTGAATTACTTGGACCAGCGGCGCGGTGTTTTGGCTTTGTGCAGCGATTTGGCTTTGTGCAGCGATTTGGCGTATGTCGATTGGCCGTACGTCGCAACCCACGTCACCACGGGGCCGGAGCTGGAGCCAGATGGCACTGCCATCAATCTGGGTTCGCGGACTTCCGCAGTCGTAGACATGCTCCAACGAGCAGCGATTCGAGCGAACATCCTTCAGCACTCCCACTATGGGGACGCCCTTCGCAAGTGCGAGTTGCAACCCGTTCCAGTGAGCGACCCATGTCTTGCGAGTTTCTCCCATCGGAGGTTTGCCCACGCGATACCAATAGGTTCCGTCGGTTTGATCCTTCCTAATGGCCCGCTCGGTTGCCGTGCGATGGCCCTTCTCATCCCGGGTGCTGTGGAAGTTCCAGATCGTTGTGACGAATTTGCTTGCTTTGCCATTGCGTGCCTGGCCGCGCAGTACATCGAACGCGGACCACTGTTGGCC
>JAYSVS010000197.1:0-34588 GCA_043718395.1 Acidobacteriota bacterium
CCGCGTGCCGTAATACCGGGGTGGGCCGATTGGCTTGCCCGGCAGGCCGAGTGAAGCAGTTGCACGATACTTGCCGTCCTTGCCCTTGGGTACTTTGGCAAAGATCAGTTGCAGGTCTTCCTGCGTCATCTTGCGCGGGATGCCTTTCTTGCCGGGCACGGTTGCGTCATCGCCAATTACTAATTGATCAGGGCTCAAGTGTACGATGTCATTCTCTGGCACGAAATAACCCAACGCAAGGAAGATACGCGAAACCACAGCGTCGCAAGTAGACGCCATCTCGGGATTGCTCAAGGGATCAAACTTGATGAAATACAAACGCTGCTTGCCGTCGCGGATCGTAAAGCCCGGAGTAACGCCTTCGGCTTTAACGGCGATGATGGTCCACTTACTATCGGGAGTGGGCTGATTGGTGTTGCCGGGACCGCGCTTCAATTCTTCGGAGCTCATCCGCTTGTAGTAGTGCCGGCGTTCCCACCATGCACTATCCATAGGCTCGCCGAGAGTGTTGACCGCTTTGGCACGGATTGGTGGCCCCTGCTTCGGTTGTCTCTCTCCAAGCTTGCCAAACTGATTCGAGAAAAGATCAAAGTAGTCGCTCAGCTTGCGGACCGCCGCATCCTTGACATTCAGTACTTTGGGCTCCACCAGCAGCGGGTCATCTCCGTAGAACCTTTTAGCAGGGGCGGCAAACACCAGTGCCAACGATAAGAGTAGGGTCTTTTTCATGGCGTTTCTCCTAGTAAGCCGGCTGCAAGGTGTTTGTGCCAAACTTGCGATTGTTGATGACGTCGTTGAATTTGAACCAGATCTGAAAGCCTTCCTGGCTGAAGCCCACATCAAGCCGAAGAAAAGTCGCATTGCGGGCGTTAAAGCGCAGGCCAAATCCGGCGCTGGTTTCAAGATCAGAAAAGTTCAACTGACTTCTCCGGGGCATTACCTTGCCAGCGTCAAAAAAGAGCGCGCCATCCATGCCCGAGAAGATTTCCCATCGATACTCGGCGTTGTAGACAACAGCGTTGCGATCGGTGAAGCGAAAGAAGCGATACCCGCGCAAGTCGTCTGAACCTCCTACGATGGGCTGCAGATAGAAAGGGACCGGCTTATTGTTGTCAGTTTCCGTAAAAGTTCCTTTAGCTCGCAGAACCAGGCGGCGGGTGCGATTGAGAAACGGGATGTGTTGTTGAAGATCGATATCCAAGCGGCGAAAGTCGAAACGCCTGAGGTCAACATCCTGATACCAGGAATGCTGAATTACATAGTTACCACCAGATTTTGGGGCCAACGGGTTGTCGCGATAATCGATTTGCGTAAAGACGCTAAAGCGGAGGAAGTCCGTCTGATTATCAATTCCCGGTGCGGTGCTTGGGCCATATTGCTGATCGGAAGAGATAAATCTTTTGTCCGTACCAGGGCCGACATTGGTGAACAATGCGCCATTGCTGGCCCCTAGCTTCCAGATCCGCGCCGCTTGAAACCCAACAATCGCGTCAAAGCTGGTATCTTCAAGCCGGTAATTTGACCGCCCCGTGAGGCGAGAGTGAGGGCCGTTGCCATAGTAGTTCAAGCCTCCAAAATTCCGATGCGAAGCTATCAGGTCAATCAACATTTTGTCTTTGGCCAGCTTGGGAAAAGTAGCCTGCATTTCAAATTTCTGGTAGGCGCGCGTCGAGATCTGTGCCGAGGCTCGCGCAGTTAGCTCACCATCCAGCAGATCATCTCGAAGATATTGCAGGCCGGCTGCAAAGCCCCCACCTGTTACCATGTTGCCGAACATCGGACTTAGACCTTTGTAGTTGATTTGCAAAGACTGAGCCTGTTTTTCATCTTTGAACTTGCGCAGAAAATTTTCTGCCCTGGAGGCAACCTCAGGCTTCAGCGCTTTGGCTTTTTCTTCCTTTGCTCTCTCAATTTCTTCGGTACGGCTTTGGATCGTTTGTGCAGGCAGGATCAACGCGACCAACATCAGTACAATTGGGATATACAGCATCTTGATCCAGTCTAGACCAGCAGATAGTTTTTGCGGCCAGTGTGGCTTTGGGCTCAGATCATTAGCGAGAACGGGAATGGGCAGACATAAGGAATGAGACGAAGCCAATTTGTAGTATTGGGTCTGCTTGCATTTTGGCGCGCCTCTGCGACCCCGGTGCTATCCCGTGTTTATGTCGCACAATTGGACGAATCCACTTTCACACTTGCGTGGGGCAAGGCGGACGGTAAATTCGAAAACACGATTGGCTACGCGGCCAAAGGGTCCGGCCAGACGTCCTTGCAGGTAGGCAGTAAAGTCTACACGACAAACGCGAGCTGGTATCAAATGACGGGGCTGGCACCAGACACCGAATACAAGTTTGTAGTGAAGACGGCGGGACAAACAGTTGGCTCGGGTAGCGTCCGCACCTGGCCAAAGCAATCCCGGTCGCTCACGTTTTTTGTGATCGGCGATTGGGGAAATGGCAGTCGAACTCAGTACGCGATCGCGGCTCGAATGGAGCAAGAGAGGGTGAGCCTTGAAAAAGCTGGAACTCCCGTTCGTTTCGTATTGAGTACTGGTGACAACATCTACAAGGGCGGCGCGAAAGACCGCGATTGGGAGCTCAAGTTTTTTGCACCCTATCAGGAAACCTTGAGATCCATTCCGTTTTATGCGGTACTTGGCAACCATGACGGCAACGAGAGCGAAGCTTCTGGCGATCTTCCCATTTATCTCGACAATTTCTTCGGCCCATCGGGCCGCATGACGCGCTGGTACCGGTTTCAGTACGGTGGCTTCGTTGAGTTCTTTGCCCTGGACTCTACCACCAATCAGTATCCCAACCCAAAGTCGCCTGCTTATCTCAAAGATGGGCAGCAAAGCGATTGGTTAAATCAAGAACTCAAGGCGACGCCACTGCCCTGGCGAATCGCGGCAATGCACCATCCGATGTTCACTGCTGGCCCCAATCACAAGCCGTCGCTTCTGCAACTCTCTCACTGGTTTGAAGCCTTCAGTCAACGAGGGGTATCAGCTATCTTTGCCGGTCATGAACACAACCTGCAAATATCAGAACGCAACGCGGCCACAGGCCAGATGCAATTTGTCGTATCTGGAGCTGGAGGAGAATTGAGAAGTACCAGCGTTAGAAAGCGCATGAATGTTAGAAACATCGCGGGCTGGGCACCACAGGCACATTTTCTCGTCGTGCAGATCGAAGGCGATGCAATGACCATCATGCCCCTCAGCAACACGCCGCTGATCCTCCAGAATGCGTCCGGCCAATCGTTGCCCTTGCCAATTCGTGTCCCGCGGCACCTGCCATAACAAGCTCTCTACGTTGGCCGGCCCACGGGCCAACTGGCAGTCAAGGATCTCTTGGACACCAGATCGATAGCATTTGTAGATGTGTTGAGATCGAAGTTTTGATACTCCAGGCGGTAGATTTCGAGAACGCTCTGTGTCGCCGAAAACGGATCAGAGGCCTCGCGAGCGAGATTCAATTGATTGGCCAGGACGGACGCCTCAATCATCTGTCCATTCGGCATCCGGATGTACTGGTCTCGCTGTGCTGTGCCAAACGTGTCAAAGGGAGAACTGATCAAACTTCCACCCATCAGCTCTGCGAGTTGTCTTCCGCTCTCACTGTTCACATTGCCTACCGCACGAACATTGAATTCGGGTTTTGCGGTTGAGACATTGGACCAACGTATGTCCACTCCATCGATAGCAAAAGGGGCACTGCGGCTTAGGTTGTTCACCATTACATTCGCGTAACTTCCAGTGTTTGAATCCAGCCAGTATTGCTGCATACTGGTTAACTTCAGCGCAGTGGCCGCAGTTGGCGTATTTGGACTTCGAGGCGATGGGGCAGGACTCCGGCCAACCCCATGAGTGGCAACATTTTGGCGTGAGGCCCCACCTCTAACCCCAATCGCTGACAAGATATTGGCATTTGAGGTGGCTCTCGGAGTTGTTTCAGTTTGGGTTGCCGCAGCCTGGGTAAGTGCCAGTTTGGAACTGGAAAAACTGGTTTGAAAACTCTTTACCGGTGCAGAATTCAATTTTTGCGTCTTGAAATCCTCCAGCGTACGCCTGCCTGTGCGGCCAGAGTATTCCTGACCTGTGATGGATTGCAGCGCCGGACTGAATGAGGTGATTGCCTTCATGCCCGTAAACTTGCAACTTGCATGCCAAACTTTCGCCCGGCTCGAGCGAGATAATCAAATTTATGTTGCGTCGCAATTTCATGACCCTTGCCGGAGCTTCGCTGGCCAGCTCCGTTTCTGCCCAGTCTCCAACTCCAAAGCGATTGATTGTCCATGCCGATGATGCTGGCATGTGCCATTCCGCCAACATCGCCACCAGTGAAGCCATGGAGAAGGGCCTGGTCTCCTCCGCTAGCGTGATGATGCCCTGCCCCTGGGTGCAGGAGTTTTGCAATTGGGCCAAACAAAACCCCACCAAAGATCTTGGTGTCCATCTGACCCTCACCAGCGAATGGAAATACTTCCGCTGGCGTCCTGTAGCGTCGATCGACAAGGTGAAGGGCCTCATCGACAGTGAAGGGTACATGTGGCGTGACGTACGTTCCACGGCAACTCATGCAAGCCCTGCGGAAGTCGAAATCGAACTCCGCGCCCAGATTGAGCGCGCCCGTGCCTACGGCCTGAACTTTACCCACCTCGACACGCACATGGGCACCCTCTTTGCACGCCCAGATTTCTTTGAGGTATACACAAATCTTGCCAAAGAGTACGGGGTCCCATGCATGCTGCCCAAGCCCCTCAAGATCAGCGAAGCAGAACTGAAGGGCTATCCGATCACACTCGAGATGCTCCGAGAAAAACAGAGCAAAGGCTTTGCGATGCTCGACCGGCTCATAACCGGCGTCAATGGTAAAAATTATGCCGACCGCCGCTTGAGCTACCGTGATCTGATTGCCAAGCTCGAACCTGGCGTGACGAAGTTAATTATCCACCTCGCCAAAGATGATGCCGAGATTCGCGCCATCAGCAATTCCTGGGAATACCGCTGGGCTGACTATCAGTTTTGGACCAGCAACGAGGCCAAAGACCTGCTCGCCCAGCACAATGTGGAACTCTTCACGTACCGGCAACTCGCTCAGGCTTAAGACCTGCAACATCCGATTGGAATTTCATAGATTCGGCATCGTGCTTAGAACCTTAGAGCAGGCGGCCTGAGCGTGAAGATGAAATCTTCCGCTTCAGGCGATCTTGCCGGTGAAGCGATTCAACGCTTCGATGCCAATTAAGCGCCTCGGTGGCGCATTCAAGAGCCATAAACAAGTTCTTTTCAGAGTGCTCATAGTACTTGGCAAGTTCCACCAAGGAATCAGCGCGGTAAGGGTTCCTGCTTTGAGCCAGATCGGTCCAGATGGTGAGAGCCTCGGAAGTACGCAACTGTTTTTTTTCGACTAAGGCCAGTTCCCACAGGCATCGGAACATCAGCTCATCGCTCATGTGCGCGTTGATCGCCCTCCGGTAAAGAGCCGCAGCATCATCCAGCCGGTTTTGCGCTGCCAGCCATCTTGCGAGACCGCTCAATTCTGCACCGTGAGTAAGTTGGCAGGCGAGCGGATCATCAAAGGCTACGGGAATCACACCCGCCAAAAACGCAAGCGTAAGGATGTCGAGGGCATTGTGCTCAAGCACAGCCTTAAGCCGGTCTGCCCTGCCTGTCCGCAGAAAATCGAAATAGAGCTGCGGGATCAATTCGCCCGGTACGTCCCCCACCCGCTCGTGACCCAGAATCTGCCTCTCAAGCTCCACCAGCCGGCACGATTCAAATCGCAGCTTCCATAGCCGCCTCGCCCCATAGAGCAAGTCGAGATGTTCCAGCCTTGAAAACGGAGTCTTTTGTCTTGCTAGGGTATAGCGCGTCTCAAGCAGTGGCTGATCGTAGCTCCGGCCGTTGTAGCTGACCAATGTATCGAAATCGGATAAGTAGCAAGAGAGCGAGGCCAGCGCACTTGCCTCTTCACCATGCTCCCGGATAAACCACTGCTTGAGGGCGAAGCCTTCTCGCGTCACGCTGGCGGCACCGATCAGGAAGGCCAGCGTGCCAGCCCCGCCAGCAAGCCCGGTAGTCTCGGTATCCAGATAGACCCAGCGACGCCCCTCCAGGCCCTGCAATCGCTCTACAAGCACATTGCCGTGCAGGTGGTGATTCGGATAAAATCGTTCAACCTCAAGATGACGTCCGAGTTCGGTTTCCACTTCAACTCCGCCAAGGCAGGTGGAATCAACGATACGCGGTTCTGCAGCCTGGCTACTGAAGCGCGAATCCACTTTCTCTATACGCCGGCGCAAGAGCGCAAGCTGTGCCTGAAGCGGACTGTCCAATATTCGTGATCTCTTCGCCTATTTTACGGCTTCGTCGGCGTGATAGCTAGAGCGAACTAGCGGTCCGCTCTCAATATGACGAAATCCAAGCTCCACCCCGTACTCTTTGAGGGCGCCGAAATCCTCAACCGGAACGTATCGCACGATCGGCAAGTGCTTCACCGAGGGCCGCAAGTATTGACCTAGAGTCACAATATCGACATTGTGCTGGCGAAGAGACCGCATCACCTCGCGCACTTCGTCGAGAGTCTCACCCAGACCCAGCATCAGCCCAGACTTGGTTGGGGTTTCGGGGCTCTTTTGTTTAGCGTAGGCGAGCATCTCAAGACTTCGCTCAAATCGAGCCCCCAGACGCACCTGCCTGTAGAGTCTCGGCACGGTCTCCGTGTTGTGGTTGAGCACGTTTGGCCTGGCCTCGAGAACAATATCCATCGCCTCATGTGAGCCTTGAAAATCAGGTACCAACACCTCAACGCCACAGCCAGGGACGCGCTCACGTATGGCGCGGATGGTCGCCGCAAAAACTCCCGCGCCGCCATCAGGCTGGTCATCACGATTGACGCTGGTGATCACGGCAAACTTCAAACCCATCCGCGAAACTGCTTCCGCCACCCGCCTCGGCTCATCCTGATCCACCGCCAGCGGCGCACCTTTCTGCACGGCGCAGAATCCACAACGCCTGGTGCAAAGGTTGCCCAGGATCATGAAAGTAGCCGTCCGCCGGTTCCAGCAGTCGCCGATATTGGGGCAGGCGGCGCTCTCACAGACAGTGTGCAGTTTCAGGTCGGTCACTAGTTGTTTTAAGTCGCGATAATTGTCGCCAACCGGCGCGGGGGCTTTCAGCCATGCCGGGCGCTTCGACTTTGCGGGCTCAATCGATACAAGCACTATGACTCCAGTTTAGCTTCGAGCGAGTTTTCAAGAACCGAGGCGCTTCGAAATCGTTCAAAGCGCAGGGACGCCGCAAAGCCTCTCTCAACAGCGGCCCTAGGTATGAAGCCGATCAATTCGCTACCTGCAACTTCTACACCAAAACTCCCGGCCTCGCGAAGCACAGCCGCAAAAACCTCATGCAAGGGCGTTACTTCAAAGTCGGTCAGATTGATCGACACCTGTGCTTGCCCGCGAGAGTGCAACATCATCCCCATCGCCTTCACATGCGGCATGCCCCCAGAGCTGGCACGAATTTTTCTGGCAATCGCCTTGGCCACCTCAATGCGCTCCGTTTTGAGGTTGACGTTGTAGGCGATCAAGAACTTTCGCGCCCCGACAATGCAAGCCCCTGCGGTTGGATGCAGCCGACCCTCTCCCAAGTCTGGCGCTCTCGCTGAGCTCACTGACAACTCCCGCATCAAGCCTTCAAATTGTCCCCGGCGCACATTCTCAAGCCTGCACCTGTCAGCTACGCGAGCTGCGGCCTCGTAAAAATACACGGGCACTTGAAAGCGCCGCCAGATCTCCTCGCCCGCCTTTACCGCCAGCGCTGCGCACTCAGCAAGACTCACTCCCCGAACGGGCACAAAGGGTACGACATCTGCCGCACCGAGCCTCGGATGTTCGCCGCTATGTTTTGTGAGATCGATCCTCTCGGCGGCCATACCCACGGCTCGAATCGCAGCCTCGCAAACAGCCTCCGGGTCTCCTGCCATCGTGAAAACGCTGCGGTTGTGATCGGCGTCGGATTCACGGCCGAGCAACGACACCCCCTCAACACTTTCAATTGCGCGCTCAAGGGCAAGAAGAATACTTTCTTCCCTGCCTTCAGAGAAATTAGGCACGCACTCAACAATTTTACGATTCATGATCTGATCGGTCCTTCACCCTCGCTCAAGGCAACCAGAATCTGCTCCTTGCGTCCGCGAGCTCCTTCTTCTGCTGTCTCCATCGCCACCCAATAGAAGGAAACGGACAAACCAAACGTCAATAGAAGCACGGCGTAAAAGCCGAGCTGCGATTCAAATGCATAGCGAGCCAGATAAGCTAGTCCAATAGGAATCCCCAAAACCGGATAAGCCAGCAGCATCCACATCTGGAACTTGCTTCCCCCCCGGGCGCGCCAGGAATTTTGCGGGTTCACCGCCCGGGGATAGTAAATACTCCCGAGATTGCCCAATCCTGTAAAAAACACAGCCAGAACGGAAGTTACAGCAAACGCTTCGACAATCTTCCACCCGCCAACTGGCAACCTCAAAACCATGCACACCAGTGTGATGATCGTCAATTCAAGGAAGATGTACACGCTCGCTGTAATGTTTTTGGCGAGCAATACCGTTCGCAACTTCACCGGAGCGATCCAGTAAATCTGTGCCGCCATGCGGTCAAAACCAAAGCTGTTGAAGAGCGCTACCTCACCCAGCATCATCACCGAATAGACACTGATCCAGGTCAGAAAATTGCTTTCAATCGGACCAGTTTTGCTAAAACTATTCCGCCCAAATGCGAGCGGCAGCCAAACCACAAGACCGAAGGTGAAGCCCATAAAAAAGACAAGCCGAAAGCGCGAACTCCGTGCCAGCGACTGCATTTCCTTCTCGACAAGCGCCGCCAAAGGATCTGTAAATAGATGCCTCGGCCAGCGAAACAATACAGCGGTCCATCTGGCCCCCGAAGTCGTTCCCCCATGACCGGAAAGGGCCCTGGCCGCATCCACATCAAAATGCAAGCCTCTGTGAAACTGCCAGCGGCCAAACCAAATTGCCACGGCTGTATAAACCACCATCAGCGAGAGATTCAGGACAGGCGTCCTTCCCATTGCCAGGCCGGCCGCAGCACCCCAGGGAAACAGCGATTGATTGAAGTTGACCAGGGCGGACTTCACTGCTGGCGGCAATCCCATCATCGCCACCATCTGCGGACTGACCATGAGGATCACCAGCACCAGCACAGCCATCTCTCTTAAACCCTTGCGCTCCATCAACCTGCCCACCAGATCTTTGATCCCTGCAGAGAGATATAAGTTGAAGATCACAAAGATCAGCAGCGTCGGTGGTGCCCACGCCGGGATTTCCGGATTGCGCAACAAGCCGGCAAAGGCACCCGTCAATAAAAGCAATACTTCGACTCCGGTGGACAGGCGCAACAAGACTTCAATCAGAAAAAGTTGCCGCTCGGGGACTGGATAGACCATCAGCTTGCGAGTATCCAGAGACATTCCCGTTGAGGCAAGAAAGACCGGAACCACCTGCCAGTAGAGGAATGCGGCTAATAATCCGAAAGTCAGCAAGAACTGGAAGTTCGGAAACTCGCTCGGCTTCACTCGCCCAAGCAACAGCGCCAGCCCAACGCCTGCTGCGGCAAGCATGAGATACCAGATCGCCATCACCGCTGTGCCCACCCAATAGCCGCCCATCTGAGGTTTGCGGTAAAAATTGAGGATCGTCCGCCACTGCGCCCACAGTATCGCCGCTCCCGGCGTATCCATTAAAGCCATGACAAATCCGCTGCGGTGCGGTTATGTTCCCCAACGGTCCGCACGAACAGGTCTTCCAGCGTCTCGGTCTCACTACCCTGCCTCAGTTCATCGAGAGTCCCTTCAGCCACCAGCTTTCCCTCATGAATGATTGCGATCCGGTCGCAAAGACGCTCCACCACCTCCAGCACGTGTGAGGTTAAAAAAATCGTCGAGCCGTTCTTCACCAGATCGAGTAGAAGATCTTTCATCAGCCGGGCACCAACCGCATCGACACCCTCAAAAGGCTCATCCATCAGAAAAAGTTGCGGCCGGTGAATCAGGGCTGCTGCCATGGCCACCCGCTTTCTCATGCCCTTCGAATACTCGGAGATCAACTTCCGCCCTGCACCAGCGAGTTCGAAGAACTCAATCAGTTCTTTTGATCGATCCGCTGCCATCGCGCGCGTTAATCCGTACAATCGGCCTACAAACTCTAGATATTCAACTCCTGTTAGATTGTCAAAGAGGAGAGTCTCGTCCGGCACCAGACCAATCTTCTTGCGCGCAGTCAAGCCGGCATCGGGATTCGCCGGATCAATCGGTTCACCCAAAAGAAGAATTTCTCCTGAAGTTGGCTGAGCTACCCCCATGAGCATTTTAATCGTCGTCGTTTTTCCCGCACCGTTCGGCCCCAGGAATCCGTAAAAGCAGCCTTGCGGCACGGACAGACTCAGTCCGTCCACCGCCGCCTTGGTCCCATAGATCTTTCGCAAATTTTTAGTTTCGATAGCTAGCACTTTTTGTATTATCTCTGTTCAAGATCCACAAACCACCGACGATATGCAAAAGGTGGAGCCAATGCCGTTTGCTCAAAAGGAACCAGGGAAGATCCTGCCGCCTGCCGCTAGCGGAGTGATGACGGCTGAGAACCGCCAGATGCTCTTTCGTCAAAAGCTCCAAAGGGTTCTTAACAATTTACCCCCCTTCTCGCCCATTCTTAACCGGTTGATCAGCAGTATTGCCAGTGAAGACGTGAGATTTAGCGACCTTGCCGGCCTGATCGAGAAGGACACAGTCCTCAGTGGCCACGTCCTCCGGCTGGTCAACAGCGCAGCGATGGCCCGCCGTAGCCGTATCAATTCGATTGCTCACGCAGTCAGCGTCCTGGGCTTGGTGCGGCTTCGCAATTTCCTGCTCAGTCTATCGATTGCACGCCTCTGGCAGAGTACAAAGACGATTCCGCCCTGGTCTATGGCAGAGTTCAATCTGCATGGCGCAGCAGTCGCCCTCCTGTCAGATCTGCTTGCCCAAAACTGCCATTGCCAATATCCAGAAGGCGCTTTTCTCGCCGGATTGCTGCATGACTACGGCAAACTCTTGATAGCCGCCGCATTGCCAGAACAATTCAACGAAATCGTTCAGATGGTAATCGAAGCAAGAGGCACGCAAATTGAATGCGAACGTGAGGTGACAGGCTTTACACATCCAGAGTTGTCGGCACTGACGCTGCGAGCCTGGCATCTCCCTGAAGACATCGTTAGGGGTGTGGAATTCCACCACATGCCGGACGAAGAAGAAAAATTCCTGACCGGGCCTGCCAATGGAATCCTTCTTAGCCGCATTGTATTCACGGCAGACTCCGTGGCCCGGGACCTGGGTCTGCACATCAAAGCTTTTGAGGTCCCAGTTGAACCTTCAAGAGGTAACGCAATGGCTACGCTTGAGGCTCTCGGGTTTTCGCAAAGCGCATCTACTATCCTCGACTCTTTCGAAGTCGAATACGAAGCGATCCGCGCTTTCTTCTAACTAGTTCTTTTTCGGAACGGCCGAGTTAGACGGAGTGGAGCCTTTGCTCAATCTGCGGAAGTATTCCGCAACCTGATCGGCATACCCGCTGGGCACGCGATCTGGAGTTGCGCTTCTGGCTTCATTGGCCCCTTCCTTGCCTTCAAGGTTGCGACGAAGTTTCAACTCCAACTGCTCCAGAACTGGCAAGAGTTGAGATCTCATCTGCTCAACCAGGGCCGGGTTTCCCTTGAACTTATTCGGGTCCAGCGCTGCCATATCCTGCAACAGCTTCTTGATTTCAGCCTGGTCTTCTTGCGTCCCCCCCAACTTGCCGCGCATCGATTCGAGGTCACGCAAGCTTTGTGAGAAGTTCCTCTCAACGCTGCGCACCTCGCCGGCATTTGGCAAGCTTGGTTGGTTCAGGCCGGTATTCATGGCCCCGTTGTCGCCAAAGGGGTTGCTGCCGCCACCACCTCGCATCTCGTTCTGACCGCCTTTTTGACCGGCACCTCCTGCCTGCTGACCAGGCTGCTGACCTTGGCCGGGCTGCTGGCCCTGCTGATTGCCAGCTTGCTGGCCCTTGCCTTGACCCTGCTGTTGGCCTTGACCGCCCTGCTGGCCTGGCTGTTGACCCTGGCCGGGCTGCTGACCCTTCTGCTGCCCTTGCTGGCCCTGACCTTGTTGTTGACCCTTTTGCTGGCCTTGTTGCTGGCCACCCTGCTGTTGCTGCTGCCGGCTCAACTCTGCCACCTGTTGGCGCAATTGCTCAACCTGTGCCAAGGCTCGTTCCGTCGGATCGGCCTTATTGCCGCTGGGGCCAGCCATGCGCTCGGCTTCCTTTACCTTGTCGCGCAAATTGTCGAGTGCCTTTGAGATCTCGCGCTCCCGGCCCGCCATGTACTGACCATACCCACGACGAATATACTCACTCATCATCTTCATCTTCAGGTTTAGATCTTCCTTCTGAGCTTCACCCAGACCTTCCTGCAACTTCGCGGAGGCGCTCTTCTGCGTGCTTCGCAATTGCCGTGCCGCATCCTGCAGATCCTTTTCCAGCCTCTGGTATTCCTCCATCAGCTTCCCCTTCTCATCTGCCAAACGGTTGGCCGTCTGCGGATCTTGCCCTTCCTGGAATGAGTCGGTCTTCGCACCCGGGTTCTTGTTGTCCCCCTGTCCATACTGCTGGCGCATCTTCTGCTCAAACTCACGCTGGCGATTGGCAATTTCCTCACTTCGTCGCGACAAGTCACCAAGCTGTTGCTCACGGCCCTGCTTCTCCATATCGCGCATCATGTTCTTGGCTTCGTTCAATCGTTCAGCAGCCCGGCGGCTTTCGCTTTCACTCTGCTGACCATTCTGTTGGTTAGCAGCAGCACGGCGCATGTCGTTAGCTGCTTCTTTTAACTGCTCCATCGCCTTTTCCACTCGCGGGTCGCGATTCAACTTACTCTGCTGACGGCTCTGCTGGCCGCCTGAAGTGGAAGACGAAGACTGCTGGCCACCTTGCTGCTGCCCTTGCTGACTCTGCTGCTGCTGGCCCTGTTGCTGCTGTTGATTCTTCTGCAACCGTTCTAGTTCTGCCTGCAACTTCTCAGTCTCGCGACGCAACATTTCCTGCTGCCAGCGCTGTTCGGAATTCTGCTGATTCTGCTTGGAAGAGTTCGCCAGTTCCTGCTGTCGCCTGGCCAGTTCTTCCAGCTTGCGCATCGCCTCATCCACTTCTTTTTGCTTCTGCTCAGCACTCATCTGCTGGCCAGTCTCATACTGGTTCTTCTCGGTATCAAGTTCAAGGTCGAGCAGACTTTCGAGATCCCGCTGCATCCCGCCACCGCCGCCGCCCCCCTGTTGGCCCATAGCCACTTCAATCTCTCTACGCCGCGCTTCTGCCCTTTGCAGATATTGCAGGGCCTTCTGCTCATGCGGCAGAGCGTCCTTGAACTTCAGGCTTCGCAGCGCCTCAACTGCCGGAGTCATCGCATTCGCTGCCTCAGTCATGTCCTTGGCCATCGCCTCAATGGTCTCGTTCTGGCCGGCCAACTGGCGCGCCCGGATGCGCTGCACAAAAGTCTGCGCCTGCTGCCTTAGCTTTTCTTGCGTATCGCTGAGAAATTTGGCATTTTCTTTATGCTCTGCGGCTGATTTCTTGCCCTTATCTTCCTGGAAGGTGGCGCTGATGATTTCCTTCTGACGCTGCACGATATTGCCGCTCTGTTCTTCTCCACCACCGCCGCCTCCCCCGCCTTGTTGCTGGCTCTGCTTAAACTCCCGCTCGTAAGGTTGTGCCTCAAGGAAGTAAACGTCGGTCGTACTCTCGGCCTTGGCATCACGGGCCTTGGCATAGAACATCACGTTGTCGCCGGGGCTCAATTTGAAATCCTCCAAGCTCAAAAGATGCTTGCCCTGCGCTGACTTAGCACCCCGCTTTACAGGCAGACTCACGGTCTGCTCAGGGGCACCGTTCACTGAATACATCAACGTCATCGAGGTCAAGCCAAAATCATCGGTAGACTCAACTTCAAAGGCAACTTCTTCAATTGGGCTTACCTTGGAATCCCGGCCGGGACGTGAAATTTTGACCTCCGGCGGACCCTCTTTGAGCGCCTCAATAAAATAGTCGTCCGTCAGGCGCACAGCCTTTCCTGCTTCCAGCATTGCCAGATGGAACGCTCCATCCTTCAAGATCTTCACGGTTACCAGATGCTTGGTCGGGCTAGCGCTGGTTACTGGCACATTTGCCCCGCTATCCATCACCAGAACGGGTTTCTCAAGCGGCTTATCGGTCTCGATCTCGAGGTAAGCATCCGTACCAGTTACCGCCCACAGGTCTCCTCCAGGGTTTTCCACTTCATCCGGCATTCCCGACCAGGCCGGAAAATGATAGGTCGTTTTGATCTTCTTTACGCCCGGCAAGTCTACTGCCGTCAGCGTGTACGGCTGGCTCTTGAGGCTTCCCGCCACAACATAATAATCAACGCTATCAGCCAAGCCAGCAAACAGGAAATTCCATTGGTCGCCGCTGCCATTCACAGGCATCATCGGCACTTCTTCCCACTTCTGCGATTTGTGAAAACGTGCAAATATCTTCACACTCGAAGGGCTCAGACCAGTCACCTTGGCCGTCACCATTTGGTCAGCCCGCCGGCGCACCTTCGTCGAGCCTGGCTCTACCTTTAGTTCGCGATTGAAAACACTATCCGCCTTTGGGATCCCTCCCCAAAGCAGCGCGCTTCCCTGCCCTACCCAACCGGGGGTAGCTAGAATCAACCATGCCAGCACACCTAAACTCACGGCCGCGGTACCAGCGAAACTGGCTAGCCATGAACTGCGCACCAACTGAGACGGTTCAACCATACGTGCCTGTTCCCAGGCCTGTTCGGCAACCAGTGCCACCATCGGATTCGACTGATCTTTATTTTCAAGGCACGTAATCAGACGCTGATCAAGACCTGGAACTTCTTTCTCCACCCGCTGAGCCGCACGCCTCCGGTTGATCAACATTACGGGCAGCACGATTCCAAAGGTGAGCGCCGCGGCGATGCTCAAGAACAATAGCGCCCTTGACCAATTCCAATCCTGAGGCTGCACATCCAGCCGGTAGTTCAACGCCACCAGCAATACCGTCATGACCAAAGCTACTGTCGTAGCAATTGCTGCGCCTTTTAACACCGCGCCCGCCAGCAGACGACGCTTCACGCGTTCCAGATATCGGTTCAGGTATTCAAAGGCCATAACAGTACTCCTCATGCTTTCACTTGCAAATAACGGGCCGAAAGAAAACTCTCAGCCAACAGTGTCAGAAAAGCCAACATCGCCGCCCACCACCAAAAGCTTTGAGGCTCCGGGGCCGGTGTATCGATTGCAGAAGCGGATCCGGCATTGGCAGCAGAACCCTTGCCAGAATCTTCCCACAATTTCAAATTCTCACGCGCGACAGGGTCAAGCACAGATTCGCGCCGGTCCACATTTACGGCAATCAACTCCTGACGGTCGTTCTCGCGGCGCACGTCATAAAACCCGGTCTCAACTAGCCGCAATGTGTTCGCGGTCGACGCTTCTTTCAAACTCAAGGCGCGGTCGCCTTTCGGCCCGATCACCTCAACTGAACTCGCACGCTTTTGATCAGACCGCAGCTCGAGATACGAGTCCACAAGATAGGAATTTGTGCGATCTTCCACTCGTCCAAGATAATCGGCAGTTTGCTCGACAAAGGGTACAAAGCCTGGCTTCACCGGCAAATCGTTGGAGACATTGTCGAAAGTTGAAGCAAAGACCAACACCTTGCCCTCACCCATCTTTTTCTCGATCAGCAAAGGGCTGCCGTCTTCAAGCCTGGCTGCGACAAATGCGCCCTCCGGGGCTTTCATGCTGACGTACTGGAAGAACCGCACACCTTCCAGACGCCCAGTGCGGCGCAGCGAGGGGAAGGTTGGGTCTACATTAGCCGGAGCAAAGTAGCGCTGCGTCCCGCGTGCCGCTACCTTCGATCCGTTGTTCTCAAATCCAGCTACCGGCACCAACGGCATCCCGCCCGTCTGTGGCCCGGCCGCAATCCAGATCGCGCCACCCGCTTCGACATACTTGCGCAAAGTGCTTTCAATGCCTTTGATGTTCACACCAGGATCATTGAGGATCACAAACGCATAATTCGAGAGGTTGGCCGTCGCAGCCGTAGCGGCGCTCATTTCTTCCACACTAAAGAAGGACTCTGCACTCGACTCCAAAGCAGCTTTTAGATAGAGCGAAGCGCGAGTCGAGCGTTGCTCATCGATCAGCAATACCTTCCGCGGATCTGCCTTCTCTAACGTAAAGTAAAACCGGTTATCGTCAGACAGTGCATCGGCGTCCTGAATTTCCACTTCGCCGCGCAGCCATCCGTAGGGGCCATCAAGCCCGGTAAACTCCACCGTCGCGCGCCCATTCTCGGGGATCTCGACAACCTTTGACGCAAGAGTCTTGCCATTCACCTTAAGAACTACAGTCTTCTTCGCCGCCGGTGCATTAAAAGCAGCAACCGTCGCATTCACCTTTGCCTTCGTCAGATCCGAAAGCGTCTTTGGGGCGTTTACCGTTTCGACGGTGTAGTTAGGCAGCTTACGCCCGACATCCACAATCTTCATTTCACTGCCCGTTTCAAGTGCCAGATCGTTAAACGAAGGTGGCATAGCCGATTTCTGCGCATCGGTGATAAAACTGATCTTAAGTGGCCGGCCATTGGATCGCGAGGCATCGCGAAGCGCGCGAGCCAGTTCAGCAAAGCTCGACTTCTCATCCGTTGGGCCGATACTGTTGATCGCCCCAGTCAGTTCCGCCCGGTCTTTCGACACCTGGCTCAAGAAACTGACATGACTGCCCATGCTCCAGATCTGGGCCGTGGCACCTATTGGCAGAGCCGAGTTCGCCTCAGACTTGGCAACCGCGAGCCGATCACCCTCACGCATCGAAAATGAATTATCAACCACGATCAGATTGAGGGTATTGCCTGAGTTAAGAATCGCTGGAGGCTTCGTCAAGTAAGGCTGTGCAAAAGCAAAGGCGATCAACAGAAGCAATAGCAGCCGCAACAACATCAAGAGTTTGTACTTGAGCTTGCGCTGGTAGGTGGTAGATTCTGTTCTGCGCTCAAGCAACATGGTTGAGGCGAATTGCACAGGGTCTTGCTTGTGCTGCTGCAAAAGGTGCAGCCAGACAGGCAGCGCAGCACCCACTGCACCGGCAAGCAACCACCATGGAGATAGCAATCCCATTGCGACTACATCCTCCCTTTTCTGGCTGCCAGATATTCTCGTAGCCCGGCATCCAGAGGTTTGTCGGTAGGCATCAGAAAGTAATCCATGCCCGCGCCCTGAGCCTTGGACCTCAACTCTTCAATATGATTATTGATCTTCGTTCGATATTCCGTCTTCAAGTATTCAGGAGTTACCTCAACCGCATCGCCACTTTCGATATCGATCATGGTCGAAGGCCCGCTTATCGCCGGCTCCAGTTCTTGGCGATCAAGAATGTGAAAGAGAACAACTTCATTCTTCTTCCAGCGCAGCGGAGCAATGGTCTGGATCACAGTCTCAGGGTCCGCGTAGAAATCGGAGACCACAATCACCAGGCCACGCTGGCGGATGAATTCGAGAAATTTCTGAAAGGGCTTGGCAAAATCGGTATGTTGACCAGCTTCAGCCTTCTCAATCGCATGAAGTAATTTTTGCAAATGCCCGACACGGGACGAGGGTGGGATAAACTGCCTTACCTCATCGTCGAAGAGAATCAGCCCTGCTGAATCTCTCTGCTGCACCGCAAGATAAACAAGACTTGAAACCAGATATCGGCAGTAATCGAGCTTGTTCGGCTTGGCACCAAAACTCATTGACTTCGACAAGTCAAGGAGCACTGTCACCTTTGTATTGGTCTCACCCTTGAAGCGCTTCAGGTACATGCGCTCGGTACGGGCAAAAACATTCCAGTCGACATGGCGCAAGTCGTCACCCGGTGAATACATCTGGTATTCAGCAAACTCCTGGCTGAAGCCAAAGTTAGGAGACCGGTGTAAGCCGTTTACAAAGCCTTGAACTACGGTCCTGGCAACGAGGTCAAGACCGGAGATTGCGGCGAGTACTTGCGGATCGAGGAAGTTCTGTTGCAAAACCTACTCCTTGGGTACCGGGACGTGGGCAATGAGTCGCTCGAGCAAAGCGTCCGGGGTCAGCTTGTCGCTTTCTGCCTGGAAGTTCAGCAAGATGCGATGGCGCAGAATGGGCGCGTAGAGCTTTTGCACATCTTCAAAGGTGACGTGATAGCGGCCCTTCATCAAGGCTCGGGCCTTGGAGGCAAGAACTAAATTCTGGATGCCGCGCACGCTCGCGCCAAAGTTGATGTACTTCTTGACGAAATCCGGTGCAGATGCGTCGCTATGCCGGGAAGCTCTAACTAATGCAACGGCGTAGCGGGCAACGCTCTCGGCGATGGGCACCATGCGCACCAGCGTCTGAAAGCTCAGCATCTCTTCTGCTGTGGTGATCGCCTCGGCTCTGGCTGACGCTGTCGTCGTAGTCAGACTGATGACCTTCAGCTCTTCTTCCACACTGAGGTAGTCGAGAATCGTATTGAACAAGAAGCGATCCAACTGCGCTTCTGGCAATGGATAAGTTCCTTCGAGTTCAATCGGGTTTTGCGTGGCCAACACAAAGAACGGGCTAGGCAGCTTATGGTGATTGCCGCGCACGGTGACCGTACGTTCCTGCATCGCCTCAAGGAGGGCAGACTGTGTCTTCGGAGGGGTGCGGTTGATTTCGTCGGCCAGCACGATGTTTCCAAAGATCGGACCCGGCACAAAGGTCCAGGAGCGGCGACCGCTAGCCTGATCTTCTTCGATGATATCGGTACCGGTAATATCTGAGGGCATCAGATCGGGTGTGAACTGGATGCGCGTAAACTTCAGCCCAAGACTGTCGGCCAACGTTCTGACCAGCAGCGTTTTCGCGGTGCCAGGCAGGCCGGTGATCAGACAGTGGCCACCCACGAACAGGGCAATTTGAACCTGTTCGAGAACTTCGTCCTGGCCGATGATCACCTTGCGTACTTCACGGATCAGGGCCTGTTGGACAGTTGAGAAACGGTCGACACGCGCCTTTATTTCGGTGGTGTCGATTGCCGTTTCAGTTGGAGTCATGCTCATGAATTAGTCCTTGCTGGAATGATTCTCAAGATCGAGTAACAGCTTTTGCGCGGGCTTGAAGCCAGGGGCGAGTTCGAGACATTGAAAGACTGCCTCCTGAGCTTCTTTGGGTCGCGACAAAGCGATGTAGGTTCTGGCCAAATTGTAGTACGCTCCGGCCGGGTCCACTGGCTTTGAGGCCAACTGGGCCTGGAAGGCCGGCAGCGCACGCTCTGGCTGCTTGAGATCTAGATAGTATTGACCGAGCTTGCGGTGCAGATCTTCATCGCCAACGGGCGATATATAAATCAGACGCTTCAGCGCGGCGGCGGCCATGGCTTTATCGCCACTGTCTTCTTCGAGCTGAGCTAACTGCTTCAGCGTCTCAGGGTCGCGGCCGCTGGCCTTGGCGTATTCGCGAAGAATGTCGCGCGCCTTTGTCTTCTCGCCTTTGGCAGTGTATGCCTTGGCGAGCACTTCATAACCTGTGGCCAGAATAGCGGTAGGAGGATAGCCGCTAGTGGCCTTGACTCCCTCGGTTATCGCGGTGTCCCAATCCTTGGCGGTCAGCGCCTTGGTGGCAGCAAGAATCGCTGCGCGCAATTCTTTCAGACTTCCCGCCACCTTACCGAATCGCTCATTCATGAAAGCATCAAGCTTGGCGTCAAATTCCTTTGGCGTCAGCTTCAAATGCATCTGTATGACTTCAGGCGTGGTCTTACGTTCGGCAAAACTCAGCACCATGGCGTTTATCGTATCTTGCCCGTAAGTCCTCGCGATCCAATCGAGCGCCTGACCGGCCTGAAAATAACTCAGGCCAATCTGCATCGGATCTTTCGGACGGACAAAGCCACTGTCGAGATCCTCAACAGGGAGAAATTTCTTATCCTTAAGCGCTGTCAGTACATAAGACTCGGCAGGGTCACCCCACTCGGGAGAAGCCTGAGTCTCTTCATGAACGCTAATGCCTTCGGTAAACCAGCGCGGCACGAGGAACTTGCTCATCACCAGGATGTAGCTGTGGCTCAACTCATGCCAAAGCGTAGAGGCCCAATGGTAGTCACCGCCCTTGCGGGCAGAAGGGGAATCCATCGCTACCACCGGGCCAAAGCTGACACCGGTTGCGCCGAGGCCAGGCATGCCCATGGTGCGGACGGCGAAGTCTTCGTGATTCGGGTAGACTTCAACCTCTAGCGGAACCTTCAAGTGCATCTTGTACTTCGCTTCGTAAGTGGTTCGTGCGCGGCGTACTTCTTCTTCAAAATAAGGCTGCAGGATCGCAGCTTCTTTCTTGTCAAGCCGCAGTTCCCCGCCATCAAACTTGTGCGAGACAAAATTCTTATAGCTGTCCATCAGGCGAAGCGAGTTCACAACTTCGCTTGAATCGTGTTTCGCGTTGTAAGCCATCTCAAGCTGTTCGCGGGCCTCATCCGGCTTGCCCACTCGCATCAGGTTGATGCCAAGTTGTTCGCGGGCATCCCAGAGATCCGGCTTAAGCGCGACGGCCTTCCGGTACAACTCGATACCTTCTTCATAGCGGCGATTCAGGATGAAGTGATGGCCGGCCCAAAACCAGGCCTCACCATACTTCGGGTTCATCGCAAGAATCTTGTCGAACTGGTCGGTAGGCTGATTCTTCAGGAGTTCAATCGTGCCAAGAATCGCCATTGCGTGAAAGCTTTTTGGATTGATGGCCAGCGCCTTGTTTGCCTCTTCAATCGCCTTTTTCTCGTCGGAATTTTCCAGCGCCAACTGCGCGAGAAGTTCGCGGGCTTCCACCATGCCGGGCTCAGCATCGGCTGCAGCCTTGGCAAGATCGGAGGCTTTTGAATCGAATCCCTTCGACAGGATCTTTGCGAGAGCCATCATGGCTGTAGCATTGCCCTTTTCCAGTTCCAGCGCCTCCGAAATCAGCTTGACGGCTTCCCCACGGTTAAAGCGGCTCCAGAACATCTGGCCAAATCGAACCCTGACCAGAGGGTCATCAGGGTAGACTTCGAGCGCAAGTTCAAAAATCTTGACGGCTTCTTCGTGCTTACCAACGCCCCAGTGCCCTTCTGCGGCAAGCGCGGGCGATTTCTCCGCCATCAAGGCCAAAAAACAACTGGTAGCCTGGACATTTTCGCCGGCTGTCTTCAAGCCCCAGCAACGGGTCGCCTTGGCACGGTCATAAGTAGCCCCAGACGGCTTCTTCTTCACCGGGGCCTGCGCAAGCAGTGCACCGATAGTAAGAACTCCGATCAGGCTGGCGCGCATCACTTGTCGAGTTCCTGCTGGATGCGAGCCACTTGCAGCAGCAAGTTACGCATCTCGAGACGATATTGATCTGCTGGCATTGCAGCCTTGCGCAACTTGAGATTGTCGATTTGTTGTTCCAGCGTTTCGCGCTGTTTGAGAAGGGCCTGTTTCTCGGGGGTCCTGGCCGCATTCTGGAGACTTCCAAACACAAGTACAGGCATCCGCATTGCTACCATCGCCTCGCCCTTGGTCGGGTCTGGTGTTCTGAAGCCAGCGGCGCTAGCCGTATCGGCAATCAGCGGATGTTCGGTGGCAAGTCTTTTGTTGACCTCATAATACTTGGTGGTCTTAGATTCGGCATAACGATAAGCTTCCAGCGCCGAAATGACATCGTTCTTGTCAGCATCGGCTTGTGGATCTCGCAGCGCTTCAAGCCAATAGCGAGGAAACACAGTGGAGAGCTTTTCGGTTCCGCTCTTGGTCGCCGTAATAACAGTGCGGCCATCCTGCCGCAAATCGGCCAAGCTGCCACCGCTGGCACTTGTTGTGTTTACAACCAACTGCTTTTTGGCCGGTACCGGCAGCATCCACATTGCCAATTCTTTAGCGGTTACATCGGGCCCTGGCAGGTTGAACTTATACTCGACGCCATCGAAAGTGCCATGACCGATCAAGGTCACGACCAAACTGTCGTCCGCCTTGGCTTCCTTGGCGATCTGCGCGAAAGTTTCCTTCAGGTGTACTTTGGTTGACTCCTGACCACTTAGGCTGTAGACCTTCGACACTGGCGCACCTTTGGTCAGTTTGTCGAGTTCCTCCACATTGGCCTTGAAGCGGGACTCATAGTCTTCTTGACCGCCGAGACCGCCAATATTGACGTAAAACGTAGTGGCAGCAAGGGGCGCGGCCAACAGAATTGACAGATATCGTTTCATCTAGACAGCTCCCCACCGTCGACGGATCATCCATTCGGCGGCTTTAGCGCCAAACAGGGCTATCAAGATGACCGGCATATTCCAAAGATCTTTGGTCTCACGAGTAGTGACTCCAGCCTCAGAGTAAGCAATATCTTCCGGAATTGATTTCGCGGTGGCAGGTGTGTAGTAGTTACCGCCGGTCTGCCGGCTGAGGCCTTCGAGCAACTGCCTGTTCTGCTCGGCATGAAAGCTCTCCGCCACACCGTCCTGCCGGATCATGGTGAAGACGTCACGGCCCATTTCTTCTTTGCCGTTCCTGGCCAGGACTTCCACTACATAGCTTCCAGGCTTTGGGGCATCCCACTTTGAAGTAAAGATCCCGGCATGGTTGGCATCAGGCGTCAGTGGGATCATTGCCGCGACACCGGCCGGCCCAATGATCCTCGCCTCAACTGTTGCAGCAGGGACAGGCCTGTATGCTTTGTCGCGAACATCTGCGCGGAACTCCACGGCACCATCATCGAGCAACAACTGCTTGGACGGTGTCGCGCTGATTTGCGCAGGCGTTTCATTTACGAGCCAGCGCGAAGTCTGTTGCCAGAACAGTTCGTGACTCACGTCTTTCACATCCTGGCTCATCTGCCAGCGCCAAGTGCCACTGCTGGCAAAGACCGAACTACGGCCTCGTCCGTAACGCTGCGTCACAAAAAGCGGAAAGCGCCCCTTGCTGGTTGGCAGTGCATCCACCAACACGGTTGCGCCCGGCTTAGCTGGACCCGTCTCCTGGTAGTTGGCCATGAACGGCAGCTTCTTCCAGCGTTCGACATTCTTCTGGGCGTCTTCTTCGATGCGCACGATGAGGCTGTCTCGACCCGCATCGGTGAGTTCGGTAGTTGCCGGATCGCGATGGAATGTACCTTTGCGATCCGTGAGTGAAATCGGAATCATCTCAGCGACGGAGCTTGCTGCCCAGCCACCATCACTTAAGGCTCCGCGTCCGGCTAGAAAAAGCACACCCCCACCCCGGCGGTCGGCAAAGTTTTTGATCATCGCCTGCTGTTGAGGCGTAAACCAACTGGCCTCAATTCCTCCGATGATCAGGCCGCTGAACTTGTAGAGGTCTTCTTCCTTGTCGGGGAAGCCTTGTTCGAGTTCTTTGGGCTCTTCGATCCCCTGACGGTAGATCTTGTTTTGAGTGGTGCGCAACATGGTGGTCAGTTGGAGGTTGCGGTCGCCTTCGAGAGCGCGGCGGATAAACTTGAAATCCCACTTCGGCTCGCCTTCGATATATAGAATGCGAGGCTTCAGACTTTCGACATTAATCAACCGGCTCTGAGCATTATTGTTTGGGTTCTCTTCTTCGGCTAGCTTCATAATGGCCGCTTTCACGTTGCGCGCGCCGGCTAGACCCGCATTAAAGAGCATAGTCTCGGTTTGCGGTGTACCCTCGCCGCCCAAAGTCACTTCACGTGAGGAGACAATCTTGTCATCGGCCATTAGCGCCAGCTTTGCCTTCTGGCCTTTGTAGCCATAATGACGAAAAGTGACGGCTGCACCGATGCGGCTATCAGAGAGAGCGCGAGGCGGAACATCGAGCTCGATCACTTCGAGATCCTTAGTGAGACGTTCGGCTCCATAGCCGACCGTATGGATCGGAATCTTGCGGCGACGGATTTCGCCGAGAGTCTCTGTCTCCATGCCACCTGAGTTATCACTACCATCCGAGAGCAAGACAACAGCACCGATCGGCAAGCTGGCCGACTCTTCCATCATCTGTTTCATCGCACCACCGAGATGCGTCGTGGTTTGGCTGCCGGTTACCGCTTCGAGACTCTGGATCCGCTCCAGGTTATTGCCAGCCCGGTAGACGCGCACCTGAAATCGGCTCCGCAGCTTTTCAAGCAAACCATCGTTCAGAAGTTGTTTGGCGGCTGCAACACGAGTAGTGTCGTCTTGCTTGAGCAACATGCTTCGGGAATCGTCGACCACCACGGCGATGACATTCTGTTGGGGCTTGAGAGCAGTCACACGCAGAGCGGGCCGCCAAAGCATGAAGAGCACAAGACAAAGTACAAAGGCCTGAAGTGTGGCTACCGTGACCCAACGGCTGCCCCTAAGATTTTCGCCATGCTGTCTGAAGACCAGGAAAGCAACTCCAGCGATCAGGCATAGCGAGAGTAGAACCAGTAGCCAGACCGGCCAGCCGGAGGCGAAAAGGAACTCGCCCTTGGAGAATAGCCGGGATGGATAGAGAAACAACGATTCAAACATTCGTACTCTTTAGATGCCTGCCTAGTGAGTCATGCTGTAGATGATGTAATTTAGACCGATGCGATAAGCCATCGAAGTATATCGCTCTGGATACTGCGGCATGTCTGCGTGCTCCCAAGCGTCCCCCAAATCCATGTTGTGGCACATTGCTACTGCAATCCGGCCCTTGTCGTCATAGATTGCGCCCCACTTTTCTTTGACTCCGTCTTGTTCGTACGTATTGCCCGTGTAGAACATGACGATACCCGGAATCTGTATACGGTCATCGAGATCAAAGAGCATATGAAAAATCGCATCCTTGTTTGGGATGTCGACTACAGGCCGGTCAGGAAAGACCTTGCTCATGGATCGCATGAAAATTTCCCACTCGATAGTGCCGTGGAAGTCGTCCACCATCAGGAAACCACCACGATCCAGATATTCGCGCAGCTTGGCCGCCTGGGAATCGGACAAGTCCCAATGTCCAACTTCAACTCCATAGATCCATGGATAGTCAAAGAGCTTGTCTGTATCGAGGTCAACCACTTCTTCAACGCTACGGACGTGGACGCGGGAGAGCCGGCGGATGCCCTGGGCAAAATGACGTTCGGCTTTCGGGTAATCCGTGGTCCAACTCCCACGAACACCCCAACTTCCAGCACCCTGGCGATAAGAGCTGTAACGCAAACGGGCAAAGACCCATTCGGTCTTTTCAGCTGCATCTGTAGGGTAAGGCTCCGGCTCGTCGTCATCCTGAAGGAAGGGCAGCCGGCCCCTGCCTCTTTGGAAAGCCAGACAAGCTCCAGCCAACAAGAGAACTACGAAGAAGGCCCGGAGATTACGATTCATTACTGTCACCCAGATTGTGCCTACTCTAACACGGACGAAACAAAGCGGATCTCGTTACCCACATTCTGAAAACAAATTGGCAGGAGGGCGATCCAGAGCACCCGATTCCGAGACATAATTCATATTTGGAGCGAACAGCGAGCATGGGGAACGACAGCCTAACCATTACAGACAACCGGACCGGCAAGACCTACGAGTTGCCGCTCAAGCATGGCAACATCCGGGCCATGGATCTGCGACAGATCAAATCAGATGAAAAGGATTTCGGGGTCATGTCATATGACCCCGCTTTTTTGAATACGGCAGCCTGCGAGAGCCGCATCACCTTTATCGACGGTGATGTCGGGATCTTGCGCTACCGCGGCTATCCGATCGAGCAGTTGGCCGAGAAGTCGACCTACCTTGAATCGGCGTACCTGTTGCTCTATGGGGAACTACCGGACGCCGCACAGCTTGCGACTTTTACTGCCCGCATCGCCAAGCACACATTCATCCACGAGAACATGAAGAAGTTCATGGAGGGCTTTCGCTACGATGCCCATCCGATGAGTATGCTGGTGAGTTCGATCGCGGCTCTATCGACTTTCTATCCCGACGCCGGCAATGTCGCAGACCCGGAAGTGCGCGAACTGATGGCAATCCGGTTGATCGCCAAAATGCCAACACTTGCAGCCTACGCGTATCGCCATACCAACGGTCTGCCCTTTGTCTACCCGGACAATGAGCTTAGCTACACAGCCAATTTCATGAACATGATCTGGAAGATGGCCGAGCCAAAGTACCAGGCGAACCCGGTGCTCGCTCGTGCGCTCGACATCCTCTTCATCCTTCACGCGGATCACGAACAGAACTGCTCCACATCAACCATGCGAGTTGTTGGTTCGGCACAAGCCGACCCTTTCCTAAGCATGGCTGGTGCGGCAGCCTCCCTCAGTGGCCCGCTGCACGGCGGTGCCAACGAAGAAGTGTTGCGCATGATCGACGAGATCGGGACACCTGACCACATCCCAAGCTTTATCGAGAGTGTGAAGAAGGGTGAGCGCAAGCTGATGGGCTTTGGCCACCGCGTCTACAAGAACTACGACCCGCGAGCAAAGGTGATCAAGGAAGCGGCAGACAGCGTCTTCGCCGTCACTGGCCGAAACGCGAAAGTTGACATCGCACGGGAAATCGAGAAGATCGCGCTGAGTGACGAGTACTTCGTCAAGCGCCGCCTCTACCCTAACGTTGACTTTTACTCGGGGATTATCTATGAGGCGATGGGTTTCCGCCCCGAAATGTTCACGGTACTGTTTGCGATCCCGCGTACGGCGGGTTGGCTGTCGCACTGGGAAGAACAATCCAAGGACGGCGATACAAAGATCAGCCGGCCTCGCCAGGTTTACCTCGGCCCGGACCAGCGCGACATCTAGTTGGTAGCGCGGAAAGACTTGGTTCCTCCATAGACCTGCAAGAGTGGGTGCCGAACCACGGGACGGAATTCGTACTGATGTCCGGCTTGGAGAGCTGGGGGCTTGACGTTAACGATCCCGGGCTTGGAGATGGTTTGTGCAGGGAGAGCCTTCCAGTTGCTGGGTCGCTCGGTCAGGTCGAAGCCGGTGACGTCCTGGTATTCAAAGTAAACTTCGACTGAAGGTGCGCCGCCAAGGGAGATAACGTTAGCCGCAAAATTGGTAGTCGTTTCGATTTTCGGGGGTTCGAGCGCTGCTTCGACGTTTTCGAGTTTGATCACTACCGGGTTAGGCCATTGGCGGTTGGTATAAAGGCGCTGGGCGTGCATTGCCCGCACAATGAGTGAGTCACCCTGCTGGCGGAAGGAACTCTTGGGCTTGACCGCAGGTTGGTATTCGAGCACTTCATCGTTTTGTCCGAGGACGCTGATCCTTGTGTTGGGGGTAGCCTTGATGCTTTTGAGCGAAATCTCTTTCCATTCGCCGTACTTCCATCTTTCCTCTTCTTTTACGATCACGTAAACCGTGTTCTTCTTTCGGGTGAACCAGTAGCCCTTTTCATTCGTCACCACCCAGGGGCGGACACCGTAGATTGCTTCTCCGTTGATGAACATCCAGAGGCCGATCTCCTCCAAGCGCTGCTTTTGCTCAATCGGAATTTCGCCTTCGGGGCTGGGGCCGATATTCAAGAGGAGGTTCCCGCCCTTGGCGCGGGTCTCGACCAGGAGCGAGATCAGTTCGCGGCCGGACTTGTAGTTTTCGTTTGTCGGTTTGTAAGGCCAGGAGTTGCCCATGGTGATACAGCTTTCCCAAGGGCCGTCGAGAGCGACGCCGGGGACGAACTGTTCCGGGGTGGCGATGCCGCCACGAGTGACGATCGTATTGGGGTTAATATCCCAGGCGAGCTCGCGGAGACCGTCCCAAGGTCCGTCGAAGAACATCACATCAATATCCCCGTATTTGGTCATCAATTCACGGACTTGGGCCTGGTCGTGGAGTAGGAGGCCTGGGTTGTTGGCAGGAGAAACGGCGGGGATGTGCCGCTGGAGCTGGATCTTGTGCTCGCGAAGCCACCAGAAGTCGTCGGGGGAAAAATAGAAGCCGGGGGATATACCAGCGTTACGGTAGGCGCTAATGAGTTCGCCGGCGATGTCGCGGGCGAAGGGGGTCTTCATGATGTTGAAGGGGGTGGTCTTGGTGTCGAACATAGCGAAGCCGTTGTGGTGTTTGGAGGTAAAGACCATATACTTCATGCCGGCAAGCTTGGAGAGCCGGGCCCAGTCGGCTGGGTTGAACTTATAAGGATTAAACAACTTAGGCAATTCTTCGATGTATCGCTTGAGGTAGTCGTCGCTTGCGCCCACCATGGAGTGGCTGATTTCGAGGCCAAGTTGGGAATCGAGCGTCCAGTGGATGAAGAGACCAAAGCCGAGGTCGCGGAAGGCCTCGAGCCGGTCGGCCCTGTTACGCGAGCCAGCAATTGGGTCGACACTTTGGCCGGAAAGAATCACAGAAAAGAAGAAGAAAAGACGAAACCGTTTGATCATGAAATGCATCCTTGACACCAGAGTGTATTCCAGTCAGGATTACCGATAGGAGATTCCCCGTGAAAAAAGTCCTTTTGGCGATTGCAATGAGTGGTTTGACGGCAATGGCGCAGAGCATCATTTCGGCTAAGGCTGGCGTGATTCACTACATCGAAGGTGAAGTGATGGTGAACGACCAGACCATAGTGATGAAGGAAAGCAAGTTCTTCGATGTGAAGAATAAAGAAGTGTTGCGCACAGGCGAAGGCCGTGCGGAACTTTTGCTTGCTCCGGGGAGCTTTCTGCGCTTGAGCGAGAAGTCTGCGATTCGCATGGAATCGAATTCGATTATGGCGACGCGCCTGTCGATGCTTGAAGGCACGGCACTGGTTGAAGTAGTCGAACTGCAAAAGACAGCTTCGCTTGAATTCATGATTGGCGATGATACGATCAGCATCCGTAAGCCGGGCCTCTATCGCCTGGAAATGGATTCTCCTGCTATTAGCGTTTACAGCGGCGAAGTCGCAGTCAATGTAAAGGACGAACTGGTCAAAGTTGGTGAAGGCAAGTGGATGAGCCTCACTGGCGACCATCTTGTTGCTCGCTTCGAGAAGAAGACTAAGACAGACGAACTTGTGCAGTGGGCTGACACCCGTGCTGCGACTCTGGCAATGGCCAATGTACACTCGGCACAAAGTGTTGCCAACAGCCTTGGAGGCTCGCAGCGGATGGGCATGGGCGGCTGGTTCTACAACTCCTTCTACGGCATGATGACTTACATCCCTTTCGGCAACGGAGCTTTCTCGCCGTTTGGCTATGGCTTCTACTCGCCGCAGACAGTTTACGCAATCTACAATCCTCCCGTTTACAGTGCCCCGGCGGGCAGTGCTTATGGGGGCGGTGATCGCGGCCAAGTTGGCTATAACCAGGACTTGGGCTACAACACTTCGTCGATGCGTTCTTCGGGCGGCTACTCTGGCGGCGGTGGACCTGCGGCGGCTACATCGGCACCTGTCTCTGGTGGTGAGCGTGCTGGCGGCTCTGCTGGCGCCGGCGGCGGCGGTCGTGCATCGGGCGGCGGCGGTGGTGGTGGCGGTCAGTAAGTTAAACACAATCGAAACAAAAAAGGGCGGTGCCAATGGCACCGCCTTTTTCTTGGTTTGGACTAAGGATCATTCTACGGCCCTCAGGACCGGATAAAGATCCTTGTCTTTCTCATAAAAAGGGCTGCGCTTGTAGATCCACATCATGCGGGCACGCGGATTGGTTCGCAGCGCGTTGTCGCCGGCAATCGCGGCTTCAAAGTCAGCCTTTAATTTAGGGTCGGACGTGAGCATCTTCTGAGCGACAGGCTCGAAGATGTAGTCGGAGGCGTATTCCTTGAGTTCAAAGATGCTGTTCAAAGTTCCCCACTTCACAACCGAGTCTGGAGCGTTCGGTTCGAGCAGGTGGATGGCGATCCTAGCCAGCGGCTGGTTGATTGGGACAAACAGATAGCCGGCGTCGATGGTGCGCTTTTCTTTTGTCGTGGTGGTTTCAAAGCTGGGCATGAAGCGCGATTCGAAGGGTTGTGCAGCGAAGCTGACCTTATCGAAACGGATGACTTCAACGTTGGTTGTGATGGCACCGCTGACGGGCTGGACTTTGACGCCGTGGGTCTTGAGGAGGTCTGCGATGGCGGACCACTGCAAGGGGATGTAGTAGCCCTTGGGGACTGTGATTTCTATCTTGGGGACGGCGCTGCGAATCAAATTGACTTCGAGGTCTCTCGCCTTTGGCAGGTAGCGGAGAACGGGAGCAGCAAGAATTGGGCTCTGGTAGGTTTCGGTTTCAAGGAGCTTGGCGGTGTAAACGACCCCAGTTTGAGCTGGAGCGAATTCAACAGTAAATTTTGTACCGGGCTGCAGAAGCTCTTTGTCGGCCTTCTCGACGGCACCGCGCAACTCGGCACCGCTCTCAGCGATCACTTTTAGCGATTCAAGCATGATGTCGTAATGGGCCCAGGCACGAACGGCAAAGGGCTTGAGTGAATGTGTTTCCACGAGCAGGCTAGCCCGGTTACGCACGGCAGCATAGCCGTTGGAATAGCGCGGCGACATCGGAACCATCGTGAAGGCAAGCCCAGGGCGAACCGGGCCACCGATATACCAACCCATCACGTGGCCTTCGGCCTCCATGCCGCTCCACATTTTGGGCAGCCATTTTTGATTAACCCAGGCGGCGACGGCGGGATGAACATCAATGCCATCGTGGATAGCGATCGTGGTGTCGGCTTGTTGATCCTGACCATCGGTGACATGGTTGTCAATAAAGAGGTCGGGCTGCCACTTGTGAAAGGCCTTGAGCCAATTCTGCATCTCGGGGGAGTCGGCCTTCATGTAGTCGCGATTGAGATTAAAGCGCTGCGAGGTTACGCGAAAGCCCTGTTCGACAGGGCCTTGTTCGTTAATGCGGTGATAGGGAGAACGGTTCTCGTGGCCGTCAATATTAAAAACCGGCATCGAAATGATGATGGCTTTGTCGAGGAGGGTCTCGTACTTCTTGGTGACGAGGATGTCGCGCAGGAGCATGACTGCGGCATCTTTGCCACCGTTCTCACCGGGGTGAATGGCGTTCTGAAAGAAGACGATGGGCTTGCCGGTTTTGCGGGCCGTTGGTGCATCGAAGGCTTTGTCCTTTGAGGCGATGAAGATGTACATGCGCTTGCCGGTGGGGGTGGCACCGATGTCGATCATCTTGGCGTAGGGAGAAGCAGCTGCTAATTTGAGGTAAATGCTGAGGGTCTCTTCATAGACTCCCGTTTCTTTCCAGCCTGTCGATTCCGCATGGGTAAGCAAGTGCTTGGGAGAGCGCTTGGTAGATTCGTTCAGATTGCGCGCAGCCTTCATGGCATCTGTGACCCAGACGCTTTGGTTGGGAGCGACGAGGATTTCCTGGGCGCTGGCGATGGTAGCAAGGAGTAGAAGGAGTGGTTTCATTTCTTGGTGTCCAGAGAGATTGAAGTAACGATGAGGGCGAGTTCGCGGCCATCATTCGGGAAAGTGTTGGGCGGCAAGAATTTGTCCGCAGTGAATTCCACAAGGATCTGGTCGGCGGCTAGAGCAAAGGCGGGGACATCGACCTGATAAAGGAGGTCGCCGACCTTTTTGAATTGCAGCTTGGGCAACTGCGTCTGGTTCAGTTTGGCGCTGAGTTGGATAGGCCCGGTTTTCGAGAAAAGTATCTCCGGGAGATTGCCTTTCAGGGTGAGAGTGGCACCGAGTTTTTGACTGGCGAAGGGCGGACGCAACTCGACTACAAATTTGCCAGCGACCCAGCGCCAACCGCCCTCTTCAACCTCGTGAAATCCGGATTTGAGCTGACCTGCGAACTTAGGGTTACCGAGAGTGAGTTGTGAGCTGAGACTGGATTTAGGGTCCTCTTGGGTGTACTGGGAAAGGTCGCGTCTGGGGCGGCAGGAGGTGACGAGCAGGAGGGCAACAAAGAGGAGTCTTAGCATGCTTCGATTTCGATGAGACAGGAATAAAAGGTCGGGCCGTCGCCGAGATCGGTGAGGCGCTGGCTGGTGAGGACGTTGATGCCACGCCCATGGTTTGACTTCGATGGCCAGCGCACGCTGGGGGCGCAGACGACACCGGGTTGGACGTGTTGTGCGTCGAGTTTGGCAATGGCTTCAACAGCGCCGCGGTCGTTGAAGAGGCGGATGGGGGTGTTGTCGGTGATGTTGCGCTTTTGAGCATCCAGGGGATGGAGGATGACCTTGGCAGTGTCATCATCGACGTCGGGACGGTTGCCGAAAGTGGAGTTCATCGAGTCGTGATTTTTCCAGGAAATGAGCTCCAGCGGAAACCGGGTTGAGTTCCCTGCCCCGAAGCGTGACTCGATGGGGGGATCGTAGGCAAGGGCATGGCCGCCCGAGATGAACTGTGCGTGGATAGTCGGGAAATTGCCGTTTTTGAAAGGGAGGAATTCTCCGGTGGGCGCACCCAGGTTGAGACGGATTGCATGTTCGTGATCGAGGCGCTCGAGGGTAATTCCTTCGAGGTAGGGGGAGCCAGAGTTGAGGGTCTGCCGGATCATGTCGTCTTCTGTGTCGTCAAAGCAAGGGTCAGTGAGGCCCAAAGCCTTGGCGAGGGTGCGGAAGACTTCGACATTGGTTTTGCATTCCCCAGGGGCTTCGAGCACAGGCCGTGCGAGTTGGACGTAGTAATGACCGTAGGCAAGGTAAAGGTCTGTATGCTCGAGGAATGTGGTGCTGGGCAGGACGATGTCGGCGCGGAGGGCGGTATCGGTCATGAACTGTTCGAGCACAACGGTGAATAGGTCTTCGCGCTGGAGGCCAAGGTGAACCTTGACCTGATCGGGAGCAATCGCGGCTGGGTTTGAGTTGTAGTTGACCAGCGCTTTGACGGGCGGGTCATCAAGGGTGGTAAGGGCATCCCCGATCTGGCTCATGTTGACAAGGCGAGTGGGATGGGGCTGGAGGTCTGGACGCTCAAGGGCAGCACGGTTGAAGGCGAAGCCTGCAGAGGTAGACATTTGGACTCCGCCGCCGATGTATTGAAACTGGCCAGTGAGGGCGGCCAGGCTGACGATGGCCTGGACGGCACGACCGCCACGATCAGAACGCTGAACGCCATAGTTGACCCGGATGACAGCAGGGTGTGTGGTGGCGAGTTCTTTAGCGAGAGTTTCGATAGTTGTGGCAGGCACTCCGGTGAGTTGCGCAGCCCGTGCCGGCGGCATGGTGGCGGCGACTTGCCGGTATGCCTCAAGGTCGTAGATGTGCTGGGTGTAGGTGGGGTCTTCAAGGTGATCGCGGAAGATGACATGGGCGAGGGCAAGCGCGAGGGCGAGGTCTGTGCCGGGGTTGATAGGGATGTGCTGGTCTGCGAGGGAAGCCGTCTTGGTTCGGATCGGATCAATGACGATAAAGCGTGCCCCGTTGCGGCGGGCCTGGACGATGAAGGGCCAGAGGTGGACGTTGGTGGTGAGAACATTAGCCCCCCAGGCGAGGATGAGTTTGCTTTGGGGGAACTGTTCTGGCTCTGTACCGAGGCGGGTGTTCATGGCGGCCATGAGGCCAGCGCCGCCGGCGGCGGAGCAGATGGTGCGGTCGAGTCGAGAGGCGCCGAGGGCGTGGAACATGCGGCGGTCCATTCCTGAACCGTTGAGCAGACCCATGGTGCCAGCGTATGAGTAAGGCAAAATGGATTGGGAACCATGCTGGGCTGCGATGGACTTAAGCTTGAATGCGATGGTGCCGATGGCTTCGGGCCAAGTGATCCGGCGGAATTGGCCGGAACCCTTGGGACCAGTGCGGGCGAGAGGGTAAAGGAGACGGTCTGGATTGTATTCACGATCCAGGTATTTGGCGACCTTGCCGCAAAGGAAGCCCTGGGTAATGGCGAGATCGGGATCGCCTTTGAGGCGGGTGGCGCGTCCCGTGGTGTCGACCTGGACGAGGAGTGAGCATGTGTCTGGACAGTCTAGTGCGCAGACAGAATGATGCCAGGTGGAGGACATGAAGTTAGGGTAGCAGGAATGTGGAAAAGTATCCAAATGCGCCTGGATTGATGGTCTGTATGTTATTGATTGATTTGTGGTTAGGTCTGGGTGGAGGTGATTATATTCTCGAGTTCGGTGAACGTCGGGAGAGGGTGTAGTTTGTGGGGTGAAACTGCCAGATGGTGGATGTGGATTTCTGCTACCCAAGAGCCGCAGACAAGACCTCCATGGCAGACAGGCATTTTTAAGATGTGGGTGAGTTTAAGGTGTCATACTTGGGGGGCTGAAACGTTTTGTATGGCAAGCAGATCCGTTAGAGCAGATTGAAGGTATTTGCATGAATTTACGGATCGGCTATGAGCTTGTTTACCGGTTCCCCCAACCCACGCCCATTATCCTTGTTGTGAACGTTCACGATTCACGAGTGCAGGATCTTGTTGAGCCGGATCGGCTCCACGCGGAACCGTCGATTGAGATTTCGAGATATCACGATGGTTTCGGGAATCAATGTACACGGCTTCTTGCACCAGAAGGCTTGCTGCGGCTTTCGGCCACTGGCGTGATTCTGGATAGCGGCTTGCCTGATGCAATTGCGGCTGAGGCGTGGCAGGATGACGTGCCGGATTTGCCCGAAGAGAACCTTGTGTTTCTGTTGGGAAGCCGCTATTGCGAGACCGATTTGCTTT
>JAYSVS010000198.1:0-34142 GCA_043718395.1 Acidobacteriota bacterium
GTAAGTTCAGGAGGGGCTACGAGCACGCCATTTTCAATCGCCGTTGCCGCCACCGCCCCTGGAATCTTTCAATACGGAACAAATCGGGGTGTGATCCAAAATCAAGATTACGTTCTGAATTCACAGATTGATGCCGCCAAGACCGGCAGCGTCATTACTGTCTATTTGACCGGAATCGGGATTGTAAGCCCTGCTGTGGCTGATGGCACCGCTGCAGGGGCTGCGCCACTTTCCCGTCCTCAGTCCAACTTTGTGGCCCAAATCGGAGGGATCAATGCTCCGATTCTCTTTATCGGGTTGACTCCTGGAAGCGTTGGGCTAGCCCAGGCCAACATTGAGATTCCCTCAGTAGTTTCTGGAGATTACTCTCTTACGCTTACGGTCAACGGACGTCAAAGCCGTTCGGCCCTCGTCGCAGTTGCGAGCGCCCCACCTCAACTTGCACCAGCAGGGTCGGACTGCATTACCGGCGAAGTCGAATCCATCCTGTTTTCGCTTGAGAAAAAGAGTTCCGGTATTGCCGAAGAAGTCACCATTGGCGACACGCTGCTTTGCGCTGCTTGCCCACGCAAGCCTCCGGTGGATTCGGAATTTGTTCGCAAGTTTGAGGAGGCACGTGCCGATGCGATCAAAGTGGACGCCTGTTTCGACTCCTCTGGGGTTGTGAACCTGGTACGACTTCAACACCCTTAACCTCATTCTAAATCCAATAGAATAGTCGGCATGAAATGGATTTTGCTGATTGCGCTAGCGACTGGATTGATGGCGGAGAGCTTGCCCAAGGGCTTCAAGCCGCTCTTTGACGGGAAGAGTTTTAAGAGCTGGCATATAAGCGAAGTGAATCACCACGGGAATACTAAGGCCTGGAAGATGGACAAGGGTTTGATCACCGTCACGCAAGACCGGCCCGGCAACGGCGGCATCATTCTGACTGATAAGCAGTATGCGAACTACGAATTGAGCCTTGAGATCAAGCCGGACTTTGGTTGTGATGGAGGCGTGTTTCTGAGGGCGACCGAGAAGGGCGAAGCCTACCAGATCATGATCGATTACCTCGAAGGCGGCGTGGTGGGTGGCATCTACGGCGAGCGGATCCCCGAGATTGGCGTGGAAGGAAACGGGACCGGAATGCGCATGGACCGGGAGTGGATGAAGCACTGGAAGAAGAACGACTGGAACCATTTGCGGATTCGGATTGAAGGCGAGATTCCTCATATCCAGGTCTGGATCAATGGCCAGAAGACTGCCGATTGGACAGATAGTTCAAACCATGCCAAGACCGGGACCGGGATGGGAATGATCGCGTTGCAGTCGCACCGGTCTGACCCGAAGGCCAAGAGCCAGCGCTGGGTTGAGGGTGGTTTCCATCGTTTTCGAAATGTGGGCATCAAAGAGTTGAAGTAGTGCGGTAGCAATAAACGTAACGAAAGGGCCGTAACGCCGTCTGTTAACATGAGGTTGCGGAGAAAATACACGCCAATGAATCGCCGATTTCAATTTCTTTTTGTCTCATCGTCGCTGCTTGCAGTTGTCATGCTGCTTGTGGGCGTGAAGCTGGGCCGCAGCGCAAGTAACAGTGACGATCCTTATAAGCATTTCAGTGTGTTTAGCGAAGTGATCACTCGGATCAAGAGTGACTACGTCGAAGAGCCGGACATGAAGAATGTCACGCTCGGCGCGTTGAACGGTCTGCTCGAGTCGATTGACCCGTTTGCCAGCTACCTCAATGCCGATCAGTACAAGCAGTATCAGGCAACCAAGGGTTCATCAAAAGCAAACGTAGGTATGGTGCTGAGCCGCCGCTTTGGCTATGTAAGTGTTGTGGATTCGGTAGCAGGCTCGCCCGCAGCCAAGGCTGGACTTCATACGGGAGACATGCTGGAGACGATTAAAGGAATTTCTACGCGCGACATGCCTCTGGCGTACGCCGAGATGTTGCTGATGGGCGATGAGAATTCGACGGTTGACGTGCAGGTATTGCGTGCGCGCAAGCCGGAGCCCGAAAAGCTGACGCTGACGCGGGTGAAAACGGCATACCCTCAACCAGTGTTGACTCTGGGCGCTGATGGCGTAGGAACCTTTGTTGTGAATTCGCTGGAAGGCAATTTGAAGGAGGCCGTGAAAAAAGGCCTCGATAGCGCGAACACCAAAAATGTGAAGAAACTGATTCTCGATTTACGTCATTGTGCAACAGGAAATCCGGCAGATGGCGTCGAGATGGCCAACTGGTTTCTCGATCAGGGTGCGATTGGATCAGTAAAGGGCCAACGGATGGACGAACAAAAATTTGCCGCCGATGCGGCCAAGCAGGTCTGGAAGAACCCGGTGGTCGTGATCGTGAATCGCGGTACAGCAGGTGCGGCTGAAGTTCTCGCCGCAGCACTTCTCGATTCGAAGCGCGCGGATGTTGTTGGCGAACGCAGCTATGGCGATGCATCGATCCGGAAGGCTTTGTCTCTCGATGACGGAAGCGCAGTCATCTTGAGCGTAGCCAAGTATTATGCACCGAACGGCAAGGCGATCCAGGATACGGGTGTTGTCCCAAACTATCCGATGAATGACTCCATGCTGGGCGCAGATGAGGATCCAGATGGCGACGGAATCCCGAACGCCCCTTCAGACAAACCCAAAGAAGACTCTTTGATGAAAAAGGCGATTGATCTGTTAAACGGCGTGAAAACGGTCGCTGGAATTAATCCTGAAGCTGCAATGAAGCGCTAGTCAATACCTGTCAAAATAGAAGAATGCCGATTTATGAATACCGCTGTCTGGATTGCGGTAAAACCTTTGAGTCGATTCAAAAGTTCAGCGACGAACCGTTTACGAAGTGCGGCCAATCCAGTGTGGAATGCCCGAAAGAAAGCACGGGGGGTGTAGAACGCGTGATGAGTGCTCCTGCTTTCCACTTCAAGGGGAGCGGGTTTTACATCACGGATTACAACAAGGGGAGCGGGGGTGCCAAAGATGCAAAATCTGCTGAGAGCAGTTCTGCATCGGAAGGCAAGTCCGACTCGAAGTCTGAACCCAAAGGTGATTCAAAGACTGAATCAAAGTCTGAGACTAAAGCTGAGACCAAGACTGAATCAAAGCCCGCCGCACCAGTAAGTACTCCCGCGCCTAGCGCAAAAAAAGACAGCTAAGCTAAGCCGTCATGGCTTACGGTTCATGAACCAATCGATTCGAGTCTTGAAGGCTGAATCGATGCCAATGAAGAGCTGGCCAACCATCATCTCGTCGCTCGATTGTTCACCGAAGCGGACTTCAGCCGTAGGGTCGGGGTTGAACTTATTGTTCGGAGAATTATCGAACCAGGCCGTGCATTCGATCTTCATTCCCGGCAACATATTGATTGGTTTTTCGAGATCGTAGTCGAGTTGCCAGTCGAAGCGGTAGGGGTTCACTTTGAGCAGTGGCTCGATCCTGCCGTCGAGATGAACCAGACGATACTCGAAGGCCTTGCCGCGAAGGTGCATATGCGGCGACAGGCTGAGGAGGCGAGCGTGGTTGCGGAAGGTGAAGGACGACTCTACCTTGTAGTCTTCATGACCTGGGGGGATGACGAAACGCGTTGTAGTTGCGGCCACCAGGGTGATGCGCTCAGTTACTGGCTGCTTGCTGAAAACGATACCGACGCGGGAACGGTCTTTTTGCGCCTTGCCGTTGGGAGTGTAATGGATCTGCAAGACAAGATCGCTGCCGGCACGAAGCAGATAGCCTTGACCTGGCTTGAGACGGGGTGGCTGATCGCCGGGCACGTAAGAAGCCAAGACCTCCGAACCACTGCCGCCTGTATCTGGGCCAGCTTTCTGACCGGGGTTGCGCTTGGGCTGGTAATAATCTCCGGGTGCGACGTCGCGAAGCCATTTCGATTCAGGCTCGCGGACGAAGGCAACAAAGTGGTGGACTACGGCGCGATTGCTGGGACGTGCTTCGGCGAACTGCACCCATTTGTCTTCTTTGAGGTTTAGAGGCAGCACGACGTATTGATATTCAACATAACCGGTGGCAGGGATGTCGAAGTCTTTGGGTGTTTCAAAGACCAAATCCGGCGTGGGGATATTCCAGCCGCTCACGAAAGATCTTGGGGCAGGGGCGTCTGAGGCTTTGCCCTCTTTAGCGCCGGTTTTGGCCCAATCGTTGAGCGTTGCAATTTCAGAAGCAGGCAGAGCCGGGTTGTTCGACAAGGCATGAGAAGTAGTCTCGGCGAACCAGGGTGGCATCTTCTTTGCTGCCGTCGCAGCGGCGATGGCCTTGGCGTAGGGTCTTGTTTCCTTGTAGTTGAGGAAACTCATGGGGCCGATTTCGCCCGGCCGGTGGCAGCCCTGGCAGCGGTGTTGGAGGATGGGCGCAACATCCTTGTGGAAGGTGGGGGCAGCCGCAAGAAGGGCGGGAAGCAGCAGGAGAACTTGGATCATTGATGACTCTACTTTGAGGTTAACCCGATGGGCAGCAGAAGCGCTGAAGGGCCAGGATCGCAACGCATGAAGTTGACACTTATGGGACAGCCCAGGCAAGCGGCTGACAACTTGATCGGAAAATCGTTTACCTTGTTGAGATGCTGCGTCAAATTCTTTTGTTGGTGTGTGGAATAGCTGGGTGCCTAACGGCCTGGCGGCTGATTGTGGACTCGGCAAAAACAATTGAATGTACCCAAACCTGGAAGCGGCAACCGGTGCAGGTATGGGGCCCTGCAGATGGAAACAAGATGCGAGTGAAGTGGGGCAAGGATGAGGAGCAGGAAGCGATTGTGTCCGTTTCGCCACTTGCTTTCTATAGCGATTACGAAATGAGAGAGATGCTCGAGAATCCAGCCGATGCTGGAGAGAAAAGACTGGATGGCTTGCTCGACCTCTGGTATTTGCCATTGACCTGGACAGTAGCTTTGTTTTTGGTGCTTGTGAGTGCGGGCTTCTTTTGGAAGACGCCGCTGGGAGAAGACAGGGAGTGGCGCGATGGAGCGTGGGTGAAGCCGGCTGGAAAACTGCCACCAATGGCTCCAACGGTGGCCGAAGTGCGACCGCCGGTTGAGTATTGGAAAGCAAAAGTGCTTTACGCATTCCTCATCGGAGTGCCGCTATTTCTTGGAGGGCTGTATAACTTCAGGGTCAATCTGCTGGCCGGGATAGTGGCAACCTGGTTGGGCACAATTGTGCTCGGCTGGTTTGCTCTAACAGCACTGGACCACTACTCAGAGGTGGTTTGGGCGGGGGAACTGGGGCTGGAGAAGCACTCGATTTGGGGACGCAAAAGAGCGAAGTGGAGTGATGTAGGCAAAGTGGTGTATGAGGACGCGCTGGAGAATTCAAAGCGAATGGCGCGTGAGTCAGCGAAGAGGAGTGCGGGCAAGTTGCCACCGCGTCTGCCGGATCTCTATCAATGGTCGATTCAGGATGGTGAAGGAGTAGAGATCATCGCGCTGGATGTGGAGTCGAGAACCGCTGCCCAGCTCAAAAAGATGGTGGCAAGAGCAAAGTTAGAGGCTGATCGAAGGGGAAGCGCTGAGGGCTCCACCGGGTAAGGCCAGCCGCGCGCATTGCTCATAGGCGCGATATAGCTCTTCAAAGACATCGTCCCAGGTCTGGACAAATTTCGATTGAAGCGCGCCTTCGCGAAGCCGCTGGCGGCAGTCGATGCTTCGGGCAACGGAAACTGCGGAGGCAATGAACTTGGCATCAGAAGAAGCGACGAGACCAGAGACGCCGTTCTCGATCAGGAACTTGGGGCCGCCACCTGACGTTACGATGCAGGGAGTGCCGCAAGCCAACGATTCGAGGATCACGTTGCCGAAGGTGTCGGTCCAACTGGGGAAGAGGAAGACATCCATGTTCGCGTAAGCTTCGGCTAGTTGCGGACCGCGCAATACACCTGGAAGTTCGGCAGACTTCATGTTCTGTTGAAGCCATTCGCGTTCGTTGCCGTCGCCAACGATGAGGAACTTGTAATTGGTGACTCCCTCAGCAATCAGCATTTCTTCGATGCGGGCTAGGATACGAACGTTTTTCTCAGGGCGAAGGCGTCCGCAAAAACCGAAGACCAAAGTGTTATCACGCCGGGTGCGGCGCATCGGATTGAAAAGATCGCGATCAATGCCACGATGCATTAGCTGGCAGGGCAGCCTGGTTTTGTTTTCGAGCAAGACCTTCAGTTCCTGATTGGGCGCTAGCAATAGTTTGGCGAAGGAATAATAGAAGCTGAGGATATCGAGCGAGCCAGCCTCCGCCGCGCGCTCGATTTTGCCGCGTGTCGAATCGGTGGTACACCACGAGATGAGGCTACCCAGGCGGGTGCCGGCGTACTCGTGGAGGTTGGTATGCCAACTGGCGAGGATCGGGATGCCAAGACGCTCGGCACAAGCTGCACCGAGAATACCTACATCACTAGGGCCGGTGAGGTGGACGACGTCAGGTTTGAAATCGCGTAGCGACTCGATGGTTCTGCTCCAGTGGCGGCCGAAGAAAAGATCGAAGCTCATGTCGTTTTCAATCGGAATACCTGCGGAAGAACGCTTCAGATTGAGTTCGATGTGGTTGCCAGTGTGAATCAGTTCGGTCTTGCCGCCAGCATGGATGCTGAGGAAGGGGAGATTGCGGCGGCGCGCGAATGCGTCGAGATTGCGGCTGGTGTGGGCGACGCCATTGATCTCGTGGAAAGAATCGGTAAAGAACGCTACACGCATTGGCTTCATCTCATCCTGATTTTAGTATTTCGCTAAATAGCGAGAGCTAGCTTGAGCACGGCGCGGACATGGCGGGACTCAAGCAGACGCACCGCAAAAACGAATTGTCCGACGATGCCGGGGCCATTCCCATTCCAGACATCGGAAACACGGCAAATGGTTGCATCTTCTTGCTGAAAGAAGATTCGATCTGACCAGCGGCGGCGGTCAGCGGAAAAGTTGTTATAAGTGCGAAGCACATCGGACATGACTTGAAGGACACGCAAACGAATCGGTTCGTCGTACTGTTCCATGTAGACGGTATGGGTAGGGGCTCCGTTTCGAATTTCGGCAACAAAGCCGTTGAAGTTGGTAGCGCTTGTGAGATTAACGAGAGCGTTGGGCTCGCAGCCGTGGCGGTCTCCACCGGAGATTAACGGTAGCCCCCACATGCTGGCTAGTTGCACGACTTCATTGTTCTCTTTGGGAGAGCGCAGACCGTTGAGCTCAAGAGCATGAATATGACGGCCATGACGGGCGAGAAATGAATGGAGGATTTGCAAATGATGAGCGTAACCGATGCGAGCTTCATCCCACAATGGATGATTGACGACGATGAGGGTATGTGGATCGCGTTGCAGTTCATCGAGCATCGCCTCAATTCGGTCTTCTGACGGATTGCGCGTGACGTCTTTCATTGAGGCTTCTAACATGCGAGCCCGTCCCGGTTGCATGTTGTGGACACCCAGATGGAGAAATGCCTGTCCTAGCGGGACGGTCCATTCAGAGGATATGGGCGAACCGGAACATTCTTCGAAGATCTCAAGAGCGAAACCGGCATCGACGTTGTCGTGGTCGCTAAGGCTGACCAAGGCGGCTCGACTGAGTTTTTGCTCAATCTGCTTTCGTTCGAGGTCGAAGGCGGCTTTGGGTTCAAGAGGTGGATTCCACCATACGCTGGAGTAATCGAATGGCTGGCCATGGTGTTTGAGATAAGCCTCCTCATGGTGACGAATTCGTGCGGAGAGATAGGGAATCTGGTCTACATAGCGTGGAATGAAACTCATGGTTTCGCGGGAGCGGCTGGTGTGAGAGTGCAATGACACGCCAGTAGTGAGATGCTGAGGCAGTTTTTGCTGCGAAGCGCGATAGAGAAACGAACGAGTCATGCTGTCTCCTTTTGGCTATAGGTTTGGGGACTAACCCATGCAACTCGGGGATCAGGGGCGGAATGTGGATCTGGTGAGATGAAACCGAAAAGAGGAATTTCCGCGTATATCCGGCAGCGAGTTGAGTTCCTGAGAGAAAGACGATCTCTACTACTGGGATTGTGCGCCACGAATTGAGTTTGAACTCAGTTCATTACAAAGCAATATGCAAGGGATGAAAAACTGGTGAATTCAAAACAAAAAGACGAGGAAATGTTTTATGCTTCGTCTTCAGCTTTATCGTCTTGCGGGGTGAAGAAGACCGGGTCTTTGCCTTCGGCTTCAAGACGCATGTCGAGAGCGATGCCGACGGCGGTGGCTTCGTCGCGATTGAGGCCGCCTGCTTCTTTTTCGATGCGCGTGTATAGGCTACGAACGCGGCTGGCAGAGATATCAGACGGGACGGCCATCGAATAGGCGAAGATGGCATCCTTGCGGACTTCGGCGTCCATCATGAGATCGCGGAGCTTGCCGATGGCAGTGACGTCGCCGCAAACACCTGCGCCACGAATGGCCTGGCGTCGGACCGCCAAATCAGGATCGTTCAGGAGTGACCCAAAGCGGGTATTGTAATCAGCTTGACGTGAGCGCCACATGGCGTGGACTGCGTCGGCGCGCGATTCTGGATTAACCAGGAATTCCTCGATACAGGTACGGAGCTTGGCTTGGCTGATGCTGCCGGGAAGAAGAGCGATCAGGCTGGCGGCACGAATCGCTGGGGCATTGGCAGGATCGTTTAGAACTGACTCGGAGATGACGCGGACTTCCTCGATCTGATTGAGCCGGGCCAAGGAGCGAAAGGCACCGGCACGAACCGGGATCGAATCCTGAGAAGTGGCAAGAGCAATCAGCGGCTGGACAGCGGAAACGGGAAGCTCGAGGTCTTCGAGGACGTCAAGGGCTGAGAGGCGGACTGCTTCGTCTTCGTGGAGGGTGGCGAATTCAATGATTTCGTCATCATCAAGAACTTCGAACTCTGGACCCTGCGTATCGGGATAGGATTCGAGATGGTTAATTTCAGGATCCTCGAAGCCCTCCTGACGATTGCGGAGTTGTTCGAGGGCGAAATCAATTTCGCGGTTCTTGCCTAATTCGAGGGCAAGCTTTTCGAGCGGAGCCTTACCGGCAGGATCGCCGTAGAGGCCAAGGAGCATAGCTCCATCTTCCATGTCGAATTCGAGACGTTCGAGAATGATCTCAAGAATCCGGGGATCACGCAAACCAAGACCAGCCAGGAGGAATGCCACTTCGCCAGCAGCGTCTTCTTCCATTTCTCGATAAAGAGCAACCAGTGCTTCAACGGCCTTAGTGCCGGCCTTTTTGGTGATCTCAAGCATACTCTCGGGGATTTCCGAGAAACCGTCACGGAGCAAGGAAACCACATATTCAAGAGACTTCGTGCTTGGGGTTGCAGCAAGGAGATTCAAGATATCGGCGTCGAGTTGAAGACGGGAATTTCCGGGAGGGTTGAGGCCATAGGCGACAAGTGCGGGAGCTGCCTCTGCCGGGCGGGAAGTAATTGCGGCAATGAGGCGCTGATCAAAGCCCACGCGGCCGAGGCCTGCTTCTTCTAGAAGCTCTTTGACGGGGACAGTAGCGTATTGCGAAGGCTGGATCAGCATTTAATAAGTAGCCCGGCCACCGCTGGCGTCGTAAGTTTGAGCAGTAACAAAAGAGGAATCGGGGCTGGCCAGGAAATGAACGACAGCGGCGATTTCTTCTGGTTCGCCAGTGCGGCGCATCGGGATGCGCTGGGTCATATAATCGACCTGTTGAGCGGTAAGCTGTTCGAGAATTTTGGTGCGAACCACGGCGGGTGATACGCAATTTGCGGTGATACCGTCGAGGGCGACTTCTTTGCCCAGAGACTTGGTGAATCCGATGAGGCCAGCCTTAGTGGCGGAGTATGCGCTCATATTTGGGTTGCCTTCTTTGCCGGCAATGGAAGCAATATTTACAATGCGGCCATACTTTCGTTTGCGCATGTGGGGCACGGCGGCACGGCAGAGATAGAAAGGGCCGTTCAGATTGACTGCGACGCACAGAGCCCAGTCATCATTGGTCTGTTCTTCAACAGGAGCGGCTTTGCCGGCAACGCCAGCGTTGTTAACTACGATATCGATGCGGCCCGTGCGGGCAATTACATCGGCAACGAGTTTTTCGCAACTCTCGCTCGAAGTGACATCGAGCGAGAGTGCGAAGGCGGAATTGGGGAGCGAGGCGGCAATGGCTTCACCGGCCGGAAGATTGAGATCAGCAATGACTACAGTGGCACCAGAGTTAGCGAAGCGACGGGCAATGGTTTCACCAATGCCGCCTGCAGCACCCGTAATAATCGCAGTTTGACCAGTTAAATCGAAATAAGCCATCGCAGTATGATCCTAGACTTCCTTGATGATGTTGACAGTGATCTCAGCGTCCACATCTTTGTAGAGGTGGAGTTTGACCTTGTGCTCGCCGAGAGTTTTCAGGGGCTCGTCGAGAACAATCTTCTTCTTGTCGATGTTGAAGCTCTTGCGGGCAAGGCCGCCTTCGATGTCGAGCGAGGTAACGGAACCGAAGAGGTGATCTTCTTCACCGGCCTTGCGAGCGAATTCGAGGACGACACCGTTGAGGAGTTGAGCGAGACCTTCGGCATCAGCCTTGACAGTGGCTTCCTTGCGGAGCCAGCTTTGGCGTTCCTGCTCGACGATCTTCTTGTTTGAAGCGGTAGCGTGCACGGCCATGCGGCGAGGCAGAAGGAAGTTACGGGCGAAGCCGTTCTTAACCTTGACAACCTCACCACGCGAACCGAGTTTATCGATATCTTCGCGGAGAATGACTTCCATTTACTTCTCTCCTTCACGCGTGGCAAATGGCAGCAAAGCGATGTTACGGGCGCGTTTGATTGCCACTGCCAGGCGGCGTTGAAACTGGGTGCTGGTGCCGGTAAGGCGCCGGGGCACGATCTTGCCGCGTTCGGATACATACTGCCGGAGCAAGTTGACATCCTTGTAGTCGATGTAATCGATCTTTTCGACCGAGAAACGACATACTTTCTTACGGCGGAAATACTGCTTCTTGTTGACGATGTTGGCCTTGTCACCACCGGTGGGGCGCATCGAGGCCGCAATGGGGCGGCCGCCTCTTCCTTCAGCCATGGTTCAGATTCTCCTTATTATTCCGCTACCGGAGCTTGCACTTCGGCGGCTGGGGCTTCCGGGGCTACCGGCTCATTGGGTTTGCCGGGGGCAGGCACTGCGGGCTCACTGGGCAAAGCCGGGGCTGCAGGGCCAGGAACAGCAACGCCTGGGATAGCAGATCCCGGGGCAGGGGCAGCAGGCATCGCAGCAATTTGCGGCTTGCGAGCAGCGCGCTTTTCGCGACGCTTCTTGCGCTTATCCACCCACTTCATCTCTTCATCAAGGCGAACCGTGAGGTACTTGATCACGAGATCGTTGACACGGAGGCGGCGTTCGATTTCTTTGATCGTAATACCTGTGGCTTCAAAGCGCATCAGAATGTAATAGCCTTCAAAATAACGGCCAACCTGATAGGCGAGCTTGCGAGTGCCCCACTTTTCAGTGGTCTGCACGTTGCCGCCCTCTTTCACAATCAGCTGGGTCATCTGTTCCACTAGCGGATCGACCAACTCGTCGGTCGAGTCGGGTTTTACGATAAACAGTTCTTCGTAAAGTCTGAGACTCATTGTTCCTCTTCTTTAGAACCTTGGGCGCGACGATTGAACCTCGTCATGGCCTTTTCGGCGCCTTCGGCAATTATGGTCTCGATGCTGGACGACGCTTCGTCCAACCAGAGATCCAAATCGGCACGCATGCTCTTGGGGATAACCGCGAGCACAAAGTGCCTGGCTTTTTCACCTAAAACTACAGGCCCGCTGCCAAGCGGAGAGCCCGGATTGATACCAAGCCGGACACGGGTGAATTCTTCCGCACGGACCGCTGAAATGATCGATTTCATTCCGTTATGTCCGCCGGCGGAGCCTCGAGTGCGAATGCGGAGATTTCCCCATTCGAGTGCGAGCTCGTCAAAAACTACAATCAGGTTGGCTGGAGTCAGCTCGTACTTATCGAGGAGCAGCTTGACAGCGGGACCGCTGAGATTCATGTAAGTCAGCGGCTTGGCAACAATGACGCGGTCGCCCTTCACGTCTCCTACCCCAACCAAAGACTGGCATTCGGGGCGGGAGATCCGTAGACCGTTGCGTAAAGCAAAACGGTCTACGGTCAAAAACCCAACATTGTGCGGAGTCCACTCGTATTCGGGGCCAGGATTGCCAAGACCAACGATGAGCCAGGATTGCACGATGAAAACAATTACTTCTTTTTGGCGGCCGGAGCCTTGGCAGCGGGGGCAGCCTTAGCAGCAGGAGCGGCAGCGCCCTTGGTGGCCTTGGCGGCGGGAGCAGCGGGGTCTTCCTTTTTGCCTTTCTTGGCGACTTCTGGCTCGCCGGCCTTGGCTTCGACCTCAGCAGCCTCTTCGGCACGCAAGGCCACGACGTGAGAGATCACGAGTTCGGGGTCGGAAAGCAGGCGCATCGAGCCAGTCATTGGAATGTCCTTGCTGCGAACGCTCTCGTTCAGCTTGAGGCCAACAACGTCGATGGTGAAATGCTCTGGAATGTCGTCGGGGAGCACTTCAATTTCGACTGAGCGATTGACCAGCTCATAGTGGCCACCCTGAAGCTTTACGCCTGCGGGCTCACCCGTGGTGAGGACAGGGACGTTTACGGTGATCTTCTTGGTGAGATCGATCCGCTTGAGGTCGACGTGGAGAATGTTGCCTTTGACGGGATGGGTCTGCCAGTCAAGGATGATCACTGGAGTGATCAGACCTTGGACATCAAGGTTAAAAATGGTGTTAAAACCGCTCGAGCTGGTCAGGATTTTGGTGATTTCCTTGGGGCTGAGGGTAAGGGCAACGGGGTCGCCGCCGGTGCCATAAAGAACCCCTGGGCTCTTGTGCTCGACGCGCAGGCGGCGAGCGGCATTCTTGCCGCGGGTTTCGCGGGTTTCGGCTACGAGGGTAATGTCTTTGCGCATAAAATCTGCCTCTACTGGTCTTTCTGTCGCTTACTCGAAAAGTACGCTGATGGATGTTTCGCCATGGATGGAGTCAATGGCCCGAGCTAAAAGCTTGGCCACGGAGAGAACGCGGATCTTATCGCACCGCGCGGCTTCCGGACTCAGGGGAATGCTATTGGTGATGAGGACCTGCTTGAGATACGGAGAGTCCGTAATCCTTTGCACTGCGGGGCCACTAAGGACACCGTGAGTGGCACAGGCCTGAACGGAGGAGGCACCGCAGCGCGCCAGCGCCTCGGCAGCCTTCACAAGAGTGCCAGCCGTGTCGATCAAATCGTCGACAAGCAGGCAATTGCGACCTTCGACGTCGCCGATAATGTTCATCACTTCGGCTACGTTGGGCTGGTCGCGACGTTTATCAATGATGGCGAGAGGAGCCTGCAGTCGCTTGGCAAAGGCCCGCGCACGCTCAACGCCGCCGGCGTCAGGAGAGACGACGGTCAAATTCTCGATCGGGGAATCCTTGAAGAAGTCCAGCATGACTGGAGTAACAAAGAGGTGGTCGACCTGGATATCAAAAAAGCCTTGGATCTGAGCTGCATGAAGATCTAGAGCAAGCACGCGATCAGCGCCCGCGCGCTCAATCAGATTGGCAACGAGACGGGCTGAGATCGGGACTCGAGGCTGATCTTTGCGATCCTGGCGGGCATAACCAAAATAGGGAAAAACAGCCGTGATGCGATCAGCCGAAGCGCGCTTGAGGGCGTCAATAATCAACAGAAGCTCCATCAGGTGATGGTTTACCGGAGAAGAAGTAGGCTGGATAACAAAGACATCTGAACCGCGTACGTTTTCGTGAACCTGGATCCAGGTTTCACCGTCGGCAAAGGTCTTGACGGAGGTGCGGGCCACCTCAACATCGAGATGGGCACAGATTTCCTGTGCGAGTGCCGGATTGGCATTGCCGGTTAATATTTTGATGCGGTCAAATCGCATGGCGCTAAGTTGTTTGTCGCTTCTTCCGTTCACACAATCAGGGACCGGGGCGGCCAATTAGCGCCATCCGTAAAGGATGATAAAGCTGTATGCCAGGCACGCTCGTAATGGCGGCGGCTGATGGTGTGGAATTTCTCAACACGAATAGCCGTCGCGTGCCCCGATAGTTCAACGTTGAGCTGCGCTTCTGCTGCTGCCGCAGCTTCTGCTGTCTCATAGAGTCCGAAGAGAGTGGAGCCACTGCCTGACATATTTGCCGGGTGTGCTCCCGTAGCTCTGATTCGCCCGAGGAGGGCATCAAGAGCCGGATACTGATCGAAAACTACGGGCTCAAAGTCGTTTTCGCAGTCACTAGCCCAAACTGCAGGCGGGTGATTCTCATGCACACTGCGCACAAGAGCGCGAAACCTATCCATTATCTCGACTTGCCGGGCTGGTGTCAATTCTTCAAGAAAAGGCCGCTTCAGGCGCTCATAAGCTTGAGGGGTAGAAATCTTTAGGCCGGGAGCCAACAAGACGCCGTGCATGGTGGGTAGATCGCTTAGCGCAGTCAGCACTTCACCACGTCCAGAGGCCTCTGCAGTGCCACCGATCAGGAAGAAGGGGGGATCTGAGCCAAGTTGGGTTGCCAGGGGAAGCAACTGGCTGAGCTCAGGTGCGTGGCCGAGGAGGGCAGGAAGAGCCAGAAGAATGGCGGCGGCGTCAGTTGAACCTCCTCCGAGACCTCCGCCCATGGGGATGCGCTTGGTGATGTGAATCTTGACGCGAGCGGAAGTATTACTGCTTTCGAGCCAAAGCCGGGCGGCACGAGTCGCAAGATTGTCGCCCGGGATTTCGACATCGCTAGTAGTTTCGATCCAAGTGGAGGATGACTCCTCAGCCTCGATATCGATCTGGTCAGCCAGGGAAATGGACTGAAAAAGTGTAGCGATTTCGTGAAATTGGTCTTTACGCTTGTAGAGGACTTTCAGCCCAAGATTGATCTTGGCAAAGGCCGGCAGGGTTGGCATCAGTAGTGGAGCAAGCTGAAGATATCGTGTCCAGCCAGGCGCTGGCGGCCATTGAGGAAATCGAGCTCAATGACAAAACTAAGCCCCATGAGCGTCCCGCCGGAAAGACCCACAAGATCGGCTACTGCTCTGGCTGTGCCGCCAGTAGCAAGAACGTCGTCCACAATCAAAACACGCTGACCAGGCTGGATTGCGTCCTCGTGGATTTCCAGTTTGTCTGTACCGTACTCGAGGGCATATTCCATCTGGCGCGTTCTGTACGGCAGCTTGCCGGGCTTGCGGACAGGAACAAAACCGGCACCGAGAGAATAGGCAACGGCGGGAGCGAAAAAGAAACCGCGGGCTTCAATACCGACAACGGTATCGATATTTGAGCCTTTATAGCGTTCTTTAAGAGCGTCCAGCGTGCGCTTGAGACCGGTTGGGTTCTTGAGCAACGTGGTGATGTCGTAAAAGTTAATTCCGGGTTTGGGGAAGTCAGCGACTTCCCGGATCAATTCTTTGAGGTCGTTCATCGGATCTGAAACCCATCGTAGCGAACAGGGCCCGCGATCTGCTCGTCAATCGTGCGAACTTCAGCAAGCATTGGGCCGCGACGGACATAGCCGGAGAGGGAATCGAGGCTGGATAGGTCACCCACGGCATATACCTCAACGTTGCCATCGGCCAGATTCTTTGCATAGCCATTGAGATTCAACTTGCGAGCATGTTTCTGAATGTAATTCCGAAAGCCAACACCCTGCACCCGGCCTGAAACACACCACTTTCGCGCAATCATTGGACCATGATAATCTGGCAGCTTTGCCGGTGGCAGCCATAAAGAGAAATCGAAGTGTGGCCGAAACATCTATGTGGAGTGTCAAATCTAGAAGAGGTGCGCGGTTTGGGGAAACTTGACTTGCCTCATATCAGGCGTCAAACTTGCAAAGTGACTATACGCTGTCTGGACTCTAACGAATGGGAAATGCAATGAAACTAAAGGTCTTACTACTAACCTTCGCGGCCCTGATACCGCTCTATTCACAAATGAATCCGGGTGGAGCCGGTGGAGGCATGGGAGGCTCTGGTGGCTTTGGCGGGCCTGCGGTGCTTGGCCGCGGCGCAGGTTCTGGTACCGGTCAGCGTGGCGGGGCGGATATGGGGATTAGTGCCTTTGCTGGGATTTTGGGAACCTATGACGGCGGATTGACCGGATTTGCTCTCGACTCTAGTGGGAAAATCAGCAATTCCGTTGCTGCCGGAGTGGATGGATTTGCTGGTGTTTTCGGAAGTAAGAGGTTGAGAAGGGGATCGGTTGGAATTAACTATTCTGGTCACTATCGCAATTACCCGGGACTAGCTGCATTCAATGGAGTCGATCAACAGCTTGGGTTCTTCACCAACAGGCAGTTGACGAAGAGATCCATGGTGGCATTCTTTGCCTCGGCAATGACGACAAACCGCCCATTTGGGAATTCTTTTGGAGGCGGAACGCTAGACCCGACTATCGGATCCATTTTTGGGCCAAATGGCGAAATTTTCGATAACCGCATCTACTTTGCAAACGGGAATCTTGAGTACAGTTATCAGAAGTCTGCCAGATTGACATACTCTTTGTCTGGAAGTGGATTTATCACCCGCCGTACAGGAAATGTCTTGTTCGGAGTCAACGGCACCTCCACAAATGCAGTGGTTTCCTACCGGGTTAGCCGGCGGCAAACGATCAGTGCGGGGCACCAATTCATCTTTTTTAACTTTACGAGAAATTTTGGGGACACCTACGGGAACGGAGCATTTGGCGGTTGGGCGATGCAGTTGGGCAAGCGAACCGATCTGAGCTTACAAGGCGGATTTCTTCGAATGGAGTCGCTTGGGCTGACATCTGCGACGGTTGATCCCGTAATTGCGGCATTGATTGGAATTTCTAGAGTTTCAGAAGTTTTTTATAGCGTTTCGATCTTGCCGACAGCACAAGTGTCATTCAACTACAGGGTGAGCCGGCTGCACACCCTATCGATGAATGGGGGGATCGCTGCAACTCCGGGCAATGGCATTATTAACACGGCAAGATCGACCTTCGCTGGAGGCAGTTACTACTATTCAGGGATTCGAAATATTGGCCTGGGGGCAAATCTTGCCTACATCAAAATGGCAAGCTTGATCGGCAACAATCAGGCATTTGAGTCCATACAGTCATCAGTGAATGCGAACAAGAGACTAACCAATCAGATATTCTTTACAATTAGTGCTGGAAATCGCAGGTTTCTTGGAAACAACTTAAATGGTTTCAAAAGAAGCTCCCTTCAGCTCTCGGCTGGCTTCACCTGGAGTCCTCGAGAAGTCCCCATTTCAATCCGCTAACAGCGGCAGGCGAGCTATTGCTTTACCTTTGAAGCTGTCTGGGCGATCCAGTGCAAACGCTGACTCAGATCGTGACTCGAATCACTCCAGAGTTTGCGTTCTTTTAGACATAACGAGGTGGACCAATCCGCGTTGAGGCGCAACAGGCTCTTCAGATTGGATTGGTAGAAGTGCAAGTCTTTCGCCGAGTCCATTGTTTCAGGAAGGAAGATCGATTCGATTCCCAATTCAGCGCGGATGGATTCACCAAATTCACTAGGGAAGTCTGGTCCAAAGAAGAATAATTGTACTCTCGACGGCTTGAGTTGCCAGCCTTCAGGGAGTTCGTGCCAGAGATCCCAAAACCCTTCTAGTTCGAAGGCAACATCAGAGGATCGCCATTTTTCCATCGCATCGAAAACATCCTCTAGCTGTTCGGGCAGTTTGAATATCTGCTCCAGCAAAGCAGGCTCAGTGGGGTCTACAGCCGAAACGCGCAAATAGGCCTCGGACGACTGAGTCGAAAAAGGAAAAGCTTGAAGTGCGGACGAAAAGTGACGATGCATGCCGAGGGTTGAATGCTTTTCGAGCCAAAGGGACAAATAAAGACGGTCTGCCATCCGAACTCGATGGTAGCGCGGACAAGGGTAGCAAGGGACAATAGAGGCAGATTGCAAATACAGACAGAATTGTTATGCGGGGTGCTCGTCCTCGATAAGCCAACAGGGTGGACCTCTCACGATGCGGTAAACAAGATGCGCCGCATCGCCGGCACGAAGAAGATCGGGCACTTGGGCACGCTCGACCCGCTGGCGACAGGCGTTTTGCCACTGGTGGTTGGGCGCGCCACTCGATTGGCTCAGTTCTACACAAAAGATCGAAAGGCTTATTCAGCGACGATCCGGTTTGGACACTCTACCGATTCCTATGACCGGGATGGCGCGATCACATCCGAGGAAAAAAGGTTTGAGCTGGATCCGCATGAAGTTGAGCAGATGCTGGCGAAGTTTCGAGGGCCGTTGTCGCAGATGCCGCCGCCGATCTCGGCCAAGAAAATCAATGGGGTCCCTGCCTATAAGCTGGCGCGCCAACAGAAGCCTGTCGAGCTGAAGCCAGTTGACATTGAAGTTTTTCGGCTGGACCTTGAGAAGATCGAAGGGCCAGATGTGCAGGTTCATTTGGAATGCACATCAGGCACCTACGTTAGATCGATTGCACATGAGTTGGGGCAACTGCTAGGATGTGGTGCATTTGTGCAAGAACTTCGCCGTACGATGAGTGGTGAGTTTTTGATCGGCGATGCCAGGACTCTAGCGGAAGTAGAAGAGTTGGCCGGGCAGGGACGATTTGAAGACGCCCTGCTGCGAGGGGAACGCCTGTTGCCCGCCATTCCGGCTGAGACCGTCGACCTACTGACAGAAGCTCAAATCCGGCAAGGAAGAGACTTCCGCACGTCGCCCTTCCGAATTACTCAATCGGCGCGGCTGGTGAAGGCGATGAATCAGAGCGGAGAACTGGTGGCGATTGGTGAGCAAAAGCTACCTAATCTGTACCATCCCATTCTGGTGCTCTAGGCTTTGCCGGGTCTCTTACTTACCCAGCCAGGTTTGTTCGTTTGGCGGCTTCGACCAAGCGCCAGTGTATCGCTAGGCACGGCATCAGTGATCACGCTGCCCGCAGCAATGTAGCTCTTGGCTTCGATACGCAGTGGCGCGACCAGAGTGGAGTTGCTGCCGATAAAAACGGATTCGCCGATCTCGGTCAGATGTTTGTTCACCCCATCGTAGTTGCAGGTGATTGTGCCCGCCCCAATGTTTACGCCAGCTCCTATCTGACTATCACCGAGATAGGCAAGATGCATCGCCTTTGAACCGGCCCCGAACCGTGTTTTCTTGAGTTCTACAAAGTTACCGATATGAGCACCTGCCTCGACATGATTGTCCTGTCTCAGTCTGCTGAATGGGCCGATCTGGGCCCGGGTCTCAACAATGGAAGTCCCGACAAAACAATACTCACCGATGTTGACTTGTTCAGCAATCACACTGTCGCGAATCACGGTGCCGGCACCGATGCGGCAATCAGCGCCGATTTTCGATTTACCCAGGATTTGGGTGAAAGGTGAGATCACGGTGTCCTGCCCGATCTCAACGGCTGAATCAATCGAGACAGTTTCGGGTTGAAATATGGTGACCCCGTCGAGCATCAACTGCCGAGTCTTGCGGGCACGGAGAATGCGGTCGGCTTCGGCAAGTTCCAGGCGTTGGTTGATCCCCAAGATTTCGTGGGGATCGTCGAGCAAGAGAGCGGCGACCTTGTGCCCGGCGGCGCGCAATATTTCTACAAGGTCGGTAAGATAGATTTCACCTGATGCAGGGTTGGGCGTGAGTTCGCCAACGTGTTTCCAAAGCAGAGCAGAGTCGATGCAGTAGATTCCAGAATTGATTTCTCCGATTTGCTTCTGCTCGACAGTGGTGGCCTTCTCTTCGACAATCGCAGCAACAGAGCCATCTTCAGCCCGGATTATGCGACCATATCCCGTGGGCTGTTGGAGCACCGTGGTGATCAGAGTGGCGGCAACTGAGCCGCTGCGCTGACACTCAACGAGCCGGGAGATTGTGGCAGGAGTAAGCAGAGGGCAATCCCCATAGAGGATGAGAGTAAGACCGTCCTGGCCAGCCAGACTGCGGCAGATCTCGACTGCGTGCCCGGTTCCTAGTTGCTCGGTCTGAGTCACAAAGCGGCAGCCACGGGGTTGGATCAATGCCTGAACCTGTGCTGCCTGGTGGCCAATGACGACAATGGTGTTCTCAGCGGCGACAGCGATGGAAGCTGCATCGAGTACATGCTCGACCAAGGTTTGACCTGCGGCTTCGTGGAGAACCTTAGCCTTCCGGCTCTTCATCCGGGTACCCAGACCTGCGGCGAGGACAATGGCGTGGAGTTTTGATATCGATTGCATAGAGTTACCTCAAAGTTTGGTTGCGGCGAGCACGGGATTCAGTGGCCAGTTCGAGAGCGATTCGAGCAATCACCATCGAGTCATGGCGCACTTTGGGCCCTTTGGCGAGCAAAGGCCGTCCGACAATTTCTAGCCCCATTTCAGCGAGTCTGGGTGTGTCGAGTTCTACCGGGTAGACCTTGGCTGCCGCGTAGAGCCGGCGCTGCGGGCCACTGAGTGGAGTGGTGTTCAATATGACGCGCTCAACGGTGCCTTTGCCACCGTGGTCGTGGATTGCCTGCACGTGGTCTGCAGCAGAATAGCTCATCGTCTCCCACGGCTGCCACATGAGGTTGGTGAAGTAAGCCTTGGCCGCTGGCGTCTTACGCAGTGCGGCGGCGATTCCATCGACAAGCAAGTTGGGGATCACACTGGTGTACAGACTGCCCGGCCCCATTGTGACCAGGTCAGCACCGGCGATCGCATCGAGAGCATCACGCAGAGGCTTGACTCGCCCCTGAGTCAGTTGCAGTCGATGAATGCGTTTGCGGCTCTTGCTGATGCGTGTTTCGCCCTCGACCACACTGCCGTCCGCCATCACAGCCCTCAAACCGACGTTTTGCCTTGTTGATGGATAGATCCGGCCGTAGATTGCAAGAACTTCGCTTGAAACACTGACGGCCCGGGGGAAATCTCCGGTGACGTGAGTAAGCGCAGTCAGAAACAAGTTACCGAAACTGTGACCTTTGAGCCCACGTCCAGACTTGAAACGATACTGGAACAACTTCGAAATCAGGGCTTCGTCTTCACTGAGAGCGACCATGCAATTGCGGATATCGCCGGGAGGCAAGATATCAAAATCACGGCGAAGCCGGCCAGAAGATCCTCCATCGTCAGTGACTGTAACGATGGCGCAGATATCTACCAGCCCCTGGCGAGCATATTCTTTCAGCCCGTGAAGAAGAGTAGAGAGACCCGTACCGCCACCAAGAGAGACGATCCGGAGGGGCCCAGCAGCATCGCGGAAGCCGGGAGGAGGAGCAATCATCTCAGCCTAGCTGGAAGAGCTCAATAGCTCTCGAATCGGGGGGTGTTGCATGAGTTCGGCAAAGTCTGGGTCATTATGCGCAGCAACTCGATTGCGCGGAGAGATCTCGATGGCGCGCTTGAGATGCGCAGCGGCACCGGTGATGTCCTGCTTTAATCCCTTAACCAGGGCGAGGGCGTAGTGGACAAAGTCTGCATCATCCATTTTCAGAGCCTTCTCGAAGCTGGTCTGAGCGCCATCGAGGTCCCGCTTGTTCATTTGGCTTATGCCGTAGTTGTAGAGGTCTTCAGCCGAATCGAACCTGACCGTTGTCTTGGCGAGCCTCTGCTGGCACATCAACAGATGCTGCCTGGCAGCGTAGCCGATTTCCTTGACCGGACCTTCAAGGGAAGCATCAAACAGTTGCTTGGCCCTGGCGAAGTCGCGCATATGAAACGCCTGCATCGCAGCGTCAAAAGATTTCTGTTGCGCCGATGGTTCGGGGATAGTTGTAGCGGGCCGGGTGGTCGACTTGGCCGACGCTTTCGTGTTGCTCTTCTGCATCGAATTCCTGTTTATCTGTAAGCTCATCCGCAACGAGCCCACCGCCATATTGTAGCGCTCTCAGTGGGTCTCGTTGTAAATGCTCAATCCCGTGATCGGCTGGTAACCCATGCGGCGATAGAAAGCAAGAGCGATTTCGCTCGACTCAAGAACACTTGCTTCAAGGCCAGTCTCACTGGAAACCTCAGCCAGTGCATAGCGGACGGTGCGCTCCCCAATGCCCTTACGCTGAACATCGGGTAACACCGATACGCCATAGACGCCAAGCACTCCGTGAGCAGGCATGATGCAAGCGGTGGCCACGGCGCGATTGGCTGAATAGGCAACAAAGCCGCGCATCGGGCTTCGCCAGTATTCGACCGTGTGATAGATATCAAGAAACGTATTGAGTGGGGTTCGAAAAGCCACCGCCATCACGTGACAAAAATCGAAGCGAGTTACAGGTGCTTCAACAGAGCGAATCTCCAACTTGGGCAAAGTTCTCAATGGCAAATTCAGTTTAGGGGTAAACATCCCCGTCCCGCGCGATACCGGTCTTAATCCGTAGCGTTCCAGAAGAGGCTTCAAGTTGGCGAGGAGTTTGGCGGACAGCAGGTCTTCAACGAGCCAGAGACTCCAGCGAGCCCGGCGGCTCTTGTAGAGAGCTTGAACGTAGTCGAATTTGATTCTTAGTTCTTCGGTGCTGGCAACCGGGCTCGTGAGCAGGACGGAGTTGAAGATAGCGCCTGGAAATCCGGAATAGATACAGAGAAGGCCATCTTCCTTCCAAACTTCGGCTGTATCTTTTACGATGGCGAAAGTGCGCATGGTGTCCAGCAGGTTTGTCAGCAGCAGGTGTCTTTGCCTATCAATCTCTTGCATGAGGATTCACTCTAGAGAAGATTCAATGGGTCAACATCAATCACAATCGCAGTAGCTGGCCAGTTGCGCTCAATGGCAAGCTGGCGAATGCGATCAAGAAGCTCAGAGAGGCGTTTTCGCTGGCCTGCCTTGAGCAGCATCTGATAGCGAAATTCTTTGTTAACTCTCGGCACAGGTGCTTCGGCTGGGCCGAGAATGCGAACGCCTTCCTTTTCATCCTTGAGCAATTCACCAATTTCACCGCTCATGCGCAGAGCTTCTTCCTGGCGCTCACTGCGAAAGACAATATTGGCCAGGGATGCAAAGGGTGGATAACGCATTACTTTTCGAAAGTGTAGCTCTTTGGCATAAAAGAGTTCGTAATCCTGGACGGCACTAAATCGCACAGCGTAGTGTTCTGGATTAATAGTTTGCAGGATCACCGTCCCTGGCAAGCCGCCTCTGCCTGCCCTGCCGGCAGCCTGCGTAAGTAGTTGGAAAGTCCGTTCAGCGGCACGAAAATCAGGCATACCGAGCCCGATATCGGCATTGACAATACCGACAAGGGTGACGTTTGGAATATCGTGGCCTTTGGCGATCATCTGAGTTCCGACGAGAATATCAAAACTGCCCTCGCGAAAGCCATTGAGGATCTGTTCATAGTCGCCCTTGGAATTGATCGTATCTCGATCCATACGAGCGATTCGCGCGTCAGGAAAAGCCTCGCGCAATTCATCTTCAATGCGTTCGCTACCGCTTCCGATGAACTGGATATGCTCGCTCTCGCACTTGACGCAGATCTGGGGCACTTTCTCGGCATAGCCGCAATAGTGGCAGAGAAGGCGCCTGTCTTTGCGGTGAAAGGTGAGGGTGACCGAACAGTTGACGCATTCCACCTTGTAGCCGCAACTGCGACAGGCAACAAAGCTGGAAAAGCCGCGGCGATTCATCAGCAACATCGTTTGCTCGCCGAGAGCCAGCTTATCTCGCACTGCCTCAATCATGCGGCGCGAAAAGAGTGAATTTTTTTTGGTTTCGAGAAACTCCTGCCGCAAGTCAATGATCTCGACGGCGGGCATCGGCCTTTGTTCAATTCGATCAGGCAGCACCAGTCTTTGGTATTTGTTTCGATCAGCGTTGTAACGAGTTTCAAGTGAAGGAGTAGCGCTGCCGAGCACGACGGTAGCACCAATCTGTTGAGCTCTGACTACTGCTACGTCACGACCGTTGTAACGAGGTGTCTCTTCCTGCTTGTAGCTGCCGTCATGCTCTTCGTCTACGATGATGAGGCCCAAGCCGGGCATCGGAGCAAAAACAGAGCTACGAGTTCCAACAACAACGCGGGCCTCGCCCCGGCGGATGCGGCGCCAATATTCTGCCCGCTCACTCTCACCGAAGGCACTGTGCAAGATGGCCACCTGATCACCAAATCGCAGAGCAAACTGGCCCGCCACCTGAGGAGTGAGGGCAATCTCAGGCACCATCAAGAGCGCGGTACGGCCCAGGACAAGGGTTGACTCAATCGCCGCCAGATAGACTTCGGTCTTGCCGCTTCCAGTCACACCCTGCAAAAGAAAAGCAGCATAGGAACCGGTTGCAATTGCTCTTTCGATTTGGTCATAGGCAGTCTGCTGTGAGGCGTTCAATTTGTGGGGAGGGCGCTCTGGTGCCATCCGGATCGCACTCATGCGTGGCGTAAGTTTTACCAGCCCGCGGCGGGCGAGACTGCGGGCACTCTGGCTTGCATTCTTGATCAGAATCTCGAGTTCATCCAGGGGGTGAGCACCTGGATGCAAGTGCAGGTAGGCGAGGAGTTCGCGCTCCCACTTGGGTAGTTTTTCAGTTGGCTCAAGAGCCAGCCCTTCGACGTTCAGTTTGGTGGCATGGGCTCGAAGCGGATCGCGCTCGTGGGCTTCTTCATGAACTCGCAATAGCCCCTTGCGCTGGAATTCAGCGGCTAACTTTGGAGCTTCTGCCGTACGCCGGCGCAGGGCCTCTATACTCATCGGCCGTTCGTCAAGGGCCTTCAGGATAACCAGCGCGGGGTCGGTGGCGTCGGCAATTCCAAGCAGACTCTGACGGGCCAGATCGCGTCCCGCGTCGGTCAGGCTAAAGACCTTGTTTCGCTTGATCTCACCACCGAGCGGGGCCATGATACGAAACACCTCACCGACTGGGGCCAAGTAGTAGCGCGCCACCCACAGCCCCAACGCAATCAATTTTTCATCGAAGACCGGTTCAATGTCGAGAAGCTTTTCGATGGGACGGACCTTGTAGTCTGGCATCGAATCGTGCAGACGCAGAATCGTGCCGCTGAGCTTGCGCTGCTGAAAAGGCACCAGGACGCGGCAGCCAACCTGGGCTGACAGACGCGCTTCGCCAGACAGCGAATAAGTAAAGGGCTGATCCAGCGGCACGGGCAGGCAAACGTCACAGTAAAGCGGCATTCAGATCACAGTAAACGAAAGGTCGACTTAAGGGTGGGGTAAAGCGTGCGGTAGATTTCATGGCGCTGAGAATAAGCCACGCTCTCGCGAGGGCGTGGATCGGTGGCCGAAGTTTCTTCTATGCAGGTTGCACAAGCAACTTGCACCGAGGCAAAGCCGCCAGTGCCAACCATGGCGAGCAGACCTGCCCCATAGGCGGACCCCTCCTGGGAAGCCAGAGTAACAACGCGGCGGGCGAAGACATCGGCCAGGATCTGGCGCCATAGTCCGCTCTGCGCTCCACCGCCTGAGGCACGAACCTTCTGGATCTCTACACCAATTTCGACGATTGTATCGAGGCAGTCTCTTTGCGAATAGCTGACGCCTTCGATGATGCTGCGGATGAGATCGCAACGCTTGTGCCGGGCAGTCATGCCTAGCCATCCGCCTTTGGCAGAAGCATCGAGGTGAGGCGTACGCTCGCCCATCAGGTAGGGCAGCCAGAAGAGACCATCGCTGCCGGGATCCGCCGCTGCTGCCTCGGCCATCAGATCGTCGTAGGAAACACCGGGCGCAAGGTTATTGCGAAACCACTGCAAGCTAAGCCCGGCGGCCTGAGTGACTCCCATCACATGCCACTTGCCGGGGACAGCGTGGCAGAAGGTATGCACTCGCCCAGCCGGATCATAGGACGGACTATCCATGTGAGCGAAGACGACACCCGAGGTGCCAAGGGTGCAACTGGCAATGCCAGGCTCGACGATGCCGTTGCCCACCGCACTCGCTGCCTGATCACCAGCTCCAGCCACCATCGGAGTGCCCGAGAGAAGACCCGTCGCCGCAGAAGCCTGATCCGTCACCCGGCCGCAAATTTGCGCGCTTTCAAATACAGGAGGGAACCATGAAGGGTTCAGCCCCATCGCGTCGATCATCGGCCTGGACCAAGCTCGATTTGCTACATCGAACACGCCGGTTCCCGAGGCGTCTGATACGTCCTGACCAAGCTCACCCGACAGCTTGAAGCGGATGTAGTCTTTTGGAAGAAGGACAGTCTTGAGGCGCGCGTAGGAAGCTGGATCGTTGTCGCGAACCCAAAGCAGCTTGGGAAGAGTAAAGCCGGTGATGGCGGGGTTGGCCGTGAACTCAACGACGCGATCGCGCCCGATTTGAGCGTGGATAGCATCCACCTGAGCCTGACTGCGCTGATCGCACCAAATCAAGCTGGGGCGAATCACTTTACCCTCTGCGTCGAGCATGACGAGCCCGTGCATTTGCCCGGAGAAACCGATGCCTTGAATCCCGGCACCATCGGTGCGAGCTTCCCGCAAGACACCATGGATAGCGGCTTGAGCGGCACGCCACCAGTCATCGGGATCTTGCTCGGCCCACAGCGGACGCTCCATTCGCATTTCGGCGTGCGCCTCCGTGCAACTGGCGATGATCTGCCCTTCCACATTCAACAGCAGGGCACGAGTACCGCCCGTTCCAACATCGATTCCAAGCCAGTACATATTTAGAGACGATCTTTCTGTGCCTGAAAGGGCAGATATGCAGCGCCATAGAGCCCTGCCTGATTTCCGAGTTTTGCTTTTTCGATGCGGGTCTTGGAATTGCGATAGGTGAAACTGCGGCGGGTCACTTGTTCGATCATCGCAGGAGCAAAATAATCCCAGGCGGGCAGCGGTCCACCGCTCAGAAGATAGAGCGGAAAGTTGAAGGTATTGATCAACATCGCAAGGGCAATCCCCAAGGCTTCTCCCATCGAACGAAAGATCTGCTGGGCCTTCCAGTCACCGGCCACGGCCAGATCGTAAATGTCCTTCGCGGTCGGGTTTGGGTGAGAGGTAACTCGCATCAGTTCCGCCGTGCAAGTGATTGCGGTTGCCGAGGCGTGTTTCTCAAGGCAGCCGACATTGCCGCACCCGCAGGGGTTGCCATTAGGAACCACAGTCAAGTGGCCGAGCTCTCCGGCCATGCCCAGAAAGCCGTGCATCACGCGTCCTTTATAAACGATCCCGCCGCCGATGCCGGTACCCAGCGTTAGAAGAACAAGATCATCCACATCGGCTCCTGCGCCGATCCAGCTTTCGCCAAGAGCAGCGGCATTGGCATCGTTTTCGAGGATTACAGGTGCGCCCAGCCGTTGCTCAATGTCATCGCGAAGCGGAATGTTTTCAAGGAAAGCAAGGTTGTTTGAGTTGAGGATGACACCCTTATCCATGAGGATAAAACCCGGGACCCCAATACCAACTCCAGCGAAGCGGCCTTCGATTTGTTTGGATCGAAGTTCCTGGATCGATTCAACAATCTCATTGATTACAAACTCGCGACCCTTTTCAGGGCTGGTGCTGACCGCTATCTGGGCCAACATGTTGCCATCATGGTCGACTGCGGCAGCACGCAGATTCGTTCCACCAAGATCGACGCCAATTGAATATTCAGTCACGATCTCAGGCTATCAAGCGAGCTGCTTAGTTAACGGCGAAGCAACTCAATCAGTGTTTGGACCGTATTCCAATTGCGGCCAGTTGAGACTGTTTTGAGCCTGGAGTCGAAGTAAGCATTGGTGAGTTTGGTATCCGCCGCGCTCCCAGCCAAGTGCATGTAGATGTGCCGTCCGTCCACCAGGTATCGATCCGGGGCCGAACGATCTCGATCAAGGCCAGCCAATGCGGTTTCCGATGGCACATTCTGAAGGAAGATGAGATGGAGCTGCTTGGGAGAGTCAACGGCCTCAGGAAACGGGTTCGCTGCTGCAGCTTCAAGCAGTTCGCCGGCGCTTCGGATCAGCACCGGAACGCTCAGGCCAAATTGATCTTGAATTGCAGTTGAAGCCGACGACTCGAGTTTGCCAGCCACTGCCTTATTTGCGCTGAAAACAACATTGCCACTCTGAATGAAAGTAGTCACGTTCCTGCATCCCAGCCTGGTAAAGATCTCAACAAGTGCTGGCATTTTGATCATGTTCTTGCCCGAGACGTTGATCCCGCGTAGTAAAGCTAAATAAGTCATTCGATGTAGCAACCCCAGGTTTTTGTGAATCTTGGAGCATTGAATTTTCCACTCAACAAGACGTCGAGTGTTTCAACCAAGTCTCGCCGCGATGGCTCCGGACGAGACTTTCCCCATGAAAAGTAGCGGTCGTCGATTCGGCCACGATAGCAGAGCTTGCTGCTTTGGTAGACAACAACCTCAGGAGTGAGTGAAGCTCCGGCTTGGCGTGCGCGCTTTGCCGATGCGTCCAGTTGAACGGCAAAAGCAGGGTTAAAGTCTCGCCGCCATTGGTCTAGTCGCGATTGCTCCAATCCGCGCTCAGGAAAGAGGCCAATCATGTCGACACCTTTCGGCAGATAGATCCTGGCGATTCTGTTGAGTTCGGGCACGTAGCGATTGGAGACCGGACACGCGGTTGCCAAAAACAGCTCGACACGGATTGAGGGCAAAGCCCGAAGAACCAGTGGTAGCGTCAAGAACATGGACCGTCTTGTGAATGTGGAGCTGAATGGTTCGACTGCCATTTTTACCATGATGAACCCGCCAGTGAATGCTTTGTCGCGAGCGCTCGCCGGGGCGCTGCGTGAAACGTGGGCGGCAATGGATTCCGAGCGCATCATTTTGACCGGGTCAGGAAAGATCTTCGTGGCTGGTGCAGACATCAGGGAGATCGAAAAGATCACCAGGGGTGAGATTCCGCCAGACCTGAGTTATCTTAACTCTCTGCTCAATGAGATCGAAAGGTCAGGCAAATCAGTAGTGATGGCGATGAATGGCAGCGCCCTCGGGATCGGCCTTGAGTTGGCACTGGCGGGCCACTACCGAATCCTCGACGAGAAAGCCGTGGTGGGGCTGCCAGAAGTAAAGCTGGGGCTGATTCCGGGAGCGGGTGGCACGCAGCGGCTACCCAGACTTGCTGGCGCAGAGGTTGCTCTGCGCATGATCGTGACGGGCGAGAGCATCAGTGCCCAAGAAGCACTGCGTCTGGGAATTGCCGACGAGCTTTGCAGCGGGAGCTTGGTTGAAAAAGCCTTGACGATCACAGGCGGGAGGCGAACGGATCTGCTCGATTGTGCGCCTTATCAAGACTGGCAGCAAGGGGAACAATTTGCGGCGAAGAATCAACGATCACCGCTGCGAGCGATTGCCGCAATCCGGGCGGCTGTCGAATCGAGAACCTTTGAGGCGGGGCTCAACGTAGAAGGGCGTCTCTTTGGTGAAGCGCTGCTTGATGAACAGGCGCGAGCCATGGTCTATCTTTTCTTCGCCGAACGCGAATTGGGCAAGGCACCGTTTCTGCCTAAAGATGTGGTTGCCACCCGGGTGGAAGCAGCAAGTGAGAACTGGATTGAGGCAGAAGGGAAATGCCGGTTGCGACCGAGCCCGGCAGAGTTTGGCGCAAGAGTGGTCGAAGTAATGTGGGAGCCGGAGATGAAGCCTCAAACATTAGCAGCAGCCCTTGGTCACGTGAAGCGCTTGGGCAAGCTGGCGGTGATCTGTACTGGAGGCAATTGGCTGGGCAAAGCGGATATGGATGTGGCGGAGGCAAAGAATATCGTCGCAGAGGGCAGGGTGTTGAGGGCAAGCGATCTTGATGTTCTGCTTGTACGAGGGTACGGCTATCCAGAAGAGCAAGGCGGGCCGATCCACGCCAGTTAGTCGACAACGCCAAGCCAGACTTCAGAGTCGGTGCGTGAGCCGCTAAAGTAGATCCAATCGTTGCCGCTGCTTGAGGCAATACCACGGCGCTCTACATCCCAATCTTTGGATTGCACGACGATTTGGCGAACACCAGTATCTGTATGCAACAACCAGACCTTGCCTTCGTGGACAAAGAAGAGGCGCTTTGAATCCTTCAACCAATGGGGGTCTTGGCCGACGTCGCTCCATTTGGTGAACTTTGATTCTTTGAAATCGTATGAGGCGATACCCGTGATTGCGCCATCAGCACGCTGCGTAAAGCCGGCAATTCGCTTGCCATCTGGGCTCCAGTGCCAGGCGGAGAATATCTCGTCTTCAGAGTCCATCGGTGGCAGCGCCTGCGGGCTTTGCTCATTCCAGCGGCGATCTACATCCATAAGGAAGCTATTGAAGCCAAAGATCGTGTAGGCAAGCTTCTTGCCGTCCGGGCTCCAGACAGGCCAGGCAGTGGTGCCAGAAGCACCCCGGGTAACTTGTTGCAGTGCGCCACCATCCATCGTGTAAGTCCAAATTTCCCAGGCCCCTCCACGATTGGAGAAGAAGGCGAGCCGCTTGCCATCAGGGCTCCAGCGAGGTCCGCGATTCTTGTACTGATCGTCAGTCAACTTGCGGAAGCCAGACCCATCAGTGCCGAGAATAAAGAGATCGTCGCGATTGGTTTGCGAGTTGAAGGCGAGCCACAGGCCATTGGTGCTCAGATCGGGCCGCGTGAATGGTGCCTTTCCGCTGGTAAGAGTTTCAGGGGCGGCCTCAAGCTGCTCTTTCACCGGGTCGAAGCGAACGCGGTAGAGGTTAGCGATGAGGGCATATTCGACAAAGACAATGCGCCGCCCATCGCGACTGAAACTGATGTGAGCAACCTCATCTACAGGCAATCGAACTGCCTCTGGAGTGCCCAGCGCTTCTCCGCTCACTGAATCAATACGCATTCGCCAGAGCGCCATGCGCCCATCGCGATCACTAATGAAATAAAGATAAAGGCCATCGGGGCTGAAGACCGGATTCCAGTCCACCGCCGTGTCGCTGAACAAGGCAACTGGCTCGGGCGTGATGCCGTTGCGGGGGCGCGCGCGGACGGTAAACAAGTCACGCTGCCCACTCTTTGAAGCCCAGAAAGCAATCCGCTCGCCGTTGGGGCTCCAGTTCGGTTGTACTGCATCGCCCTTGTAGATCAAGCGGCGAGCGCCGTTGCCCACATTGACGGCCCAGATCTGACTCGATGCGGTGTAACGGTCTTCGGGCCGGATGATGCCTTCGGTGGCAAAAACGATTTCAGTTGCGTCGGGGCTCCATGCCGGGTTGTGCCCAATCGGGCTTAACTTGCGGGTCTCATTGCTGCGCAAATCATAGAGGAAGATGCCGCCACCATTCCCTTCGCTGCGAAAGGCAATCGTTATGCCATCGGGCGACAGTGCAGGTTCGGTATCGTCGACCGGGCTCGATTCCGTGAGCAACCGCGACTTTCTGGTATCGGGATCGAGCAGATAGAGATCCCAGTTGCCTCGTTCGTTGCTAGCGTAAATGACGCTACGTCCGTCTGGACTGATTTGCGGGAAGAACTCAGCTCCAGAAGATTCAGTGAGCGCACGAAAACCGGCGCTTTCAAATTGGAGCGGCGCAGCACTGCTCTTGCTTCGAATAGCCAACCACACCGCAAACGCAACGAGCACGAGGACAAAACCAACGAAGGCAGCCTGAGCTGGAGCCCGGGACCAAAGCGGAAGCCTGGATTGCCGCTCTTCTAGCTTGCGGCCATCGGTGGTACGCCGGCCACTTGATGCCGAGCTTAAATCACGTTTGAGCCGGGTCAAGTCGGATCGCAACTCTGCAGCACTTTGGTAGCGCAACGCCGGCTCTTTTTCGAGCAGTTTCAAAATGATGCGCTCCAACTCTGCCGGAGCCTCAGGGTTTGCGGCAAGCAGACTGGCCGGAGCTTTGTTCAAAATCGCGTCGAAGAGCGCAGCACTGGTTGCGCCGCGAAATGGCAGTGTTCTGGTGGCCATCTCGTACAACACCATGCCGAAGCTGAATAAATCACTGCGGGCATCAATGTTCTGTCCTAAGGCCTGCTCGGGGCTCATGTAGGCTGCCGTGCCGATGGCAACGCCACTGTCGGTGCGGAAGGCCGTCATCGTGGTGGAATCCCAGTTGAGTAAATCGCGTTTGGCCAGACCAAAGTCGAGCAGTTTGGCCTGGACTCCTGTTCCTGATTTTTCTAGCACAAAGAGATTCGCCGGCTTGATGTCGCGATGGATGATCAACTGCTGATGCGCCGCATCAAGAGCATCGGCTACCTGCAGGCCGATATCGAGAATCTCGCTGACACGCAAGGGCCGCTCCTGCAAAAACTGCCTCAGCGTCTTGCCCTCCAGCAATTCCATCACGAGAAACGGGCGATCATGATCTTCTCCGATATCGTGAACGACGCAAATATTTGGGTGGTTGAGCGAACTGGCGGTGCGCGCTTCGCGGCGAAAGCGCTCCAACACTTCCCCGCCCTCATGAAAATCGTCAGGAAGAAACTTCAGCGCAACGTTCCGGCCGAGTCTGGTATCAGTTGCCTGCCAGACCACACCCATTCCACCACCGCCGAGAGGTCTTTCCAATCGGTAGTGGCCAAATAAATCACCGGATTGAAGAACGCGAGGAACTGGCATTGGGCATCAAACGCAGGCCGGTCGGCTAGAATGAAAGTTTAACAGGCAGAATGATTACTAGAGAGAAGAGTTGGCAGTTCTTATGTGCGGCGGCGGTATCCGCGCTTCTCCTTGCCGCAGTTATATTATTTGCTCTGCGTGCTGAGGTGCCTAAGAACGAAGCGGCTCTGGTTTGCCTGATGGACGTGGCGTTGCAGACGGGATTTGGCATGGCCTGTTTATGGGCTCTTAAGGCAAGCGGCCTCACCACTGGTCTACATTCGTTTGTTGATCATGGCAGCCCGTCGCTTCGCAGCTTGACTCTGATTGCTCCCTGGCTGGTATTGCTCCAGATCGGTATGGGAGCCGCCCTGCGTTACCGGTTGATGGGGGCGATCTCGCATGTGGCAGGGGCGATGCTGGTTGGTGCATTTCTGCTCTACTTTGCTACCGGAGTGTTGTCGCCGGCCCCTGTAGGTCATCCGGCGAAGACAGCATCGCTAGTGCTTTTGTCGATAGTGCTGGTGCAAGTCGTATTGGGTATTGCAGCGTATGTCGTTCGTTTCGGACAGGGTGAGAATAACGGATTGCCGGATACCCGGCTCTTTTCGATCGCGCACATCATCACTGGGGCGATCACTTTGAGTTCAACCATTGTGGTTTCGATGTTAGTGCGAGCGAGTTCAAGAAAGCAGGAGGTTGCCGGACTGCCGTCCACAAGAACGGTCTGATTGCTTATTTCATGTCATTGTTTAACGATTATCTGGCGCTAACCAAGCCGCGAATTACCTGGCTCATTTTAATGAGTACGGCGGTTGGTTTCTATTTTGGGCTGCCAAGTCTCAATCCGCAAAACATCCATTGGGTGCTCTTTCACCTCATTTCCGGAACCGCTCTGATTGCCAGTGGAACTGCTGCTTTGAATCAATGGTGGGAACGCGATTCAGATCGCTTCATGTCGAGGACGGCATCACGCCCCTTGCCGTCTGGCAAAATGAAGGCCACCCATGCGCTCGTATTCGGCATCATTCTCGCTGCTCTTGGCTATGTTCAGCTTTGGTTGGGGTGCAATCTGCTCACAGCCAACCTTGGACTCTTTACCCTGGCCAGCTATCTGTTTTGCTACACACCGATGAAGCGGCTTTCACCACACTCCACCACGATCGGTGCCATCCCTGGTGCCATGCCTCCACTAATTGGTTTTGCTGCAGCCGCTGGCATCCTGACCTGGGAAGCCTGGGCTCTTTATGCCATCCTGTTTGTCTGGCAGTTTCCGCACTTCTACGCTATTGCCTGGATGTATCGCGAAGAATACGGTAAGGCGGGGATCCTCATGCTGCCGGTTGTTGAACCGAACGGCAACTCGACAGCAAACCGGATCCTCTGGACGTCTATTCTGATGGTGCCAACCAGTCTGCTGCCGTCAATTCTGGCAATGAGTGGCAAAATCTATCTGGCCACTGCGATCGTAATGGGTGCCATCCTGCTTTTCTGCGCGTGGAAGATGTTTCAGGAACGAAGCAGAGAGAATGCCAGGGGAGTTTTGCTGGCATCAGTTGTCTATCTGCCAGTGCTGTACGCTGTTTTGATTTTTGCTCCAAGGTAGGTTCATGCTTCTCGCAGTTGAAAACGTTACCCATAGTTACGGAAATCTTGTTGCCCTCGACGGGTTCACGATGCATTTGAATCGACGCGAAATTGTTGGCCTGCTTGGGCCGAACGGTTCTGGCAAATCCACCCTTCTTCGTCTACTCTCCACACAGAGCAAACCCCAGTCGGGCAAGGTGGAAGTCTGCGGCTTTGA
>JAYSVS010000199.1:0-34094 GCA_043718395.1 Acidobacteriota bacterium
GTCGCTTATGCTCCCAGGGTCAATCCAGAGATTGCAGTTGCCGTTCTATTTGAAGATGGCGAACACGGCCCGCTGGCTGGCAACATCGCCCGCGATATCGTCAAAGCTTATTTTGATAAGAAATCACGCAAGGAAGTTTCGCAAACTCAACCATCAAACGTGACGGCCAGCCTGCCTGCCCTGCCTCCAGGAGCAGTCAACTGATGATTTCGTTTCGTACATTGAGAGATGTCGATTGGACGCTGCTGGTCATCACTCTCATGCTTTGCGGCATTGGTGTCTTGCAGATTTATTCGGCAACCCAGTCCACCGGTGAATCGGATCGCTGGTGGAAGCAAGCGATCTACATCGTTGCCGGGCTTGTCGTTTTTTTTCTGATCAGCCAAATCGACTATCACACACTGGTGGGGCAAGCTCCACTGATGTACATCGTCTTTGGCATCATTTTAGTTTCCCTGTTGATACTGAGTCGCGTCGTACTGGGCGCGAAGCGGTGGATCAGCCTCGGCGCGGGCTTCAAGCTGCAACCAAGTGAGTTCATGAAGTTGATCCTGATTCTTTTTGTGGCCCGCTTTATTTCCGAACTCAAGACGGAATCGATGAGCTTGCAGGATTTGCTGAAGCTCTGCGGGCTGGTGCTCTTGCCCTTTGGTCTTGTCGTTTTGCAACCAGATCTTGGAACTGCTCTTTGCTATCTCCCGATTCTTGGAGTTGGCGTTTTGCTTGCTGGCCTCACCAGGCAGCAGGCAATGGCAATTCTGATCATTGTGCTCCTCGTAGTTCCCACTGGCTGGTTCGCGCTGAAAGATTATCAGAAGGCCCGGATCACCAGCTTCATGGACCCGGCTTCTGATCCCCAAGGCTCTGGATATCAGGTGATGCAGTCTAAAATCGCCGTTGGTTCTGGAGGCATGTGGGGTCTCGGCGTGACGCGGGGAATGCAGATTCAACTTCGCTTTTTACCCTTTGCCCATACGGATTTTATCTTCGCTGCTTTTGCTGAAGAACATGGCTTCGTCGGCGTGGTCACCGTACTTGGGTTATATTTCCTACTATTGATGCAAATTTTGCAAAACGCACAAACTGCTCCCGACCGGGCAGGCACCGCCATCTGTATGGGCGTAGGTGCGTTAATGCTTTTCCACGTTTTGGAGAATGCTGGGATGGTTGCCGGGCTAATGCCAGTGGCGGGGATTCCCTTGCCATTGATGAGCTACGGCGGCTCGAGTATTCTCTCATTTTTCCTCATGCTGGGGCTCGTGAATAACGTACGCCTCCGGCGATTTTTGCAGTGAGATGACCTGGGCCGAACTTATGACCGCTTGGGTTTACAACATTTTGGAACTATTTTGCCGGGACGCTTTAGCTGGACTGCTCCGCGCTGTAAAGATTACGCCTTGCGGCTCTGCCGCCGCACGCGATTTCTCCGCGGGCCAGTTTCCGGTCACCAAACGCTTCTATACGCACTCAGTGCATTTCGCGTCTTGTTTCGAGTCGAGTTGATTTCCAGATTTGTATCCCAGGCCAGCGGTTCTCCCGGAGTCCTTAAGGAGATGCCTGATGGCAAAAGAGCTTGTGATTTCCACTGGCCGGCACGAAACCCGTGTCGCCATATTGGAAGACGACCAATTGGTCGAAATTTATTTTCAGCGTGCGAATGAATACTCGCTCGCAGGATCGATCCACAAAGGGCGCGTGACCCGGGTACTTCCCGGCATGCAGTCTGCCTTCGTCGACCTCGGCCTCGAACGCGACACCTTCCTCTACGTTTCTGACTTTTTTGAGGAGAACGAAGAGTTTGAGAAGATGCCTGAAGCGCGTGAGCGCACCGATAGGGAGCCGATCCGCAGTCGTGGCCGGGAGCGCGATAGCCGTGACAGCCGTGATGCTAATCGTGGCCGTGGGAGAGAGCGGCGTGACCCAATCGTGGTTCCAACCGCAGCCCCAGTTGCGACGCAGCTTGAGGCACCTGAGCCCCTTCCGCTAGCCCAATCGTCAAAGGTTGCTCTGGAGAGCCAAGCCTCAAGTGAAGGCGAAGACCAGCGCCGGGGAAACCGGCGTCGCCGTCGCGGCCGCTCCGCTCAGGGCGGAAACTTTCCTGAATCCAAATTCGCTGACACCAACGAAGAAGAAGAAGCGGTTACAGATGAGATTGAAATAGTAATCGAGGCAAACGAGAATCCAGAATCGCCGTCATTGCCGATTCTGCTCCCGGGCGAAACCTTGTCCAAATACAGAGGCCGGCGAGGAGAATCTCCTGCGCCGTTTACCGAAGAGGCTCACCAGGCGGTTGAAGTTGATGAATTCGACGAGCCCGAGGTGGCGGTCGAGTTGCCCGAAGCTGGTGTGACTGCGCTGAAGGCGATCACTCCCGCATCGATAGCTGAGCGTCGCGAAGCCGAAGTACTCGAAGAAGTGAAAGAACACTTGGCAGAGATGGCCAAGGAGAATGAAGAACAGCGAGACTTTGAAGAAGCTGAGCGGCTGGCCTACGCAGACAAGGAAGGCTCCGGGGCCACTGCTTCCAGCGACGCCTCCCTTGAGTTGATAGATCAGAATGGCGATTCGGTGGACGGCGAAGTCTCCGAAGAAGATGACGAAGAAGATGACGAGGTAGAAGCCTCACTTGCTGTTGGTGCCGCTGAAGGTGAGTCTGACAATGATGTAGCAGAACCAGACGCCGAAGGCGTGCTGCCTTCGCTTGGATACTCGGCACACCTTCGTCAAACTGACCAGCGCTTCTTGCAGCAGAGACCTCTACAGGAGGGCCAGGAAGGCGGCGGTAGAAGGCGACGCAGGGGTGGCAGGGGTAAAGACCGTGAGCGCACTCCCGATGTGACTGGGGACGCAGCCGGGCTGCCCGTGGTTGTAGAGGGTGATGCACCCATCGCTCCCGCGACTGATGTGCCGCGCGAAGCCACTGCCCGCCGTGAGGATGGCCGTCGCGATGGCCGGAATCGCCGTGATCGCGCGGAGCGGCCTGCTGCCGAGCCGCGCTTGGATAATAGACCTGCCGAGCGCCCCCCTGCAGAGCGCAATGACCGTCCTGATCGTGAACGCCGTCCGCAGCCGTCCATCACCGAGCTTCTTAAGGAAGGCCAGGAAATCCTGGTTCAGATCGCCAAGGAGCCGCTTGGACAGAAGGGCGCGAGAATCACTTCGCATATCGCACTCCCGGGCCGCTATTGCGTCTACATGCCGACCGTGGACCACACGGGAGTTTCCCGCAAGATCGCTTCCGACGAAGAGCGCTTGCGCTTGAAGCGCATTCTGCAGAGCCGCAAGGAAGGCATCCCTGGCGGGTTCATCATCCGCACCGCCGGAGAGGGCCGCACCGAAGAAGAGATTCTGGCCGACATCGACTTCCTGAGCAATCTCTGGATCGACATCCGCAAAAAGGCTGAGAGCAAGCCGGCTCCGGCGCTCATCTATCATGATCTCGAGATCGTTGAGAGAGTGCTTCGTGATCAGCTCGGACCTGATTTCAAGTCGATTTGGGTTGATAACGAAGATATCTACGAGAGCATCTTGCGCTTCCTCCAGCGCTTTCAGCCGATGATGGTGTCGCGTGTAAAGATGTACACACGGCAGGCATCCATTTTCGACAATTTCGGAATTACGCAGGAACTTGAGAAGGCCCTGCGGCCAAAAGTTTGGCTAAAGTCGGGTGGTTACATCGTAATCAACCAAACTGAGGCTCTAGTTGCAATTGACATCAATACGGGCAAATTCGTCGGTAAGTCGAATCGCCTTGAAGATACGATTGTGAAGACAAACATCGAAGCAATCCGCGAGATTGTCCGCCAGGTGAGGCTTCGCGATCTGGGTGGTATCATCGTGATCGATTTCATCGACATGGATGAACGCAAGAATCGCATGCGTGTGATGCAGGCTCTCGAAGAGGCAATGCGGGCCGACCGCGCTCCATACAAAATTCTGCAGTTTAACGATTTCGGTCTGGTTGCGATCACCCGCAAACGAGTCAAGCAGTCACTGGAGCGCACGCTTTGTGCCCCCTGTCCTTATTGCGAGGGCTCCGCTTATGTGAAGAGCGTTCAAACAGTTGTTGGCGAAATTCTCAATGAAGCGAAGAAACTGGCTCGTGCGCTTGAAGATTCAAAGGATGTTCTGCTGCGGGTCAATCCCGAAGTGGCCAAGGTCTTCAAATCGTCCGAGAACCAGTTCCTCGAAGAACTGGAAGAAATTGTGGGCCGTCCGGTGATGGTTGTCTCCGACGGCTTGATTCATCAGGAGAAATTTGACTTGGCCTAGCATTCAATATACTGAATGCCATGCGATATCAGATTATCCTGGTACTTACTTTGATCCTGAACACGAAAAGCTCCGCACAGGAGCTTTTCGTGTTTTCAGATCTCGCTTTGTTTGCACAAAAGAATTTGGACAAGTTCGATTGTGATTCTGCACTCGCGTTCAAGGAACATGAGATACTTTCTCCTGCTCTTGAGCGAGGCGAGTTCCTAACTCTGTTAGTTGTTGTGAGGCATTTGCCGGGGCAACCCTTTGTGCTGCAAACCGGGCAGTATCCACCTTCCGCACTCTCTGTTCGAAGCTACCGGCTATTTCCTGGCACTGATGCTCCACTCGAAATGAACCTTGTCCCCAACTACTTCAGCGGGCGAATTACTGAGGGAAAACGCTGCGCCATTTTCGTGATCGACGCGGAGGTGCCCGTCGACATGCCGCAAGGGCGATTGAAGTTCGAGCCAGCACTTTGGGGGGCTGGCGGAACTGGCTCAAATGCCTGGGTCCGGTATCCAATGGAAATACGAATTATGAAAAAGCGCACAGAGCCTTTTCAAATCGATCCAGATTGCGCTGCTGCAGAAAACAGCCTCAAGCGTTTGTTGATGCGCAATGCCAGCCGCGAACGGATGAATTGCCGTGATGTTGACGAAAGCAAAGTGGACGTTCAGGCAATCCTTCGAGAGCGGCGGCTCAGAGGAAAGAACCAGTAGCAAGACGTTGATTTGCTACACTGGTTGAAACAGGCTGGAGAGGTGGCCGAGCGGTTTAAGGCGCACGCTTGGAAAGCGTGTGTACAGGAAACTGTACCGAGGGTTCGAATCCCTCCTTCTCCGCCATTTCCTCATTTCAATCTGCGATTCGCAGTTCTTTTCTTCCAACAATCTCAATCCCAAAGCCTTCCAGACCAACAGCCCGCAAGGGAGAGTTGGTAAGCAACTCAATACGCTTGAGTTGGAGATCCCGCAAGATCTGCGCTCCGATCCCGACTTGATGCTGCAGCTTGGGTTCCCCCTCGGTACGATGCAGGTTTCTCGCATGCACCTGAAGCTGTTTTACCCCGTTCCCGTTGGATCGCAATCGGTCCTGGTTCCCGTGGTGCAGGTATACCAGCACTCCCCTGCCTTCCCCCGAGATCACTCGCATCGACTCGTCCAATAAAGCCCGGCAATCGCAAGACCGGCTCCCGAACAAATCCCCAAACGGACAATGCGAATGCATCCGGACCAGCACTGGTTCGTCTCCCCCAATATCACCGCAGACGAGCGCTGAATGCAGCTCACTGTCTAGCGTATTCTCGTAGACGATCATCTGCATGGGACCATAGGCCGATTCAATCGAGCCGTTGCTATGCCGGCAAACATAGCTCTCATTCTTGAGCCGGTATCGAATGAGATCAGCTACTGAAATGAGCTTCAGCTCATGCTGCCGGCAGTAGGTTCTCAACTCTGGAACCCTCGCCATCGAGCCGTCTTCATTCATGATTTCGCAGATCACGCCGGCTGGCTTTCTGCCAGACAACCTTGCCAGATCTACCGCTGCCTCGGTCTGCCCTGCCCTTACCAGTACGCCACCACTCTTTGCTCTAAGTGGAAACACGTGCCCCGGCCGGGCCAGATCCTCTGGTCGAGTCCCATCCTGTACGCAAACTTGAATCGTATGTGCCCGGTCTGCAGCGCTAATGCCGGTCGTAACGCCTAGCGTGGCATCAATGGATTCCGTAAACGCGGTTCCAAAATTTGACGTGTTGATGCGTGACATCAGCGGCAGATGCAGGCGGTCGCAAAGATCGGGGGCCATTGCCAGGCATACAAGCCCACGGCCATGCACCGCCATGAAATTAATCAACTCTGGCGTTACGGCATCTGCTGCGAGGGCGAGGTCCCCCTCATTTTCGCGATCTTCGTCGTCCACAATTACCACCATCTTCCCGGCGCGGAAATCCTCAATCGCGGACTCAATTGAATCGAATGGCATAAGTCTTTTCCTATTGTCGCTGACAACCTCATGCCGGGATCGGGAAAAGCAATTCCATAGACCTGAATTCATTCGGGAAAATCGATTCCCGGCAAAGGCCGAAAAGCCGTTCACAAAAATTTTCAGCTCTATTCTCTTTGTTTTCAATGCAAGAAGAAACAATTCGATCTTTCCTGAAAGTGATCGTGACTACTCTCTGTGTGGGGTAAGTGCCCTGAAGATATCGAGATAACAGAAAGTTACGAAGCGCCTGTTTCGTATTCGAGCAGAAATGAACTTGACGCAAATTACTGATGCGATTCAGCCGCATCCAGAATACAGGGCATGGCTCGCTAGCCTTGAAATGTACCGCGACCTTTATTCCGGTGGTGCCCAGATGAAGTCAAAGGCGAGCAGTTACCTATATCGCCGTCATCGCGAGCCTGCGGAGGTTTACCAGGAGCGAGTAACCAGAGCATTTTACGAAAACTACATGGGCTCGATCATCGATTGGTACGCCTCCACGCTATTCCGAAGAGAACCAATACTGACCGTCGATGATACTAACCGTCGCAGCAGTAAGTATTACTTCGAGTTCTTTGAAGATTGCGACCGGAATGGATCGACGATTACAGACTTTCTCCGCAAGCGCTTCATTGATGCGCTCATCTTCGGAAAATCTTTCATCGCCCTTGAGTTCCCAAAGCGTGAGGCCAGCTTTAGCAGCAGGCTTGAGGAAGAGACTTTGGGCGTCGACAAAGGCTACCTCACCGCGATCCACCCGACAGACGTAGTCAACTGGGAGTACACACCTGAAGGCAAACTGACCATGCTCGTGGTCAGGCTGCAAGGTCCGAAAAGCGCTTCGCCATTCGATTTCAACAAACAGCCCTCGCGGTATCTGATCTACACGGAAACTGAGTATTTCATTGTCGAGGAAGAGCCGGTCGAAGATCAAAAAGTTCGTCTGATTGAACACGGCCCCCACTCCTGTTCCTCGGAATCGCGAGTTCCTGTCTTTGATATCACCATCAGCGACGGTCTCTGGTTGATGAACAAAGCTGCGCACCTGCAACTCGAGCACTACAACAAGTCGAATGCTCTCTCCTGGTCGCTTGGGATGGCCCTTTACGCCACCCCCGTCGTTTACAGCAAAAAGGACTGGTCGACCATTCTCGGTGAGTCTTACTACATTCACCTGGACCCCGAAGACAAGTTCGGTTGGACCGAGCCGGAAGGCAACGTCTATCGAATCGCCATGGAGAATCTGGCGCGCTTGCAGGAAGAGATCTACCGCACCTGCTACCTGATGGGCCAATCCAGAAGCTGGCTCTCAGGCTCCGCTCAAGTTAGCGGCAATAGCAAGCGGGCAGATTATCAAATCACACAGGAAGTGCTCCGGGCTTACGGCGACGCCGTCAAGGACACCCTGAAACGACTTTTGCAGACACTGATTCGTGTCCGCAAAGATGACCTCCGAATTTCTGTTTCCGGTCTCGACGAATTCGAGGTCGGAGAGTTCAATGAGGAGCTCGATGAGGCGCAAAAGCTTCTGAATCTTGGCATCGAATCAAAGACTTTTCGTAAGCAGGCATTCAAAAAGCTTGCCTTTAAGTTCCTTGCGGATATCAATGAGACAACCAAAGAGAACATTGCTGCCGAGATCGAAGAACAGATCGACAAAGGAGATGCGAAATGAATCCCAATCCGGAATCTGAATCGCAAAACACCGCCGGGGACCTTAAGAAATTGGTCCACGAAGTGTTTGAGGAATATCACAATGTTCAGTCCAAGCGGACTGAACCAGCCTACAAAGCTGAACTCGAGGAAGAGCGCCGCAAGCGCGAATCGATGGAGAAGCGCCTCAATGAATTGGTAGACGAGAATCGTCGCTCCAAGGCCAGAGCTGAATCCATGGAACGCGAAACCGTAATTCGCAACGAACTTCAACGTTTGGGTGTATCCAAAGTTGACCTCGCTTTCAAGGCTGTAAAAGACGACATTCATCGGGAGAACGATGGATCCCTGCAAGCCCGTGGCGCAGAGGGAAATGTGTCAGTGCAGGAATTCCTGCGTAAGTTTGTGGACGATAATCCCGAACTTCTCCCGGCAAGGAATTTGGGCGGCAGCGGCACCTCTTCAGCCGGTCGCGGCACCCAAAGCTCACCCGGCATTGATCTGGATTCGATCCGGCCCGGCATGAGCAAAGAAGACTTGGCCCGTGTGCGCAGAGAAATTGCGCGCGTAGCTGGCCTGATGATCGATTAACTCAAACTCAAAAAAGGAATATACATGCCTTCTATTACTTCTGCGAATCTCGCTAACGCGATTGTGAAGCTTGTTGCAGCCGATGCGCTGCCTGCCCTGATGGGCAATCTCGTGATGGGCAATCTTGTCAATCGCGACTTCGAACCGACTCTGGCAAAGGCCGGCGACACCGTGAACGTACCCGTTCCTCCGTCGCTGATTGCCAACAATATTGCCGAAGGTGGTTCTGTAGTAACTCAGAATCCCAGCATCGGCAATGCACAGATCGTGCTAAACACTCATGCCGAAGCTACCTTCCAGATTCCCGATGTGACCAAGGTCGTTGCTGTCCCTGACCTCCTGAAGTTGTACATGGAACCCGCGATTGTAGCCCTGGCTGAGAAAGTCGAAAGCGACTTGCTCAACCTGGCCACTTCATTCACGTCCAATACTGCTCTGGGTGCTGCTGCTACTCCTTTGACTGAGCAGATCGTCGACGACGCCGAGACAGCACTGTTCAACGCAAAGGTGCCTGCCAGTATGCAGAAGTATCTTGTCGTTGACGCCGCCGGATACTCGGCTCTTCGGCAGAATCCCCGCTTTAGCGAATATTCGCGCGCTGGTGAAGCTGGCCTCAAGGCATTGATCGATGGCAACATCGGCCGCCTGAAAGACTTCTACGTCTTCCGTTCGCAGTTTGTTCGCAAGTCTGGTGCTCCGCTCACGACTTTCAATTTGGCCTTCGCCAAGAATGCTCTGGGCTTGGCGATCCGTCGCCTGCCCCAGCCGCTGCCTGGCACTGGTGCCATCGCGGAATATGCCGAACTCGGCAATTTCGGCGTACGCGTTGTGATGAGCTACCAGCCCGACACGTTGTCCCAACAGTTCACTGTCGACATCCTCTACGGTGCGGGTGTTCTTCGCAACAACCACGGAGTTCAGGTTCGCAGCTAGTTCTTTTACTAGCGAACCAGAAAGGGCCGGTGCTCCCAAAGAGCGCTGGCCCTTTTCTAATTTCAACCCCAGAAAATGAGCACAATTCATGGCCCTACTAAAAGATCAACCCATCAGCTGCCTCGCTGAATGGATGGCTTACGACACAAAGCTCTCCATCCTATCCGAGCAGGAAGTAACCTCCATTGAGGCTAAGTCACGCCTCGCACAAAACGAAATTGAAACGCAGGTCACGAGCTTTCTGCTCCGCCACAGCGGCTTAAGTGAAAACACCGCTCGCCAGGCCCTAGATAAGGTTGTTGTAACCGAAGCCCTTTCCCGCTGGCACAGCATGTTGACCCTCAGCCTTTTCTACATTGACTTGGCATCTCTTCAGAACAGCGCACTTCACAGAGACCAATCTCGATTCTTCGAAGCCAAAGCAGAAGCCGCAAAAGACCAGCTCTTTGAGGCCGGCTTAGGGCTTGTGAATCAACCTCTGCCAAAGGCTCCTCTCCCATCCATCATTTCTGGCCCTGGCCTGGGCCCCGCAAGAGTTTTGCGCGGTCGCATTCGATTCATCGATTTCGATGGCGCTGCCGGCACGCCAAGTGCCGAGTTCATTCTGGATATGAGCAGCGGCGAATCCATCGAATTGAGCGTTGCCACTCTTCCGGCGCGCGCCGCTGGCTGGATCCTCTATCTGGGTGAGACCTCCGATCCTCTCTATCTGTCAACTCCGGATGCAATTGCCGCAGGCACCTCTTTCTTCATCACCTCCGGCTTGCCTCCGCTTAACGCGGAAGTGATGAGCAATCTATCGCAACGGCCAGATAGATTCATCAGATATTCCACTGAGCTGTGGAGGTAAGTTCCATGAATCTGTCAAGCAAAGCAGTTACTGCCGCTCAGGATATTTTAGCGGGTGAATCCGGACTCAAGATAAGCGTCGAGGCCATTCAGGAACTCCGGGGCGAGCTGGCGAAAGAAGCCCGTTTCCTGGTTGATACCGAACACTGGAATCAAAAAATGACGGAGCGAATTCCCGCCAACCGCAACCCCAAAATTTCTGTTTCGCTGGTCAAGCTCCATCGTGGGCAGAAAGAAAAGCTGGCCGAGTTTACTGCCCTCGCTACGCTTCAGCTTGAGTTGTCCTCAACTCACGAGCGTGCCGATTCACTTCAGGGCCTGGTCAGTGACTACGTCGATGCCCTCTGCGATGTACTCAATCGCAACCAGGGTCTCTGGAGCAAGGGTGTTTACTACGCCGGCGGCTTCGATGTCGATATTTCGCCCGTTTCCAAGGGCGGCCTTAACTTCGTGCAAAGCGCCACGATTTCAATTCAAATTCATCTTTGGCAGGAATAACCATGGCTAACGAATACATTGCATCTCTATCCAATCGAATCTTTATCAAGTCTGAGATCGATTCTCCAGATCTCACTGACATGACCGGCGCAGAAATCGCTCCGATTACTTCGTTCGAACTATCGAGCAATCGCAAACAACTTTACCGCCGGGACAAAACCGGATTCCGTTCTGAATCGCCCATCTTGGGGCCACAGCGTGAACTTATCGAGTTCAATCTGGAGAGCTACGGCACAGGCTGGGCTGGTGGAAGCTTAAAGCCTGCGATTACTCCGATTCTCGAAAGCGGGCTCTGTCAAAGTGCAGAACTCAGCCCTTCCTACAATGTGGCGGCCAGTTCGGGCGCTTCGATCACGCTTCAGTCTGATGCAGCGCTTCGGGTTGGCATGGGCTTGTCCTTCGGATCGGAGATTCGCTTCGTCGAATCCATCTCCGGTCCACGTGATTTCACTCTCAATACCGCCTTCACCGTTCAACTCAGCTCAGGCGCTTTGCTCGTCGGTTGTGCGAATCTGTCTCTCGGCGAAGACGTCAGTCCAATGTCGATTCTCGATTCATGGGCACCTTCTCAGGCGATTCAACGTTTCGTTACGGGCGCTGTTACTGACATCTTGAAGATCAGCGTTAACAATGATTTTCTTGAGCTCTCCGCCAAAGGCTACGCCCGCAATCTTTATGACAGCGTAAGTGGAGCTTTCGGTTCTGAGTTCCAATTCCCTGTTGCTCCGGCTAATTCCTCTTCCCTCGAGAATTCGCCCATTGCAGGCCATCTCGGACAGGCTTTCATTGGTGTCCCTGCAGCCCGGCTCTGCACCCTCACCCAGGCTGAACTTCGCATTGACAACAATATCGAGCCACGCACCGATGAGTTTGGATGCTTCTCAACCAAAGCCTTTGTACTCGGCCGCCGCAGGGTCTCACTCGATCTCACGATCTTTGAGCGCAATGATGAGTTGAGCCAGGCTCTTTATACCAAGGCGGTCAACAATGAACCGGTTCCAGTGATGCTCCAGATGGGTAACCAGCCTGGATCGATGTTTGCTATCTATTTGCCATCGGTACTCTTCCCGGTTCCAGCTTTCAGTGATTCACAGCCGCGGCTTTTGTGGCAATTCCGCAATGCAGTCGCGATGGGTCTGCAGAACGATGAAGTCTTCATCGCTTTGAGGTAAATCGTGAACCTAAAGTATGAGCGGGACTTCACCTCTGCAACAACACCTGGCTTCCGTTTTCAGGTGCGGCGAATTTCGCTCGCCCAGCGTATTCGCTTCCTTGCTGAAAACCATGACTTGATGCAGCGCGTGAGATTTCTCACAGCGGCAATCAAGAGTGATCCAGAAGAGCGTAGCTCGCTGGCCGATCTGGAGCTCGAATTGAGCCGCAGGTTACTGGAGCAATGCCTCTGTGCCGTAAGCATGGGTGATGCTTTCGAGCCAGCAGATGCGAGTCGGATTAATTGGCTTCTCAATCAGGCACCAACAGAGCTTTGCATTGAAGTGCTCACCAGAGTCAGCGATGAAATATCGCTTTCCGGGCAGATACGAAAAAATTAGCAGCCGCCTTCCAATACCTCTCCTCCGGGTCCCGGTGGGAGTGCGGCTCATGCAGGGATCGCGGACTGGAAGCCGCCAGAGCTTGTGGCTTCTTGAATCGGCAGCTTTCGGAAATACCAATCTGGGCTGGAAAAAGCGAAGTCTTTTTTCAATGCCCAGAGAGCGTAATCGACGGTGCTGCTGCCTACTGGATCACCCTCGAACGCTGGTGCCGCTTCATCGAGCCTAGCCGCTTACTCGACTTTCCCGCCGTCGATTGTGACGCCATCAACGCTATCCAGGCTTTAGAAAAGGAATCATGAAATGAACAAAGAACTTAACAACGATCGCTCTGAATCAAACCCATCGACACTCGGCGAAGTGCTTTCGAGCATGATCCAGCGGTTGAATACAGGCAACTCATCTGTAGTGAGTCAAATCCGCGCTATCGGTCAGGCCACAACTTCTAGCCTCGATCAAATCGGTCAGAATTTGAGTGACACTTCCCCAGCGGTCACTTCCAGCTCAACCGGCAGGGATCTTCTCAATACCTTCAATCCAATCAATAGTTCGAAGGGCACAAACATCCTCACCAGTCTTTTTCTTGGCCCGGTTTTCAAAGGCCTTTTTAGCCTCTTTGGCTCTGGTGGCGCTGAACAGGAAGCTGTACCGCTGACAAAGTTTTCATTCCCTGACCAAGGTCGAACAGACCTCGCTGCCTCCTTGCGCTCCGATGGCCGCGCGAGCGGAGTCCGTTCTGATGCTTTTGGTCTTACCCAGGCTGCGCCTGTTTCTCAGGCTCCGATCCAGATTTCGATTCAGGCGCTGGACGCTCGCTCCATCCTTGATCGCAGCGACGACATCGCTGCCGCTCTGAAGCAGGCAATGCTTTCAAACCACGAGATTAACGACAGTCTGAACGAGATTTAGCCATGGACTTCCCGATCCTGATTTCCGGTGAGCAAGTGCAGTCGAGCGCAATTCGATCCGAGCCGGCGCAATACTTGGAACATTTTTTTGAAGGCGATCTTAGGCAGGCTCAGCTTCGCACGAATGCTGATCGCAAGACCTGGCATCTCAGCTATCGAAATCTGATCGGCCAGGAGGCCATGCGCTTGCGTGCTTTTTTTGAAGGTCTCTCAGTCGAAGAGGAATTCTCCTTTATCGACCCTTGGACCAACGTTGCATATCCCAACTGCCGAATTGCAAACTCGCGCCTTCAGCTTGGATGCGACAAGGACGGCCGCTACTCGGCACAACTGGAGATTGAAAATGCCCTCTAACCCGGTTCAATTCCCAGCACTCGATAACGGCATTCTGGCTCACCTTCCAGTCGACCTCCAAATCGAGAAGATCACTCGTGCAACTCGCTTTCCAGACGGTAGTTTGCTCTTCGCAACTGCTGAAGCTAGAACGCGCTATAGCTGGACACTCCGCTACGAGAACCTAAACCCAACGGAGTGGCAGCGAATGCTCGACTTTATTGCTGCCACCCAGCGCGGCGCAGCCTCCTTTGCCTTCTACGATCCACTTGGCAACTTGCTTGCTCATTCTGGAAACCTTGAAGACGCGGTCTGGCTTGCTCCGCCCGGCCTCACCGTTGACCCGGTTCTGGATGCCGGTCAGCCTAAGGCTTTCATCCTGACAAATCCAACTGCTCTGCCTCTCATTTTGAGCCAGTCTGTTTCTTTAGCTGGAAGTTTTTCTGCCTGCTTCAGTGTGCTGGCCAAGTGGGTTGGCGGTGCACAGTTTTCACTCAGTCTTTCTGATGGCGTAGCGACAGCATCGGCGGCTCAATCGGCAACCGCGTGGTCACGCCACCATGTCCGCCTCAGTTCTACTGAGCTAGCCGCGACACGCATGGTCAGCATTATAGTTCCACCCACAACACAGATCATAATTGCTGCACCACATCTTGAGATTGCTGACTCTCCAGGCGCATCGCTTGAAACTGGGTCCCAAAGCGGTGTGTTCCCCAACTCCTGGCTTGTTCAGAAAAGTTTCGATACCCAATCCCTCGCGCCAGGTGCGCATTCCATCACCCTACGAATTGAGAGCTTGAGATAGCCATGAGCCTCCTTGAATTGAAAGAACAATCCGTCGTACCAGCTACGGCACTCCTTTGTGAGGTGACGCTGGCTGACAACACCAAACGATACTGGGCCTCCGCTCGCTGCCAGGACGGACCAACAAACTACCAGGCGCGCATCCATCCCGAGCAGGCCAACGGATGGAAGCTCACAAGCGACATCTCAAGTGAAAATGCAGGTCAGGTATCAGTCGTCTTTGCCGACAATGACGGCTCAATTGCTCAGCTCTTCCAAATGGGTAAGTTGATCGGTGCCAAAGTCCGCTTTGCCGCCGCAGTCCTCAATGGCTCTAACGTCGAGAGCAAGACCATCCTGCTCACCGGCCTCCTCGATACTGTGAGCGAACTCGATGGGAAATCAGCCCGTCTCAATGTCCTCAGCAGGCTCAGCTCGATCCGCGCTAACTTCCCACCAATGCGGATCCAGCGCCAGTGTTCGTGGGCCTTCCCCTCAACACTTCAGGAGCGCGAACTTGCTGCTAGTTCCGGCGAGGATGGCCGCTATGCTCCAGTCTTCCGCTGCGGTTACTCGCCAGATGTCACCGGTGGTGTTGGCAATCTCGATGGTGCCGCACCGTTTACCACCTGCGACTATACCCGCAGGAGTTGTGAAGCGCGCGGCATGTTCGCAAATGATTCCTCCAACCGCACAACCCAACGCTTCAGTGGCATCGAATTCGTTCCCCCTTCCATTCTGGTTCGCGGTCATGGCGAATCCTCGGGTCGAATCTCAAACCTCGTCAGCCTGGACACGCGCTTCAATGATGTAGTGCCGGCCGTCTATGGCACTGGTTGGCTCCAGGCACCGGTGGTCTTTTCCCGCAACGATGGCAATCTCACTCGTTGTGAGGTGCTGCTGGGCCTTGGTGAAATTGATAGCGTGATCAAGGTCGTCGCCGACGGATTTGAAATTCCAGAAGGCATCGCGGGACAGAACATGACTGGCACCGGCTGGTTCAACTTGATTAGCAAAGGGAATCGCACAGGCGCTCTCAACCTTGGCCTCACCGATGCCTCAGCCAACCCGGTTGGTGATCCCTACGCGAGCATGGCTTATCTCAATCTGGTCTTGCCTAACCGAATCAATGACGGCAAGAGGAGCCCCAAAGTAGAGGTCCTGATGAAGGGCCTCAAAATCCCGGTCCTCGATTCAGAAGGAGCTCTTGTGTCCTCGGACTTTTCCTCCAATCCGGCATGGATCCTCTGCGACATACTGCGCCGCACAGGGTGGAAGCTCGATGAGCTCGATCTCACATCCTTCATATCGGCGGCTCAGTTCTGCGATGAATTGGTGGAAGCGCGCGATGCCAACGGCACCATTCGGCAAGTGCGCCGCTTCGAGACCAGCCTGGTACTCAAGCGCCGCTACAGCGTCGGAGAACTACTTCGTTCGATCCGTGTTGGCTCTCTACTCTTCCTGTACTTCCAGCCCGACGGCAAGCTGGCCATTCGTCCTGAAACCACCATTGCGCAACAGCAGCCCATCAAGCCAGCGGGCAGTAATGCTGCCACCGCACTCAACACCGGTTGGCCCACCTACGAATTCGGTGACGGGCTGAATCAGACCACTGGCATCCTGCTCAAGTCAAACAGGGAACCAGACTTCCGCATCTATTCCAAGCCCAGCCAGGACTCTCCGAATCGAGTCAGCTTCGAGATTCAGGATGCGCTCAATGAATTCCAGCAGGACAGCATTTCTATTGCCGACACCGATGACATCCGCGTCCGTCGTCAGGAAATTACACAAGCTCTTCCGGCGGTCGGTGTCCCCAACTTCCCTCAAGCCCAGCGCATTTGTCAAACCTGGTTGAATAAGTCGATCGCTGGCAATGTGTATCTTGAATTCCGTACCTCAGTGCGCGGCTTTCACATCCGGCCGGGCGATCTGATCGCGATCACCTACCTTCGCTACGGCTTTGAGCGCACCACCTTCCGGGTCCTCGAGTTTCAGCTCTCTCCTCGTCTTGATGTGATGAAGGTGAGCTGTCAATTGCATCAGGACCATTGGTATTCCGACAATGCCCAAATTCGCTATGACCGGTCTCGAATCTTCGCCTGGCGCACTGGTGCTGCCCGCGCCGTCTGCGGCACCTTGATAAATAGCGGTCAAGTCACATTTGATGCCTCAGAGCAACTGGCAATCGATTCAGACGGCGTCCAAAAGTGTGCAGTCCGCATCCCCTTCCGCAGGCCCCAGTCCGAACTCGGGGCCTCGGGCGGCGTCCCCTTGGTGAGCTTCTCCTACGCAGTGCAATCAACTGGTGGCACCCTGGCCCAAGGGTCCTACTACTACGGTCTCACTACGATTGATGCCGCCGGCAATGAGAGTGGGCTTTCCAGTCTCATCCCGGTCCGCATTGGCGGCCTCACCTCAACCAACCGTGTGACTCTCAACGGCATCAGTGTCTCCGCTTCTGCCGTTGGTCTCAGCCTCTATCGCGGAGACTCTCCCCATCGGTTGCTCCGCATTGCAACAGGCTTACCTGTCACCGCCACCGTCGACGACAATGGCGCACTACCCGAGGCACAAATCCCGCCCGACTCCAACTACAGCAAACTCCGCTCCTGGTTCCGACAGACCTTTCTGGTCGACCAGACTCCAACCTCGTGGACAGCCAACTCCATCACGCGCATCGCGCTCAATCTGGTCGTGGACCGTTGGATTGGCAAGAAGGTGGTCATTCGTTCAGGCAAGGGAATGGGTCAAGAACGTGTCATCACAGCCAATACGGCAGAGACCATTTCAGTGGATCGCTCATGGGAGATCCTCCCCAACGCAACATCCAAATTCGCCATCGTCGAGACCACTTGGGCGCTCGCTGCCGAATCGGATACGGATGTCATCACTGTGATGCTTCCTCTTTTCACCGCTTCCACTTTCGAGATCAGCCTCCGCTCGGTCGGCAAGGACAACCTCGAACTCGATCCGCTCGAGTCCCCCTCACTGCTTTGGCAGGTCGGAGTAGGTTCGGCTTCAAACACCGACATCGGAGTTCCGGCAACCCCTGCTTTTGGCTTCGCCTTAATCGAAGAAGGCACCGTATCAATTGGCGGCATCGGCTTCAACGTGCTTGAAAATCTGAACTCCGTCTATGTTGGTCAATTGGGAATCCTCTTCTGGGATGAGCTCACTGCTCCTACTCCAGCTAGCTCGGGTGCAGCCCTGCTGGCCGGCGACACCGATGTCACTCTCAACGGCCTCAGTGTCAACCTCAGCGAAGGAGACCTCTTCCAGATTGAAGAGGAGATTTTCGAGGTTTCTGGTGCCCCCGTCACCGGAAACATCTACCCGGTGCTCCGCAGTCGCTATCAAACAACTGCCGTCGCTCACGGCTCATCTCTACCTGCATTCGTACTCACGCGCAGAGACATGACAATCCCCTTCGTACCCGGCTACTTCAGCTCCACTGCAGCCGTCGGCTTCCGCTATAACTTCCGTCTGCCCAACGTCCGCATCTCTGCCGCCGATTTCACAATCTACAATCGAGTCGGTGCCAGCGGCCGTGCTGAAGAAAGCTACACCGGCGTAACCAGCTACGGCGTGCGCACTCTATCCGGCGGTCAGATCACGCTGAACGTCCAAGGCTATCTTGCGATTGAAGCTTCCGCAGGAAACTCCTACGTCGTGGATCGCACTACAGTAGTTCGTGACGTCTCAGCTTACGTCCAAGAAGCTCCCGTCGGCGCTGATGTTGAGCTTCTGGTCCGCGTTAATGGCGATCCCTATTGTGAACTTGTCATCCCTGACGGCAGCAACGTTGCTGCAACTGTAACCAAGTTCAATACACAAGCTCTGCCTCAAGGTGCCAAGCTCTCCTTCGACATCCTGAACGTTCCATCTGCCGCAGTTGGAACGCCAGGCCGCGACCTCACAGTCCTGCTCCAAATCTGACCCCTGCGCCTCTGCCCGATACTAGGAAGCGTGATCTCAGTTCAGAATGTATCCAAGCGGTACATCACGCAGCCTGGCTTTTGGCGAGGCCGTAGCCCGCACGAAGCCGAGGCCCAGAATGAATTCTGGGCCTTGCGAAACGTGTCTTTCGATGTCCCGCGCGGCGAGGTCTTTGGTCTCGTCGGCCCCAACGGTGCCGGCAAATCGACTCTCCTCCAGATCCTTGCGGGCATCCTCCAACCCACCGAAGGCCGTGTACTTACCCAAGGCCGCATCAGTGCTCTGCTCGAACTCGGTGCCGGCTTCAACCTCGAATTCACCGGTCGCGAGAACGTTCGCCTCAATGCCGAACTCCTCGGTCTTTCCCGCAAAGAAATCGACGCGGCCATCCCTGAAGTCGAAGCCTTCGCCGAACTCGGCCGCTTCTTTGATCGACCCGTCCGCGAGTATTCAACCGGCATGTACGTCCGCCTCGCCTTTTCTGCCGCCATCCACCAGCATCCAGAAACTCTTGTCGTCGATGAAGCCCTCGCCGTAGGCGACGCCCGCTTCGCCAACAAGTGCATCCGCCGTCTCGAAGAGCTTAAAGCGCAAGGCACCACCATCCTCTTCGTCTCTCATGACCTTGGCATCGTCAAACGCCTCTGCAATCGTGCCGCACTCCTCTGGCAAGGTCAACTCGTAACCCTCGGCACCCCACGCGAAATCTCCGACGAATACACCCGTCGCGTCCAACTCGACCTCACCCCACTCGTCGCCACCAGCACCTCCAACAGCAATCGCTCCCAAATTCTCTCTGCCCACCTCCACCACCCTGCAGGCCCACCCAGAACTCAATTCGAGATCAACGACCAAATCACCCTAACCGCTGAAGTAAAAGTCCACCACCCAAACACCCAATTCCAGTTCGGTCTTCTCATCCGCAACCGCCAGGGCATCGACATCGCCGGCACCAACTCACAAATCGAAAATTGCCCCCTCACCGTCGACACCCCTGCCACCGTCCGCATCTCCTTCACCTTCCCCTGCCATTTCACCCGAGGCGACTACACCATCACGCTAGCCACCCAGGATCCCGACGGTACCCGGCAAGACTGGCGCGACGACTTCCTCGAATTCCGCGTCGACGACCGCCGCGACTACGCCGGTAGCACTTGGCTAGATGGTAACTTTGAGTGGATAATCCTATGAGTTCTTCTTCTCTCATACAATCCATCCAGAAGACCCTCCGCGATCTCGACATAGACGCCTGGCTCTTCTTCGATCACCACCACCGCGACCCCATCGCCTATCAGGTCCTCAACCTCGAACTCAACCAGATGGCCACCCGCCGCTGGTACTACCTGATCCCCAAAGAAGGCGAGCCCCAGATCCTCGTCCACCGCATCGAATCCAAAATCCTTGACGCCCTCCCCGGTCAGAAGCACGTCTATTCCGGCTGGCGTGCCCATGAGGAAGGCCTCGCCACACTCCTCTTTGGCCTCAAACGCATCGCCATGCAATACTCCCCAGGTTGCGCCATCTTCTACGTCTCGATGGTCGACGCGGGCACAATCGAACTCATCCGCTCCTTCGGCCCCGAGATCGTCTCCTCAGCCGACCTAGTCCAGATTTTTAACGCCACTCTCACTCAGGCCCATATCGATTCCCACCTCGCCGCCGGCGTCAAGATGGACGCTCTTCGTAAAGCCGCCTTCGCCGAAGTTTCTTCCGCCTTGGCCGCCAACCGTTCGCTGACCGAATACCAACTCCAATGTTGGATCCGCACCGCGATGGAGCGCGAAGGCCTCTTCACCGATCACGGCCCCATCGTGGCCGTCAACGCCCACGCCGCCGACCCCCACTACGAACCAAGCGAAGCTTCCGCGCTGCCCATTCGCCCCAATGATTTCCTGCTCCTCGATATGTGGGCCAAGCTCACCACCCCCGGTGCAGTTTACTACGACATTACCTGGACCGGATACTGCGGCACAGCCGTCCCAACAGAGATGGATAACGTCTTCGGTATCGTCACCGCCGCCCGCGACGCGGCCTTTCAACGGGCAAAAAGCGCCAGAGAAAACGGCAGTGTTCTTCACGGTTATGAAGTCGATGACGCCGCCCGTGAAGTGATCACCGCTGCTGGTTACGGCGATGCGTTCGTCCACCGTACCGGCCACTCCATTACCCAGGACATCCACGGCACCGGGGCCAACATGGACAATCTCGAAACCCACGACGTCCGTCAGGTCATGCCCAACACTATCTTCTCCGTAGAGCCTGGCATCTACCTCGAACACTTCGGTCTGCGTTCGGAATTCGACGTCCTCGCCAAGGCTTCGACAGCCATAGTCACTGGCGAAATCCAACAATCTTTGATAAGGCTATAACCATGAAAACGATTCTGATCATGCTGATTGCTGCCTTTGGTCTCTTCGCTCAAGACGGCAAAAAGTATCATGTCATCTTCGAGATGTCCGCTGGCGAACAACCGCGCCTCGAAGGCGTCGTCCGCAACATCGACAACCTCAAGATCGCCCTCGGCCCAGAGAACGTCACCATCGAATTGGTCCTCCACGGAGGCGCAATCCTTTCCTTCGCCAAAGACAAAAGCACGATGGCTTCCGAATGGGAACGTCTCGCCAAATCCGGTGTTACTCTGCTCGCCTGCAATAACTCGCTGAAGATGCGCAACATCCCCAAAGACATGCTGCTCCCGAACATCAAGGTCGTAGATTCCGCTGTCGCCGAGTTAGTAAGAAAGCAGCAGGCCGGCTGGCAGTACATTCGCAATGCGAACTAACTAAATCCCAACCAGCATAGCCAATAGCAGCGCCGCCATTTGCGGCGCTTTATATGCGTCTTCGCCTTCTTCAAACCACTCGTCGATCGAGTGTGCGTTGGGGCTCCGCCCGCCGCCGCCAATGGTCACCGCCGGAATCCCCAGGCTCATCGGCAAGTTGGAATCGGTGCTCCCGCTTCCAGTCGCGAACATAGGGATCCCCAGCTTCTTCGCCGCCGCCATCGCCTTCTGCACAATGGGAGAATCGTCGTTTGGCGCTGCCGCCGGCCGCAACCCCATCGTCTTGATCTCAAGCTCGAGCGGCGCCTTGCTCTCGGGCCAACGCTTCTTTTCGGCCTCCAGCCCAAACAGCAGAGCTGCCTTCAACCGCTCGTCGAGCACCGCTAATTCCTGCGGAGACTCACTGCGCAGATCCAGTTCCATGCTCACTTCAATCGGCACCGAGTTTACGCTCGTCCCACCCGTCACCGTCCCCACGTTGAAAGTTGTCCGGGGATCCTTCGGCACTTCAATATCAGCGATCCGCGCAATCGCTCGTCCCATCGCATGCGCCGGATTCGGCATACCAAAAGCTCCATAGCTATGCCCGCCGCGCCCCTTATAAGTCACCTTGTAGCGATTGCTCCCCACCCCACGCGAAGTCACGCGAAACCCAGTCCCATCCACCGATATGAAAGCATCCACCTGGCCCTTCAACTCTTTGGTAAATAGATGACGCACCCCGCGCAAATCCCCCTGCCCCTCCTCACCAACAGTCGCGACAAATAACACCGTCCCCTTTGTCTTAACCTGCGCCTCGCGATAAGCCTTCGCCACCGCAAGCACCACGGCCAACCCGCGGCAATCATCCCCAATCCCCAACCCATGCAACCGTTTGCCCTCGGGCCGAACCTTCACATCCATCCCCGCTGGAAACACCGTATCGAGATGGGCACTAATCACCACCATCGGCTTCGGCGCACTCGCCCCCGGCAGTCGGCTGATCACATTCCCTTCGCTATCGGTACGAATATCTACCATCCCCAAAGCGGCCAACCGCTTGGCATATTCCTTGCCCCGCTCGGCCTCGCCAAACGGCGGCGCGGCGATCTCACAAATTGAAACCTGCTGTGCCATGGTCCAGGCATTGTTCACCCGGATCGCCTCTACCGCAGCCTTCAATCGAGCATCATCCACCCCCTGCCCAAAAGCCGCAACTCCAAAAACAACAATCAAAAACAGACTCTTCATATGATTTCCAGCATAAGCTAAGCTACAGACATGGCGACTCCAGTCCTCATATCGCCCGAAGAGTATCTCAAGACAGCCTACATCGATCTTGATCGTGAATATGTTCACGGTGAGATCCTGGAGCGTTCCATGCCCACCATCCTCCATGGTCGAGTACAAATTCTTCTTGGCTTTCTGTTTGAGCTGCTTCGCAAACGGCATGCAGTTTTTGCTATGAGCGAAGTTCGCCACGCAATCGAGCCAGGCGCTATCTACCGAATCCCGGACGTCGCAGTTTTTGCCGGTCAAATTCCCCAAGGCCACTATCCCGAAATCCCGCCACTAGTCGCCATCGAAATCGCCTCTCCAGACGACCGCCTTAGTGAAACCCTGCGCAAGTTCTCCGAGTATCTGGCCTGGGGCATTCCCAACGTCTGGCTCATCGATCCAGAAGAAGCAAAGCTCTACGTCTACGACGAAACCGGCCTCCATCCAGTAAATTCTCTGCAACTCCCGCAATACGATTTCACGATCACCTTGACCGACCTCGAACTCCCAAATCCCTAGCCTCTCAATGCCAGCCAAGACCGCGATCTTTGTCGCCCTAGCCGCAATAACCGTCTTCTACACAATGGTCTTTGTCAAAGCACTCCGAAGCTGGAAGCCCACACCCGTCCCCTCCGCAGAACACCTCGCCACCGGCTTCATCACAAACTTCTTCGACACTCTCGGCATCGGCTCCTTCGCCCCCTCCACCGCCATCTTCAAATTCCGCCGCATGGTCCCTGACGAACTCATCCCCGGCACCCTCAACACGGGCCACAGCTTGCCAGTAATCCTACAAGCCTTCATCTACATGTCTGCGATCGAAGTCGACGTCTTAACGCTAGTCTTTCTAATGGCAAGCTCAGTGGCCGGCGCATGGATCGGCGCAGGCTTCGTCGCAGGACTCCCAAAGCGCACGGTACAACTCTGCATGGGCGGCACCCTGCTGATAGCGGTAGTAGCAATGCTAGCCCGCCATCTCGACTTCTTCCCCGCCGGCGGCGACGCGCTCTTACTCACCGGCTGGCGCCTCGCCGCTGGCATGGCAGGCATCGCAACCATCAGCGCCATTAGCACTCTCGGCATCGGCTTCTACGCCCCCTGCATGACCCTCGTCAGCCTCCTCGGCATGAACCCCGCCGCCGCCTTCCCGATCATGATGGGCTCCGGTGCCTTCCTCATGCCGGTAGCCAGCACAAGATTCCTCCTGGCCAAATCCTACTGGGCCCCTGTAGCCGCCGGCCTCGCCATCGGCGGGCTCGCCGCCGTCCCCCTCGCCGCCTTCGTAGTCAAATCACTCCCGCTTACAACTCTTAGATGGCTTGTGATCGTAGTCGTCTTGTACGCTGCGGTCCTGATGCTCAAACCTTCAAAAGAATCTCCTGGGTGACTGCAATACTCGCATCAAAGCAGCTTACTGAGCAGAATCTGATTCTTTTTTAGCCTTGAAGTCAAAGCGTGCGAGTCAACGATAAGCTCGTCAGATCGCGAAAAACATCTTTCCACACCCAAAGTGCCGTCGCATTCGGCGAAGCCGCCAATCTCCGCGCAACCGCAATTGCTGCGGTATTGAGCGCAACGTTTCGTTTGCCCACAGCTCGCAAAGCCATGTTCACTGCCTTTTGACGAAATTGCGATCATCCTCCGCCTCACGCTCGACCAATTCAAGCCCGCGCAGAAAAGGATCGTCGCTAGCCTTTTTGTCGTGGACGGTCAGACTCCATAGCAGGGCAAACGCAGTCCGCTTTACGAACTCTTCTTTGCTGCCGCTCCACTTTTCTACTTTTTGCCACGCAAACGTCGTGCGGTCAAAAAGGTTAAAGCACATAGCATCGCAGAAAGCCCAGTTGTCGAACTGCCGGCACCAGAGGTCCATCTGCGCGGGGCTAATGCGAGCCGGGTCTCCTACAAAAGACGCGAGCATGCGAGCCTCGTAAATACCGGTATCCCAAAGTGCGCTTGCCAACTCCTGGTCGTGCCCCAACTGCTTGCCCAGCGCCTTGATATCCCTCATCGCTACACCCAACGCATGATCGGAGGGAATGGCAAAGCGAGCCATCCCCTCCAGTGTCTTTTGGCTGCTGTGCTCTTTCAGCCAGGCCAGAGCCGACTTTACACTGCGGTCTTCCAAGACATCAATCCCTCCAGTCGAGCGTAACTCACCTCCATGCCCTGATCCATTCCAGTAGCAAGCATTGCCGCCCGCGTCGCCGCATCTGGCAATGTCATCCGCATCGTCATCATCGTCCCACCTTCGACCGCTTCGAATATCGTCTCGACGTGATTGTCCGGAGTCGGGTCTGGCAGATGCATCCGCTCGACATGCACAAGCCGCCGGTAAGGCTCCAGCTCCAGGCACTCTCCGGTCAGGTAGAACTTATGCCCCTTGCCATTGGTCCACTCATAGCGGATCTTGCCTCCAGGCCGGGCATCAATAATGCAAACCGGCATGGTCCAGCCTTTGGGGCCAAGCATCTAATTTTGCACCAGTTCTGTCTCGGTGTGGGCTCGATACACATCCTCGGGGGAGGCTGCGAAAAATCGGGTGACAACGACGTGCGTGTCCCCTTCCGTCTTAAGTGTCAGGCTCATTGCCAGTCTTTCCTTTCATATTGGCTAGCACTCCGTCCAGCCGTTCGTAGTTTTTTGTCATTGCCGTTCGAAGCAGGTCCAGCCACTGATTGATCGACGCAATGCCTTGAGGCGACAACCGGCAAGGCCGCTTTGTCCCCTCCACCCGGCGCAAGATCAGCCCCGCTCCTTCTAGCACCTTCAAGTGACGGGATATTGCAGGCTGACTCATCGCAAACGGCCGAGCCAACTCCAGCACCGTCGCCTCGCCCTGCGCAAGCCGGGCCAGAATCGCCCGCCGCGTCGGATCGGCCAATCCAGAAAACACCGCATCCAGATCGTTCATAAATAATACGTTATATAACTAATGAGTTATTGTCAAGTAATGGCGAATGTGTCAAGAGTACGCGTACGCGATGAATGTACATCAAGTACATAATGTTGGTACGCTGATAGCATGAAGTTAACGAGTACCGAATTCCGGAAAAATCTCTTTCAAATCTTTGATCGCGCACTCCAGGGAGAACTTGTTGAAGTGGCGCACAAGGGCCGGTTCTTGCGACTCGTGCCAGGGGACAAACCAAGCAAGATTTCACGTTTGATTAAGCGCGACACCATTTGCGGAACACTTGAGGATCTGGACCAGGCCCAAATTGAGCTGGATGCGGAAATGCGGCATTCGTGGGACTTGAAATGGATTCCCAAACCATGAGCGCCTACCTCGACACTAACATCGCAATTTTTCTTCATTCCGGCAATACACAGCGCTTGACCCGAAGGGCGTTGGAATTGATCGAGAGCTCAGATCTTCTCGTTTCCGCTATGGTCATGCTAGAGCTTGAAATGCTCTACGAGAAGGGCGCTCTCAAGTATTCCGCGTCCCAGATTCTTTCCGATCTCAACCAGCAGATGGGCCTGTCCGTCTGCCAGCTCCCCATGGCCGCAGTCATGATCAGCGCCCTCCCACTCAAATGGACTCGCGAACCGGGAGATCGTATCATCGTCGCAAACGCAATCGCCGGCAACGAGGCTCCTCTCCTCACCTCGGATCGCCGTATTCACGAGCATTACCCAAACGCGATCTGGTAAGCCATAGCTCCCGTAAATATGGGACACTGCTGGTATGAAGACTACGTTGGAGATCCCAGATCAAACCTTTCGCAAGGCTAAGGCCACTTCTGCTGCCTTAGGGATCCCTCTGCGTGAATATGTCACTCAAGCGGTGGAAGAGAAGCTATCTGGGGGCGGCAAGACCTCAGGCAAACCCTGGCTAGAGTGCGCTGGCGAACTAGCCCATCTTCATGACGAGACGGAACGCATTCAAAAGATTGTCGAAGAAGAGTTCGGGCAAACCGAAGCTGAGGACTGGAATTGATTCTCGACACGAACGCTCTCTCCGCATTTCTCGACCGGGCTCCGCAAGTGGTCGAGATTGTGTCGGAGGCTCAACAGCTTGCTATCCCCGTTGTCATTGCCGCAGAGCTTGCCTTTGGCATCGCCCAGTCCCGCCATCGAGAGGCATATGAACGGTCGCTCGAACGAATGCTCGACCGTTGTTTGGTCCTCGAAGTTGGCATTGCTACTGCTCGTCACTATGCGGCTATCCGGTTGGAACTCAAAGCTGCAGGCAAACCGATTCCAGCCAACGACCTATGGATCGCCGCTCTATGCCGACAATACTCCATGCCCATCCTAAGCCGCGACTCCCATTTCGATTTTGTGAGTGGATTGAGACGCCGAACCTGGCAATAAGCAACGCCTCCGGTTTGCCCAATGGCGGCGTAATCCCTTACCATTGGAATCAGTGACAATCGCTGAGCAAAGAAGCGCGCTGGCAGATGTAGTGACCATCGATAAAGAGGTCCTGCATGGTACCCCGTGCTTTGCAAGCAGTCGAGTACCCGTGCAAACACTCATCGACTTTCTTGAAACGGGAGAAACCATCGATGATTTTCTCGCCGTCTACCCAACTATTCCTAGGCAACATGTGTTCTCATTTCTTGAACTGAGCCGCGATATTGCAATTGACCAGTTGTTATGCGCGTCGTCATAGACGCCTCCGTTGATCCACGCTTGGTAGAACCGTTCGTTGGCGAGGATGTCCAGACACTCTTTGACCTCGGCTGGCATCATCTGAAAGACAATGTGCTGGTAAAGCAGTTGGCGTGTGACGTATTCGTCACGGCTGATCGTGGATTCGAGCACGAACACAATCTCAAATCATTGTCATTTGGAATCGTAGTAGTTCACGTCGCGCGCAACAAGATAGCCTTCTATCGACCACTTTTTCTTCAACTTCGAAACGCCGCTGCGATGGTAAGACCCGGCCAGGTGCTTCATGTTTCCGGCCCCGCTGGCAGCTAGCCAAGCCCGGAGGTCGGGCGCTACTGCTCTCGGCTTACTGGGAAACTCTACACTTCGCCGTCAGGCTGGATGTTTCGGATCTTCTCTGCCTTGGTTCCAGGAGCGGACATTGTAACGAAAGGACAACGAAGGCTGGGCCGACGTTCTGGTGAACAGCAAGATTGCGCCAGAGTGGACGCGGCAGAGGCCGCCCGAACGACCCCGCATAGTCAACTGACGCGGGGCGGTCGTGCCGGAACCCCGTCACCGTCGATTTCGAGCTGAGCCCAACGTACCGGGGTGGCGCGGCGACACTTGCGCTCTTTGGACATACATTTGCACCACTGGTGTGAATATGCGCTTGCTATTCCTCATGGCTACGATCTGCGCCGTCGCGGCGGCGCAGACTTGCACACTCACAGCCCTCACCCCTGCCGAACCTGTGCGGATTCTCGAAAGCGAAGCTGCGACAGACTCCGACACTTTCGTTGGCGCTCAATTGACGCTGGGCACCGGCGACCGCTTGTACTTCGCCGACTCGACGGGCCGCATTCGAACTGTCGAACCCGACGGTCGGCTGCGCACGCTCGCCGGCAATGGCAGGCGCGGGGTTGTGCAAGCCGGCCCGGCTCTGGAATCCCCCATGCCGGCAATTGCACAAGTCGCCGTCTCTCCGGCAGGGGTGGTCCACTTTGCTGCCACAGGCCGTATCTATCGTATTGAGGGTGGCCGCATCGCGGTGGTGGCGGGTTCAGGCCGGCCCGGATTCAACGGCGAGGCCTCACCGCCACTGGATCTGAATCTCGGCACCATCATCCACTTCGCTTTCGGCCCAGGCGGCGCACTCTACATTGTGGATGGCTTCAGTCGAATCCGGCGCCTGGACGCCGATGGACTGCTTCGCACGTTCGCCGGCTCTAGCATGCCAATTGAATTCGGGCAGCCGAACGGAGACGGCGGCCCCGCTACACGGGCCGCCTTGCAACTTCCTCGACAAGTGGTCCCGTTGAGAGACGGATCGGTCTGGATTCGCGACCTCCGTTCTATCCGCGCCGTCGGCTCTGACGGCAATATTCGTCTTTTACGCGACAACTTGGATTTGCAATTCGAGATCCTGCTCACGCCCGAAGGGAATCCCGTGGCCGCCGCGCCCGGGCGAGTTACTCCTCTTGATCGGGAAGGCCGCGATGCCCCTCCTGGGCTGTTTGCGGGCTTCACCGGCAACCCGCGCGCGATCAGCACCGCGGGCCTTTATGCCGTCAGTTCTCGACAGGACCTGATCACCGGCTTGTTCCTCTGGAGTGACGGCGCATCGAAGCTGATCGCCGGGGCGCCCCGCCGGACACCTGCCTCCGGCGCAAGCACGGAGCCTTTTGGCGTCTTTGTGGAGCAGACCTCCAGCTTGATTTATCGCGGTACACTCGACGGCACATTCGGCTTGATCGAGTCTCGCCTGGGACAGGCTCCGCGCCTACTGGCCGGCCGGGGCACAGACCCAGGCGATGCCGAAGGCAAGCCGCTCGCAAACTTGTCCATCACTGGCGTCGCCGGTTTCTCCGTGGACAACGAAGGCCGCTTGGTGCTTCTTGATCTTTTGAGGTCACGCGTGCTGATCGTAGACGCCAGCGGCAACGTCACCACTCTCAAAGACGCTCGCCAGCAACCCGTAACAACGATTGGAGACAGCGGCACCCTGAATCATTCCCAGCGCATCGCGGTCGACGCGGCGGGAAACTTCTACTGGATGCTCGCCAGTACGCCGGGCATCAATGGCTCGCGTCAGGCGATCTCCGTCTGGACGCGCTCTACATCGACCGTCACCACCTTTGAAGTGGATGACTTGGATAGAATCGTGCAACTGGCGAACGGCTCCGTCGCCGCGATTGTGGGACGTTTTGTTTTTGAGAGATCCTTGCGCCGCATCGAAACGGCTCGCCTCGGTGAAGTGGAGGCGGGTCTGGAGGGCATCGGCTTCCAAAGCGCTACGATTTTCGGTGCCACTCCCTATTTCGTGTCCGCTCCCCTGCTGTTCCGGGGAGGGCCTGGCTCAGTGGAGGCGTTCACCGGACTGGCTTCCCCAGCCGAACCGGAACGCCCGCTCGTTGCATTGTTCGTGGTCAGTTCCGCGCGAGGGCTGGTTCTGAGAGCCGGTGACGGGGCTTTCTACCGGCTGGAGAATCCCGATGCCTGCGCCCGCGAAACGCAGCCCAAGATTGCCGACGGCGGCGTGGTGAGCGCGGCAGGCTTTGGGTATCCGGACACGGTGTCGATCTGGCAACTGGTGACAGTCTTCGGCTCCGGGCTGGGACCGAGCCAGGGGCAAGGGATCACACTGGATGGCCTGGAGCGTGCTGCTGCGCAGCCTGGCCCCTATCCGTCGTTACTGCTCGGCCAACGGCAGATAAACGGGTTGCTGGGGGGCATTCCGCTGCCCGTCGTGTTCGCGAACGACAGTCAAATGACGGTCCAAGTCCCCTTCGTCCCGTCCAGCTACGATACCTTGTTCTGGTCTTGGAATAGCCTGCTGCTCAAGTACAACAAACCGATTCGCGTACAGAGCACTACGCCCGGCATCTTCGCTCAAGGCGCGGCCGCCGCGGCGCTAAACCAAGACAGTTCGATCAACTCGCCACAACGGCCGGCTGCGCGCGGGTCAGTGGTACAGTTCTTCCTCACAGGCCTCGGCGAGTTCAGGCCGCCTCCAGGCGGTCCAGGTGCCTTCAACAGTACAACCACTCTTCAGCGCGTTTCGGAGCGCGTAACCGCTCGAATTGGCGGAATGCCAGCAGCTGTTGAGTTTGCCGGGGCGGCGCCCAGCTTCATTTCCGGGCTGTTTCAAGTGAACGTGCGGATACCGGCGAACGCCCCCACGGGAGCGCAACCAGTAGAATTTGAAAGCGCCGGTCGAGTTACATCGCGGTTCCAGCAGGTCACTGTGCTCCTGGAGTAGAGAGATCCCTCACCGCAGTTTTCCGCCAACGCCACCGATTCTGTTTGCGGCCAATTGTCAGTTGTGCTCGATCAGATAGGCTTCGACATGGGAAACAGAAGTCAGTGCCATGCTTCTGTACAACGAATCATAAACACGCAAAACGGATAAAACCTGCCTATTCGCGCAGTGTAGAGGAGACTGGCACGTGGTCCGCCCTCGTACCAGCTCAACCACACGACACCAAAAATCTCGATTGAATTCGACAGAAAGACCTCTAACGACTCTGATAGCCACACATTCGATCACTTAAACAATTGGTAAATGATGGCATAAAGACCACAGCGCAAATTCCGAACCAACCCTTTCCCAAGGCAAACTTCGCTTCCGATGTTTTGGGGATCCGTCAGCGCAATTACACCAAGCAAGCGGTCGAGAAAGAGCTGTCCCCGGACAGCAAGCGCTCCCGCAAGCCCTGGCCCGAATGCGCCGCCCGACCGATCTACATTCACGAAGAGTTCCGCCAAGTCAAAGCAGCGATCTGGAATTGATTCTCGATGCCTGCTGAGCGGATTGAGCCGTCCAAACTGGCAATATGCCACCCCTCCGGTTTGCCCAATGGTGGTGCCAAGGCCAAGTGGCAGATGTTTACTGCCCCGCTGAGGCTAGCCAAGCCTGGAACTCGGGCGCTACGGCTCACGATTAAAGAGGAAACTCTACACTAAGTCGTTATGCTGGAGTTATCTTGCGAAACCCAGCGACTTATGGTCGGGCGGGTATGCCAGTCTTCCTCGTGTCCACGCGACAATGATCGCGGCTACAGCCAATCCAGTAAGAGCCATGACGAGTTCGAAAGGCAGCCAAGACTGTGGATGAGCGACCGTGAAAAGTCCTCCAAGCCAACGTGATGAAGTGTTGAACGCGGCGTGCGTCAAGATCGCTACGGCGATACCAAAGCCCGACCAGTTGGCACACGTGGCGATGAGCAACCGGAGCCCAATCATCATGAGTGTATAGATCCAGAAAGGCGTGCTGTAGAAGCCAGGCCGCAGGAACAATGGAAGATGCCAGAGCGCCCAAAGGAAGCCAAGGAGTAATACTCCAAGTAGCGGGCCGCATCGCTTCTGAATTCGCGGAAGTGCGTAGCCAGTCCAGCCGACTTCTTCTCCGATAGGTCCGCCGAGCAGAGTGGAGTAGTTGAAAAATCGAAGCGAGAGGAGGATGCTCCAATTCTGTATCTAAAACTTGTTGCTTCCAGTCGCAACCCGGCCCACAGCCAACTCGGAGATCCTGGGGGCCAGTGTCGCGATGACCATCCACTTAGGTGGTCCATGCAAAAGCACCATCGGAATTGTAACCGCCCAAGACTATGAGCAGGCCAAAGCAAACAACGAAAGCAAAGGGGCACCAACCACTAGCGCCTTCATCTGCGGGACTCTATCAGCCAGTCGCAGGGTTGTGGTTGAAGGACGGAATGTGCTCCAAGGCAGCCACCCGCGGAGCAGCTACGCAGCGACGATTTCCAGTGTGCCCGCCCAACTCGCCGGCGGCGGCACAGCCAAGCCTTCGGCCCTTAATCCTTCGATGTGGAACTCGACCGCCTCACGGATCAAAGACTCGACTTCCTCTCGCGCATCGCCAACGGCGATCACACCTGGTAGATCGGGGACGTAAGCCCCCCAAGTTGAATCACCCTTTTCGTAAATCACCGTGTATTTCATAGCTCCTAATCTCCTTCCAGATCCGCCGCCTTCAGAATAGCCCGAAGTGTGCCGATTGGAATGTCTTTTCCGGGATGTCCGGCCACCGTGACGACGGAAGGCCTTTGCGGATGTTTGAACTGTCGATGGCTGCCCCTCGTCGAGCGAAGCTCCCACCCTGCGGATTCCAACTTGCGAATCAGGTCTCGAACCTTCACGACCTGATCGTAGCGCAGGCCGATAGGCAGCGATCAGTCGCGAAGTGTATAGCAGACTGGCACGTGGTCATCCCTTGAAACCGTTCGAACGAGCGACACTATAAATCTCAAATGGTTTCGACGGGAAGACCTCAATCGATTTTGAAATATGCACATTCAATCATGTAAGCATTGCTAAAGCGAATGTCAGGCTAGCCAAGCCCGGAGGTCGGGCGCTACTGCTCTCGGCTTACTGGGAAACTCTACACTACGCCGTTAGGTGCGACTAACCCAGCACAAGCCCGGATACGGCATGGAATTGCTAGCGTCAGGCCTATGCGACCTCAATGTCAGCGCGCCCAAGGAATTCAAGGAGAAAGCCGCTTTCACTGCCGCCATACCGTAATCACAGTTTGAGCTAAAAAGGGGCCAACTGGAATGCCCTCCTTGTCGCTGAAGCGCACCATCGTCATCACGGCGCCGCCGGGGACGATCGCGATGCCTTCGCCGATTTCTCTTGCCGGGCTGCCGGAGTATGACGCGAAGCGAACCTTGTTCAGCGCCGGGGCGAACTTCGCGATGAAGCCGTCGCCATCTCCTCCACCATACTCACCTTCAGCGCGGAGGTCCGTTGAGTACGTCATGCCTGCAATCCAGACATCGCCGTGAGCGTCGATCGAAATATTCTGGCCGTCGTAGCCGGCTTCATCCTTTTGCGAACCGCCGAAGTAGGTCGTTGGGCCGCCGATCTGCGCGATGAAGGCGTCGACGCCTCCGCGATTCACTTTCTGATAGCCGCGATTGGCATGGGGGAGATCGGGCGAATCGGTTTGGCCCGCGATGAATACGTGGCCGCGTTTATCGACCGCGATGCCCCAGGCCGAGTCGTCGCCGCTGCCACCGAAGTACTCGGCGCTTTCGACCGCTAGCGTTCGCGCGTTCAGTCTAACTACGAACGCGTCCGTCGCCCCGCGCAGCGTTTTCCAATCGTTCGATTTCGTGTAACCCGTTGCGTAAAGTTTCCCCTTGTAATGCGCGATGCCTGTCAGCTTCTCTTCGCCCTTGCCACCAAAATTCGCGCGGCTCGACGGCCCGCGTTGAACGAAACCGTCACCGTCGCTCGTTCCGGCAATAATGGGTTGATTGTCGACGATGACGATCGCGTTGCCGAAGTCGGATTTCAGGCCGCCGATGAAGGTCGCAAACAGGACGTGGCCAACCGGGGAGAGCTTTACGAGGAACGCATCGCCGTCGCCGCCGTAGGTCTTCTGCCAAGCGTCGGCGGTCACGGCGAAATCCGCCGACTTGGTGAAGCCCGCGACCCACGCGTTGCCCTCCGCGTCGACGGCCAAGCGCGAGGCGGAATCATATGCGCTGCCCCCAATCCGCGTGACGTAGACGATTTCGTGCGTATCCTTTTCTAGCCGGATGACATAGCCGTCCATTTCGTCGTTGCCCGTCTTCTGTCCGGTAACGGGGACGGTGAATTTGTCGGATGGAGAGTGGCAGGCGAGGAACAGATCACCCGAGGGCGCGGCGGCAATGTCATCACAGTCGGCGAGCGCGAGCGTGAAGAGCGCGGAGGCGAAAAACATGCCTCGAAGTCTAGCACCGGCAATGGCATCGGTAACGACAGTCGCGCAGTGTAGAAGAGACTGGCATGTGGTCCGCTCTCGTACCAGTTCATCAGCACGACAACAAAAATCTCAAATGATTTCGACGGAAAAACCTTAAACCTGAATCCCGAAGTTGATTCTCCCCAAACGCTCCTGGATTCTGCGACAAGAGAAGAATGGAACCAAAGGAGCAGGACAAATCAGTCCGCAACGAAATCCAGGCTTTGCTTTCGGACCAACGGCTGATCTTGCGGGAGACTCAGCGGGCGGTGACCCCGTTTGGGGGAGTTGCTGTTTTCATCTCGTATCTGCGAAAGATCGATCCGACAGCGACATTCACTTCGTTTCTTATTGCTGTGCTGCTGGGAGCCAAACGGTTCGCACACGCCAACTGGTTGCGCGGGGATCACGCCCTGCACGCC
>JAYSVS010000200.1:0-10762 GCA_043718395.1 Acidobacteriota bacterium
ATCGAAGCCTTTGTCGCAAGGACCAATGAACACCCCAAGCCCTTTCATTGGCGCAAACGTGAAGTGAAGGGAAGCCAGCTTCGCAATACAATTATAAACTTATGCAATTAAGCACTAGCTCCGGCTGCGTATGGCGAGGCATCACCGAATGCCGGCCACCGGTGGTCGGAAACCAGACATCGATCATTTGGATCTTCGCCAGCTTTTTCAGCACCGCCTTCAGCGTCAGTCCCGGCGCGCAAACCGACAATCGATTTTTCAGTGTAACCAGCAAACGGTAGCCCGGAAACGCCACAAGACAGCGGAACTGGGCATCGAGCAGAGGCAAGAGAGCTCTTTCGCTCCATCGAAACCCTCGACCGCGCAGTGCTCGGCGTACTCGCTTATACCGGCGAACTTCGTTCCTTACGCTTCCGCGAGAAAGCCGGCAAGGACCGCGAGATTCCCGTCCGGCATGATCTGGAAGGCTGGGGAGCATGTGCGGTGGCGGGTTTGGGGATGAGGAGAGGAGTGATTTGAGCAGGCAGATGATTCGATAGGCTAGCCTCCAGCGCCGGCTGCGGCTTCATGGCTGAGGGGAGGCTCTTTGGGGTTGCCCTTCATGTCATAAACGGCATGAACGCGATCATCAAAACGGCCAAATATCATTTTGCCCGCCGTTGTCTGCAATACGCTGGTGACCGCAATATCAATGGTCTTCGAAATCACTTTGCGGGCATTGTCTACCACCACCATCGTGCCGTCGTCGAGGTAAGCCACTCCCTGGCTATACTCTTTGCCCTCTTTGAGGATAAATACGCGCATCAACTCGCCCGGCAAAACAACGGGACGCATTGCGTTGGCGAGTTCATTGATGTTCAGAACCTGCACGCCATGCAACTGTGCCACCTTGTTGAGGTTGAAATCGTTTGTAACGATTTTGCAATCGTACATCTTGGCTAGCTCGATCAGCTTCAGATCCACTTCCTTCACGTTCGGGAAATCGTCCTCGACGATCTGAATATTGACCTTGGTCATTTTCTGGATGCGCTGCAAAACATCGAGACCACGCCGCCCGCGGTTGCGTTTGAGGGAATCGCTCGAATCGGCAACCATCTGCAGCTCGCGCAAGACAAATTGCGGGATCACCATCACGCCGTCGAGAAAACCGGTTTCCATTACATCAGCGATACGGCCATCAATGATCACGCTGGTGTCGATGATCTTGAAAGAGTCCCCTTTTTGGGCATTTTCTCCTCCGAAGATCCCGCCAAGGGCAGAAAGATTGAGGAGATCCCCTTTGGTTGAACCCACGATCAGGCCGACGTAACCCATCACCAAGAGAATTGCGATTTGAACGAAAGGAACGGTGGAAGCAGAAGTGGAAAGCGACTGACTGAGCACCATTGAAATCATCAAGGCCCCGCCAATTCCAAGAATCGAGCCAATGGCAGCGCCGATCAGGCGTTTGAGGCTGACTGCCTTAAGGCGTACTTCGAAAAGAACCACAGATGCACCGAAAACAAGACAAAGGACTGCGGCGATCAAAGGTTCCAGTTGGAAGGGGCGAAAAACCCAGGCGCAAACGGCCAGGAGCATTACAAACAGGATGCGAATTAGGAAAAGATCGATCATGAGTATTCCACAACAGGCCAACCCGGGTGGATCACTGAAACAGCCTGTAAATCAAAACCCGGTGCCTAATATTAGCACCGGGTTTAAAAATGTAAATACTTATGTAGCGAGCAAGATCCGCAAGCGTACCATACGAGCGAGCTTTTGACTTAGAGGGCTTTGGCGAGCTCTTCGGCGAAAGCGCTGGTACCACCAGGCTTGCCGCGACGCTTGGCGGCGCGATTGCGATCTGCCGGGGCGGAAGTGGCCGTGGCGCTACGTTCGCCAGCAGGAGGCCGATCCCCAGTTGGAGGGCGGTCGCCAGCGGGAGGACGGTCACCAGTTGGAGGACGATCCCCAGCAGGCCGTGTATCCGTTGCAACAGTACGGGCACCCATGGGTGCTCCTTCTCTGCGACGGTCAGCACCCATTCCGGGTCTGCGGTCTTCGGGGCGTCCCATCGGAACTCCCGTTTTGCCCTTGGGGGGCTGTGCCGGATTAGCGCGAAGAAGCTTGTCTTCGAGCGGGGCACGATCAAAGCGACGAATGATTGCCTGCATCTCTTCCGCATTGGGAGCTTCGATGAAGGCAAAGCCTTTGGATTCCTGGGTCTCGGGATTGCGGATTACTTTGATGGAATCGGCAACCAGAGCTTCGGCATTCAGCCATGACTGGATGTCATCGGCCGTAACCCAGGTGGGTAAATTGCCAAGAAAAACGGTAAAACTCATTCGGTAGGGCGTCTCGCTAACAGGGGATCTGACGAAGATTGGTGAAAAGGGTAGTCGTCAGGCAGTTTTTATGCTACCACCAAAATTCTTGGCCGACAACGAATTCATGAATTTTCATCTATTTTTGTTTCTTTGGTTTGAATCACATGCTGTCTGGCAGCCCGTGCAGGTGGGTGCGCGGAGTTCAAATTTGTATTGAAAACCGCCTTTGGATCGATAAGGTCTTTTGAGAGCGTGTTGCAAACATGGAAATGACTGAAATCAATGAAGAGACAGCGCTGGCAGCGGATATCCAGGCAGCAGATATTCCAGCAGCAGAGTTCGGACATTCACTTCTAGCGCTAATCCAAACGCATGAGCGGGCTGAGTTGCCTCCTACTACTGGCGTAAATGATCAGCCAGAACAGCGCCACAGATCGCACACACACAGCCTGCGGATGGCCGAAATGTATATTGCGATTGGCCAATTACTGGAGCTACTTCATGAGCGGGTGGCAGGAGACCAGTCGCAGCAAGCCCCAATCCAATCCTCAGGTTCGATTGAAGAAATCCAGCAGATGATTCAGACCAGCGAAGAACGGCACTACAGCACGATTGAAGCAACTCTCAAGCAATGGCAATCAGAGCGCAGAGCTCAAGAGGCAGACCGGATTTTGCAAATGGAGTCGTTGCACGTGCAGTCCCAGATTGAAGTGAACCGCTTGTTGAGAGTGATGTGGCTGGGCACTGGGCTTGCCGCAGCAGGAGCAGGTCTGGCGCTTTTTCTCATGAGTAATTGATAACCTCGTAAGAATGGCCCGCGCTTATTCTACAGAACCTCGCAACGTATCCGCTGTAAACACAAAACTTCGCAAGATCGTTACTGCGATCCCGGCACCGGGATCCATAGAAACCATCGAAACACTTCGCCGCAATGAGCCCATTGCAATGCAGGGCCAACCACCCGTGGTGTGGGATCATGCCGAGGGCTTTCAGGTCTATGACAAATGGGGCAATTGCTGGATTGACTGGTCAAGCGGAGTTCTGATTACCAATGCCGGTCATGGCCGTAAAGAGATCATAGACGCGATCGTGCGCCAGGCGCAGTCGAAACTGCTGACCAACTACTGCTTCCCCAGCGAAATCAGAGCCGAGCTCACACAACGTCTGATCGACCTCCTGCCCGACCCGCTCAAGAAGGTATTTCTGCTTACGACAGGCTCAGAGACTGTTGAGTGCGCTATCAAGCTCTCTCGTGCGCACGGAGTCAAGCATCACGGCAAAGCGAAGAACATCATCGTCAGCTATGAAAAAGCCTTTCATGGCCGTACGATGGGCAGCCAGCAGGCGGGCGGCATTCCGGTTTTGAAGGAATGGATTGTCAACCTCGACCCTGGCTTCATACAGGTTCCCTTTCCTGATGGCTTTCGCACTGCTGATACGAGCTTCGAGTTCTTTCTGTCCAGCCTCGATCAGCAGGGCGTCAAGCCTGGCCAGATCGCGGGTGTGATTCTCGAAACCTATCAGGGCGGCAGCGCCAGCTTTGCCCCCGTCGACTACATGCAGAAAATGTATGCCTGGACGCGGGAGCACGACATCATCCTGACTTGCGACGAAGTGCAAGCCGGCTTTGGCCGCACGGGCAAGCTTTGGGGCTTTGAACATTACGAAATCGTGCCTGACCTCACCACCTGGGGCAAGGGCGTTTCAAGTTCGTTGCCGCTCGCCTTCATCGGGGGCCGGCCCGACCTGATGGACCTCTTCCCCTCTGGCAGCATGACAAGCACGCACACCGGAAATCCGGTCTGTTGCGCGGCTGCCCTGGCCTCAATCGACATCGTGATCCGCGAAGACCTGGCAGGCAACGCGGCGCATATGGGCAATCTGCTTCTCGACCGTCTCAAGGCATTGCAGGAAAAGTATCCTGACGTGATCGGCTGCGTCGACGGCAAGGGCCTGGTGGCAGGAATGGCTTGCGTCAAAGCCGGCACGCTCGACCCAGACCCCGATCTCGCCTTCCAGATCATCAACAGCATGATGGAGAAGGGCGTGCTTCTATTTTCTCCAGTCGGCTTTGGCGGCGCGACGATCAAGATTTGCCCTCCGCTCTGCATCACCGAAGAAGCGCTGCTTGAATCTACGGCCGTGCTATCTGAGTGCTTTGCTGAAGTGCTGGTTGCGCAATGAAAATGCACGTCACGGTGATTGGAGGCGGGATGATCGTGCACGATCAGATCCTGCCGTCGCTCTATCAATTGCGACGAAAAGGGCTTGTTGGCAACATTACCGTCTGCGCCCGCAATAAGGCGACTCTCGATACGCTTGCGGCAAACGCGGGGATCGCCAAAGCCTTTCCGGGTGAGAGCTTCACTGCCACAACGGCCCCGTATAAAGACGTACTGGCCAACGCAGCGCAAAGGAATCTCACGATCATTGCCTTGCCTGATCAGTTGCACTTTGATGCAGTAATGACTGCTATCGATGCCCAGCAGCACGTCATCTGTGTGAAGCCCCTGGTGCAAAAGATACAGCAGGCCAAGATCATCGAAAAGGCCGCAAAGGACCGCAATCTTTTCGTCGGCGTCGAATATCACAAACGCTTTGACGACCGCGCTCTCATGGCTCGCGACCGCTATCGTGAGGGTCACTTTGGAGAGTTCAAACTGGGCACAGCTCGTTTATTCGAGAAATGGTATTACCGCCACTCGAACTTTCAGAACTGGTTCTCGATGGAGAATTCCGACGCCTTCACCTACATTGGATGCCACTACGTCGACCTCGTGCATTTCATCACAGGCCTGCTGCCCGTCAGTATCTCTGTCGCCGGCGTACCCGAAAAATTCCCCAACGGCACCGAAGCCTGGATGTGGACCGACGCGCGCGTCAAATGGTCAAACGGCGCGCTGCTGAACGTACAGAATGCGCTAGGCTATCCAGACCAGGGCCCTGGTTCCAACACGCAGGGCTTGACCCTTTGGACCAGTCTGGGAGACCGGGGCGGGTTTTTGAACCACACCGATTCTCACCGCGGCCTTGAGTATTGCTACGTAGACGGGGGCTATTCTGAGCCCAGCCCGGATTACATGCAGTATGTACCGAATCATCTAGGCCCCGGCGAACGCGTAGTAGGCTACGGCTACCGGTCCATCGAAGCCCTGGTAGAAGCCGCCCAAAGCGTCGAAACCGACCCAACCCAACTCGTAGTGATCGAAACCCAAGGCATCATCGCCACCGCCAGCAACTCTAGCTACAACGAGCTAGTAACGGAAGCCGCCCGCCTGTCCCTCGAATACGACGGCCGGGAAGTATTAATCCAGTACGGAGTTTTGCCTTTTGTTCACCTAAAGAGTTATCTCTGAAATTCCATTCCAGATCCCGGATAGCGACCCGAGAAATCAGCCTAAGCGCCAGTTTCGAATTTCTAAATCGATTCCCGTTTTGCGAATGGATTCATAGTCGGCGGTATTGCCGGTAACCAACGGCAGTCCAAGCCGAACGGCGGTAGCTGCGATTAGGCAATCCGGTAGCTCAACAATCAGGCCGAGCTTCTGTGCAGACGCCTTTGCCGTAGCAGCCCATCGAAAATCTATCGCTAACGGTACAACTTCTTCGTTGCGACCCAGCCACTCCATCGCTTTCTGAAGCTGACTTGCCGCGCTCTTAACACCGAGCCCATAAGCGATCTCATACACGCTAACGCTTGAGATTGTAAACGTCGGATGCACCTGCAAATATTCGGTCGCATTGCGTGCCACAGCCGCGTCATGGCCCTTGAGATACTCTGACAAAATATCCGTGTCGAGAATCGCTTTGCGCATATCGAAACTAATTTTTCCGGGAAGGATTGCGACGATCAGCAAGCGCGATTGCGACAGCTTCGTCGAGCAAGGCAGAATCTGCGGCGCTACCGAAAAGCCCGTGCCCTTCCTCAATGGTTTTTTGCATCGAAGGGGGATTCAATATAAGGAGTTCGCGAACCAACTCATCTACGGCTAACCCACGCGCTTGAGCCTCGGCCAAATAGAGCTTTTCAATCCCAGGTGGAAGTTCAATGGTAAATGTCATTCATCCGCCTCTGCTCCAATATAGCCCCATTTACAACTCGACCTTTGCCAATGCAAATCCGCGCGGGCAACTTTTTCCTTGAGATGTTTTTCTTGACTGGCCGGATTTGCGAAACTAGCTAGAGAATAGCTACAATGCGACCATGAACGTGAGTGTTACCGAAGCGAAAAATAAGCTAACCCAACTTCTGATGGCAGTCGAGCGGGGCGAGCGAGTAGCCATTGAACGTCACGGCCACATCATTGCCGAAATCGTCAAGTCGTCCACAAAAAGGGTTCCACAATTCGGCACGCTGCAAGACGTCGTAAAAATGAATCCAGAACAGTTCCGGGAAGCAACGCGCCCCATGACAGAAGAAGAGGTGGACGCGTTCGTGAGAGGGCGCTAGATGCGCGTTCTGCTCGACACGAAAGCGCTGTACGTAGCCGGGGGCGTTTCCGACTTGACGTTTACGCCGAAAGTGCGGCGCTTACTCGAGCACGCGGACACCGTACGCATGGTCAGTCCAATTTCTTTCACCGAAATCGCAATCAAGTCGAACCTGGGACTGACGCCACTAACGCGAGACCACATCGAGAAGCTCATCTTCGACCTGGACCTGACCATCTTGCCATTCACCGTCGAGCATTCATTGAGGCTCTTCGGACTCCCCGCTCATCATTGTGATCCGTTTGACCGAATCCTGATTGCAACCGCGCTTGCTGAAGATGTCGCCATTGTCGCCAATGACCATGAGTTTAAGAAATACAAAGGACTTCGGCTGATCTGGTAGTGTTTGCCCAGATATCGCGCGTGATACACGCCCGGAATCTCAGATGGAAGGCGTTAGTGTAGGATGTCGTCAGATCGTCCAACTGGAGCAATCACATGAATGTCTGCCACTTCTTCTCAATCGGATGCCTCTTATTGGCGGCCAGCTCGCAACAGCTGGGTCACGCCGCAGACGCAGACCTCGCAAAGTTCAGGCGCATTGAGCCGCAGTACATCGCGGCGCTGGGAGACCCCGGTGCCAAATCCGGCAACGGCGCACAATCCTGGGGCATCTGGAAACTGGATCCCGGCCCCCGCGGCTACCAGCTCGACCGTTTCGATCAATTGAAAGCGACCGGCGGCGTAACGCCAGCGCAGTGGAAATTCGACGCCGCCGATTGGTGGCTGGAAGAGCACGGCTTGCTCATGGAGAAGCCAACCTTTCCCCTGCCTGCGGGCAAGTACCTCGTCACAGGCGACCGCAAAGTGACGACCGTCCTGACAATTCAGCCCAAGGACAAGGACGGCAATCAACGCTGGGAACTCGCCGACGCCGCAACCATCTACGATGTCACCCATCTCGGATGCCGCGCCGCACGCTACACGCCGGCGACGGCTAACAATTCCTGCTCGCCCGCGAACGTTCGGACCACGGGTTATCCGGTAACTCCAGAGGCGGCCATGCCTGCCGTGAACGGCTGCCGCAAGCAGGACTACGCGGTTCTGATCATCGTTGGACTGCCTACCACTCCCTAAGTGGCGGGCAGCCCCAAACGCCTCCTCCCCACCGGGAAGTGCCACCATTAGGACGACCCAGACCGGACGCAAGGTCTACACGTGACTCCCCGAGTGGCTCAAACAGCGCGTCCGTGCGCGGGTGGCGAAGCACGGCGAGCGCCTCTTCGCAACCTACACCACGCAGAGCACGAACGTGATCGCCGAGATCTGGCGACGGCGACTCAACAAACTCTGAAGTCTCTGCGGACCGTGGAAGCACACCCCGAACTCCACAGGTTCTGCCACATGATCGCGCATCCTGTTACAGAAGCCCGCCGTGACGATACGCGACGTCGCCGAACCCCTGGGTGACACGGAACAGATGGTCCCTCAAGCACTACGCCGCATGGGTGCTCGAACGACAGGAACGACTAACCAACGTCCTCAAAAACGCGTTCGTAATGAGTCGATGAGCACCGATGGTAATCATCCTAGACCAAAGGGTTTTCCCTCTCTTTCAACGCGCTCGCGTGTAGAATCAGATTGGTTCGAGTCTGAAGCTATGATGCAGGTTTTCGGGAGCGAGCATGGCGATAAATTTTCCTCACATTCAAGGCCCTGCGTCGTCAGCGACTGGGAACTTCGAGAAATTGTGTGCGCATCTCGTCACGCTGGAACACAACGACGCACGAGCAGTCGAGGGGAAAGGTGGCGATAATGGTGTCGATGCTTTTGTTTGTAAGGCTCCTGGAAGGCCTGAAGTGCAGACGGTCTTCCAGTTCAAATTCTTCACTGATACTTTGGATCGCAACCGGAAGCGCCAAATTGAGGACTCACTGCGGACGGCAATAAAGCACGTGCAACCCACCAAATGGGTACTCTGCATTCCAAAAGCTTTAACGCCCGCAGAGCATCGCTGGTGGCAGGAACTGGCTCTTTCCTGTAAATCTTCTGTAGAACTAACACTGTGGGATGAGGTGGCGCTTCGACAGCGTATACTCTTACATCCAACGATTGCAGAAGAATTCTTCCCACAGAAATTCACAACCACACAAGAACAGCAACTGAAGGACATGCTTTGGATTAGAGGAATGTTCGGTAAGACCGTCTCCCGTGGACTGCAGCATTGGAAACCAATTGTTGCTGCAATTTGCACCATAAGCTTTGTCACTTGGGCGGTGCTCAAAGCATATTCTGATGAAAGCCAAATCCAGCAAGTATTAGCCGATGCTTCCTCAAATGAGATCTCAAAGGCTCAGATTTCAGGAGATAGCGCCACCCGTTGGAGCGCGGCCACGATGTTTCACGGGGATCTTCAACGATCACTGGCGGCGTTGAGCGCAGTTGATAGTTACTCAAAACCAGTAGGTCTGGCCCGACTAGCCGCAGTATCAGTTGAAATCGGAAATCTTGGTGATGCGAGCAGATTCACGCAGGAGGCTCTAAGAGCGACATCAACTCTCGATCACGATACCTTGGGACTTAAGGCTTTGGCTGATGTAGCGGTCATGCTCGCACTGGCGGGACAGACCGGTAGCGCTAATAGATTAGGGCGCTTGGTCGTTTCTGAAGTACCAAAACTGCCTCATATTATTGAGAATAATCACGGCATGCCGAACGTCGAAGGCCGGATCAGAGAGGACAGTATGAGGGTTGCGGTCGAGGCCTTCGAGATCACAGGTAATATTACGGATGCCCGAGCAGCGACGATTGAATATTTCCATCTTGACCGACCCGACGCTCCATTCGAGAAGTCGAGGGCTACAGCCCACCCAAGCCGCATATTTAGCGTCTGGTCTCAACAAGGATCACCATACATAACCGATTTTAAACATAGTCTAGAAGTTGAGACATCGGTCAATGTTGGCTCGTTCGAGGTAGCCATAAAAGAAGCGCAACTGATCCGGTTGCAATCATTCAAAACCTGGACATTCGAGAGATTGGCAGCACAACTAGCCGATAGCGGTCAGCTCGAAAAAGCAGAATCACTTCGTGGAAAAGCATTTGCGCCAACTTTGGCGCTTGCCGTCGCGATGCACCGATCTGGAAAGTTCACGAGGGCTGTCGAATTATGGAACGAAGCTTATTCTCAAATTCGCTGGCTCGAAAAAACTCATCCAGACCACGACGGTTGCTTCTCCCAAGGATCGATGGCATTGGCACAAATGGGATACTTTCGACGCGCAAGACTGCTCGCCAACGAATGTGTATCACCTGATAAGCGTCTCAATGCATACACGGTGATTCTTGCAGAATTCACAAAACACCGTCATCCAAGATGGACCGGTGGTATTAACTCCATCGTGCTTTCCCCAAATGGATTCACGCCAGCAAGGCCTTAGAAGCACGCTACTTTGATGACGCAACATGGAAAGCTGGACAGTTAGAGATATGCCTGCGCGAGCCCTTTTGGACGCTCGACCTCGCGAAGTGCAAGAAAAGAAGAGAGGGGTCGCGGTAGGGACGATCATTGCTAACCACCGCCGAGTCGGCCCGGGGAATTTCACCCCGAGGCGCTCACAGAACCGTGCGTGACAGTCTCCCGTCACACGGCTCGTGCCATTCATTGAGAGCTGCCGCCCTCCGCCACAACCAGTAGGTTCCTCCTGTTGCCAGTTGACCAAGTCGATCACGACGCGAATGGCCTGCCCCCTTCGTCGCTCCACGGAAAGCCATCGGAAAGCCATCAGCCTGGAGCGTCCCAGCGCCATCCGTCCATTTTCCTCAACGTTTTTGAGATTTTTTCTTCCAATTCCCGCCTCAGCTGGTCCTCATCCTTCCCGACCAAATTCGGCACCATGACCCAAAGTCGCTCAGAATTAGCGAAAAGGGACAGCCTTCCATGAGGCGGCTGCCTCTGTCAACCGGAAATGTTCCTTCTGGTTCGGCTTTTTCTTCTCCTTCGCCTCCATATCAGTTCCTCTGCA
>JAYSVS010000003.1:0-67229 GCA_043718395.1 Acidobacteriota bacterium
TTGGAAATCCCAAGGGGATTCCCACATCTCCCACAGCGCGACGGCGAGACATAGACTAATAAGAAAGGCAAAACCGAAGAGTTGTCCCCACTTTTATTCGTGGCCGTTTGTGTCAGTAAAGGGGTGCAGTACAGGCTAACCACTTGGCCACTTGGCGACCACAGTGACGAGTCAGGCTGACCACTTGGCGACCACTTGGCTCGACTCAGCTATTCACCTTGAAGCCTCCCATTGAGCAAGTCAAGTGTAAGAAGATCTTGCTGACTTGCGAAGTACTTTGCCAAGGCCAAAGTAAACGCGCGCGTGGTTGCGTCAACAGCAGCAAACAGCGTCATGGAAGATCTGAATTTCACTGAATCTACCACACCGAGAACATGCTCTATCGAATGGCCCTGGATGCGATTCATTAGTTGCGTACATTCAATAAGCCTCGGTCCGAGGATGGGATGTCCAAGATACGCTGCGGCCTCGTCGCGGCAGGAGATTCCATAATAATCCGCCATCCAGCTATGGCCCAAACCTCTTAGCTGAGGAAAGACAAACCACATCCAATGTCCGTACTTGCGCTCTCGGATCAGTTCGTCACGGACACTGTCGATTTCGTCACGTTGGGCATCAACGAAACGCTGTAGATTAAATTTATCGCCCACAGAGTCGGTATCTATTTCGCAGGTGTCGAGTGCCTAGTGGCACCCGCTAATGCCAGTGCACGACGTACCACTACTGGATCGACCTCACAGGGACTTTCAGCGTCTTTCTTAAACAGCACGACGGTTGCCTTTCTTAAGGGCCGTCCGGGAACGTATGTAATCGCTTCTGCAAGCGCGAGGACAAGGCTGACGAACGCTGTTGCAGGGTCCAAGCCGCCATGCCCAGCGCCTAAGATCGGCATCACGATCTGATTTAGACGCTCGTCCGCCAATCGGGTCACCAATTCACACATTCCCTCGAAGAGGAACGAGCTCTTCGCAACAAGGCCTTGGCCGGCTCGTTGCGTTGTCGTTGATACAAGAGCTATAGGTACCTTGGAGCCGAGTGCATCCTGAATCAGGAAGGCTCTTCCCGGGCCGAAACTGATAGCGCGCTCATATTCTCGCTTCTGGCGTTCGGTCCCGGCTCCTAAGTTCTTTGCACACTCGCCTTTGACGAGCAAGACAAAGTCGTCCGTTTTTCCTGGGAAGACTTTGTTGACATACGCTCCAAGAGCGCTTCTGATGTCATAAGCGCACTGGTCATCAAAATATTCATTACATGGCAGAACAATCACTGTTTGTGCGGTTAATGGAAAATCCTCAATGCGTCCGGATGTGGTCTCGATTTCACATCCGTTAATGGTGGCCGAGATTTTACCATCTCTCTCAACCACGAGCTTCGGGTCCAGGCCGAGGAAGACACTTTCCGCCGAATGTTCGCGCTTGCCCAAGGCCTGGATTTTTTCACGCATGGCTTCACTAGCTGTTGCGACTGCGGCCCTGTGGTTCATGTCAGATCTGGGCCAGTCGTAATGGCTCGTCACGACTCCTGCCAGATCTGTGGGAATTTTCATGCTGGAGCCAGGTTGTTGCAAGATAAAGGTCCGATCGCGGCCAAGCTTCCCCATAAAAAGACCGAGCTCAAAAATGACGTTGTCGCGCGGGCTCGCTAACTCAGTAGACCGGGATTGTACGATGTCATCGGGGGTAAGCAATAGAATTGCGAAATCGAATCGCGACGTCGCTTCCATGAGACCTTCGATGAACGTTTGACCAAGCGAAAAGACACCTTGATCCCAAGTCGTGATCTCCGCATCAGCTTGAAGTGCGGTCTGTACCGCGAGGGCAAACTTCTTGCCCTCGGATGATGAGCCGATGAATACTGCTGGCCTAGTCAAACAGATCCTCCTTACCAATTCGAGCGACACAAAGAGTGCCCCTCTCCTGCATCAGTCAGCTAAATCCTACTGAGTATAAGTTATATCCTGATGCGCATGCTGATTTAAGCGGAACTATCGCGCTTTGGGGCCCGCTCTCTCGCTAACGCAGAGACGTTTCGACAACTCTCCATCCGCTTTATTAGTTCGCTTGTCTCAATTTAGGGTGCGGTTCAGATAGGATGAGGCGGCTGGCCTCGACTGTACGTCGGCGTTAAGCTGTCGTCAGATACGGACTCGAAGTCCAAAACAAAGGAGACCAGCCATGACGGATATTATCACCACTCTTGCCGCGATTGGAATCGATCTCGGCGACAAAGATGCTCGCTATGCTTGCCTGAATGAAGAGGGCAAATTTACCGAAGAAGGCACAGTTGCCATGACCCCTGCGGGGCTTCGAAAGCACTTTGCGGGCATACCGCGAACGCGGATCGCCATTGAAGCCGGTGCGCAATCCCGGTGGATCGCAAAAACACTTGGCGAGTTCGGACATGAAGTGATTGTGGCCAACCCAAGGCAAGTACAACTGATCTCGGCCAACCACAGCAAGAATGATTCTAACGATGCGAAGTTACTCGCCAGGTTGGCTCGTGTCGATGCAAGCTTGCTGAGCCCGTTGCAGCACCGGGGCGAAAAGGAGCAAACTACTTTGCTATCAATTCGGGCACGAGCACAACTGGTGAAGACGCGAGTCGCGCTGATGCATAGCTTGCGCGGTATGGTGAAGAGCTTTGGGGTCCGGTTGGCGCATGCAAGTAGCGATCAGTTTTTACAGCGTTGCAAGGGAAGTGTTCCCGAGGAACTCTTGCCTCACCTGGAAGGGGTTTTCACTATCGTTCAATCCTTGAGCGAACAGATCGAAAGCTATGACGAGCTGATCGAGAAGATCGCCATCGAGCAATATCCAGCGGTGCAGGGATTGAAGCAGGTGCCCGGTGTTGGGACGCTGACCGCGTGACAGAGGCAGCCGCCTCATGGAAGGCCGTCCACACACCACAACTGAAGCCGCCAGGATGAGCCCGCAGATAGGTATCTGGATCGCGTACTATGAGGTTGGCAATATGTCGCGTTCTGCTGACTACTCAATTCAAGGCTTTTTATACCAATTCAATAAAACTGTATTGGAAATTTTGAAAGCGCAGGATGATGAGACAATCACCATCGAAGGTATTGTTGAGGATATCGAGATCACGTCATTCGAAGCTTTGACTGCAATTCAATGTAAATACCATGAAGCAAGCACAGGTTTTGCCCCGAGTGCGGTATACGAACCACTGCTCAAAATGCTCAACCATTTTTCGAGCAACCCCACCGCGAACATCCACTATATAATTTTTGCCCATTTCCCCGGAGTTGGAGAAAATCTTCCCAACGTGGAGTCCGTCGTCATGGCGGCCTTAAAGTCCACGGACAAAACGCTTAAAGGTCTAATAGGGGGCATCAATTCGGACGTTGACCTCTCTTTGTTTGCAAGCCGATGTACCCTGGAGTTCGGCTCTAGTTATGACGACATAACAAACGACGTCAAGGCAGCATTGAAGATCAGCGGATTCCATTCGAGTGAAGTCGATAGCCTCGCATATCCCAACGCGATCCACATGATCGCAACTCGCAGCGTGAAACACACCCCAGGCCACCGCCAAATCACGAAAGCGCAGTTTTTATCTGAACTCAATTCCATCCGCAAGACGGCGATCTCGAGATGGACATTGGCACTGAAGACACGGGACAAAGTGCTTCAAGCGCGGCGTAAGCAGCTCAAATTTCACTTGGATAAGAATGCGCGTCTGCGCTGCTTTGTGATTGACCCCAGTGCGATCGAGGACTACGAAAACGAAATAGTACATTTCATAAGAGACTATGTTGACAAGTACCATTTCAAACTCGCACATATCGATACACCCATACTTTGCATCTGCGCAAATCGCGATCAAATTCAGGTGCTTCAACATCGGCTATACGCAAAAGGCCTTTCGGTCACAGATGGTTATGTCGGTACTCATTTTGAAGCATCCTACTTTTTTCGGGAACCGCTAGTTGTCAAGGAAGCTAACAACAAAATCAAACAAGAATTCGCTCTTCGCCTCTTAAGTTGGCCCGCCCACTTCGAAGAGCTGAACAAACGGAAGTGTGACGACGTTTTCATCTTCGGAGAGCCAGACTGCGGATCACTCGAGACCAACGACGTCAATATCGAGAGGCTAGAAGGCGTGACCATAAAAGAAATTAGGTATGTCATGGGCATAAGCAATGTCTACGAATAGTATTGGTCAAGTGATCTCCTGCTCACCGGAGGCAATAATCGTTCTAATCGATGGCTTGAAGGTGTTCGAAGAGCACAAGAAGGGTCTACAAGTTGGGCGGTACCTGCAAATTGCCCAAGGTAACAGTGATTTCACCATTGCCGCCATTCGCAACGTTCGCGGGGTTATCAGTCTTGACAGTGAAGGGAATCCAAAATGGCAATTTCAAATTGATTGCCAGGCGGTGGGCACCCTCGTTGAAGGCAAGGTATTTGAACGAGCGAGTGTTCTCCTGCCGGTGCCTACAGAGCCTGTGTTTCCAGTTGATAGTAACATCCTCGAAAAGCTTTTTGCCGAGGATGCTGACTACCAATTTCCTCTTGGCCAATTGTCGCTAAACAAGTCGATAGCGATGAAGATCCACGGCGACCGCTTCTTCAGCAAGCACGTCGCAATCGTTGGTTCCACTGGTTCAGGAAAATCCTGCGCAGTAGCTAAGATTTTGCAAGACGTGGTGGGGATTGCCAATGATAAGAATACGAATATCGAAAGTCAGAATAATTCCCATGTTGTAATCTTTGACGTCCATGATGAATACACGGCCGCGTTCACATTGAAAAAAGACCAATCATTCACGCTGAATCGTTTAGACATCGACAGCCTTCGCCTCCCTTACTGGCTAATGAACTCGGAGGAGTTGGAGACCATGTTCATTGAGAGCAACGAAAATAGTTCTCACAACCAGGTTAGCCAATTCAAACAGGCAGTCATTCTGAACAAGGAAAAGCACAATCCTGAGATTAAGGAAATGACTTATGATACTCCAGTCTATTTCTCAATTGGAGAAGTCTATCATTACATTGAGAACATGAACCGCGAGGTGATTAGTCGCGTTAAAAACGAAAACCAGCCAAAACTGGCGGACGGCACTCTAGTGGCAGACCGAAGGATCTACTTTGAGAAGGTATTTGATTTTGTTGCCACTTCCACGGCAAGTGCCGACAAAGCGACAAAAGGGCCGTTCAATGGTGAATTCGACCGATTCGTTTCGCGCCTGGAAACCAAACTTTCAGACAAGCGCTTAGGCTTCTTGCTTCAGGCGGCCAAGCATGACAAGACACCTTACAGAACGGAAGATTTCGAGGAGATCATAAAGCAGTTTATAGGCTATCTGAATAAGGCAAATATCACGATCGTAGACCTAAGCGGGATTCCGTTTGAGGTTCTTAGCATCACAGTTAGCCTTGTCTCTCGTCTGATATTCGATTTTTGCTTCCATTACTCGAAGCTACGCCACGAAACGCAAGCTTTGAACGATTTGCCTGTCATGATTGTTTGCGAAGAGGCCCACATTTACATCCCCCAGCGAGATGACGCTGCATATCGGGCATCACGAAAATCGCTGGAACGCATCGCGAAAGAAGGTAGAAAGTACGGTCTTAGTCTACTAGTGGTGAGTCAGCGCCCGTCGGAAGTTTCCGAGACAATCTTCGCGCAGTGCAACAATTTCTTGGCACTCAGACTCACGAACAATGCTGATCAAAATTATGTCAAAAGGCTTTTTCCCGACAATTCGAGTGGGATTACGGACATCCTTCCCAACCTTGGCCCCGGGGAATGCATAGTTGTGGGAGATGCGGCGTTGCTTCCAGCCGTTGTCCAAATGCCATTGCCTCAGCCAGAGCCGCATTCAAGAAGCGTTCGATTTCACAATGAATGGAAACAGTCTTGGCGAAGTATATCGTTCACTGAGGTGATAGGACGCTGGAGAAAATAATGGAGATTAGCTTGCGCTGCGAAGCACTGATTTGGGAATTGGGGAAAGCCATCGGGAAAGCCATCAGCCTGAAGTGTCCCAACGCCATTCGTCCATTTTCCTCAATGATTTTGAAGTGTTCCAGCCCAATTCCTGCCCCAGCTTGTCCTCAGCCATCCCGATCTATTTCTGCACTATTCCGCCAAGTGGTTCACAATCTATCGATTAGCCCAAATTCAAAAACACCTTCAATAAGCCTGGATTTTACCAATTTCAGCCTGGGGACGGATCCACCTGCCCCGGGGCTCCCCAAATTCGGAATGAGGCAATCGGAGCCGGCGGAAGCCCATGCGCCTTGTCCTGATTCATCCCAAGTCCTACCAAATCAAGCACGGCCTACTCCCAAATCAGGCTTACTCCCACAGCTCAATTTCGTCAAGCACCCACGCATCAAGTGCGGATCTACGGACGCGGCAATTTTCGATTGAAGAGACCACACTCGATGAACTGGTAAGACCCGGATGCAGCTCTATCAAGCGCTGATTGGATTGCCGAAAGACTGTGGCAGACGATGTGCCATTCGATTGCTGACAAAACCACAACTGCGATTTGACGTCGAGGGTGTGCACCAAATTGACAATGAGCCACAACTGGAAAAGTCTTCGGATTCTAGAGCTTTCTTCGCTGCAAAATAAGCGGCAACGTAGCCGTCGGTCGTGAAGTCCAACAGCCTCGTTGGAATTCCGGAATGCTGAGCGAATGCCATGAAAGATAGGACTTCGGGGGGCGGCCAATTTCGTGGCGCGGGCTCCCTAAAAACATTGAAAATATGGTTTCTAAATTCGAGCAGAGCGCGACGAAGTTTCTGGCCGTCCTCCGGGAGGGCTAGTCCTGCGTCATCACATAAGGAAAGAAATGCCCAAAGCGTCTCCGCTTCAGCCTGGATTTGTTGCACTGGGTCTGAAAGTGGGTTTCTCCATCCCGAACGATCTAGGAGAAATGACATAGGTCTCAGGGCTGACGGCACCAAAGCCCAATGGCTCTGAAACTGTCCTCTGAAGAAAACTTGTTCTGATCCCGCATACTTTGGGTTTGCCAGCAAACTTTGACGCCAATCACTTAGGGGATTGAGGTGGTGGATCAGCTCCCTTGCCGTCGGGCAGTTTTTTGCTTCAGTTTCGATGGGCATGCACTGGGTTCTATGTTAGCCAAGATTCCGTTGGTTCAGAACTGCAGGAATATCTTGGCTGCCGTGGACGATCATTACTATTTCCAGGGGTTTTGAGTTGGCTCGATAGACAATCAAAAAGTCTCTCAGCGTCCAGAACAGGACGGCCTTATTCCTAACATCATTGCGGGTGTGACCGGCACCCGGATTGCGGGCCAGGAATCGGAAGGACAACACGAATTCCTTTGTCATCTGACGTACGATTCTTAAGCTGGCAACTTCTTGATAGTAATCGAGGATTCTGAGCAGATCTCTTTGCGCACTAGCGGTAAGAAAATAGCTCACTGCCTGGTGTCAGCCGCGATTCTTTGGTCCAGGTCGTCGAGCAGGTTTTGCATGAAGGACTCGCCATCGACATAGTCGCCTCTATCGAGTTCGGCGAGGCCCTGTTCGATCCTTGAATTCAAGGCCTCAAGCTGACCTTTGCGCAACTCGTCACTGGTTGCCATCTCACGCAAGGCCGCTGCGATTACTTCGGTTGCTGAATTGAAAGAGCCAGAATCGATCTTGGACTCTACCAGCTTTTCGAGATCTGGGGTTAGATGGATTGTCATTGAGAAAGCCCGACACCTTGAGGTTACCCTAATTGGTTCATTGGCGATGACGGTTCAGGTGTTGGGTGTGCTCTACGGGTAGCCTGTGCTGTTGCGGAGCCGGATCGTGTACGCGCCGCCTACTCCCAAATCAGGGTCAACCCCCACAGCGCAACTTAGTCAAGCACCCACGCATCCAGTGCGGATCTACGGACGCGGAAATTTTCGATTGCTGAAAAAACCTCAAATGTGATTTGACGGCCGCTAAAAGTCTACTCATAAGACAGAGTTTGGTCTCCAGTGAAAAAGACCTCAAAGCCCTCGCTTTCTGCACTTCGCAACAACTCGCCATTTTTCAGCCCGGACCACCCCTGATAGCGCACCGTGCTTCCCCGTGCCTGAAAAGCCAAATTCAAAGAAAAGTTCCACCCGATCAAGCAACATCAAAATCAGGTGCGGCACCTCCTCTGAAGAGGAAGCTTGTATCATTGCACCCCCGCCAGCCTACCCCGTTCCGCCGATGAGAACTTTATCATTCGCAGGTATTTTCAAATTTCTTTTGCCGCTAACCCATTGATTCCACAAAACTCCCGCTGGCCGCACTCATACAGCTCTCTATTCTGCCTGCTAGATTCTGCTCAGGAGAAATCCCATGTACAAAGAACAGCAACTGGACAGCAATCCCGCGACCGTGGCAAGCCCACGCAAGCAAACCAGGGCCGAAACCTCAAGAGCAACAAAAATGGAACAAACGAACCCAAATGCGGTAGTCGAACTTGCCAAACAAATCATTCATGATTTAGACAACACAAGGAATGCCAGGCATCCACTGCGCTTGAAGAATCACGAAAATGATTCAAAAATTCTCTACTTGGCCGTCTCAACCTCATCCCAAATCGAATCCATCACTTTGGATCGCAGGGAGGGCTAAAGGGATAGCAGAGCGTCTCGGACTTTTAGACGGCCTGGCGCGTCGCCAGCGTTTTTTTGCAGGCTGTCAAGTTCTTGGTGTTGAAACCATATCCGTCGCGAAACTGCTTCAGACACCAGGGCGCGTGCGAACATATACTGTCTTTTGCTCCGGCATTCCAACTATGAAGATCACAAGCATTTCGGCGTATCGGGTTGAGCTTCCCTTGCACGAGGGAAGCTACAAATGGTCAGGGGGAAACTCGGTGGACGTATTCGATTCCACAGTTGTCGCTATTTCCACCGATGCCGGCGTTTCTGGCTACGGTGAGGTCTGCCCTCTTGGGCCTGCATATCTCGCGGCATACGCCAATGGGGCCCGTACTGGACTTGCCGAATTGGCGCCGGGCTTAATAGGCCAGGATCCAACAGAACTTGGAAAACTGAATCGCCGGATGGATCAGCTCATGCGCGGGCATCCTTACGTGAAGTCAGCGATAGATATGGCCTGTTGGGACATCCTCGGGAAGGTGGCCAATCAGCCTGTAGTCACGCTGCTTGGTGGGCGAAATGGAGCAGATTTCCCCTTGTACCGGGCAATCTCGCAAGACACGCCTGAGCGGATGGCCTCAAACGTTGCCGGGTACCGGGCCCAAGGCTACACGAAGTTTCAACTGAAGGTGGGCGGGCAGCCAGATATCGATATCCAGCGCATTCATGCCGTGGCCGCCCAGATGCAGCAAGGCGATGTGCTGATTGCGGATGCCAATACCGGATGGCGGCAGCATGAGGCAGTGCGCATTGCTCATGCCGTCCGTGATGTCGATGTCTACATTGAGCAGCCCTGCATGTCCTACGAAGAGTGTCTGGCTGTGAGGAGGCATACGGATAGGCCCTTCGTGCTAGATGAAGTGATCGACGATCTGGCGATGGTGCTGCGTGGGGTATCGGACCAGGCGATGGATGTGATTAACCTCAAGATCTCGAAGGTGGGCGGATTGACCAAGGCAAGGCAGATTCGCGATCTCTGTGTTTCGCTCGGGATTGCGATGACGATTGAGGACACCTGGGGTGGAGACATTATCACTTCGGCGATTGCCCATCTCGCTCATAGCACGCCGCCTGAACTGCTCTTCACCGCGACAGACTTCAATAGCTATGTGACGGTAAGCAATGCTGAAGGCGCTCCGCAAAGAAAGAATGGCCGGCTAGCTGCTTCAACCGCTCCTGGCCTTGGCATAACGCCTCGTTTTGAAGTGCTTGGCGCTCCCGTTTTTGAGATCCGCTAAAGCAAAGAATCTTCAGTCTTTGCTCTGCCCTGGGGGTCAGTTTTGCGTGAGAATTGACACTTTTGTCTTTGCTCGCTTGAACGGCAGTGTACGATTGTCCCAGTCAATTGTTATTCTCTAGGAAGAAATGTATCTTTACGTCGAAGGCTCCAAAATGAGCCGATCGATGGGCGGAATCTATAGGGCGGAAAGAACGACACCATGAATACTGAGCTCATGCAAGAACAGAAGCAGCATGCGCATGGCATGATCGAGCGCTTGGCCCCGGAAAAGCTCTCCGCCATCGTCGGTCTACTAGAAAGCATGCTAGATCCGTTGGATCGTGCCTTTGCCACTGCCGCAATCGACGACGAAACAGTCTCTGAGGAAGAGCGTGAAGATATCGAAACCTCGCGCAAGTGGTTTCAGGACAACAAGGGTAATCCTTTTGAGGAGGTTCTGAGTGAACTCGGCCTCTCGATGGAGGAAGTGACAAACCACAAGGACAATTCCTGAGGAGCCTCGTACTCTCCGATCAGGCCAAGGCCGATCTGAAGTAGCTCGATCGTGCCACCTGCTTACGAATAGTAGGCGACATCAAAAAGCTTCAAGGTATCGATCCGCCAGAATATCGCCTCCGGATAGGCGAGTGGCGTGTCCGTTTTTCCTATCCGGATTCCCACGCTTTGCGTATCAATCGCGTGCAGAATCGCAAAGATTCCGACCGTTGAGCCGCCCATGCCTTTTGCCGCCAGATTTGGCCCGCGAGATCAAAAACCTCACCCACCCGAAACTCCTCAACATCGATGAGGTCGGTTATTTGACTTTGCAGAAGACCCATGCCAGCCTCCTCTTCCAGGCCATCTGCGAGCCCTACGAAAAGCGCCAGCCGATCATCCTTACCAACAACAAGGCCTTCGTCGGCTTGGCTCAAGTCTTTGCCGGAGAGGTGGACAGTCTGAGAGGTGGACGAGAAGTGGACGGATTCACCTGCACCGGGGCTCTCCAAATTCGGAATGAGGCAATCGGAGCCGACGGAAGCCCACTCGCACCTTGTTCTTGTTCATCCCAAGTCCTACCAAATCCAGTACGGATCTACGGCCGCGGAAATTTTCGATTGAGAGACCACGCTCGTTGAACTGGTAAGACCGGAATGCAGCTTTATCAAGGGCTGATTGGATTGCCGAAAGACTGTGGCAGACGATGTGCCATTCGATTGCTGACAAAACCACAACTGCGATTTCGCAGGTATTTTCAAATTTCTTTTGCCGCTAACCCATTGATTCCACAAAACTCCCGCTGGCCTCACTCATAAAGCTCTCCATTCTGCCTGCTAGATTTTGCTCAGGAGAAATCCCATGTACAAACAACAGCAACTAGACAGCAATCCAGCGACCGTGGCCACCCCACTCAAGCAACTCAGGGCCGAAACCTCAAGAGCAACAAAAATGGAACAAACGAACCCAAATGCAGTAGTCGAACTTGCCAAACAATTCATTCATGGCTTAGACAACACAAGGAAGGCCAGGCATCCGCTTCGCTTGAAGAATCAGGAAAATGATTCAAAAATTCTCTACCCTCGGGATCGCGCCGATTGAAGATACCTGGGGTCATACCACGCCTTGAAGTGCTGGCTCTCCCGTATTTGAGATCCGCTAAACCAGAGAATCTTCAAACATCAGGTAATGGCTTTGGTCCATACCCAGCTTCTGATAGACAATTTGGGCAGCTTCGTTTGTAGTCTCGACATAGAGTCGAAAGCCGCAACAATCACTCTCCCCAGCCATCGATTTCACCCCCTCGTAGAGGCTGCGGTAAACGCCCTGGCCACGAAAGTCTGGAAGCACATAAACACTCTGAATCCACCAGAAGACTTTGTTGCGCCAGTCGCTCCATTCGTAAGTAATCATGAGGCCGCCGGCAATCTCGCCTTCCACTTCGGCAACCACGTAGAAGCCGTATTGAGGCCTCGCGAATAAGCCTTCAACGCCTTCCAGCAGCTTGGCCGGATCGAGCCTGAGTTGCTCGGTCTCCCAAGCCATGGCTTCGTTGAATCGCACAAAGGCCGCAGCGTCTTCTGGCTCAGCGCGACGAATCGTGATGTCGGAGGATGGCATCGATCATTCCTTCAGTCGTATGTGGGTTGGCTTCGATTGTAGGCTCCACCCCATGCATCAAAAGCGTCTCCGAGGTGATGGGGCCAATCGATGCGGTCTTATAGCGATGGATCAAACCGGGCTCATTGAGGGCGAGAAAATTCTTGACTGTAGACGAACTGGTGAAGGTGATCCAATCAGCGTCAGGGGCAGGCCCGGAATCAGGCACAATCGTGCGGTATGCCTCTGCGATTTCGACAGCGGCGTCCATTGCGCGCAGGGCATCGGGAACGGTGTCGCGGGCAACAGCAGCGCGCGGAATCAGAATCCGCTTTGCCTTCATGTCGTGGCCCGCGAGTGCATCCACCAGGCTTTCGGCGACATACTCCGCAGGCACTACGTCCACTTTGAGGTGCATCTTCTCAACGGCCTTGCGCGTGGCTGGGCCGATGGCGCACAGCTTGGCCCGCAAGCCGCGGAGGTCTCGCGTTGACGCAGCCAGGCGCGATGAGAATGCTTCCACTGCATTGGCGCTGGTGAAGATCAGCCAGTCGTATTGTTCGAGGTTCGCAATCGCTTTGTCGAGTGGCTCGAAACTGACCGGAGGAGCGATCTCGATAGTTGGATACTCGAGCACTTGCGCACCAAGAGCAGATAGTTGAAGCGCCATTTCAGGGGCAGACTTGCGAGCTCGTGTGATGGCGATTCTGACGCCATGAAGGGGAAGCCTCTCATGCCAGTTGAGATGTTGGCCGAGTTGAGCCACGCCACCGATATAGATCATGGCCGGGGCTTGTATTTTGGCCTCGGCAAGCGAAGCAATAGTGCCGACGACAGTGCTTTGTTCGGGGCGTGTGGCCCAGGTCACCGCAGCCGCCGGGGTGTCAGCAGAGCGACCGGCAGCAATCAGTGCAGCAGCGAGTTCCGGGAAGTGGAAGGCCCCCATAAAGATCGCGATCGTATCTACTTGAGCGACCTTGTGCCAGTCGATGGCTTCTGGGTGATGGCCCGTGACGAAGGCGACGCAACTGGCATAGTCGCGATGGGTGAGAGGGATGCCAGCATAGGCGGAGGCCCCGATGGCTGAAGAGATTCCTGGCACGACTTCAAACGGTACGCCTGCTTTGGCCAGCGCCTCGCACTCCTCGCCTCCGCGCCCAAAGATGTAAGGGTCGCCACCCTTGAGCCGCACCACATGCTTCCCGGCTTGCCACTGAGCGATCAGGATCTCACCAATCTCCTCTTGTGGCACCGTGTGGTTGTCTCTTACCTTGCCCACATAGATCAGCTCGGCCTTGGTCGCAAGACGCAGGGCTTCGGGGCTCGAGAGGTGATCATAGAGCACAACGTCTGCCGTTTCGAGCAGGCGCTTGGCCTTGACCGTAAGCAGCTCCGGATCCCCAGGTCCGCTGCCTACCAGGTATACTTTCACCCCAGCACCTCGTGTGCGCCCCGGGCCTTGAGGCCGTCGGCGACAGTCTTGCCAAGCGCCACGGGGTCTGTTCCATCGGCGGCGAAGCGAATCACCAGCGCGCCATCGGGCGATGCAACAACGGATTCGAGATGGATCAGACCCCCTTTGATGGTGGCGAATGCACCCATCGGGATTTGACAACCCCCGCCAAACTCGCGCAGGCACGTACGCTCAGCAGTTATGGCTTTGAGCGTAGGCTCGTGCGTGAGCATGCTCACCGTTGTGTCTCCAGCGCGAGCTTCAATGGCGAGTGCCCCCTGGCCGACAGCGGGGCAAATGCGTGAAGCATCAAACCGTTCAGCAATGCGTCCAGACCAACCCAGCCTGCGCAAACCAGCGCAGGCCAGCACGATCGCCTGGTATTGGCCCTCATCGAGCTTGCGCAATCGTGTGTCGAGGTTCCCGCGGATCGATTGGATGTCGAGATCTGGGCGAAGTACCTTCAACTGTGCCTGCCGGCGAAGCGCACTGGTGCCGACGCGGGCACCGCGTGGAAGATCTTCGAGCGTGCTGCCGATGATGGCGTCGAAAGGGTCCTCTCTCTCAGGCACGGCAACGAGTTCAAGGCCTTCAGGCAGCTCGGTGGGCATATCCTTCAGGCTATGCACAGCGATGTCGATGCGGCCATCGAGCAGTGCGTCTTCAAGCTCTTTGGTGAAGAGCCCTTTGGTGGAGGTTTGCGCCCCCAGCTTGGCAAGCGGGACATCAGTGATTTTGTCACCGGTAGTGTGGATGATTTCGATGCGGGCCTCCATTCCTCTGGCCTGGAGCTGAGCATGGATGTGCCTGGCCTGCCAGAGCGCAAGCATCGAGCCGCGCGAACCGATGATGATCACTTGATGGACTCCAGGCGGAAGATGCGCCGAATCATCTCGAGCATTACGGTAGGGTCGCCCTGTGCTCCTTGCCGTCGCAATTCCGCAATTGCGCCATGGGCGATCTTGTTGATGATGCCACGAGTCATGGCTTCAATGGCTTCATCCTGTGCCGGGTTGAGCGGGCCAATCTTGGTGCGGTAGCGCTCAATTTCTGCGGCACGCACTTCTTCAAGCCGTCCTTGCAGGCTGACGATGGCGGGTGAGACTTCTCGCTCGCGCATTCGGTTTTCGAGCCAATGCACTTCTTCTTCGATGATGCGGGCGGCATGTTCTGCTGCTTCGGCCCGGCCCAGAACATTTCGCTCGACAACTTTCTGCAAGTCATCAATATCGTAGAGGAAAACATTGTCCAGTTCGTTGACCGATGACTCCACGTTTCGAGGGACGGCGATATCGACGATGAAGACCGGCTTGTTGCGGCGGGCCTTCATCACCAGCTTCATGTCCTCTTTGGTGAGGATGGGCTCGCGTGCTCCCGTCGAGGTGATGATGATGTCTACGCTGGGCAGGGTCTGCTTGAAGGTGGCAAAGTCGATGATCCAGCCTTCAAACAGACGGGCCAGGTCTACGGCACGGTCGTAAGTCCGGTTGGTGACGTAGATCTGCTTGGCACCGGTATTTCGCAAGTGCCTGGCGGCCAGCTCGCTCATCTTGCCGGCACCGATAAGCATCACTTTGCTGCCGGCGAGATTGCCAAAGATTTCGCGGGCGAGTTCTACAGCGGCATAGCTGACGCTGACGGCGCTCTCTCCAATTTCTGTCTCTGAACGGACGCGTTTAGCGACATGAAAAGCGCGAGTGACCAACTGGTCGAGGTGGCTGCTGACGGTGCCCATTTCTTTTGCCAGCGAGTACGCATCCTTAAGTTGTCCGAGGATCTGCGGCTCGCCAACAACCATTGAGTCGAGGCTAGAGGCGACTCGAAAGAGATGGCGAACGGCGTCACGGCCTTCGAGCTTGTACAAATACTGATCTACTGCGGCGAGCTTGAGGCTGCTTTGCTTTTCAAGGAATTGTGAAAGGGCATCGTTGAGACTGGCAGTGTCATCGAGTGCGAGCGCCAGCTCTACCCGGTTGCAGGTGGATAGGATCAGGCTCTCCTTTACACCTGCCTGGAGGTTCAGCTCGGTCAAAGCAGCGGGAATTGAAGGCGCGGGGAGAGCCAGCTTCTCGCGAACTTCGACCGGGGCGGTGCGATGGCTGAGCCCGCAGATGGCGATGCGGCTCATCGTTCGAGAGTTGTCCTAAGTCCGATGTGAGTCGCCCATGTGAGGGCAGAGAAGGCGAGCAGCCCGAGAGCCATAAGAGCGGTTTTGCGGCCGCGCCACCCCTGACTGGTGCGCAGGAAGATCATCGTCAGATAGAAGAGCCAGGTGAAGAGGGCCAACTGAACATTGGCGTTGCTCATCCAGCGCGTTCCGCTTTCCACATAAGCCCAGGAGGCTCCCGCGATGACCCCCAGCGTAGTGAAGACGAAGCCGAGGCCCATGGCGCGATTGATCATCGTGTCGAGGATTCCCAGCGCGGGGAGACGCGAGGCTCCCAGGAGGTCTTTGCTCTTCAGCTTACGTTCCTGAATCAGGTAAAAGATGGATGCGCCTGCGGTGATGCAGACACTGGCGATCCCAAACAGGATCAGTGAGACGTGGATGATCAGCCAGGCATTCCTAACGCGAGCATTGGACCAGGCTGTAATCGGACTTTCAGTGGAGGCAATCCAAGTCATTAGACTCACGATTGGAAAGAGCAATATCCCCAGGGAAGAGAAGCTATAGCGCCAGTGAACGAAGAGGTAAAGCAGGCCGAGCAGGAAGGCGAAAAGGCTGACCGACTCGAAGAAGTTGTCCACCGGAAGGTGCCCGACTGAAACAGAGCGTTCCACGATGGAAACCAAATGGAGCACTGATCCGACCGCGAAGCTGCCCATGACAGCAACTCCTGGTGTGGTTGGCTCCTCCGAGTGGCGATTTTTGAGGAAGGTCCAAAGGGTGCGGATTAAGCCAGCGGCATAAAGAATCGAGGCAATTCGCAACCAGAACAAGCTCATATCCGGCATTTCCTCCAGTATAAGGTTGAAGTCCTAAAGATTCCTGAGGTGAGGCCGAATAACAAGAGAGGAATGAAGATTTGCGTCTGAAATCAAGTTCGAGATGGGGAGCTGAAAGTGGCAGCGAAAGTGCAAGCGATCCGGATGTGACGCTGCACCAACTAAATTATGGCCGTAGGATTCTTGGATTGAGTATGGAGCCCAAAAAAATGCGGACAACACTTGATCCCAAGCGAACAGGCAAGGATGCCTCATACCTTGAATATCGGCTGCGCCAGTTGATTGCTGGCCAGGACGATGCGATCGGGCAGATCGTAAACATGTTTCAGATGTACACGACTGGATTGAGCTCTCCCGGACGTCCGATCGGCAGCTTTCTGTTCTTGGGTCCTACAGGTACAGGGAAGACACGTTTGGTTGAGGCAGCGGCGGAGTGCTTGTTGCGGCGGCCAGGCCCGGTGGTGAAGATTGACTGCGCCGAGTTCCAGCACAGTCATGAGATTGCCAAACTGATTGGGAGCCCCCCTGGCTATTTGGGGCATCGGGAGACGCATCCCTTGCTCAGCCAGGAGATGCTGAATCAGTATTGGAATGAAGATGTGAAGTTGAGCTTCGTATTGTTTGACGAGATTGAGAAGGCCAGCGATGCGCTCTGGAATTTGCTGTTGGGGATTCTTGATAAGGGCATCTTGACGCTGGGTGACAATCGCAAAGTTGATTTTTCCCGGGCGATGATCTTCATGACCAGTAATCTTGGCGCTACGGAGATGAGCCAAATCGGAAGCCCTAAAATGGGATTCGCCCGTTCGCTGAGCAATGAAGTCGTTGCCGAAGAAGAAGTGCAAAAGCGGAACGAAAAGCACAACAAAACTGGCGTAGAAGCAGCGCGAAAAAAATTTACCCCCGAGTTTATGAATCGGCTCGACAAAATTGTGGTCTTCAAGAATTTGGCCGACAAAGACTTGCGTAGAATCCTTGATATCGAGCTGGCAATTTTCCAGCAGCGGCTACTAGCCGGGGCAAACCAGAAGAAATTCATCTTTGCGGTTGCCGAAGATGCGAAGGGATTTCTTCTTGAGCAGGGTGTGGACCCGCGATATGGAGCGCGCCACTTGAAGCGCAGCATGGAGCGGTTGCTCGTGCAGCCTCTTTCAAATCTGCTCGCCACCGATCAAATTGAGGATGGAGATTGCCTCCGGATTGAGTTTGATGCTGTTGAGCGCGAGCTGACCTTCACAAAAGAGGCAGAAGGCCTCCCGATCGGAACGATGTTTGAGATGATCGACACGAGTGTGCCGGTGCAGTTAGGTGCACTGGCAGCGGCCGTGGCCCATGATCAGCCGAAGACCAATACCTCAGCCTCAATGTCGAAGCTCAAGGGTAAAGGTTAGAGCCTTAGGCTGCACATTCGGCACGGCCGAGTTGCAGGCTGAACGGGTCGGCATCGCCCCAATCCAGGTATAGGTCCGGATCGATCTCCATCGGTTTGACAAGATCCGCAGTGAGGGTCCGGAATGTCTCTACCTTGAAGCGAAGTACATACTCGCGGAACGTTTCATCAGATAGGCGATTGGCGATGTAATGATCCAGGATGCGGGTGACCGCGACAGGAGCGGATTTGGCCGGGATGCTCTGAATGGTGAAGCCATACTTGAGCATGCCCTCGCGGTCCGTTCCGCCGCCGAGAAGCATCTGGTAGTAAGGGATTTCACGCCCATTCACTTTGCGAACGTTCCCGAAGAAGCCAAAATCTCCCAGCCAGTGCTGGCCACAGGCGTTGGGACAACCACTAGCCTTGATGTGCAACTTGCGGACGAGGGCATCGGGGTAATTGCTGACGGTCTGGCTGAGAACCTCGCCAAGATTCATCGTTTTGGTGATCCCAAGATTGCAACTCCAGGCTCCAGGGCAGGTCACGATATCGTCTATCTCGTCCGCTCCTGATTCCGCAAGCTTGGCCTGCTGCAGGATCGCGTAAATTTCAGGCAGGCGGTTTTGCTGTAGCCAGGCAATGTTTAGATTCTGATCAATTGTGATGCGAACCAAGCCGTCTCCTGCCGAACGGGCAATCTGCGCAACAGCGCGCATCTGTTGCGATGTCATGTTGCCTTGCGGCACCTTGACGGTGAGGACGACATTGCCGGCCTGGCGTTGTGGTTTCACGTTGGTGCGAAGCCAACGCTCGTAATCGGGCGGCAAGTCCGGGAGCACCGCAAGCAGTGGTTCGCGACCGAGCGGCCGAGGTTCGGCTGAGTAGGCTCCGAAGCCAACGGGAACCTCAGCGGGAGCCTCAATGCCTCCGTTGGCAAGAATATCAGCGTACTCCACTTCGACTTGTTCTTTGAACCAATCCCATGAGCGCTCACGAACAATAAACTTCAGGCGTGCCTTGTGCTTGTTTTTACGATTTCCATATTTGCCAAAGACCCGAACCACGGCTTCGCAGCGATTGACGACTCGTTCAACCGGAAGAAACTCATCGAGCACCTGCGCTTCACTCGGCACTGGCCCAAGCCCGCCGGCGGCAACGATCCTGAATCCACGTTGGCCATCCTGGATTCTGGCGTGAAAGCCCAAATCGTGAATGCCACCCACCGCACAATCCTGTTTACATCCGCAGAAGCTGATCTTGAACTTGCGCGGCAGGTTGTCTGTCAATTCCTGATGAAGGAAGGCAAAAGCCGCCTGGCGCAAGTATGGAGAGATATCGAATACCTCATCGACTGAAATACCTGCCAGGGCGCACCCAGTGACATTGCGGACGGTGTTGTAGCAGGCTTCGCGTGTTGTGAGCCGAACCGTTGAGAGTTCTTCGAGAAGATCTGGAACAACCGGCAGCGGCACGAAGTGAAACTGCATGTTCTGACGTGTCGTCAGATGCCCCTTGCCGCCGGCGTACTTGTCTGCGATATTGGCAAGCTGTTCCATTTGCTGCGAAGTGGAAAGCCCGCCCGGCACCTTCGTGCGTATCATCTGGACACCTGGCTGGCGCTGGCCATACACGCCGCGTCGAAGCCGGAAGGCACGAAATTCGTCGTCAGTGAATTTTCCTGCAAGGAAGTCGTTCACCTGGGACCGGAACAACGAAATGTCGGCATGGACAGTCTGGTCAAACTGCTCCGCGACTGAGGATTGCGTCTGCATAGTGTGTATTCTCTATCAAGATTACTATGATTCCCGTTGGATTGGAAGCCCTGGGAATCTTCATGTAATCGAAACTAAATTGGGCTAATCTCAAATTATCCCCCCGTTAGGTCTCTTCTGAAAGAAACATTTTATGAAACACACCCTTCGATTCGCAACACTCCTGGTGTGCTCGCTATCCCTCCTGTTTGGACAAGCGGACGCCAATAAGGGCCAGATCTTTGGCACTGTAACCGACCCCAATGCGGCAGTAATCGCCGGAGCCAAGCTTGTTCTCAGGAATGTTGGCACGGGCATCACCCGAGAACTCACTACTACCCCTACAGGCACTTATCGTGCCGTTTTAATGGACCCAGGCACGTATGAAGTCACTACCACCACCGCAGGATTTGCTGAAAACAAAATCAGCGGATTGGTTTTAAACGTTGGCTCCACCATCACTGTGAACATTCAGATGAGCGTGCAGTCTACCAGCACCACCGTCGAAGTTGGCGAAACATTGCTTCAGGATGCAGTGCCCGTGGCAAGCGCCCTTGTGAACAGCATTGCGATCACAAACCTGCCGATCAACGGACGCCGCTTTCAGGACTTCGTTCTATTGACGCCAACAGCAGTTGTCGAAGGTGCTTCGCGCAACCAGATCTCCTTCGCCGGCCAGCGTGGTATCAATTCCAACATCATGCTCGATGGCGCTGACTACAATCAACCTTTCTTTGGCGGCATCCGCGGGGGCGAACGTTCCACCAGCATCATCACCGTGCCACAGAGTGCCATCGCTGAATTTCAGGTTCTCGCAACCGGCTACTCAGCTGAATATGGCCGTTCCACCGGCGGCGTGATGAACACCATCACCAAGTCTGGCAACAATGAACTACACGGCGAAGGCTTCTATCAGATCCGCCATCGCGCGCTCAGCGAATTCAATCCGGTAGTTCTGATCCGTCCTTCCGAGACGCTGCAGCAGTTTGGCGGCGGCATCGGCGGCCCGATCAAGAAGAACAAGCTCTTCTGGTTTGTCGCAGCAGAAAGCCAGCGCTCCACTACTCCCCGGCAAGTCGTGATTCCGTCTCTTACCGGCGTAGCTGTAACGGCTCGCAATACAGAAGCCATTACCTTGCTGCGCAGCTTCGAAAAAGGTTTCCAGCAGACGAATCGCGCCAGTGCCGTAACAGCCAAGACTGACTATTCATTCGCTGGCGGCCACAAGCTCACCATGCGCTATAGCTTCAGTGACTCAGTAGAAAATAATGCCGTTACAGTGGGTGCCGCTGTCAATCCGATTACCAATAATCCTGTGGAAAACGAAGGCAATGAGCTTGATCGCATCCACAATGGCGGGCTTCAGTACACTCACATTTTTTCGCCTTCGGTCGTGAACGATCTGAAGTTCTCAGGTTCTTATGAAGAGCGACCCCGCACGGCGAACTCTTCAAATCCCGGTGTAAACCTCCAGAACGTCTCTACCTTCGGAGCCCGTTCCTTCCTCCCCACTGTTCAATCCGACAAGCGTTGGCAGATCACCGACTCAGTCACTGTTCTCAAGAGCAAGCACAGCATCAAAGGCGGCTTTGACTTTAGCTTTCTTCCCACTGCCCAGTCTTTCGGCTTCAACCAGTTCGGAAACTTTCAGGTCAACGGCGTTCCTGCCGCAGTACTCGATATCGCCGGCGGCAACGGTGCCAACGGTGGCAACCGCTTTGACAACGCCCAGGTCACCTATAGCCGTCAGATTGGCAACCTTCAGGCTGCTTTCTCGGCCAAGCAAATTGCCGCCTTTGTGCAGGACAGCTTCCGTGCCACCAACAAGCTCACTCTCGACTTCGGTCTCCGCTGGGAAGGACAAGTCAATCCAGCGGTTGTAGCCAATAACGCAACTGTACTCGCACGTGTTGAAGGCGTTCGTTTCCCCATCGGCGGAATCGCCAGCCCGCGTAAGATTAACAACAATATGAATCAGATCGCTCCGAGATTCGGCTTTGCCTGGACCCCGTTTACGGATCAGTTCCGCACCGTAGTTCGTGGTCATACCGGTATCTTCTATGCCGCTACTCCGCTGCTCACCTTTGCCGACCCCACCGCAAACTTCCGTAACCCTCCGGGCAACGTTTCCCTCGCCGTTGGCGGCCCTGGAACCATCAAGACGGCGTACCAAAGCTTCCTTGAAGCTGGTGTAGATCTGAATCGCACGCCACTCAGCGGACTGCCTGTGATTCCGCTGGACGTTGTGCAGCGTGCCGCTGCTATCTCTGTTGGCGCTACAGCACGCGACCCATTTGTTGGCGCTGGTTTCACCACTGTCGCCCCAAAGTTCCAGAATCCACGTTCTTTCCAATTGGGCCTGGGTACTGAAACCGAATGGTTCAAGAACTTTACCGCAGGGATTCAATTCAACTACGTCAACACTGTCCACTTGAATCGTAACCGCGACTACAACCTGCCCTCCCCGACGCTGCGCACCGGCGATCAAAGCCTGCGTCCTGACTACGGGATTGTTGGCGGTGGTGTCCTCCGGCCTGTGCCGACTGTAGGCTCCCTTACGATTCGCGAGTCTTCGGCTCGCTCGATGTATCGTGCTGTAACCTTCCAGGCGCAGTACCGCACCAAGAAGTTGCAGTTCCAGAGTTTCTACACTGTGGCCCAGAACTTCTCTGACGACGACAGCGAACGCAGCGCCGGTGGTTTCGACTACATGGATAGCTTCAATCTGAAGAGTGAGTACTATTTCAGTTCGCTCGACATTCGCCACAACTTCACGAGCAACGCCGTCTACTCGCTGCCCTGGGGCTTTGAGTTGTCGGGCATTCTTCGCGCCCGTTCTGGCACACCAATCAACCCGCGCGCAGGTTCGGATCTGAATCGTGACGGCAACAACAATGACCGTCCCTTCCGCTCCGCTGGGGATCCATTCCCACGCAACTACTTCCGCAATCGTGGCTTTAGCACTACTGACATGCGTATCATCAAGAGCTTCACTTTCAACGAGCGCTTCAAGGTGCAGTTTTCCGTGGAAGCGTTCAATATGCTGAACCTCGATAACGTCGTCTATGGCGGCACAGCCTCCATCTACGGCAACGGGTTCTCGGCAAATGGCACAACAGCCCCAGTGGCCGCCGACTTCATGCGCTTGCGCAATGCGGACGGCAGCTACAACCGCCAGAACGCCCAGCTCGGCAGTCCGCGCCAGTTGCAGGGTGGCCTGCGCTTCTTCTTTTAAAGAACCATTCAATCCCAATAAGAAAGGGGCGGAACAGCAAAGCGCTGTTCCGCCCCTTTTCTTTCCAGAGAGGAAGAAAGAGATGAGCTTATGAAAATCTCTCTGGAGAACTTAAGGGTTGAACTGCGCCGGGAAACGCACCACAGTGTAGTTACGGAGCGTAACCACATCTGAACTTGCTGTGGCCAGTCTCGCCCTGAAGGTGATTTGAGTAGCGGTGGTGGGAGTTATCGTTACGTTGCCAGACAAGCCAGCCATTGCACTTCCCGGACTCGAGCCAGCCGTCCCGAAGCTATGCGTGCCAAAAGCAACTCCGGTGGGGTAGTAGCCGCCGGAACCCTTTACAAAGACCAACGTGTCAGTAGCGGCAAACTGCCGGTTGAACACTGAAGTGGGTCCAATAAAGATCTCCGTGATGAAGGCACTGGCTGAGTCAGCATGCTCAAAGTTGAGCGAGATCTCGATACGGTCCCCGGAGTCAAAGAAAGTCTGAGGGATCGAACACGAACCAATAACCACGTTGGTGGTAGAAGAGGTTGATCCTCCCCCTACGCTGCACAGTACTTGCGGCATGGGATGAACCTGACCGGCCTCAAAAGTCTTGCGTGCGCGCTGGGAGTTGTTAAACCAGAAGTCGCCACTCACTGGGAATTGAGGATCAGCACCGTTGCCAGAATCATTGAGCGCCGCAAACTGTCCGTTCGTCGATACGTTCATTTTCTGAACGGCAAGCGTGCCGCCACTGCTAAGGCTGGCCAACGTCGATCCGCCTGAACTCACCCAGCGCGTCAGATCGGTATTACCTTGTGAGCCGGATGCCTGGATTGTAAGGTTCGCTGCAGGGCTGCCCGTCCCAAGCCCCAGACGTCTGTTGCTGGCATCCCAGAAGAAGGATGTGGCGTCCTGGGTAAGAATCGAGCTGGAGTTCACAAAAGGCACGGCACCGGTTGTGAATCCCGTGAACAAACATGCATTCCATACCGCATCCTGACCGTTGGAGATGAGGCAGCGATTGGCAGCGCCAAGAGGAAGGCGCATCCATTTTGTGGTTGTACCCTGACCTACCAGGAGATCACCGCGCACTACAGACTCGGCGAGAGTGTCGGAGTGCAGATCGCTGAGCAAATTGTGCGGTGCAGTGCCGAAGACTCCAGCACGATAGCTGGCACGAAATATGTCGCCAACCTGGGGTTGAGCCCCGTTGACGAAGCTGATGATGTTTGAGGCAATTGTATAGTCGACAGTTGAGCTCAATCTGATTCCGTTTCTGTAGAGATCGAGGCTGGAGAGCGGACTGGGTGTAGTTGCCAGGGTAAAGACAAGGTTGGATCCATTGATCAAGCCCGTAGGAGTTTCAGAATCGATGAAGGAGCCCGTGCCGTTTTCTCCGATCACTCCGCCACCGGAGTTGCCGCCTCCAGGTACATTCGGCGCGGCAACGAATCCGCCCGGCAAGAGGATGGCTCTAACATCACGAATCTTCAGGGTTGCCGTGCTAGGAGCTACGGCCCACGTTTCAGAGAACAGTATCCTTCCGGCGCTGGAGTATTTGACCGAATAGTAGGTTGTGTTGTTGTTTGTAGTTGGTGCCAACTGGACTTGCAGGAGCCCGTCGACAATGCGAACCACTTTGCTGTTTCTTCCAATGACTGAGCCATTGGCGGTATCGAAGCTCTTCCAGTCAATAAAGGCGAGTCCGTTAAAGCGGGAGCCGTCAGCGAGATAGACCATATCCTGAATCTTCGTCAGGACGGGTTGGGTTCTGCCAATCTCGCCAGTGGCGAAAAATAGGGCAAGCAACAAATAGGCGGAGCGAAACGACGCTCCATGAATTGAATTCCAGATCATAGTAAATCCTTTCTTCCTCGTCGGTTCAACAAAAAGAAAAGAGCCGGCATGTGCTAGATCGCATTGCCAACTCCGTTTTTGCGAAACCGTTACTCGAAGTCGATGTTAGTGAGGGTTAGGGGGAAGACCTGATCGAACATTGCTAATGATCTAATTCAAACGATTGATACCAATGGAGTTACTCAGCATAAAAAATAATCACAATTGTCGTGAATGGTTGCAGGGCAGGGCCGGCAAATCTCGACAAGTGTGTCAAAACTCAAGACTTATAGATAGCCGGAAGGTACGTCCATCATTCAAAGTATTTGTGATTTTGCCAAATGCAGGGTTTGAGAGATCGGCGACGGGCTCGGCGAATTGGGGTGTGTTTGTGGCGTTAATGGATTCCGCGCGGAAGGACAGGGCGCGATCCTGATGAATAGAAAAGCGGCGTTCGACCGAAGCATTGAGGTTTCGAAATCCGGCACGCCTGAAGGTATTTAAGCCAAGATTGCCCCGAGGCTGATTAGGCTGGATGAATGCAAAGGATTCGCGCGTGAGAATCTTGGGCGCAAGGTCTGGATGCGAAATTGTTCGTCCAAGGATCGACAGGTTCACCAGATCAGGGCGGTCTCCAGAAACTCCATCGACGTTGCCATAGCCAGGCGCGTCCGATCCAGTGATCACTGAGAATGGTGTACCGGATTTAGCCACGAAAACACCAGAGAATCGCCAGTCACGAAGCCAGAAGCGGCGCGGTGACAACTGGTATGAAACGCGACTCAAGAGCGCATGTGACTGGTGAAAATTGCTCAAGCCACGCAAGTCGCCATTGAGATCATCGGCCACCTGAGCATGGCCTTGGCTGGCATCATCGCCTGCGGCAATATTTACGAAGGTGGCACCGGTATCAATCGCCTTTGAAAACCAGTAGGCAGAATCAATCGTCAGCCCCATTTTACTCGCGAGCGTGTAAGCGATCTTTCCAGCATCGTAATAAGCCCGGGCGGAGTTAGAAACCTCGCGGTAGTCAAAGTAGCGATTGTCGGGCCTGCGCGCGTTGATCGTGGCTGTCGTCTGCGCGATGCCAGCAACAGGAACTGCGCGGTTGAAATATTGCATGTAGAGCAGCTTCCAGGTGCGGCTACCAATATAAGAGGCTTCGACGCGGCCCCACCGGGCGGGCACCGGCAATTGCCAGGAAGCGTTGTATTGATGCGCGTAGGGAGTTTGCAGATTGCGCGGATAGTGAAAGACAATGGCGCGGGCGTTGGAATCGATAACAACGCCGGCCAGAAGATCGAGCAGTGGTGGTGCCTGATTCTCGATCTTTTGAAAGGCCGGAGGATTCCAACGAAGCTGCTGCAATGTGGCCGGAAACACATCACCAAACTGAGTCGAATAGGAGGCTCGAAAAATCCCCAGACTTCGTGGCAATCGCCAGGCTATTCCAAGATTTGGCCCGAAGTTATTGCAGTCACAATCGAACGGAATTTCAGTCAAGTGGTTCACCTCACGGATCGGCCTTTGAGGCTGGTAACGAAGCCCCGCGCTTAGCGTCAGGCTGTTGGATACTCGCCAGACATCCTGCAGAAACCAGGACCAGTCGTTTCGCCTGAAACCGCGTGTCAGTTCTCCGACGCCGAAAGAGTAGCGGTTGACGACGCCAAGCCGGAAGTTAGTGATCGCGTCGCGGCCGAAATCATTGCGAAAGTAAATATTGCCCCGATTGGAGGATGTCTCTTGCCCGTTGAACTGAAGCCGGGCGAACTCGCCTCCCAGAGTGATGGTGTGCCTGGCGAACTGATGTTGCAGCCGCGTCCCCGTCTGAAATCGATTCTGAATCCGGTCCACAGGGATGGATGAGCCAGGGCCCAATTTGTCAAAGGCCGTTCCGATTTGCACTTGTGGCCCCACAGCATTTGGCTCGGGAACCAGCAATGTGCGATTTCGCTGGAAGCCGCCAGTGACGTCCAGATTCGTTCGTACACTTTGAACATAGGTCCAGGTAAGCCGAGCATCGTGCGATTTGGTGGTGGTGTCAGGATTTTGGCCTGCGATGAGCTGAAAGGCGTCCACTTGCTGGGTGGTCCACGAATGCCGGGCTGAGAGCCGGTGTTTGCCCAGGATCTGGTCGAGTCTTGAGCTTGAAGTGTTTGTGCTGATCGCCTGGGGAGCGTTTGTGTTCAGTGCGCGAGTTTCGATATCCGGACGATTGGGCACCTGACTTGGGTATGCCCGGAAGAAACGATTGATGACCGCGCAAATGCTGGCGTCAGTAGAAAGACAGCTTCTTTCTTCGGGTCGCGGCACCAAAATATTCCCATTTACGAAGCCGCGTCTTGTGTCTCTCGCACCATCAAGACTGAGAAACGCATTGCGCCACAAAGGCAGCGTCAGCCTGGTGCCGAAGGTATTCTCCCTTGCCGGAAGCACACTGCCTACCTGGAAGAAGCTACGCGCAGCAACAACTGAATTGGCGTGTGTCCAGGTCAGGCTGCCGTGCAGATCTTTGCGTGCTCGCACTGCGCCCAGGTGGATCGGATTGACGGGAGAAAGCCCAAACTCGGAGCCGAAGAATCTGGCCGCGGCACTGAATTCAGTGATGGCCGTTGCCGTCATGCCAAGTCGAACGTTTGACTCCTTTTGCGCATTATTGTCGATTGCGGTAATGAAGACGTTTTCGTTACGGCGGGCCTCTCCTGCTTGAGTATTAACCTTGCCCAAGAGGTTTGCTGGAGTCGCACCTTCTGTTTGGGGCGATTCAGCAGGTTTGGGCGCAGGTACTTCTTGCGCGGTTGAATTTACCGCAACAATCACACATAAGATGAGCAGTCGAAATGTCGTAGTTGAAACCAAAACGAAATTTCGTTATAGCACTCTCTTATCTCAGGTAGGCCCTGACCGGCTCGGCTAAGCAGTGCGGACCCTGGGTCAGTTTGTAAAAGACCGGTTTGTGAGCGTCAAAGGTCATCGACCAGAAGCGGAGCGGAGAGAGCTTCGCTTTTCTGAAGAGCCGCGAGTGCATCGAGTAGACGAGTGCGGCGGCGAGGCTCAACAATAACCAATGAATCGCGATGGTCAGGAAGCGCCCAAGATCGCTTCGCTCCGCAGCGCATAAAGCAAGATTGTCAGCCTGAAACTCCAGATGCTGCGCCTCGTCATTGAGGATCCGTCTGGCGATCTTGCGCAGGCACTCTGATTTCGTTGCGTCATGGATCGCCGTGTAGTAAGGGATGGCGATAAATTCGGCTGTGACAAGAACGGTTAGCATCAACTCGAAGCCAGCCAGATTACGAATTTTGCGAAAGACATGATCGACCCAGTGGTGATTCAATCTGGGGATGGATTCGCGATCCAGAAAGAGCCCCAGTACGGCCGAGTGACGCTGCTCTTCACGAATGAATCGCTGCATCGGCTCGGAAAGTGCGGCGATGCATTTGCTGTTGCCGAACTGATTGGCCCGGCGCAGTAGGCCGAGGCCATCAGAGCCTTCTCCCAATTGAAATTGCTGGAGCGAAGTAGCAATCATCTCCCGTTCTTCAGGGCTAAGCGTTGCTTCCCCGCCGGGGCAAAGATCGGAAGCAGACCAACTGTTGTGCCGGAAATAATGGAGCCATGAAGAGTACTTTGTCATACAAAGTATAGTGCCGCAGATTGCAATCTTTGTCAACCGGATAAATTTTGTACGCTAGTCGTTCTTCCAGATCTGGAAGAGATTCGAGTAGTCGTCGGTCCATGTTCTCAACTCGGGTCTGGCGGCGACCTTCTCTCCAGCAGAGGTAACAATCGGCATGTTGGTGATCGATGCTTCTGGACGGTAGACAAGTACCCAATCAGATGAAAAGACCTGCGCTTCGTCGATCTCTTCGTTGCTGATTTCAAGTGTTTTCATCCCAAGGCTGGTAGCGATTCTTTCCACCACCGGGCCCAGGCGCAAGTGCTTGTTTGAGACATGAACGGCAAGGACGCCGTTGGGGCCTTTCAAGTGGCGGAAGTAAAGCTGAAAGGCTTCTTTGGTGAGAAGATGCACTGGAATCGAATCGCCTGAGAATGCATCTACGGCAAGAATGTCGAAGTTCTGGATTGGGTCGCGCTCAAGGGAAAGCCGGGCATCGCCCAGAACTATGTCGCAGGTGCCACGGCAACCCTTGAGATAACGGAAATTTGTGCGGGCGACATCAAGAACAAGGGGATTGATTTCGTAGATGCGGTAGTAATCGCCCTTACGGGCGTAGGAACTCAGCGTCCCGGTGCCGAGCCCGATCAGACCCACCCGGTGGTTCATCTGCCAGGTGTTGGCGATGGCAAGGCCAACGCCAGAGTTGGGGCCGTAATAGGTGGTTGGAAGTTGAGCGCGTTCATCGCTGAGAAATTGCATGCCATGGTTGATCGTGCCGTGGATGAGTGTCCGGGTCCATGTCTCTCTATCTGTTCCCGCAGTGGAATCCTGGACCCGCAGCGCACCATAGAAATTTCGCACCATCAGGCGGCTGCCGTTTGAGATAGAACGGATCTCAGAAACTGCAAGCACCACTGTTGCAACCGCAGCAGCCGTCCAGAGAATGTCGGTATACCAATGCTCGCGATAGAGCATCATCAGAGCTGCAAACGCAAAGAGCGAAAGCGCAAGGTAGAGTTCGAAATAACCGGTCAGAAGCATCGGAGCGGCAATTGAGATGAGAAATCCGCCGATGGCACCGCCGACCGACATCATGAGAAAGAACATGGTGAGGTAGCGGGGATGCGGCTTGCGTGCGGCAAGTTCTCCATGGCAGAAGGTGCAGAAGACCAGCAAAGAGAATGCCGCCGCAGCGAGTTGATAGTGAAGCCGGGTATCGGAGTCTGTGACGTAGATCCCGTAAAGCAAAGCACCCAAAATAATCGGAGTCGCGATGCGGAAGATCATCGGGCGATAGATGCGGCCGGAATCAAAGACGAGGATGAAGCTGAGGAGATACATGGAGAGCGGCACAACCCAGAGGAAGGGAATGGAAGCAACGTTTTGCACCAGATGACTGGTGAAGGCGAGAAAGAGCATCGACGGTAGAGAGGCGAGGGTGACCCAGAGGAAGTAATCCTTCCTGGTCGGCGGCGGCGGGATCTCTATTAGCTCTTCTGTCTGTAAAACTTCCATGGGTAACGCCTCGGACGCACGCCACGCCGTATAGACACAAAAAAGCCCAAATGCCGCGAATGCAACATGCCACGTGTAAGCCTGATAGCCGGCGGGCAAATAGGGCTCGATCACAATCGGGTAGGCAAGCAGCGCCAGTAGGCTGGCGAGGTTGGAGAGTGCAAAGAGTCGATAGGGCGGAGCGGCGTTGTGGACTCGCGAATACCAGGCCTGAAGTAAAGGGCTGGTAGAGGAGAGCAGAAAGTAGGGAAGCCCGATTGTTACTGCAAGAACTGCCAGAATTGGAAAAAGCGGAGCGGCTTCACCAGAAGGCTTCATCCATTCCGGGGGCAGGGTTGGAGTGAGGACAACGGCCAGCGCCAGCAAAATAGTGTGCAGCCGGAACTGCGCTCTCGGGCTCAGCTTTTGGATCGTCCAGTGCGCATAACCATAACCAGCCAACAGCAGGATCTGAAAGAACAACATGCAAGTGTTCCAGACTACGGCAGACCCACCGAACCAGGGAAGGATCAGTTTTGCGATCAGAGGCTGAACCAGAAACAAGAGAAAAGCGCTAAGAAAAACCGTTGCGGCGTAAATGGCCATTGTCGCCTATGGTAACCGGATTCCTGCGGGCTTGGGCGTCTAGCTTGTGGTTAGTGCCTGATCGAGGTCAGCGAGGATGTCTTCGATATCCTCAATTCCAACTGAGACTCGAACCAGATTGTCTCGAATCCCCAGGCGCGCCCTCTGCTTTGGCGGGATATCGCGATGCGATGCGATGGCCGGGTAAAGGGCCATTGTATGCACGTCACCCAGGCTGGTTGCCGGGACGATCATTTTGAGGCGGTCAAAGAACTGGAAGACTGCCGCTTTGTCTGCGCCTTGAATCTCAAAAGACACGATAGCTCCAAATTGGCCGGCGGGGAGCAGGCGCCCGGTAGTTGCCTGATCGGGGTGATTGGGCAACCCAGGAAAGAAGACTGTTTCGACCTTCGAATGATTCGAGAGGTAGTTGGCAACCTGAATCGCATTTTGATTCTGCCGGTCAAAGCGCAGCGGAAAAGTCTTGATGCCGCGCATTGTGAGATAGCACTCAAAAGGGCCAAGGATAGGCCCATAAATGCGAGAGAGCGCCCTAACTGGCTCAAAGTGTTCTTCATCACAACTCACCAGGCCCCCGATTACATCGCCATGGCCGGAGAGGTATTTTGTGGCGCTGCTGAGCGAGATGTGAGCGCCGAGTTCTAGCGGCCTGAGCAGCGCCGACGTAGCGAAGGTGTTGTCGACGATCAGGCATGCACCGCAGTCTCGTGCCATCTGGGCAATCTTGTCGATTGCGCCAATTCGCAATAGCGGATTAGAGATGCTTTCCATCAGGATCACACCTGGCTTTTCGGTAGCTATTGCTTTCTGGATTGCATCGAGATCGCAGATATCGACAAAAGCGCTAGTAGTGCCAAAGGGTTCGAAGACTTGCTGCAACAGCTTTATAGTGGCCCCGTACAGCGCGCTCGCCGCCAGCACGTGTTTGCGCCGGTCTGTGAGCGCCGCCGTAAGGGCGATTTGCAGAGCGCTCATTCCAGAAGCGGTCGCCAGTGTGCCGTGCGCCGACTCAAGGCTGCTGACCAGTTCTTCGAGAGCCGCGTTGGTCGGGTTATCGTAACGCGAATAGGCGTATCCGTGAATTTCCCCGGCAAAGACTTTGTCAATGGATTCAAGCGAATCGTAGAAGAAGCTGGCCGCCGTATGAATTGGGGTGGTGACCGGTATGGGAACACCGGCTTTGCGCTTGCGGTCGCCGGCATGAACGGCTTTAGAATGGATGTTCATTGTTGTTTACTCGCAGAGGATATTTGCCGTGCGTGGACTGCTCGACTGGAAAGCCCCAATCTGGGCACAATTGCTGGTCGCAACTGCTTCTTTAATTGTGGCGGTGATGAGGGTGCAGGGCTCATTTCGGCGTAGAGCCTGGTTTGATGCTGCCCTTTTGCTTGGCTTCGGATTCATGCTTGTGCTGGTTGCGTACGCAGGGCTAAGGGCGAATCGTGCGGGCAGGCAGGACTGGGGCTGGGGAGCCGTTCTTGGATATGGAGTTTTCGGTGCAGTATTGATTGGCATCGGGCTTCGACTAGGCTGGCGATAGCTTTACTTGCGCTTCCAGCGGACTCCATCTTTGGTGTCTTCGAGAACCACCCCAGCTTCAAGCAACTGATTGCGAATCTCGTCCGAGCGTGAAAACTGCTTTGATTTTTTTGCTGCGGTTCGCTCGGCAATTAGCGTCTCGATTGCACTATCCTCCATGGCTCCGGCCGGTAGCCGTGGCTCCAGAATGTCGAAAACCGAATCGAAGCGTCTCAGCAGATCGAGCGCCGCTGCCCGGTTGCCTTCGAGAAATTGCCTATGATCGAGCATACTGTTTGTCTCGCGAACAAACTCGAATACAGCGGCCAAAGCCTCTGCGGTATTTAAGTCATCATCCATCGATGCTTCAAACTTGGCCAGTGCTTCTGCTGCCAGCTTCACGATATTCTCACTGGTGCCGTCAGCAAGCTTGTCGGTTTGAAGCCGTAGCTTGTAATTGCGCAGCCTGTCGATTGAGGTTTGCGCACCCTGCAGAGATTCGAGCGTGAAATTGAGCTTCTTGCGATAGGGCACGCTCATCAGCACAAACCGCAAAGCTTCTGGAGTGTGACCCAGCTCCATCAGATCGCGAAGCGTAAAGATATTGCCGATACTCTTCGACATCTTTTGCATGTCCACATGCAAATGTTCGCAGTGAATCCAGTAGCGGGCGAAGGGCTTACCAGTGGCACCCTCAGATTGCGCAATTTCATTTTCATGATGCGGAAAGGCGAGGTCGACGCCGCCCGTATGGATGTCGAGCGTATCGCCAAGATACTTCATGGCCATCGCAGAGCATTCAATGTGCCAGCCGGGGCGGCCAGCGCCGAAGGGCGCATCCCAGGCCGGCTCTTCGCCCTTACGGGATTTCCAGAGAACAAAATCGCGGGCATCGTCTTTGTCGTACTCGTCGTTGTCCACGCGGGCACCGGCCTGGATACCAGAAAAATCATGATGCGAGAGCTTACCGTACCCGGGGAACTTGCTGATGCGATAGTAGACGCTGCCGTCTGACTCGTAGGTTAAGCCTTTGGTCTGGAGCTTTTCAATCAGGTCGACCATTTCGTGGATGTGCTCTGTGGCACGGACAATGCGCTCGGGTTTTTCAAGGCGCATCGTATCCATGTCTTCGAGAAAGAACTTCTCGTACTTGAGCGTATACTCTGACATCGGGATGCCAAGCTCCATCGATTTGCGGATGATCTTGTCTTCAACGTCGGTAATATTCATCACGTGGTTGAGCACAAAGCCGCGATACCGCAGCCAGCGCCGCAAGGTGTCGTTAAAGGTAAAAGTACGGAGATTACCGATGTGGGCGTAGTTGTAAACGGTGGGTCCGCAGGAATACATGCGGACGTTGCGGCCGTCAGACGGAGTAAATTCTTCTAGCTTGAGGGAAAGTGTGTTGAAAAGGCTGAGGGCCATGGGGATTCTTGAATCTTCCAGTTTAGCCCGAGCGCTCTGAAAGAGTGCGGATATGGTTGAGCACGCGCAGATGAATTCTGTGGATAATCGCGTCGGTCCAGATTTGCCAATAAGAAGACGGGTAGAGAGCCTGTGTGTACCAGGTGGTGCCTTCAAGTCGTGTCCGCCGGCCGCCATCAAGGGCGAAGAGCCGGAACTGCCCGCGCTTGGATTGCAGAAAGCCGTTTAGGTGGGGCGGATGAATGTTGTACGGGCTGAGTTCCTGCATCGGCGCTGGGCTGCTGGTGACGTTGAAAGCAAGCAGGCGCGCATGCTGCCATTCGGTGATGGGTTCGACAAAGGGGCCGGTTGAGAATTCACAGTAGCGAATGGCCCCAGGCCCAGTGCCTTCAATACGAGCGCGGATGGGGTAAGCGATTCCAAATTGAAAAATCAGATCCGTGGGAGGAGCTAATTCAGGGAAGGCAATCACCTTCGGCCAAACAGATTCTGGTGGAGCATTGATTTCAATTGAGGTGACTACGGCGAATACATCCACGGGTGGCTTCCAGTAGCTCTCAGTGGCGGCTGTCAGTGGGCACAAGGTCAACATCGACAAGGCGACTATCATGGATTGTTTGGCCACGGGTTGCTGCCCTGGCCGAACAATCTCGCGGCCCACAAACACCCCAATCGCAGCTAGCGGAAGGGCCAGAGGAACACACATGAGCAGGCAGATCAGCCCTTCAAAGGCAATCGCGATAAGGCCAAGCCCACTCAGGGCCAGGCCAAATGCTGATGACCAAAAGCAATACCCAAAGCTTCGTGCTGCCGGGATCGATACCAGCAGAGTGGTGAGCAAGCCAACCCCAAATGGAATGCCAAGAAAAATGCCCCAACCATAGGACGGAGCCATGGTGATACAAAGCCAGGCGGCAACGCAAGCGCAGAGCGCCGCTACACCGATTGAAGCGAAGAACGTGAACGGGGAATCCTCTTCAAACAGGCCTGGCTTGGCAGCGGAATATTCCGAGTTGATTGAGAATTCAGGTGTCGCAGTAAGAAAGGCAAAGAAGATCAGATTGACTACTGGCATGAAAAAGAGAATAGACAGCCAGGGCTGAAGCCGAAGCGTTCTCAAGCGGCGCACTGTAAGCCAGATGCCAAGAGCGGTAAATGGAATCGAAACCGCCGCAAGCGTGAGTGCGAAATTCCGGTCCTCTCCAGAGAGGGTAAGAAAACGGGGGTTGAGAGGCAGCCAATAGAGCCAGGGCGACCAGGGGCGCGCAAAAAATCGAGCCACCATTGCGTCAATGGCGAACTTGACGATCACCAGAAGCACGCCGCAAAACAGGTACGAATATCGACCAAGCGGCTTCATCACGTGAGCATAGCATCGGCGGCTACCATAGAAGATTGGAACCCTTTCAATTTGAACTGGAGGCGGTGTGCCCGGATACTGGCGCACGGGCAGGCAAGCTCCACACCCCCCATGGCGTCATCCCCACGCCCATTTTCATGCCGGTCGGCACTCAGGCCAGTGTCAAGGGTGTGATGCCCCGTGATCTCGAAGACGACATTGATGCTCCTATCATCCTGTCCAACACCTACCACCTCTTCCTGCGGCCTGGGCATGAGACGGTCAGAGCATTGGGCGGCCTGCACAAGTTCATGAATTGGCCGCGAGCTATCCTCACTGACAGCGGCGGCTTTCAGGTCTTCAGCTTAAGCGAGCTGAGAAAAGTGCGCGAAGAAGGTGTCGAGTTTCAAAGTCATCTCAATGGCGACCGGCACGTCTTCACGCCAGAGAGCACGGTTGACGTCCAACTCGCTCTCGGCAGCGACATCATGATGGTGCTAGACGAATGCACCGAATACCCCGCTACCTATGACCGGGCGAGGCAAAGTATGGAATTGACCACGCGCTGGGCGCGACGCGCATTCAATCATTACCGCGGGCCGCGAGCAGAATTCGAATCGAGCCACGCACTTTTCCCAATCGTTCAGGGCGGAATGTATCAAGACTTAAGAGTAGCCTCGGCAGAATCCCTGCTGGAACTCAACGCTTACGGCTACGCCATCGGAGGCTTAAGCGTGGGCGAACCCCGTCCCGACAGTCTGGCGATGACCGGGGTAGTGGCACCAATGCTGCCGGCGAACAAGCCCCGGTACGTTATGGGTGTTGGCCTGCCTGAAGAATTGCCGGAGTACGTAGCACTCGGCGTCGACATGATGGATTGCGTGATGCCCAGCAGAAACGCCCGCAATGGCTGTCTGTTTACCCGTGAGGGCCGGCTCATCATCAAGAACGCGAGGTACAAAGACGACCCCGCCCCGCTCGACCCAAACTGTGGCTGTTATGCCTGCAAAAACTTCTCACGGGCCTATCTTCGCCATTTGTTCTTGGCTCAGGAGATTCTTTTTTCAACTTTGGCCACAATTCACAACTTGCGGTACTACCTTGACACCATGCGGCGCATGCGGGGTAGTATTCTGAATGGGAGATTTCCACAGTTTTTAGCAGAGATGCGCTCCGGCGCAAAACGTGAAGCCACGGAATGATCGAAAAAGACTGTAGAATCTTTTAGGAAGACCCCGGAATACCAATCGTGACACTGCCCGCCCTGATTTTGCAGGCTTCTCCAAGCCAGATGCTCGGATTCTTGCCCATCGTGGCAATGTTCGGGATTATGTATTTCCTCGTATTGCTTCCTGCCCAAAGGCAAAGGAAGCAGACCAAGGAGATGCTGGCGAATCTCAAAAATGGAGATGAGGTAGTGACGAACGGGGGCATCATCGGAACGATTGTTTCGATGAGCAGCGAGGATCAAAGCCTCGTGATCCGTGTCAAACCGGACGCAGTCAAGCTGCGGTTTGCACGGCAAAGTGTTGCCAGCGTGATTTTGCCAGAAGGCGCGAACGCGAAATAGTTAGCTCAACGACGCCATCAGAGAATGGCGAGTGAGAATTCAAGCAGGAAGGTTTTCGTAATGCAAAGAAGTTTGTGGATCAAGATTGCGTCGATTGTGGGCGTAACCTTGGTGTGTCTCTACGGCATCATAGGTTTCCCCAAGAACCAGAAGGAGTTGGTCGACAACTTCAACACCAACATCAAGTTGGGGCTGGATCTGAAGGGCGGCAGCCAGTTGGTGTTGCAGGTTCAGGTTCAAGACGCATTCAAGGCAGAAGCCGATCAGTTGATCGACCGTATCAAGACTGAATTGAAGACGGCAGCGATTGACTATGGCACATTCGACCGGAATGAACCCGGTACGATTGAAGACGCCGACAAGATCGAGATTATCGGTAAGGGAATTCCGCTCAACAAGACCGGAGACTTCCGTCGCCTGATCAATGAGCGATTCCCTGATTGGAACATCACGAGCACGGCCAGCAATGACTATAAGCTGACGATGAAAACTACGGCGGCGCTGGATTTGCGCAAGAAGACCGTGGCCAGCTCGATTCGCACAATTGAGAGCCGTATCAACGGGCTCGGCCTTGCCGAAGCGAGCGTACAACAGCGTGGCGCTGCCGAAACAGTGCCCGAAATATTGATCCAGATGCCTGGCGTTGACGATCCTGCCCGCATCAAACAGATTCTGCAGACCGCTGCGCTGCTCGAACTTTACGAAGTCTCGGAAGGCCCCTTCGCCTCGCGCGACCAGATGTTAAACCAGTTTAACGGCATTCTTCCGCCTGGAACCAAAGCCCTCCGCGGCATCGGCAGCCAGGAAAGCTGGTTTCTTCTTAAGCGCTCTCCAGTTATCACCGGCCGCGATTTGCGCGATTCGCGCGCCTCCCAGGATACGATGACCAATGGCTGGGCCACCACCTTCGTGCTGAGTCAGGATGCGGCCGGGCGCTTTGGACGCTTCACCGAAGCCAATATCAACAAGCGTTTGGCGATCGTGCTCGATGGCCAGGTGCGTAGCGCTCCAACCATCCAGAATAAGATCTCCGATAACGGTCAGATCACGGGCGCAGCCAACCAGCAGGAAGCCAATGACCTGGCGCTTGTCCTGCGTGCAGGCTCTTTGCCCGCCAGTGTGGTCTACCTCGAAGAACGGACGGTCGGGCCATCGCTCGGTGCCGATTCGATCCGCCAGGGCCTCATTAGCGGCTTGGTCGGGCTTGTCGCGGTGGTATTTGTAATGCTCGTTTACTACAAGAAGGCTGGGATCAATGCGACCGTCGCCCTCATTTTGAACGCGCTCATCCTGATCGCAATTCTTGCCTACGTCGGCGCAACGTTGACTCTACCAGGTATCGCCGGCATTGTCCTCACGATCGGTATGGCCGTTGACTCCAACGTCTTGATCTTCGAGCGCATTCGCGAAGAATTGCGCGGAGGAAAAGCGGTCAGAGCCGCGATTGACGCTGGCTTCAGCCGAGCCTTCCTCACAATCATTGACACGCACGTCACAGCCGTTGTCTCAAGCGCTTTCCTTTTCATTTTTGGAACCACCAACGTGAAGGGCTTTGCCGTAACACTCATCATTGGCTTGCTGGCAAACGTGTTCACCGCAGTTTTCGTTTCGAAAGTGATCTTCGAATGGGAGCTCAGTGGAAACAAACAGGTAACGACCCTGAGCATTTAGCTCAGTACAAGATTTCAGTATTCTTCCCGCCGTTGAGTAGCAATTTGTTGCATTCCGGCGGGAACCAGAAAGGAATGGCTGGTGTCCAAGTAAAATTGCACACAAGCCGGATTTAAGCAGCATGCATCTTTTTCGCGATACAAATTTCGATTTCATGGGCAACAAGTGGCCGCTCATTGGCCTTTCGCTTTTGCTCACGGCAGCAGGCCTTGTGAGCCTGATCGCCAAGGGAGGTCCCCGCTACGGCATCGATTTCAAGGGCGGCACCCTGCTCTATGTCAAGTTCGCCGAAAAGCCGAGCGAAGATTCGATTCGCGCCGCTTTGAGCAAAAAGATTCCGGGCGAGATTTCAGTCATTTCGGTTCAGGGTACCAACGAACTGATGATTGAGACTGAGATCAGCAATGAACGTGAATTGCAATCCACGCGGCAGGCCATCGAAGACACTCTGGCATCTGTGTTTGGATCTCAGACAGACAAGCTCGATTTCACCGGAGCATCGGCGGCAAGGGTCTTTGAAAGGCTCAATTTGCCCCTCCAGAAAGCGAGCGTCTTCGTCGGCGATGAAGATCTGCGCAAGTTGGTGACAGAAGTTCTCAGCTTCCGCGACAAGCAGAAGGGAGGCATCCTTTCCAGCTTTGACGAACTCAGTAAGGTTCCTGGCATGACCCCGCAAATCCTCAACGTCATCAGGCAGGAAGGCTATATTGGCAAGTACCTCGTTCGCAACACGGAAGTGGTTGGCCCCAAAGTGGGCAATGAATTGCGCACTCAAGCTTTGCTTGCAACTCTTTACGCGCTGGCTGGAATGCTGATATATGTAGGCCTTCGATTTGAATTCGTGTATGGTTTTGCCGCCGTGATTGCCGTTTTTCACGACACGGTCATCACGATAGGACTTTTTTCTTTGTTCAATAAAGAGATTTCCTTGACTGTGATTGCCGCACTCCTTACATTAGTTGGTTACTCCATGAACGACACGATTGTGGTTTTCGACCGCATCCGTGAAAATCTGCAGAGAGGACGCAAAGGCGACATGACCGAAATTGTGAATCGCAGCATCAACGAAACGCTGAGCAGAACAATTATGACGTCTGGTCTTACTTTTCTCACCGCAGTTGCGTTATGGTTGTTTGGCGGTCAGGTGCTGAATGGTTTTGCTTTTGCCCTGGTTGTCGGAATTCTGGTTGGAACGTATTCATCGATTTTTGTGGCAAGCCCGATTTTGGTGTTCTGGCAAGACTTCATGAAGAAGCGCGGGGACAATCAAAAATCTGGTGGTGGTCCGTCGGCAGCAGTGAGCAGTAAAAAGCTCGCGGCGAAATAAGATTTACCGTTCCTGGAACCTTGGCGTGGGCCTCGGTGTCTAGGGTTAGGGAAAGGATTAAGCGATGTTCGAACAAAGCCTGCTCATTGAAGAAAGCCAGACGAGGAAAGCGAGTTCTATCGTAGTCTCGTTTCTTGTACAGATGTCGTTGATGACCGTGCTCGTGATCTTGCCGATGATCTACTACGAGTCGATCAGCGCAGCAGCACTAGGGAGCAGCTTGGTGGCTCCTCCGCCACCCCCGCCTCCACCCCCGCCCCCTGCGCCAGTTCAGGTGATCAAGCAAGTTAAAGTCATCGTCAAGCAATTCAATGCGAATGTCTTGATGGCCCCCAAGACGATTCCGAAAGATATCGCCATGATCAGAGAAGAAGAACTTCCCGTGTCGACTGGTGTATCCGGCGGCGTCCCTGGTGGTGTTCCTGGTGGTGTTCCCGGCGGCGTAATGGGCGGTTTGCTCAACTCAATCCCCGGCCCCCCTCCTCCCAAAAAGGAAGATCCCCCCAAGCCGAAACCCCCGCTAGTTCCGGTTCGCGTCGGTGGCAACGTACAGAGCGCCAAGCTTGTGCGTCAGCCCAAGCCAATGTATCCACCTCTCGCGCGGCAGGCCAGAATTTCAGGTGTCGTCAAGTTTAACGCGGTAATCGCGAAAGACGGCACCATCCAGAACCTCACCATGATCTCCGGTCACCCTCTGCTCGTTCAGGCGGCAACCGAAGCGGTCAGGCAGTGGGTCTATCAGCCCACGCTTCTCAACGGTGAACCCGTTGAGGTGATTACGACCATTGACGTGAACTTCACGTTAAGTCAGTAATCGAATTCATTTGGTGCAAGTCCAAACAAATAGTAGTTCCCAATTCACACAACTCGCAGGAGATTTTTGCATGCTTCTCAATATGCAGTACACGGGCTTCCTCTTATTGCAGGAAGTCGGCTTCGATGTTCTCACGATGTGGGCTCAAATGGGTTTCCTCGCAAGAGCCGTCGTCGTTATTCTTTTCGTCATGTCGGCTTGGTCGATTGGAGTCATGATTGACCGCCTGATCGCCTTTAATGCCGCCAAAGCACAGAGCCGTCAGTTCGCACCGGCAGTAGCCGGGGCATTGCGCGAAGGCAAACTAGATGAAGCCATCAAGATCGCTGATCGCTACAAGAAATCGCATTTGGCCAAAGTAGTTGTCGCAGGGCTTCAGGAATTCAAAGCTCATCAGTTGAGCAGCGAGATTTCCGGTGAAACCATCGAAGCTTCCAAGCGGGCTCTTGAGCGCGCTGAAGCTATCGTGCACGCAGAATTGAAGCGTGGTGTTTCCAGCCTTGCCACAATCGGTTCTGTCGGCCCCTTCGTCGGCCTCTTCGGCACGGTCGTCGGCATCGTAAACGCCTTCAAGGGTATCGCGAGTGAAAAGGCTGCCGGTCTTGGTGCCGTCGCTGGTGGTATTTCTGAAGCGCTTGTTACGACAGCTCTCGGTCTTTTCGTGGCTATCCCTGCTGTCATGATGTTTAACTACTTCACCAACAAGGTGGAAGGCTTTGACATCGAGATGAACAACTCGAGCTCCGAATTGCTCGATTACTTCATCAAGCGTTCGCAGGCCGCTCGCCGCACCTAGACCTTCGGGTCACTGAATCAAGATGAATCCTTGCGAATTTGTTGTTCTTCTCCGGGTTGGGGTCCAAAGGCCTTAACCCGGAGGGGAATGGGAAGCGACAAGGGGAAGGGAACACGGACATGGCAAAATTAAGACAAGCAGCACCGCCCGTTTCAGACATTAACGTCACTCCTATGGTGGACGTGATGCTAGTCATGCTTATCATCTTCATGGTGATCACGCCTATGCTTCAAAAAGGCGTGAGCGTTGAGAAGGTCAGAACCAAGAATCCGATTTCGATGAAAGATGCGGACAAGGAAGACGCAATCCTTGTGAGTGTCACCCGGGCCGGAGACACATACCTTGGAACCACGAAGATGGCCCCTGATCAGATGCCTACCAAGATCAAAGATATGTTGACCAACAAGCCGGAAAAAGTCGTTTACATCAGCGCTGATCGCCGGGCCAAGTATGAGCGTGTGGTAACCGTAGTAGACGAAATCCGTAATGCCGGTGTCGAACAGCTTGGCCTGATCACCGAAGAAATTCAGGGCGCAGCGCCCGCTGCTGAAGCCAAGTAGTTAGTACGAGAGAGAAAAAAGGAGACACCGCATATGAGTATGTCAACTGGCGGAAAAGGCGGTCCGAGCAGTGAAATCAACATGACTCCAATGATCGACGTTTTGCTCGTCTTGATCATTATCTTCATGGTGATTACACCATTGGTTCCCAAGGGGCTGGAAGCCCGCGTGCCGCAGCCTCCGCCTCCGAATCAGCCCCCGCCGCCCCCTGAGAATGACCGCACGGTGGTGATCATTATTGACAAAGACAAAAGCATGAAGATCAACGCTGAATCGATTCTTTTTGAGAATCTGTCCAAGCGTCTGGAAGACATCTTCAAGACCCGCGCGGAGCGAGTTTGCTTTGTCAAAGGCGATCCCGATCTTGAGTATCAGGAAGTTGCCAAAGTAATTGACGTCGCCAAGGGCGTCGGCATCGACCAGGTTGGTTTGATGACCAAGAAGGTGGAAGCCGGCGAATAGCCGTTTCGAGGAGGATAGCAACCAAAATGCTCAATCTGCTTAAACCCCATGCTCGCGTAATTGCGACGACCCTGCTAACCCTGGGTTTGCTTGCCTTCGCGAGCGGTTGTGAAAAATTGAAAGCGCGCGATTCCCTGAACAAGGGTGTTTCCGCTTACAAAGCTACAAAATACGAAGAAGCCGCCCGGAAGTTCAAGGAATCGATTGAAGCTGACCCGTCATTCGATGTCGCCAGACTTTATCTGGCTACCTCGTATATGAGTCAATGGATTCCCGGAGCTGACTCCCCCGAGAACAAGGCAATGGCCAAGCAGGCCGAAGACGAGTTCATGGAAGTTCTCCGGCGTGACCCAAAGAACAAGTTGGCAACTGAATCAATCGCGTCCATGCGATATAACCAGGCCAATGCTTTTCCTTCTCTAGAGGACAAGCTCAGGGTAATGGATGATGCCAAAGTGTGGTATGCAAAACTAGTGGAAATTGACCCCACTAACTCAAAGGCTTACTACAGTCTGGGCGTGATCTCTTGGTCCAAGTGGTATCCGAAGTACAAGGCGGCCCGTGAAAGCGCCAAGATGAAGCAGGAAGATCCTGGTCCGATCAAGGACAAGAAGATCCGCGAAGAATTGAAGGCTGGCTATGCTTCTTTGGTGGAAGAAGGTATTGGCCATCTGAATAAGGCAGTGGAAATCGACAACATTTATGACGATGCCATGGCCTATCTCAATCTCCTGATCCGCGAACGTGCCGATTTGGCAGACAACGCAGAAGACTACAAGAGGGATATTGCAACGGCAGACAACTGGGTTGCCAAGGCTCTTGAAGCGAAGAAGATCAAGGCGATCGAGCTCGAAAAACAGAGCAAAGGCATTAAGAAGCACTAGCCTGTTTTTATTTGTAGATTTCGTGGCGGGCCTGCTTTGGGCCCGCCCCTTTATTTTTTGACAGGCTTTTTTGAATTGACCTTGTCCCAGTGAAATCGAAATAATTGAGTAAAGGTCCGCTGCGCGATGCAAGTCGCTCCCACTGCCGGTTTCGAACTCATGAAATCCAAGCCTAGTCTCGACGAAACTATTGTGTCACCACAGGTGACGGCGGCTTTTGATGCTCAGCGGGTGGAAGAACGGTACCTCGCCCTCGAACAATCTTTTGCTGCGAATCGGCCCAAAGAGGATATTGCCAAGCTTCGTGCAGCCTTCGAATTTGCCAATGCGCAACACCTCGGGCAGGCTCGCAAGAGCGGTGAGCCGTACATTCTTCACCCGATCGCTGTTGCCCAGATTGTAGTCGACATGCATATGGACTTGGTCTGTGTGGAGACCGCGCTCTTGCATGACGTGGTCGAAGATACCGGCATTTCGATTGACGAAATCCGCAAGCGTTTTGGCCCTGATGTGGCGATCTGCGTCGACGGCGTCACCAAGCTGGGCAAGATCCAGTTGTACTCGCGAGAAGAACGGCAGGCTGAAAGCGTTCGCAAAATGTTACTCGCCATGGTTGGCGACATTCGGGTCATTCTTGTTAAGCTCAGCGACCGTCTCCACAACCTTCGCACGATCGGCAGCCTTTCTCGCGAGAAGCAAACGCGAATCGGTCAGGAGACGCTCGATATCTACTCTCCGATTGCTCACCGCCTCGGCATGGGTAAGGTAAGATCCGAACTCGAGGATCTGGCATTTGCTGCCATCGATCCTGAAGCTCATGCCGACATTCTTGGACAGATCGAGCACAAGCGAAAAGCCTCCCTAGAGTTCCTCCAGGGCATTCAGAAAAGCGTCGAACAAAAGTTGGCTCGCGAAGGGATCGCGGCACGGGTTGAGGGCCGGCTAAAGCGGCCCTATTCTGTTTATCTCAAGCTGAAGAAGCAGAAAATTCCAATCGAGCAGGTCTATGACTTGCTTGCATTCCGGATCATTACGGACTCTTTGAAAAACTGCTATGCCGCCCTTGGAGTGATCCATAACGAGTGGCATCCGATCCCCGGACGCATCAAAGATTTCATCGCCATGCCCCGTCAGAATGGCTATCAAAGCCTGCATACCAGCGTAATGGGGCCAGGCGGCCAGCCCTTCGAAGTCCAAATCCGCACAGAAGAGATGCACCGGCTGGCCGAGGAAGGCGTTGCGGCGCACTGGAAGTACAAAGAAGGCCGCAGGGGCAAGAGCTCCGAAGAGCAGTACGTCAGTTGGATGAGGCAATTGGTTGAGTGGCAGCAGGAGATGCGTGACCCCGGCGAATTCATGTCTACGCTGAAAGTGGATCTCTATTCGGACGAAGTATATGTATTTACACCGAAGGGCAAAGTAGTCGTCCTTCCCAAAGAATCAACTCCAGTCGATTTTGCATATTCCATCCACAGCGATGTTGGCAACGCTTGTGTTGGGTCGAAGGTGAACAATCGAATTGTTCCATTGAAGTATTCCCTCAAAAACGGGGACGTCGTTGAAGTCCTGACGCAACCCGGCCACATGCCAAGCAAAGACTGGCTGGGCTTTGTCAAGACATCGAAGGCTCGAAACAAAATCAAGCAGATTATCAACGCAACAGAGCGATCCAAGGCGATTGAAATCGGGGAGAAGTATTTTGAAAAAGAGGCGCGCCGGCTTTCGATTCCGGTCTCAAAACTCGACAGCGCGATCCTGGCTCAGGTGCTTGAAGACTATGGGGTTGGCAAGCTCGAAGATCTCTTCGCTAATCTGGGCTACGGAAAGATCGAAGCCCGTCCAATCCTCATGCGGCTTTCTCCTGAGCGAGCTGCGCAAGAGGATGCCAAACCCACTGAAACCGAAGCTCAGGCCGCCACTCAAGCTTCCTTTGATAGGGAATCAAAAAATCTTGCTCTGCGGGTAAAGGGCCTGAACGATGTTATGATCTATCGCGCTCCCTGCTGCAACCCGATCCCAGGAGAAGCAATTGTCGGCTACATCACACGTGGCAAGGGGGTTGCTGTACACAGCTTGAGCTGCAGCAATGTCCAAAACCTGATGTATGAGGTGGAGCGCAAGATCGATGTGGAGTGGGCAAAGTCGGGTGTTGAAAGCTTCGATGTGCAGATCTCCATCACCACCGATGATCGTCCCGGAATGCTGGCGCAGTTCACACAGGTGCTCTTCAGCGAGAACTCGAACATTCGCAGTCTCGAAGCCCGTGGCGACGATGAGCGCGGCGGAGACGGTGCGGTAGTGGATATGAAAATTGAGGTTCGCGACAAGCGCCAGCTAGAAAAGATCCTGAGTGCACTGCGCCGCATCCCTGGAGTGAGAGACATCATACGGAAATCATGAGTTTACAAGAACCGGAACACATTGCCATTTCAAAGTCGAAGGGCATCGAAATCGACTGGAAAGACGGGCTGCACAGCAATTTCAGCCTGGCATTTCTTCGCGACAACTGCCCGTGTGCAGTTTGTACAGGCGCACATGGCACTGAGCCGCAGAAGACAAATTACCAGGCCCCCAGCCCCTTCCAGATGTATAAACCCGCGATCAAAATGCTCAACTGCGAAGCTGTTGGCAAATACGCCATACAGATCAACTGGAATGACGGTCATTCCAGTGGGATCTATAGTTTTGAGTATTTGAGGAAATTGACTACAGAAGGCGGAAGTTAACTTCTACCGTTGCTTGTACTGGCACTGCGCCGCCATCCTTGAGACCGGGTTTGAAGCGCCATTTCATAACAGCTTCAATCGCCTTCTCATCAAGGCCCAAGCCAAGAGGACGAATAACGCGGATGTCTCTGGCCTTTCCAGAAGGGTCGACTATGATCGACAAAACGACCGTGCCTTGAAATTTGGCTTTACGGGCTTCTTCTGAGTACTCTGGTTCGACCTTGAAGAGCACAGATGGCGCTGAGACTCCTCCTCCTACCCGGAACGCTCCGCCGCCAGTGCCACCACCCGAACCTGGGCCAAATCCAGGTCCACTACCAGGTCCAACTCCGCCACCTTTACCGGTGCCAAAACCACCAGATCCAGGGCCCTGCGAAGGAGCGCTCAAGCCGGAAAGCGGATCACCCAACATCGGTAAGTTTACCTTTGGAAGAGTATCTTGCTGCGCGATGATCGTTGGTTCCATCACCAGCTTCGGTTGTTCAATTTTCTGAAGTTGGGGTGGTACGAATTGCTTCGGTGCAACCTTGGGCAATTTGCCTTTGCTGGGAGGCGTGATATCTCGTGCCCCACCGCCACCGCCACCACCCATGGTCTGCTTCTTCGGGGCCATCTTCGGGATATATTCACTGAGCGGTGCGGCCAAAGGAGTATAATCCTTGACCATTTTCTGAACTTCTTTGCTGGTGGACAAAAAGATGAGCAAAGCGACGATGCCGCCGTGAATCATTACCGAACTGACAGCGCTTCGGGATTCGTTTCCAGCCGTCTGGCCCCAGATGTCCTTAACGGCAATTGGCTTGGATGTTACCTCAAGTGGCGGAAGTTTGGGAGGATTGATCGTCTCCTTGATTCCGCGCCACAAAGAGACAAGCACATGCTCCTCTTTGATGCCACCGAGGGTATCTGCCAGATGGTCCTCTAGGCTTGAGACCGGTTTTTGCTGTTCCGTGGAGATCACGTTTTCTTCTGCCCGTTCTAGTGTCGATGTACTCATTTGTTTCATTCCTCTGTCTTTGCCATCGACTCTGCGCTAATCTTGGGACGCCGGAAGACTCTTAATGGTTGCAGACTGAGATATGAAATTTGGAATATTCAGTGACTTTGCTCCCATCGTATCACGCTAGAAGCATGATCCTCTATGGTTGAATACGAGTCGGAATCAGACTTTGGATGTGCCAATAGGCCCCCTGAAGCATCGGCAACCGCTTCCTCGTAAAAGTTTATTTCCTGGGGTTTGACGGTGGCCGCGGCTGGTTCACCAGGATTCGCAAGAATTTGCAACAAAAACACCCAAGCCCACCGGCAGGTCATCTTTTTCATATTCGAGAACAATGAACTGATGACATATGCCAGAGCAAGATTATGGTTGGGGATAAGCGGAGTCGGGCTGATGGTAAGCCTATCGATTGTTGCTCTGCTGTTGAAATGGCCCACCCGGACTTTTGCAGCTTTCAACTCAGACCCAATCTCAGATGCCTTAGGTTTGCTATGGATTGTTGCGCTTTATTCTGCTATCCACATCCCCTTGGACTATATCGGCGGGTACTGGTTGCCTTGTCATTTTTCCCGGCAATGCATTTTCTTCTCTTCTTTTGCCTCTCAGTACATTCGAGCGCTTTTGGTGCAAACTTCATTCCTGATTGTTTCCGGGCTCATTTTGCTGCAGGTTGGTCGATGGGGTGGGCGCACCGCAGCTCTCCTTCTCCTGTTTCTGATCATGCTTGCAATGATTGAACGGCAGGACTGGCTGGCCCGTATGGTTGCTGGCTTGAGCGTCAACAGCTCGGAGAAGATCGGGGGACGAGAGGTTGTTTTGCTCTCTGGCCTGGACGCCGGCTTTGCTGGTGGTATCTCGGGCTTGCCTGGCAGGGAAAAGCATCTCATTCCGGCTCATTGGCAAAGGGTCTTGCCAACGGGCATTCTCAATCTTGAAATCGAACACCGTAACGCTGCCGTAAACAGCGGCAGCCGCCTTAGGGGCCTTGCACTTGCGATTTTTTGGAATCTGACTGGCTTTTACCTTGGCTCACTAATTCCAGGTGCAGGCGTGCAAACTCATGCCGAACTGTTTACCACTGCTCTTGGCTTTACTCTTTGGAGTTTTGCCGGATTGCTTGTACTGCCGGCTCCGAGTCGCTATGGAGTTTTCGAGCTCGACCAATATGCCCGCTCCAAAGGCTTGAATGAGTCTGATTTTGGTATGACGATCCGCGAGTTGGATCAGCTTCAGGACGATGAGCCCAATCGTGCCGCTGGCATTGAAGCTATATTCCATCCAGTTCCTAGTGTCGGCTCGCGCTTGGAACGGTACCGGAAGGAGACCAGAACGATCGGGGCCTGGAATGCCGCCCGCTACGCACTGTATCTTTCATGGCCGTGCCTCGGTTTCCTGAATCGAGCCGTCCACTGCAACACGGGCCGCCCCGAGCTTTGGGTTATGCTTCCCATTGACTAACCCATCAGAAAACTCTTAGATTCGGCCCAAATTTGTTCCATTACATCCGTAAGGTCATGTCCGGACTCGAGTTCACGGAGACATGCGTTGGGGCGCGACTGAATAAATTCGCGACTGAACGAAATAGGCACGACGTCATCCTGTGTGCCATGAAAGATCATCGCGGGTTGCGAGAACGCAGGCTCAGCTTCATACTTCAGGCCATCCACGATCAGCCCGTAGCCCACCGCCTCAGGTTTGCCCGTTGCATAGTGCATCATTTCCAGAAATCCTTCACGTTTCCATTCGGCCATCTTGTCTTCCCCGAGACGCAACTTCCACCTCCCGGCAAATCCGAATGCCGGAGCGAGAAGAAGCAGTCTTTCCACTTCAGGATGAAAGGTGGCATAAAGTGCAGCCAGGTATCCTCCCATGCTTGAGCCAATCAGGCGAATGGCGTGCCCCTTTGAAACCCTCTCAATCACTCCAAGCTGCGCACTTACGGTCAGGTTCTTGAATCCCTCACTCTCAAGATGAGGCACTTCCACCGTGAAACCTTCGTTGCGCAACTTGTCCGCAAAGAACTGTGCTTTTCGAGAGAGGGGAGAAGACGCAAATCCATGCAGGTAGACAAATTTCATGGCGTGAATTTTAACTCGGCATCAGAGCCAAACTTTTGAAAGTCCTTGTAGCTGTAAGTGGTTTCGATCATAAGCGTGCCGTTTACATGCCTTGTGTAGAGAACACCAAGCGGCAGCACAGACCCAAACTTGGATTCAACATACTCAATCGTTCCCTGATCGGCTATCTGGGTGTTGTCCTGTCTGAGTACTGAGATGAGCTTAATGCGCAGCGGTCGAAGGTCAGACGCACGCAGCCAGATCAGGCCGCTGAGGGGCTGTTGCATCGCCTGTTTGCCGTCAAATACAGTAACGCTAGCTCCACCATCGGTACGAGAAAACCCAAATACTCGCACGCGGTCTGCCCCGACAAACTCTTCCTGCCTGAAGTCGAATTTCATCTTGTCGATCTCCCCAAAACGAAAGAGCAATAGGGAAAGACCGTAATCGGTGGCAAGACCATCGAGCCCATACTTGGTGAATTCTTCCATCATCTTCAAGCGGGTTCTTTCGTCATCGCTCCTCAGGCCGAATGCGAGGCGTTCACGGGCTTTCTTCGGTGCCGTTACCACCTTGCCGTCGACATCAATTACCTTGCGAAGTTCATACCAAACGGGATTATCTTTGCCCCTCAAGGCGTACCCCAATTCAGACCGGATTTTCCTTTCACTTACTTTAGGGGCAATGGGCTTGAGGGCTGCTTCACCGATACGAATCCGCATTCGTGTCGAGTAGGAAATTGACTTCTGGTGCAGGATTTCAGTCCCTATCAGGTTAGGAAGTTGCTCGGCAAAGGATTGCGCCTGGCTGGCAAGCCGCGCACGGTCGAACTGTGCCTCTTGCACAAGCAGACTTATCGATAACAACCACATCGTACCCATCACTCGAATCTTCGCACGAATCTCCTGCTGTCTTGCCTCAGTACAATTAGAGGTATGCGATTGCTTGTCCTTCTGTTTTCTTTCTCTTCGCTGGTTGCCGCCCAAGGCCTTGAATACATCAAGGCAAACTATACAAAGTATGAGCACCGCATCGCGATGAGGGATGGCAAGCGCCTATTCACCAGCGTCTACCTTCCCAAGGACACTTCAAAAAACTATCCAATTCTATTGAACCGAACGCCTTACAGCGTCTCTCCATATGGCGTGGATCAGTACAAAACCGACATCGGCCCTTCGCCACTTTTCGGCAAAGACGGCTTCATTGTTGTTTATCAGGATGTGCGTGGCAAAGTGATGAGCGAAGGCGAATTCATCAATATGACCCCGCACCGCCCAAACAAAAAGAGCGCTGCTGATGTCGATGAATCCACAGATACTTTCGACACCATCGACTGGTTGATTAAGAATCTACCCAACCACAACGGCCGTGTGGCAACCTGGGGTATCTCATATCCCGGTTTCTACGCGGCAGCCGGAATGATCGACGCTCATCCTGCTCTCAAACTTGCCAGCCCCCAGGCACCCATCACAGACTGGTTTACTGGCGACGACTTCCATCACAACGGTGCACTCCTCTTGCCGCATGCGTTCAATTTCCTCTACTCTTTCGGGCAGCCTCGCCCGGAACCGGCACTTCCCAACCGCAACGACTTCGCACACAAAACCCCTGATGGCTACAAATTCTTTCTCGATCTCGGCCCGCTCTACAACGCCAACGAGCGGCATATGAAGAACAATGTCCAGTTCTGGACCGAAATGATGAAGCACCCCAATTACGATGAATTCTGGCAAAGCCGGAATCTCCGCCCGCATCTCAAAAATATCCAGCCTGAGGTGCTGACCATTGGCGGTTTCTTCGATGCCGAAAATCTCTATGGCGCGCAGCAGGTCTTCAAGAACATTGAACAGCAGGGCTTTGCCAAATCAAACCGCATCGTTATGGGTCCCTGGTTCCACGGTGGGTGGGCTCGCGACTTGGGGGCCGGCCTCGGCGACATCAGTTTCAATGCCAAGACCAGCGAGTGGTATCGCGAAAATGTCGAACTCCCTTACTTCAAGCACATCCTGAAAGACGGCCCCGACCCAAAACTACCCAAGGCACTCATGTTTGAATCCGGCTCCAACGTCTGGCGGCGCTACGATGCCTGGCCGCCCAAGGAAGCGATGGCCAAGATGCTCTACTTCCATCCCAACAGCAAGCTCAGCTTCACCCCTCAAGCCGAAGCAACTCAAGCCTTCGACGAATATGCAAGCGACCCCGCAAAGCCCGTCCCCTACATCCCACAGATTGCCAATCGCATGACCCGCGAGTACATGGTGATGGATCAGCGCCACGCCTCCACCCGTCCCGACGTCCTCACCTATGTCACCGACGAGCTACAGGAAGACCTCGTCCTCGCCGGCCCTGTTTCTCCCAACGTTTTCCTCTCCACCACCGGCACCGACGCCGACCTCATCGTCAAATTAATCGATGTCTTCCCCAACGACTTCCCAGACCCCACACCCAACCCCAACGGCGTCACAATGGGCGGCTATCAGATGCTCGTGCGCGGTGATGTCTTTCGTGCCCGCTTCCGCGAAAGCTACTCATCTCCCAAACCCTTCATCCCCGGCAAGGCCGAAAAGATTGAATGGAAGCTTCCCGACGTCAACCACAGCTTCCGCAAAGGCCACCGCCTCATGATCCAGGTCCAAAGCACCTGGTTCCCTCTCGTGGATCGAAACCCCCAGAAATTCGTCCCCAACATCAACGAAGCCCGCGAAGCAGACTTCCAAAAGTCCACCCACCGCCTCTACCGGGCCAAAGACTTCCCCAGCAGCATTGGAGTCACGGTCCTCCCCGGCCTGACAAATTAGCACGGCCAAGCTACACCTTCTAAAACCCCAATAACGGCCGCAAGCGCTCCCTGACCTCGCCTACCAATGCAGAGTCAGCCTTGTAAGCAAATGCCGCCTTGCGAGCTACCCAGTCCAGGTTTTTAATGTGATCTGCCAATACAACACCAACAATTGCGTTGCCTGCTGGAATCGCCACCTCAAACGGATAGCCTTTTTTCTGGCTGGTTACAGGGCACGCTAAGGCCAGCAGCGCCTTGGCATTATACTCGCGCGGAGAAAGGATCAGTGCGGGCCGGCGGCCACCTTGTTCGTGACCAGCTTGAGGATCGAAAGTGAGCCAAATTAAATCACCCGCATCTGGAATGTACAGCTTGTCTACCATTCTTCATGTCCCACAGGTTTACCCCATCCGGTCTCGCCATGCCGGTTTTTGGGAGTAATCCCACGCACAAGTTCTTTAAGAGAATAAGTCGCTTGGGCCGGTCGCACGAGGATCATGCCATTTTTGACGGACACCTGCACCGTATCACCCTCTCCGATCCGGGCCTCAGCCGCGACAGCCTTGGTCAACCGCAGACCTAGGCTATTCCCCCAACGGGCAATTTGAGTTGAAGTTTTCATGTATACACACTGAGTATACCGGTTTCCCTGGCTGTCTCTTCCGGCATGCCTGCGACTCTCCCCAGCTTGACAAATTAGAAGAATTCTAAAATAATAATAGTTATGAAAGCAGCCTCGCCGGAACTCTCCGTGGCGGATCTCCGCGAGCGCTGCCATCAGGCGGGTCTCTCCCTCACTCACCAGCGGCTCGTCATCTACGAGCAACTGATGTTGATGGGCGATCACCCCTCACCTGAAGCAATCTATGAGCGGGTCCGGAAGAAACTTCCCTCCCTCTCTCTGGCCACGGTTTACAACAACATTAAGATTTTCGTCGAACATGGTTTGTTGCGGGAATTGAGCATCCACCACGGATCGCTCCGCCTCGAAAGCAATCTCGACCCGCACCACCACTTGGTTTGTACAAAGTGCAAGGTCATCGAAGACATCGACGAATCGGCTTTTCAACCGGTTCGTCTGAAAAAGTCGCTTCCTCAGGGCTTTGCGGTGCATCGCTTTAGTGTAGAAGTTCTCGGGCTCTGTAATAAGTGCTCGCGCAATATCCGGTAGTAATTCATATCCAATAGTGAGGTTCTCTAACATGCTCGGAGTGGGACAAACTTTCCCCAGTTTCTCGGTTGCTGCAACAGTCAGCACCGAAAAGAATAAGACTTTTGAGACGATCACCGAATCGTCCTACCGTGACAAATGGAAAATCTATTTCTTCTGGCCGAAGGATTTCACCTTCGTCTGCCCGACTGAGATTGCTGCCTTTGGCCGCGTCAATGGTCAATTCTCTGATCGCGATGCCCAAGTTCTAGGTGGCTCCACCGACAGCGAATTTGTCCATCTCGCATGGCGTAACAACCATGAAGACTTGAAGGACCTTCCCTTTCCGATGCTCGCCGACGTTAAACGTGAGTTGAGCACCGCTCTTGGAATTCTCGACCCTAACGCCGGTGTCTGTCAGCGCGCCACTTTCATCGTCGATCCACACAATATCATTCGTTTTGTGATGGTCAACGACCTCAGCGTCGGCCGCAACCCTCAAGAAGTCATCCGTGTTCTTGACGCCCTCCAGACGGACGAACTTTGCCCTTGCAACTGGAAGCCTGGCGAAGAAGTCATCAAGCCCTAACATACGCAAAGAGGCGGCATCGCGCCGCCTCTTTCCTAATGTTATATTAAAGCGTGTTTTCTCAGCTTCGAAGTATCTTACTAGGCGCATTTGTTCTCGTCGCAGTTCCCGCCACTGCTCAAACGCTTACTACCATTGTCGCCCCTGGCACGACCCCAACATATAACGGTATTCCAATTATCAATCAGTTTCGAAATCCTGTTTTCCTCACTACCGATAACACAGGAACGCTTTATTTCACTGATGGAGTCTCAAATCAACTCGACATAGCAATGAGCTTCATGCGAATTGCTCCTGCAGGTAATCTGAACTTGATCAATCCCGTACCGGTTGGCAATGAACTTACCAATGATCCCGCCGGAAACATATATTTGAATCGCCGCTCTGAAGGTTGTATTCAAAAGAACTTCAATACCATCGGTTACGCCGGCACATGCAGCTTGTTCCATGACCCGTATAGCCCAAATGGCGATGGGGAATCTGCGGCCCGCGCTCGCCTCGGGCTGGTCTATTCTATTGCCGCCGACGGCAGAGGCAACCTGTATCTGCACGAAGACCTCGCTTCCCGCAATGTGATTCGCATCGTAGACGCATCCGGTGTGATTAGGCAGTTTGCAAACCTGGGCACGTTCCGCATACGCTCGATGGCGGCGGGCCCGGACAATCAGCTCTATGCTTACGGATATCCGCAGTCAGGATCCGTCGGCGTCTATCGGATCACCGCTGGTTCGGTGACGAAAATTGTAGATGCGCCAACGGAAGCTGAGTTGGACCCTTTCGCAATCGACAGCGACGGCAATTTCTATTTCGCCACTTGTTTCACTTGTACCTCTACATTAATCGTGAGAGTCAGCCCCTCTGGCGCGAGCGGCGTTGTTGCTTCTGCCGGGCTTCAAAGAGGAATCAATGGCCTGGCGTTCGACCGCGCAGGCAACCTGTTCGTGTCGGAAGGCCCGGTGAATCGCAATGGGAACACGCAGCCATCGGTCAGCCCTCGAATCGTTCGTATTGGCGGAGTTTCGCGGCCTTTTCCTATACCTCCAGCCTGCACCTATATTTTTAGTGCGACGCCAGCCACTGTCTCTGCCGCTGGGGGGCCGCTCAGTGTACTGGTTACAACGGCACCCACTTGTAGCTGGGCTGCGCGATTGGGTGCGAATACTCTCGGCAGCTTCACCTTCAACACCATTCCACCTGCTCTCTATTCCGGCACTCAGACTTTGAATTTCACCGTAACGCCAAACTTTGGATTTTCCCGCCTACTTGAACTACTCGCCGGGCCCGAGCGCTTTTTGGTTACCCAAGCCGGCGATCCCTCTGCCCGGCCGCCGCGCGTCGTTCCGCCGCTGCCGCAACCATCGTGTACTTACAGCTTTGACCGTACGGTAATCCGCGTCCCGGCTGGAGGGAATACTCAGTCTCTCGATATACGTGCCGTGACTAGTTCTTCTAATACATGCATCTATGCAGTTACTTCCAGCGAAAGCTGGACCGTCTATTCTGGAGCCGCCACTCTACAGGCAAACCGCACAATTAGTCTGACATTCCGGCCCAACACCACAACTTCCCAGCGTGGTGCCACAGTCTACATAGGAGCTTCCAGTGTTGCAGTAGTGCAAGAAGCATCCTCGCCTGCCACTGGCCTGCCCGTTATCTCAGCCGTCGTAAACGCAGCAAGTTATGGCCCAGTGACTACCCGCAATTCCGTCGCGACCATCGTAGGTGAGAATCTCGCTCCGTCGCCTGACGTCTGGGATTCCGGAATCGTGAATGGCCGCTTGCCTCAACTTGTAAATGGCACCAGAGTCTACATCAACGGTCTCCCCGGTTACCCTAGTTATGTTAGCCCCACCCAGATTAATTTTGTTGTCCCGCCCACCGACAATATGGATGGAACTGTATCTGTAGAAGTTCAAACGGCCGCAGGTTCAGGCTTCGCTGCCGTTCGCTACACCCGCTGGGCTCCTTCGTTCTTTGTCATCCCTGGTGCCGAAGGGAAACTGTATCCGGCTGCCCTCTATGCCAACTCAAGAATTTTTGTAGCTCCAGTAGGCGCTATCCCTGGAGTGGAAAGCCGGCCCGCCAGGCCCGGTGACAACATAGTGCTCTACGGTATGGGCTTGGGCTTTTTATCGTCGGATCCGCAGGCCGGGCAAGTCGTCACCTCACCGCTTCCCGCTCGCGATCTAGACCTGCATCGAATCGAAATCGGGAGCACCAACTCAGGCTTTCTATTGTCTATCCCAAGGTTGCAATATGTCGGCATGACTTTCGCCGGAGTTTATCAAGTCAACTTCCAGATCCCCGCCACTGGAGTTAGTCCAGGAGAATGGTCACTATCACTCATTTTTTCCACAGAGCGATCCAGTCAGCCCTCCGTAATATTCGCTCTTGCAAATTGAGCCACATGAAAAAGAAATACACAATATGAGCTTTCAAAAAATGCTGGATTCGCTTCCCTCTTACGCCAAGGACATGAAACTGAATCTGAGTTCGCTGGTGAATCAACCCGAACTAACGACGGTTCAGACCTGGGGGACCCTTGTGGCCTCTGCCATCGCTTGCCGCAACGTGGAAGTCACCGAAATGATTTTCACCGAGGCCGAGAAGTACCTCACGCCAGACCAAATGAACGGGGCCAAAGCAGCCGCAACCATCATGGCGATGAATAATGTCTACTATCGCTTTCTGCACCTTACGCCCAACGAAAAGTACGCGACGATCCCCGCCAAACTACGCATGAACATCATGCGCGCACACGGTGCCGATCACCTCGACTTTGAACTTTGGTGTACCGCTGTCAGCGCAATCAACAATTGCGGAACTTGCGTCGCCTCCCACGAAAAGGTACTCCGCGACAAGGGCGTCCCCGAGGAAACCATCCTGGCCAGCGTCCGCCTCGCCGCAGTACTGCACTCCATAGCAACGGTCCTCGAAGTCGAAAGCATCGAGCCCTTAAGCTAACTCAAACCTTCACCAGCGTAGCCTCACAGCCATCGCAGTGCCAAGGCGCAAGATGAATCGCTGACCAGTCTGGTTGCTGTCGGCATCGCCATAACCCATACGTGCCAGCCCTTGCACCCGGCAGCCTGCCCCCGCGTTCTAGATCCGCTCGATCAGGACGTCGGCAGCGTAGGCAGCCAGCGCCTCCAGATCGCCCGGATCGGATGTGAGCACGGTCCCTCCGGGTTCCGCGAATGCTACGACGAGCGCATCAACGGCTGAACCCCGACGGGCCAGTCGCCGCAGTAGGGCTGCTCGCCGTGCGAGAGACTCAGGCACCGCATCGGCGATGTCACAAGTCTTGAGGAACCGGTTCGCGTTCGCGTTCGCGTCGTGGCCCGCATGACCCTGCAAGCACTCGACGAGAACCACCGTAGGTACCGTCGGTGGCCATAGGCCCTCTTCGCGCAGGGCGACGATCAAGGCTAGGGCGCGGCGCGAGCGCTCTGCCAGTTGGCTCACCGCCCCAGAATCCAGGATCAACACAAAGGCTAGCCAGCCTTCCTATCAGTTCGACCGGCGATTCGTTGCGCCACCGAGACTGCACGGGCGCGCACGCGCGGAGAGGGCTGGCCGACCTCCGCCGCAAGTTCGGTTGTATAGCGCCGGCTGGCCGACTCTAGTTTCCGGCGTTGCACTTCCCTACGAACTGCTTCCTGAAGCAGTTCGGATGCCGGGAGTCGGCACCCCTTCACCACATCGTAGAGATCAGTTGGCAAATATACCTGCATGCGCGGCATACGCCTAGTATACATACTCTCCCGAATCGCGTTTGCCTCGCCCTCGTGCAAGCACACCGCCGTGAGATTTTGTGGAACTGCGCGCATTCCAGTGCCCACTTGAAGATGCGACCGCTAAGTGATTTGGGCGAATGCTCTGGAGGAGCGTTCATATTTAGAGAGAACTCGTCTTACATTGGCACCAGCAGACGCGCGCTTCACTTTAGTCGCCTTTTCGGCTTGTGATGCGCCACATCACCCCTCAAACCTTAGCCTGCGCCGTCCCGTTCTCCTGAAACGCCGCCCCGCCCACAGCCACCATCGCCCCGCCATCCGCCATAAACGCTGTCCCAGTGATAAAAGTCGAATCCTCTCCCGACAAGAACGCAATCACCCGCGCAATCTCTTCGGCCTTCCCCAACCGCTCAAACAAATGCACCTTCGCACAAGCCGCCAGCGCCGCCTCCGGGTCATCCGTCAACGACGCACTCCACCGCAGCATCGGCGTATCAATCGCCCCAGGGCAAACGCAGTTACAACGAATCCCCACCTTGGCATAGTCGAGAGCAATACTACGCGTCAAACCCAGCAGGGCGTGCTTGGATGTCACATAAGCCGCACTATTCCCCACCGCACCAACAGACTGCACACTCCCCACCAATGAGATCGGCCCGCCTCCAGTCGCAATCATCTTCGGGATCACCGCCCGGCACACCTTCAGGGCCGCAGTCACATTCACCAGCATCGTCCGCTCCCACACCTCATCTGTCGTAGTTGTGGCTGTTCCATAGGTCTGAATCCCCGCGCTATGAACCAAAATGTCGATCCGGTCAAGCTGACTCACCGCCCGCTTGATCGACTCGTTACAGGTGATGTCCACCGGGTCGTGCGCGGACTGAAGATCCCACACCACAACCTTCGCGCCGCGCTCTTCAAGCAGCTTCGCCGTTGCCATGCCGATGCCGCTGGCACCACCCGTCACAATCGCCAATTTTTGAGAGAAACTCATCACGTTTACTGTATGATGGCATTCAGATCCCCAGGAGAATTTCTTTGACCCCCACTTCGTCCCGTCGTTTCTTTCTTGGTGCCGCAACAGCCGCCGCCGCACAGCGTGTCATGGGAGCCAATGAGCGCGTAAATCTTGTCCAGATCGGTGTTGGCGGCCGCGGCCGCGACCACATCAACACCTACTCCTCCCTGCCCAGCCTCGTCAACATCTCAGGCGTCTGCGACGTCAATCAGGCAGCCCGTGAGCGTGGTCAGGCCATAGTCATTAAAGCCGGTGGCACCAAGCCCAAAGAGTACGACAACATGAAGCAGGTCTTCGCCGACAAGAGCGTCGATGCGGTCTCGATGGCCACCCCAAATCATTGGCATGCACTCGGTACTATCTGGGCCTGCCAGGCTGGCAAGGACGTCTATTGCGAAAAACCCGCCTCGCACAACATCCACGAAGGCATCCGCATGATCGAGGTCGCACGCAAGACCGGCCGCATGGTCCAGGTCGGTTCGCAAAGCCGCAGCACTCCTCACAAGATGCGCGCTATGCAAATGCTCAAGGACGGCGTGATCGGAAAAATCTATCTCGCCAAAGGCCTCTGCTACAAGCGTCGCAAATCCATCGGTCGCTCTCCAGAACTCGACACTCCGCCACCAGGAATCGATTGGGATCAATTCCTCGGCCCCGCCCCCATGCGCAAGTTCACTGAGCTTCGCTTCGCCTACAATTGGCACTGGTTCTGGGATACCGGCAACGGTGACATTGGCAACCAGGGCGTTCACGAGATGGATATCGCTCGCTGGGGAATGGGCCTTTCCTGGCCCAAGTCTGTCGTCTCAACCGGCGGCAAGTTGGTTTACGACGACGATCAGGAAACTCCCAACACCCAGTCCACCACCTTTGAATATTCAGGCGGCCAACAAATCGTATTCGAAGTTCGTGGTCTGCCCACCGGGCCAGACTGGCCCCTCGTCAAGCGCGGTGCGCACACCATCGGCAACATTTTCTATGGCTCCGATGGCATCCTCGCTCTCGACGCCAACGGTTACCAGATTTACAAGGGCGAAGAACTCGTCCTCGCAGAAGAAGGCAAACCCGAAAGCAAGACCTGGGATACTGCCCCACACATGGAGAACTTCCTCAAGGCCGTCAAGAGCCGCAACCACAAAGATCTGAATGCAGAAATCGAGATCGGCGCTATTTCCGCAGGTCTCTGTCACCTCGCCAACATCAGCTACCGTACCGGCAAAAAACTAGACTTCGATTCCTCAAAGATGAAGTTCGTCGGAACCCCCGATGCCGACAAGCTGATGACCCGCGATTACCGTAAACCTTATGTCGTCTAACCCTGAAATCTTAACTACTACAGTCGGGTCCTATCCAGTTCCAGATTGGCTTGTCGCACTCCCCAGTGAGCAAGCCCGTCTCGATGCCACCCGCGTTGTCTTCGACATCCAGAAACAAGCGGGCATCGACCTTCCCACAGATGGCGAGCTCTACCGCTTTGACGTCAATCATCCCGACACCAACGGCATGATTGAATACTTCATTCACTCCATGGGGGGCATCCGTTCAAACGTCGGCCGCAGCGATCACGAAGCCTTTGCTGCCAAGCAAACGATGGGCTTCCGCCGCAAGGCTGCTGGCGTGGTCGAAGGTCCTCTCGCCGAAGGCTCTCTCAATCTCCTGGGCGATTGCGAACTCGCCGCCAGCGTCGCCGGTGGCCCCTTCAAGTTCACTGTCACCAGCCCATACATGCTAGCCCGCACTCTTCTCGATAATCATTACGGCAGCTTCGACAAACTCACCATGGCCCTTGGTGAAGTCCTCGCCGGGCAAGTCCGCGATCTGCCATGCACCTGTATTCAGGTCGATGAGGCCAATATCCCGGGCAACCCGGAGGATTGGCCTCTAGCCGCCAAGTCGATGAATCTCGTCCTCGACGCTATCACCTCAACCCGCGCTGTTCATCTTTGCTTTGGCAACTACGGCGGCCAGACCATCCAAAAGGGTCATTGGCAGCAACTTGTTGAGTTTCTCAATTCGCTTCACGTCGACCACCTCGTCCTCGAACTCGCTCACCGCCCCGTCGATGACCTCGAGTCCCTCAAGGACATCGCTGGCCACATCCGTATCGGAATCGGAGTAGTTGACATTAAAGTCAACCACATCGAAACGCCCGAAGAAATCGCCCGCAGCATTGAACGTGCCGAAAGTGTTCTCGGCCCCGGCCGCGTCGGATGGGTCCACCCTGATTGCGGCTTCTGGATGCTCAAGCGCAGCATCGCTGATCGCAAAATGGAAGCACTCGTCAAGGGCCGCGACCTCTTCCTCGGCCGCAAATGATCCAACTGACATCAGGTCTGGCCATCAGCCACCCTACCTACTTCTTGCAGTCGAGCTTCTTCCCTGGGGACGAAGCTCTTTTCTACACCTCTTACGCGAGCGGCTCAGCTCAGATCTATGAGTGCCCCTACCCAACGGGCAACCCCGCTCACCAGCTCACGCAGGGCGAGACCGGCATTCATCCCTTCTCGCCAGCCTTGCACCCAAACGGAGAAGACCTCTGTTACGTCCGGGCCGGTGCCGTCCTCAAGCTAAACCACAAATCCGGCATCGAGACCGAAATTACCAGACGCGATGGTGCCTCCATCGGCGAATGCTCCATCAGCGCCGATGGCCTCTGGCTCACTGCCGCTGCCAAGATCGATGGCCAGAACGGCATCCTCTGCGGACGCTGGGATGGCACCGGCTGGCGCTTCATCCCTTACCCGCGCACCATCATCCACCCGCAATTCCATCCCCTCGAACCAGATTGGATCGAATTCTCGGGCGACCCTGCTCCCCGCATGCACCGCATCCGCCGCGACGGCTCGGGGCTAGAATGCCTCCACCTTCACGACAACAACGAATTCGTCGTCCACGAGACCTTCCTCGGCCAAACTGGCGACATCGTCTTCACCGTCTGGCCCTTCTCTCTGCGCCGCCTCAACTGGCAAACCAAAGAGATCACCACCATTTGCGATTACAACTGCTGGCACATTGCCCCCAACCGCGCTGGCACCAGGGTCCTCTGCGACACCAACCACCCCGACCAAGGGCTCCACATCATCGATGTCGCTACCGGCAACAAGACCTTCGTCTGCGAGTCTGGAGCGACCAATGGCGGCTCCCAATGGCGAACTTCCCGCTATGCTCTCAGAGAGGACTTTGAGGCCGCCCGCAGCGCCGCTAAGTCATCCCGCACGCTCAGTTGGATGGAAGCCGGTACAGATACCGTCTACGGCCCGCAATGGACACATCCTCACCCAAGCTGGAGCCGTGACGAGTCCAAAGTCGCCTTCGCCAGCGACCGCACAGGCACCACGCAAGTTTACGTCGCCGAAATCCCCAGATAAATATTTGGTTTCAATAGGAGAAAACTATTGCGGGGCGAATCAATTCTTAAGACACTCAAATTGAATCTTTGTGTTCGGAGGAATTTAAGAAGTTGAACCTGAAGCTTGCTGACCCCACTGTCGCCTGGGAACCGACCGAGCGTTGGACCACCACCGACGCCTCAGAACTTTATGATGTTGCGAGCTGGGGCAAGGGCTATTTCACGGTAGGTGAAAATGGAAACCTGCTCGTGCATCCTGACAAAGATCCGTTGCGCCACATGGACCTTAAAAAGCTGGTCGACCAGTTGGTCATGCGAGGCATCCAAGCCCCAATCCTGATCCGATTCGGGCAGATCCTCAAGCACCGCTTGGGTGAGATCCATCAGGCCTTCCTCAACGCCATTGCCGAGCACAACTACAAGAACAAGTATGTCTGTGTCTTCCCGATCAAGGTCAACCAGCAGCGTCAAGTCGTAGAAGAAGTCTACGCCTATGGCCGCCCCTTCGGCTTTGGTCTCGAAGCCGGCTCCAAGCCCGAACTCCTCGCCGTCCTCGGCGTTGCCGACAATGACACCCCCATCGTCTGCAATGGCTTCAAAGATGACGAGTACATCGAGATGGTCATGCTTGCCCGCAAGATCGGCCGCAACATCACCCCAATCGTTGAGAAGTACACCGAACTCGAACTCATCATCAAGTACGCCCAGAAAACCGGCGTTACCCCCTCCATCGGAATCCGCATCAAGCTTGCCAGCCGCGGCTCCGGCCGCTGGAAGAGCTCCGGTGGCTACCGCTCCAAATTCGGCCTCACCGTCAGTGAAGCCCTCCGCGCCGTAGAACACTTGAAAAGCCTCGGCATGGGCGATTGCCTCAAGCTCCTTCACTTCCACCTCGGCAGCCAGATCACTAACATCCGCCAGATCAAGGCAGCCGTAACAGAAGCTGCCCGCTGCTACGCCGGCCTGAAGAAAGCTGGAGCAGGTCTTGAAATTCTCGACGTTGGCGGTGGCCTCGGCATTGATTACGATGGTTCACAAACTGACTTCGAGTCCAGCGTCAACTACACTCTGCAAGAGTACGCAGCCGACGTTGTCTATCACATCCAGAACGTCTGCGATGAAGCCGAAGTCGATCACCCGGTAATCATGACCGAAAGTGGCCGCGCCATCGCCGCCTATCACAGCCTCCTGGTTTTCAACGTCCTGGGCGTAAGCGGCTTCGGTACAGAAGAAGTCCCCGCCACTCTCAGTGAAGATGCCGAACAACCGCTGATCGATCTCTACGAGTCCCTCAAAAGTCTCAGCCAGAAGAATGTCCTCGAAACCTTCCACGACGCTCAGCAGTCCCTCGACAGTGCGCTCAACCTCTTCAGCCTCGGCTACATGTCGCTCGAGCAACGCGCCCAGTGCGAAAGCATCTACTGGGCCATCGGCCGCAAGATCCAGCGTCTGGTCGCCAACATGGACGAGATCCCCGAAGAACTCGAGAATCTTGACTCGATGCTCTCTGACACCTACTTCTGCAATTTCTCGCTCTTCCAGTCGATGCCAGACTCCTGGGCCGTCAAGCAGCTCTTCCCGCTGATGCCGATCCATCGCCTCGAAGAACGCCCCACTTCCAACGCCGTCCTCGGCGACATCTCCTGCGATTCCGACGGCAAGATCGACATGTTCATCGACCGTCGCGACGTCAAGAAATTCTTGCCTCTGCACTCCTTCGACGGTTCCAATTATTACCTCGGTGCCTTCCTCGTCGGCGCATATCAGGAAATCCTTGGCGACCTTCACAATCTTCTGGGCGACACCCACGCCGTCCACGTCAGTCTAGGTGATCAGAATGAAAACGTCATCGAGGCCGTTATCCGTGGCGATACCGTTCGCGAAGTTCTCGACTACGTCCAATTCTCCAGCAAAGACCTTCAGGAGAAATTCCGTCTCGACGTAGAAACCGCTGTCCGTCAGGGCAAGGTGGGCTACGAGGAATCAGGCCAGCTTCTGCGTTACTACGAAGAAGGCATGCACGGCTACACTTACCTCGAAGACGTACACGAGCGCTAAAACCCGAGCAACATTCCCAGGTTCTCTTGGATCGAACGCAGGGTCTGGCTCGACACTGTTCCCATGCGCTCAGCAAATCGATCTCGGGACACGCTGCGTATGTCGTCGCACATGAGGTAGCTAGCAAGCCGCAGGTTCCCTTCCGGCGGCGTCACACCAAGATGATATGGGATTCGTTTGTCCCTCGACGTCACAGGTATCACGATGTGCTTACCTGCTGGCCCTTGGTTGTAAATGTCGTCCGAAATTACCAAACAAGGACGCCGCCCCGCTTGTTCATGACCCCGCACAGGATTCAGGTCTACAGTCCAAATCTCCCCACGCAGTGGTGTCCTCATTCGCCCTCAAGCCCATCGGCAAGGGTTGCCTCCCACGCGGCGGCTTCTTCGAGTTCTGCCGCCCAGGCATTCGGGTCGGCGCGCAAAGCGGCATAAGCCAAATTGCCTTGTGTCAAAATCTGGCGTTTCCTGTATTCCGACACTGCCTTATGCACCAACGACTGTATGGGAAGGTTCTCCTGCCCAGCTAATTCACGTAAAATCTCATGTGTCTCTGGCGTGACACGAATTGTAGTCGTTGGCATCTACAAATGAGTAGACCAATTCGCAACGCTTGGGTCAAGCCGAGCGCTATACCCAGCAGCTCCAGCACCCTCATGTTTCATGGCAATGCTGCCCGCAGGATCTGGTAATCCAAGCAACATCCTCGCAAAGAAAAATTGATGTACATTCCAATCAAAATAACAAATCTGAATTTCGTGCAATTGTAATGAAAAATGGGTTGACAGTTTTACTGGCAGGCCCTACGATTTAAATATGCATCGTCTGTTCCAACTCTCGATCTTGCCTGCGCTTCTCTTTACATTTGCCCCCCCCCTCTACTAGCCCAAAACCCTTGTGAGGATCTCGAGGCTACAGAGTATGTCTTCTCTAACGTGGACATTCAAGTTGGCTCTGAATTCGAAGCAGATCCAATCAATTGCACTAAAATCCTGACCGCGCGGAAGGGGCAAAAGTACGCATTGATACTTTTAAAAGAATACTATTATGAAGACAGCACCCTTGTCGGATACTGTAATGTTCCAGTCCCGGGTGCTTGTATTTCCAGAGTGGAAGTTACGCTTAGTGGTGGAAGTGCTGCCGACTCAATCACCTCCACGGCCACAGCCACAACCAAGACCGCGGGCGACTGGACGGACGCAGCAATTGCTCCAGGTGTAAAGCTCTGGACTCGGTATGTATTCAGGCTCCTGGACGTATCCACCTGTGCTCTCACAAGCGACTGCGAACTGACCCTCCACCTTCAAACTGTTCGATCCACAGTCAGAAATTTTCAGGGATTCGAGCTTCATGTCGATGCCGGCTTCACATTTGCATTAGAGAACACGCAGTGGAATTACCTCCCCGAAGACTCAACTGATACGACAAATACGAACGTAGTCTGCCCTTACTGTCTGGATGGCAAGAAAGTTACCTACAATGCCTATATCCCCTCCTACACAAATGTAGACCCTACAGTTCTCGCAGCGCAGATCACCTTTGAGTTGTCCCTTCCGAACGAGGTCACCGGCTATCGGCCCGGATCCTCAAGCAATTTTGGGCAACAGACAGTGTCGGACCCCGACTACAAATTCCTGGCAGGCGACAATTCCGATTTCAACCCTCCCACCTCGAACGGCCAATCCATCACAACTTCGGGCGCAGTCAACGGAGCAATGGTCACAGTGTCGTCCTTTGACTATGGCGGCGTCGCCCTGTTAAGGGCAAAAGCCCAAATAGGAGGCATCTGGATCTACGCCAGCGCCGACGCACGATACGACGAGCTCGGTGCTCAACTGCCTTCACCTTCCTGCGCCGTATCCGGCAACGATACCCGAGGCTTTGTTCAAATTCCAATCGACACCGATTGTAACTGGATCGCCGACTCCTGGGAATTGGAACCGGCAATGCAAGCGCTCCAAGTGCCACATTTCCCAAAGTATTGGGACGATGAGATCGGCGATTCACAAAAGAGGCCCTCCGTTTTAACAAGCCATAAAGGCGATGGATTTGGGGCATACGACGAGTATCGAGGCTTCCATGTTCTAGATCGGGATGACAATAACAAGCCTCTTCATCGGCGCACCAAAGCTGATTCAGATTTGGATCTGTTTATTTTCGACGATACCTCAGGCAGCAAATACCATGTTGCGGTAGAAGCCTTGATCGCTGACCGATTGGACGGGGTCGTAAAGTTTCATGCAGTAGATTCATCTCAAGGCAATATAAATAGCGCTCGCAAAGCAACAAAGGTTTTTAACGGCAAAACTGAGGATCCCAATAATAAAGGCGTCTTTACAATTGCCTTCAAGGAAGAAAACGACGCGCTCGGCAGTCTACCCGGCGCACCAATCTATAGCGAAACATGTGAAGCTGGAACCCTTGCCAACGCGCAGGGAATTGGAGTTAGTGATCTTCCGATTATCTTTTGCGTCGATAGCATCGCTCGTGGAAAAGCTGACGCCGCTTTAGGTCCATCCAGCGACGCATTGGTTAGAGCGCAAATTGCCGCTCATGAATTGGGACATAGGCTGGCGTTGACGCACTATCAGCAAGGTGAGTCATATTCAGGTGTTGATAATCCCTTAGCTGTAGCGCAGACTGCAATCGGAAAATATTCATTAGACAATACAAATCCGAGTCAATGTTTTACATGGCAACCCTATGTGACTGTCAACGGAAGCCAAGCGACGACAGACGAAATCGTTTGGCAAGTGGGACTATTGGCCGCGCGGGTTGCAGATCCAAGCTTGGCGCTTGGTGCCTCTCAGCTACCTTTCCAATCTGGAAGTGGGTCAGATAGTACAACTTATATAATTTGGCGCTATCTGGCCAACCAACCATTCTTGGCTCTACCATCAGCACAACAGCCTCTATACTTAATCAAATATCCTTACACTCGGTTCTTGATGAATAAGAACTTTCTCTTTGCTGCGTCGCGATTAGCGCTAGAGAATTGGGATTTCTCAAGAGGGTCAACCCTCCTTCCACAAAACGATATTTCATTAATATCGCTAACCAAAAAATGAAAATGAAGCGGAGACAGCAAAACATGATAGCCAAAATAAAATATTCACTTTTCCTGCTCAGTTTGAGCTTTTTCCCAACCTCGGCGAAAAGCGCATCATTGGTCTTTTGCAAAGAGTACAATCACGCCATCATTCAGAAGAATCTCAAATTCTCGATTGAGATAGTGGAGCCGTTGCCTTTGCTTACCTCTTCTGTACCAACAATCTACTTAGTGTACGAGAACTCCGGGCCGGTTTCAATTTCAGTGCCCATATTGAAACGCTCTGATGGGATTTCCTATGGAATTTTATATTTGCAATCAACCAAAATGCCGGATGGGACTACATTGGAAACTTACGAATCAACCGCAACTCGAACACCGGTCGGGATGTACTCGGGCTGTAGTCCTCAGATGCAATCCATGATTCCAGGAGAACGAATCAAACTCAAACTGGCAGGTGCATTGCACGCCCCATGGTCGGATAAGTGGAATGGTTATGGCGGTGCTCTATCCAACAAGGAAGAGAGGCAAATGATCAGAGTAAGCATCGGCCCGTATAAAGTCGATAAAGTAGTGGAACCTGTCAAGCCGAAGGTGATTGAGATGATGTGCATCCCGAGTGAAAAGCCTATCGCTTCAAATACAATACTCCATGAAAATTGTGCTTATGCTTTCTTGCTGGAAGCTGGCGACACACAATTTGTCTCCGTAACGCTCAACAGCTATGAATCAAACTCGGCCTTGTCAGACCGAGATATGCTGCTTCGATCTAGTAGTCAACATATTGTCCTTGGCTGGTCGAAGCAACCGATTGAAGCCAAAGTCCAAAGTACCCGGAAAATAGATTCTGCGAAGTCGGTGCGGATCCGCCTTGGTGCAAAGGATTTGTCTTTAGAAGAATTGTGGGAGCAACGGGAGCTCAAGTAGAAGCATGTTGTCTTCCAGTCAATATCCCTACTCCCCCCGCTAAAAACGTTCTCGCTCAGGGGATTCTGAGCGATGCTGCAACCTAAGTTATGCACACGGTGGGTGCCGAGCGGCTTGAACCAGGGGAACAGGTTGTGGGGATTAGCCTCCGCGAGGCCGCCGATATTGGGGTACAAC
>JAYSVS010000021.1:0-25623 GCA_043718395.1 Acidobacteriota bacterium
ATCTTACGCGAGCCATCCTGCAGCCGGGCCACCTGGCAAACCATCTTGATCGCACTCGCCAGTTGTTGAATCAAAACCTTTGAAGGAATCTCAAGATCGGCCATCAGCATCATCGCCTCAAGACGTGAGAATGCGTCGCGAGGTGTGTTGGCGTGAATGGTAGTCATCGACCCTTCCACACCCGTGTTCATCGCCTGCAACATATCTAGTGCTTCTCCGCCACGGCATTCCCCAATGATGATGCGGTCAGGCCGCATACGCAGTGCCGTACGGACAAGCTGGCGCTGGTTGATGCCACCCTCTTTATTCAGGTTCGGCGGACGGGTTTCAAATTTCACAACATGCCGTTGCTGCAATTGCAACTCGGCCGTATCTTCAATCGTGACTACGCGCTCATCCTCGGGGATGAAACGCGACATCGCGTTGAGCGTAGTTGTCTTGCCGCTACCCGTCCCGCCCGAGATCAAGACGGTTGTCTTGGCGGCCACACAGGCCGCCATAAACTCCAGCATCGACCGCATGATCGTCTTCTTCTCAATCAGCTCTTCACTAGTGATCACATGTTTGCCAAAACGGCGAATCGACATGGATGGGCCGTCCAGAGCAAGCGGAGGAATAATCGCGTTGACGCGGCTGCCATCAGGCAAGCGGGCGTCCACGATCGGGTTCGCCTCATCCACCCGGCGACCAACCTTTGACACGATCTTTTCGATCACGTGCAGCAGATGCGCATTGTCCTTAAAGCGGATCCCGGTGAGTGTGAGTTTGCCAAAACGCTCAACGTAAACCTTATTCGGCCCGTTGATCAAAATGTCAGAGATCGAAGGCTCTTTAAGCAACGGCTCAAGGGGACCCAAGCCGAAAACCTCGTCGAGCACCTCTTCGATAATCTGGTTTTCCTCTGCCGTCGTCATCGGCACGCGCTGCTCTTGCAACAACTTCTCTACTACGCGTCCGATCTCCATCCTCACCCGGTCGCGCGGCAGCGAATTTACTTTGTCCAGGTTCAACACACTGATCAGCTTCCGGTGGATCTCGCCTTTCAGCTCAAACGTCCGGCTTGTGGCACGTAAGTTACCCGTCCCTGCAACAGTAGGAGCCTTCTCTACAGGGCCGCTCTTCGCCACAGTGGGTGCCTTCATGCCTACACGGCGCGAGACGGGACGAAAACTTTCCATGATCTAAAACCCTAACACTTTAAACCATCCCTGCGTCGCGCAAAAACTTTGCCGCTTCTTCCGGCGGCGTCGGATTAATATAGAAACCGGTACACCACTCAAAGCCTGCGATCTTGGTCAAACGCGGAATGATCTCAATATGCCAGTGGTAATGCTCCATTTCACCTTCGTGTACTGGCGCGGTGTGAATCACAAAGTTGAAGCTGGGGCGCTCCAGCACCTTGTCAATCCGGCGCAATAATGTCCGCATCACCCACGCAAGGTTGTGGATCATTTGAGGCGATGAATCTTCAAAATGACTCGAATGATGCCGCGGCATCACCCACGTTTCAAACGGGAAACGTGGCGCATAAGGCGAAGCAGCTACAAAGTGATCCGTCTCAAGAATCAGCCGTGTCCCAGCTTCAACCTCTTGCCGCATCATGTCGCAATAGATGCAGCGCTCGCGAAACTCAAAGTACTTCCGCGCTCCGTCAATTTCTTCCTGCACGCGCTTCGGTACGATTGGCAGCCCAATGATTTGCGAATGTGTATGCTCCAGCGTCGCCCCGCCCAATTCGCCGTGATTCTTGAAGCAGACGATATAGCGCATGCGTGGGTCACGCTTGAGATCGCGAATGCGTTCGCGAAAGGCCCAAAACAATTCTTCTACGGCCTTCTCAGAGCAATCCGAAAGAAAGAGGTCGTGCCTGGGCGATTCGATGATCACCTCGTGCGCCCCCACGCCGTTCATCCGGTCGTAGAGCCCGTCACCGGTGCGATCCAGATTGCCTTCGACCCGCAATGCGGGAAATTTATTGGGGACAACGCGGGTGCTCCAATTGGGGTCATTGGCATGCCCGCCGTCCGGCCTGAAAGCCAAAATCTCAGGAGGAGTCTTTGATTCATGGCCGGCACAAAAGGGACAGAAGCGATTGGTCGGCCCACTCACCGGCACACGTACAAAATCACTCGGACGCTTGGCACGTTCGACAGAAATAATCACCCACCGGCCCGTCACCGGATCGCGTCGCAATTCAGGCATAAGAAACTAATGATTCTCGCACAGGGAGCATTTCGTTAACATATCGCCTTCGGCCAGAAACTACCCGTTGCATTTGTCACGCGCCGGGAATAGGATTGCTACCGAGGAAATCATATGGCTTCATTACTTGGTGTAGTAAAGGAGACGCTGCCTGGCGAAAGGCGCGTGGCCTTGACCCCTAGAGCGGCAGAGGCTCTAGGCAAGGCCGGCCTGGAAGTGGTTCTGGAGGCGGGCGCGGGGATATCTGCCGGGTACCCGGACAAGGATTACGAATCACGTGGGGTGCGGCTTGCCAGCCGTGCAGAGGTTTTCGCCTCTGCGGCCAGCCTGGCTCAAGTGCGAGCTCTCGGGGCAAACCCGCAAGCTGGGAGGCACGACCTTCCACACTACAGGTCAGGACAGGTAGTTCTGGGACTTGGTGAACCACTTACCGCCCCCCAGGAAAATCAGGATCTCGCAGCGACCGGCATCTCCTATCTGGCCCTCGAACTGATCCCCCGCATCACAAGAGCGCAATCTATGGATGTCCTGTCATCGATGGCCAGCATCGCTGGGTATAAGGCTGTTTTGTTGGGCGCGAGCCAACTCCCCAGACTTTTGCCGATGATGACCACTGCGGCTGGCACTATAGCGCCCGCTAAGGTCTTGATTCTCGGCGCAGGTGTTGCCGGCCTGCAGGCGATCGCAACAGCACGCCGGCTAGGCTCAGTCGTTAGCGCCTACGATGTCCGGCCGGCTTCCAAAGAACAGGTCGAAAGCCTCGGTGCCAAGTTCATTGTTCTCGATGTCGATAACACTGGCGCAGAAGACAAAGGTGGCTATGCCAAAGCCATGGACGAGGCATTCTACAAACGGCAACGTGAACTACTCACCAGCGTAATTCGCGAGCAAGACCTCGTCATCACGACAGCCGCCGTACCCGGTCGTAAGGCACCCATCCTGATGACCACCGAAATGGTGGCCGCCATGGCCCCTGGCTCCGTCGTTGTCGACCTCGCAGCAGAACGTGGTGGCAACTGCGAAGTCACAATACCGGGCGAGACGATTGACTTCCAGGGTGTCACTGTAATGGGGCCCATGAATGTCGCCTCGCTCTTGCCCTACCACGCCAGCCAGACTTTCGCCTACAACGTGTCAGCCTTCCTCAAGAACCTGCTGGTCAAAGGCGACTTTCACCTCAATCGCGAGGACGAGATCATTCGCGAAACCCTGGTCTGCGAAGGCGGGCGCATCGTACACCCACGACTGATCGAAGCAAACGAACGGATCGGAGTCACATTATGAAAGGTTTTGAAGCAGGCCTTTTTGTATTCATGCTCGCAGCCTTCCTCGGCTTTGAGTTGATCAAGCGAGTCTCCCCATTGCTGCATACGCCGCTGATGTCACTTACCAATGCGATCTCAGCCATTGCAGTTGTGGGCGCGATTCTGATCGCGGGCGAAAAGGACGCGTCCATCTTCAGCCGCATCCTGGGCTTCACGGCAGTTACTGCTTCAGTAATCAATCTGGTCAGCGGCTATCTGATCACTGATCGCATGCTGAAGATGTTCAAACGCCGGGAAGGAACCGCCAAATGAACCAGACCATTCTCGAGATGATCTACATCGCGGCCGCAGCTGGGTTCATCCTGGCCCTCAAATGGATGAGTTCACCTGCCACGGCTCGACGTGGCGTACTGGCTGGCGAGATCGGCATGTTACTTGCCGTTGTAGGCACGCTTCTGCGATTTGAAGTCGTCGACTACACCTGGATCTTCGCCGCATTCCTCTTGGGCTCGGCCATCGGAGTCCCGCTGGCTTACAGGATGCCCATGACCGCCGTCCCCCAACGTACAGCCATCTCGCATGCCTTTGGCGCACTCGCCGCAGCACTCATCGGAGTTGCTGAATATTACAGGGCCACTCCAGACCGCTTCGTAATGACCGCGCTTGCAGCAGAGGTCCTGCTCGGCTTTCTCACCTTCACCGCCAGCCTGATGGCCTTCGGCAAACTACAGGAACTCCTCCCCACAAGACCCATCACCTACAAGGGTCAGAACGTCGTAAACCTCAGTATCCTGGGTCTCGCTTTCGTACTCGGCATGGCCCTGGTCGCTGATCCTTCCCGTACCTGGCTCTTCCCAATATTCTCCTTCTTGGCCCTTACCTTCGGCGTTATGTTGATCATACCGATCGGCGGTGCGGACATGCCAACTGTCATCGCATTGCTCAACTCTTACGCCGGTCTCTCGGCTAGCGCCATGGGCTTCGCCCTCGACAACAAACTGCTGATCGTCGCCGGGGCTCTCGACGGCTCCTCCGGTCTCATCCTCGCCATCATCATGTGCAAGGCGATGAACCGCTCCTTCAGCAATGTGCTCTTCGGAGCGTTTGGTCAAGTCGTGGCAACTTCGACGGCCTCGGCGGAAGTAAAGCCAGTTCGTTCTGCTTCGCACGAAGAGGCTGCTGAAATCCTGGGTAGCGCACAAACGGTGGTGATCATCCCCGGCTACGGTATGGCCGTAGCACAGGCTCAACACAAAGTTCGCGAACTCTTCGATAGCCTCACCAGGCGCGGAGTCGACGTGCGCTTCGCCATCCACCCTGTCGCTGGCCGCATGCCTGGTCACATGAATGTGCTGCTTGCTGAAGCGAACATTCCCTACGACCGGCTCTTCGAGATGGACGAGATTAACTCAGAACTTGAGCACGTCGATGTCGCCTTGGTAATCGGCGCCAACGACGTCGTCAACCCCGCCGCACGCAACGATCCTGGCAGCCCTATCGCTGGCATGCCCATCCTCAATGCCGACAAGGCGAGGACGGTAATGGTGATCAAGCGCGGCATGAGCCCTGGCTTCGCCGGGATCGACAACGAACTCTATTACATGGATAAAACGCTAATGCTCTTTGGCGACGCCAAAGGCTTTGTCGCGGGGATAGTCAAGGAACTCAGCACCGTTCACGCTTGAGGCTCTACAGGCATTGGGCGGATCGACAGCACAAGCACGATCGAGAGCAGAGCGACACTGGCAAAGACGCCAAAGATCGTCATTAGAGGAACCTGGGCATCGCGCATCACGCCAAAGCCAAGATCGGCAAGCCCGCCACAACTGATGCTCACCAGGTTCATGATCCCGTAGCCCGTCGCTCTCAAATGCGGCCTTGTGATCTGACAGAGAATCGGCATATTGTTGGTATCGAAGAAGCCCCAGCCAAGCCCGAAAAGAACCAGAAATCCAATCGCGACGCTGAGCATTCCCGTTTGAGGTGAGTAACCCACACCAAGCATCGCGATCACAATCAACACAATGCCCAGTGCGCTGGTATAAATTCGCCCTCGATCCGTACGCTGCATCCAGCGGTCTGCTCCCCAACCTCCCACAAAGGCAGCAAGGATTGCCGCCACCATCCAGTACAAGGTCGCCGAGACGCCGGCCTTGCCCTGACCGATCCCGAACTCTGTTTTCAAGATGGCCGGCATCCAGTCTCGAACAATCCACCCCGCCATCGCCGGCAGCGTGAAGTAGAAGACCAGCAGTAGAAACGAACGGTTGGTCAATAGTTCCCGCACCGCACTCCCCGGGCTGTGCTGCTCTAACTTTCCCAAAACCGGCGCGTTCTTCACCATGAGAAACAGCGGCACCGCATAGGCAAGACCAACCAGGCCGCAAATCTCAAACATCCAACGCCAGCCGAGAGCCGGGCTATCTGCTGCATAGCCGCTAAAGCCTCCAACGATCACACCCGCATAAATGCCCATCTGGTGCATGCCAACAGCCCGCGATCGAGTGATGCCATAGTGGTAATCCGCAATCAACGCTAGCGCGGCAGGCAAGTAAAAAGCCTCGCTAATTCCCATGATGGCGCGGGTGATTAGCAGCTCGTTGTAAGTAGTCGCCTGCCCTGTAGCCCAGGTCACGGCCGACCACATGGCAAGGCTGAGAGCAATCACATGCCGGCGGCTAAATCGATCCGCAAGATACCCGCCAACCGGACTCAAAAATGCGTAGGTCCACTTGAACAACGCGAGGATCTTACCCCAATTCGCCTCTGAGCCAATATCCGGAATATCCGTCATCAGCGAAAACTTCATCGCCGCCAGCATCTGCCGGTCCAAGTAATTGAGCAACGCTACCGGCATCAGAAGAGCCACTACAAACCAGGCGTACTTCATAAGGCTTTCGCCACCACTCTTGTTTATCGGCACTTCGGCGATTGTACCGTTTTGGGCGTAGCTCAAGAAGCGGAAAGAGTTCCTGCTTCGAAAGCGGCACGTCTGGTCTTTGCTGATCCAGCCTGAACTTGAATCACATGACCCTGACCGTCATCGACGAGATGAAATTCCTTCGTCGTCCTTTCACCGCCGCTCACTACTTCAATTCGATACTCACTGCGGCCAAAGCGGAAGGTGATTTCAAAACCAGGCCAGTCATCAGGAATGGCAGGCTCGATGGTGAGCATTTCACCCTTGAGCTTGAATCCCAAAATCTCTTCCAGCCAAACGCGGTACATCCACCCTGCAGAGCCTGTATACCAGGTCCATCCGCCTCGTCCGGTCTGACCTTCCAGGGAATAGATATCCGCTGCCACAGCATATGGCTCGGTTTGGTAGATAGCGCAGTCCTCCGGTGTACGCGAGTGCTCAATCGGATTTAGCAACTGAAGAACTCTTACTGCCCGGTCACCATCCTTCATCCGCGCGAAAGCCATGGCCACCCAAAGCGCAGCATGCGTGTACTGGCCGCCATTCTCGCGCACTCCCGGCGGATAGCCCATGATGTAACCGGGATTTGGTTTCGATTTGTCGAATGGCGGCGTAAAGAGCAACACAAGCTTGTCTTTGTCGCGAATCAAATACTGTTCCACTGCTTGCATTGCCATGGCTGCGCGTTCTGGATTGCCAGCGCCACTGATCACGGCCCAGGACTGCGCAAGCGAATCGATGCGAGCCTCGGAATTATGGTGCGACCCAAGTGGCGATCCATCATCGAAGAACGCACGCAGATACCACTCTCCATCCCAGCAGGTTTCCTCCACCGTTGCGGTGAGCCGGCTCGCGATTTGAGAATATCGGGCAGACAATTCAAGCTCGCCCCTTTTCGTGCAGAGCTTTGAGAATTTCTTCAGTACATCAATGAGAAACCAGGCCAGCCACACGCTCTCGCCCTTGCCTTCAATCCCGACGCTACTCAAACTGTCATTCCAGTCGCAGGTACCGATCAGAGGCAGACCGTGCGGGCCTGCAGTAATTCCTTTTTCAATTGCTCGACGGCAATGCTCGAAAAGGGTCGCCTGATCGATGGATATGGTGGGCTGCCCATAGATCTCGTGCTCCGTTTCTGAAAGCACCGGAGCCTTAAGAAAGGGTGTTTCGGCATCGAGAAGTCCAGCATCACCAGTAACATCAATGTATTGACAGACTGCGTAAGGTAGCCACAACAGATCGTCAGAACAGCGAGTGCGAACACCCGCGCCCGAAGGAAAATGCCACCAGTGTTGTACATCACCCTCAAGAAACTGGCGTGAAGCAGCACGAAGAATCAAGTCCCGTGCAACTGGTGCGGCAGCATACAGCAGGGCCAGAGCGTCCTGCAATTGGTCTCGAAATCCAAAAGCTCCACTCGACTGATAAAGTGCAGAACGCCCCCAAACCCGGCAACTCAGCGACTGATAAAGAAGCCAGCGATTCATCATTAGATCAACCGACAGAATCGGAGTCTTCACTTGGATTGTGGTGAGCATCTGATCCCACCAGTTGCGCGTGCCTTCAAGCGATCGCTCAACGCTTTGAGCATCTCGAAACTCGGCAACCAACTGGCGCGCATGTTCGGTATCATCTGCCTGCCCAAGCAGATAAACCACCGTTTTCTCTTCGCCAGGGGCAAGCTCGAATTTAGTCTGCAATGCCCCGCAAGGATCAAGTCCCGGCCCCGTTCGATTAGAGAGGGCGTCGCTGCCTAAAGCTGCCGGGGCAGCAATCGTCCCGTTACGCCCTAGAAAAAGTGTTCGGTCGCTAGAGTAAGATGTTGCATCCGGAGTCAGCGACGCAAAGGCAACGCGCGTACCATAATCTGCGTGATACGGATTGCGCACTAACAGCGCTTTTGACGCATGATCCCATGTGGAAGTCACATGCATCTGTGTGGTTTCACGATCTGCGCCCAGAACGAATTCCGAGTAAGTGGTAACTGAAAGCCGCCGCCGCTCGGTAGATCGATTTCGAATGCGCAGACGCTGAATTCGTAATGGATCGGCACGGTCCGCATGCACCGGCACAAAAGTCATCAGTGTCTGTTCGAGCCCGTGGCTGTTGTGCTCTATTTCTGTATAGCCTTGACCATGTCGTGCACGATAAGCATCCAGTTCGCGCACCGGTAGCGGTGTGGGTGTCCAGCAGGCCCCTGTCACCTCATCACGAATATAAATCGCCTCGCCCGCTGGATCCGAAACCGGATCATTGGCCCAGGGCGTCAATCGATTCGATTGGCTATTGCCGTACCAGCAGCAGCCAGAGCCCGATTCGCTCATGATCGTTCCAAAGACAGAATTTGCCATCACGTTGATCCAGGGCAATGGAGTCAGGGCACCGGGGCCGAGGTATACCGCGTATTCACGCCCATCGGCAGTGAATCCTCCAAAGCCATTAAAATATGGCAGTTGCAGGAAGGGCAATGGAGTAGAAGGAAGGTCCTCGCCTCGCTTCACCAGCAACTGGGGCGGCAGTTGAAAACCCTCAGGAGGGCTGCTAAGTTGTTTGGACAGTGTCCCGCGGCCTGCACTCAATGCCACCTGCGCTGTGCAGAGAATCAGGTTCACCTCTGCCTCAGGCAACTGATCGGTCCTGAACACAAAAACGCCTCCAGGCGCATGCATTCCAGTGTGCAGAGAATGCGCCTCTGCCAGACGGAGCAACTGCTGGTGGAGGGGCTGTTCATAGCTCGCCGGCTCACGATTCAGAATGATTAGATCTGCCTTGAAGCCATGTAGATGCCAATAGGTATGTGCGGCAAGCATTTCGCGAACGAAACTGAGTCCCTGAGAGTCGTCCACCGACACAACTGCAATCGGCAGGTCGCCTGAAATGCCATGCACCCAGAGCCTCGACTGTGTAAGCTCATTCCGTCGCAGCCTCTCAGCCGGAGCCCGTAGACGCAGGTTGGGATATAGCATATGGCTGGCGAGTTCAGCAAAACGCATCGCCGCATCGCTCTGGATTCCGAGGTAGCGAAACTCCAGTTGTGCGTGAGACCATGCCAGTTCAAAGGCACGGCTGCAGACAGCCAGGTCACGGTACTTAAGAATAAGTCGCATCAGCTCTTCCCGCGAGCTAGCCGCAATCGTGAGTAGTGAAATTTGCGCCTGCTGCCTTGGTTGAAGCTCTAGCTTGTGCCGGATCGCAAGAACTGGATCAAGCACAAAGCCATCCGTCTGACTCAGCTTCATGGCAGGGTTTAGCCACGTTCGGCCCCGGCCCAGAAACTTCGCCCGGTCCGTCTCATATTCGAAAGTGGACTCGCCTCCCTGACCATGAACCATCATCTGAGCCACCCAGATGGGAGATTCCGCTGAAGACCTGGGCCGGCGCCAGGCAAGCAGCGCACGTAGATCCGGTTGCGCTTCTGTTTCAATAAACAACTTGCTAAAAGCGGGATGCGCCCGGTCTGCGCCATGGGGCGCCAGGCTCAATTCAGTAGCACTGGTTAATTCAAGTGTCCTGGCCCGAACACCCTGATTGATGAGAGTGATACGACGGATTTCTACATCGTCCTCGGTCGAGACTGTCACTTCTATTTGACTCTCGATTCCTAACTTGCGACGGCGAAATTCTACTCGATCAGGGCTGAAGGTTGCCGTGTATCGCGGATCCTTTGCATTAAGAGGTTGATGAGTCAAAGACCAAAGCGTGTTGCTGTCCGGCTCGCGCAGATACAAGTAATTCCCCCAATGGTCTCGTGTGGTGTCTGAGCGCCATCGCGTGACATCAAACTCACCCCAACGGCTATAGCCAGCCCCTGTATTAGTGATCATTACTGCGTATCGCCCATTGCCCATCAGTTGCACCCTTGGCACAAGTGTGTCTTCGTCAAAGACCCTGTATTCAGGTGCGGCGGGCTCGGTGGCAAGACGCACGGCTACGTGATCCGTAGGACGGTGAACCAGCATCGAAGGAACAGGAGGAATTCGTTCAAACAGGAGTGGCTCAACTGCTTTAATTCGACGATCTGCGTGAAATCGATTTTGCATGATGCCACGATGAACTACATTGTTGAAAGCCACCAGACTCATGCCTTGGTGATGTGACATATAGGCATAGACGATGACACCTTTCGCTCCTTGCCTTTCGTCTTGACGGCTATAGTCGAGTGATTCGTAAAAGCCCATCACTCCATACATGCCCAATTTGGCGAGGCGCCTGAGATTTTCAATAGCGGCCGCAGGGTCCACCAGCAGTGCAAGCGCAGTCGCATAGGGCGCAACCACCAGGTCTTCTTCTAATCCGCGTTTGAGACCAAGTGACGGCACACCGAACGCCCGGTACTGGTAGATCTTATTTGAGTCGATTGCGCTGTAGGCAGACTCAGAAATCCCCCAGGGAACGCCCTTGTCACTCGTGTAATGAATTTGTCGTTTCACTGCCTCGATGCAGGCGTTTTCAAGCAATGAATTGCGGAAGCTGCGCGTGAATAGCAGCGGCATCAGATACTCAAACATAGTGCCGCTCCACGAGAGCAGGACCTGGCCGTTCAATGACGTGTAAGGGCGCCCAAGTGCGATCCAGTGCTCCGCAGGGACATCCCCTTTTGCAATAGCCACCAGACTGGCCAGCCGCGTCTCGCTGGCTAGAAGATCGTAGTGTGACGTGGTGCTCAACGGTCCGCCAACCTGATATCCAACAGCGAACAAGCGACGCTGCGAGTCATACAAAAACTGCATATCCATACGGTCAGCGAAGGCTTCACTACGCTCTCCCAAACGCTGAAAGCGGCTTAAGAGTTCGCCCGCAGCCACACACGCAGTCGCATACTCCGCCTTCACTTCAGTCACCCAGGCAATCAAGTTTGTAGATTGATTGTCTTTGTTTGGCAAATCGCTGGAGAGTGTATTGAGAAAGCCAATCTCTCCCCTGGCGACAACACCCCAATTAGGTAAATCACGAAGCAATATCCGCCGGTCAGCAACCATGCCCGCGCCAAGCGGCCGCAAGAACTCATCGGGCGGTGCAGCCAATACATCAAGCCATCGCAAGTAGCGATCAGCATGGCTGATCCAGCTCTGAAGTTGCAGTTCCAGTTGGGTAAACCAGTAGGCCCGCTCGCCTGTTGGCGGCACACTCCATCGAAGCGATTCAGTCAGTTTTCGCACTGGCTCGACAGCAAGCCGCATTCGCCTCAAAATCTCGATGCCGCTGCACTCCTCTTCAAGGAGGTTTCGCAGAACTGCAATCAACACTTCGGTACTGTGGTCTGGCGGGAGACGCTCTGTGATCACGGCCAATGTATCGGACAAACCACGCAATGCTCTGGCATCCAGTTGCGCTTCGCCATCAAGCTCATAACAGGCCTGACTCAAGACCCAGAGACTCGCAATCAAATTGCCGCTATCGACGGTCGATACATACTTCGGAAGCAGCGGTGCCAGCGTGCGAGTGTTGTACCAGTTGAGCAGGTGCCCCTCGCAGGTCTCAAGCTTCGCCAGGCTATCCATAGTGGCGGTACACCTTTCGACCATTGGCTCCGGGGTCAAGAAGCCAAAATCACGGGCCGATAGAGCGGAGGCCAGCCACAGTCCAATATTAGTGGGGGAAGTACGCTCTGCCACCTCTACGCGCAGGGCTTCTTGGGAGTTATCCGGAGGAAGCCAATTCTGTTCCTGAGTCACAAGTTCGTCAAAGTATCGCCATGTCTGACGCGCGATTCGACGCAGAAAGCGCTGGTCGTTGATCCCGATTGCCTCTGCTTTTCGTAAGGACCTGCGCTGAAGCCGGATCCAGTGTTGCACCGTTGGAGCAAACACCCACAGCACGAGAAAAGGAGCCCACGTCATTTCCCACAAAATGCCGTGGATTTGCAGCCAAAGCATGAACGCTGCCGCCAGGGCCGAAATCAGAAAAAAGTGGGACCGGAATGGATCGAAATTTAGGCGCGATGCCTCTTGTGAGACTTCAGCAGTTTGCCACTCTAATATGTGAAGCCGGCTCACTTGCAGCCGGTAAAATACACGTGCTATCGCATCAAGAGCAAGATAGGCCTGATGTGGAAGAAACGCCGCCTTTACAACCGCCAGATTCAAATCGCTATTCGCCTCACGCCAGCTTTGAGAGTCACCTCTCCATCGTGCGACGATGCGATCAAGAATGTGAAAAAACAGAGGCAGCACCAGCGATAGCGCCACCAATGCGCTCGCGATGGAAGGGACAACCTGAAATGTCCAACTGAAAATCAGCAGCAACAAACTGGCCACCGCCACTAAACTGCGGCGCAAGTTGTCAAAAATTTTCCATCGATTGATAATTGAAAGCGGGTTCGGCTCATAGTTGCCGCTCCCCGAGGCTGGAACCCGTCCAAAGATCCACGACGCAATTTGCCAGTCTCCCCGAATCCAGCGATGCTGGCGTTTACCGTAACTGGTGTAGTCGTTCGGAAAATGTTCAAACAACTCGATGTCGGTAGCCAATCCGACACCCACGTAGGATCCTTCGATCAAGTCATGACTGAGGAGTCGCTGTTCCGGAAATCGTCCGTTGAGAATCTGGTGGAATGCGCCCACATCGTAGATAGCTTTTCCGTGATAGATCGCCTCCCCAAACAGATCCTGATACACATCGGAGACAGCCTGACTATACGGGTCAGTACCCCGGGCGTCCGTGAAAAGCCGCGTGAAGCGGGTGGCAGTCGCCGACGGCAGCGTTATGCTCACGCGCGGTTGAATGATCGTGTAGCCACGAGCACGATTACGCCTGTCAGCTTTAAGCTCAACCTGGTTCAATGGGTGGGCAATCGTTTCGATCAGCTTCAGCGCCGTGTCATGAGGCAATTGAGTATCGGCATCGAGAGTAATTACATACCGTATGCCTTCGGGTAGCGATCCAATCCTCAGAAAATCAGGATGCTGGCCGCCATTGAGCAGGCTATTGAGTTCTTCAAGCTTCCCTCTTTTGCGTTCCCACCCGATCCACCGCTCTTCGGTCGCACACCAGTCCCGGGTACGGTGGAACAGCAGGAAGCGTCCGCCACCGTGTCGCGAATTGAGTTGCTCGATCCCTTTCATCGCCAGCCCCAGAAGATTGTCATCCTCTGGCATCTCCATCTCGGCGGCATCCGTATAATCGGACAGCAGAGAGAACCAGACATTCGCTCCAGGATTGGCAAAATACCGAACCTCAAGTTTTTCAATCTCGCCGCTAATCGACTCCGCAGTGAGGAGCATCATCGGAACAACCACTAGAGTGCGGCAAGCATCCGGGATGCCTTCCTCATACGACATCTTCGGCAATACACGCGGCGGAAGCATCTTGGCCAAAACCATATGCAAAAGGTATGTGGCCACTTCGCTGGACGGAAACAGGGCAAGCCCGCCCAGCAGCAAAAGCAGGATTCTTGACTCCACTCCTGCGGAGTAAGCGGCGTAGCCAAAACTCGCCGAGAACGCTACGGTGAGCGTCGCTAAACCCGCCAGATAGACAAAGGAAGGGTGCCGGAGTAGCAGCCGTTGCCAGCGCTCTCGCATTGGAATACGGCAACCCAGACGTATCTCCAGGTCCAACAATCCTTCATCAAGGAGGTAGTACGAAACACACTGCTCCCGGCTCCCCGTAGCGCCTGACTTCGCCAGCTCAACCGCAATTCGCGCTACCTCGCTCTCGGACCTCTTCGAATAGCGCGCGGATGCTTCTACCTGCCGCCGGCACCGGTCACGCGTCGCGAAATCGCTACGTGCATGAATCCCGGCAGGATCCTCCTGGAGAATTCTCTCCATTCGGCTTACGGCTTCCACCATCTTTGGATACTGCAACTCCGACAACTGACGGAGGCTTCCAACTGCACCAGCGATCAACATCAGGTCATTGGCTTCCTCAGCTTGCTCGCGCCTGATGATGTCCACCACGCGCTGACCGGTTTTATCCTGAATCCAGTTCTGAATCGGCGCGAGCGTCGACTCTTCTTGATGGAGTTGTTCGCCAAGTCTTTCAATGAAATGCGGCGTCAGTCCGTGGCCGCGACGATCCAACTCAGACAACATCTCCGAAAATAATTTTGGAGGCCTCTGGGCTGCGTTCAGAAACCGGTCGGCCCAGAAATCAGCAAGCTCTCTCTCGTGCTGCCGCAGGCTCGCCAGCACTGAAAGTCGCTTAAGCCGTTCGAGCAACACCAGCCGCAACATTAACGGAAACACCCAAAGCTCTGCGATGGTCAGAGCAGACCGAAGCTGATAGGCATCGAGAAAACTGATGATGCTCTCAGCACTCAGTCGATGACCAGTGCCGTCGATCAGTTCGGCAGCCAAATGGTAGATCCTTATGCGCACCGGACAGACTTGGTCCTTGAGTACCGGCAAGATCTTGTTGTGATTGTCTGGAAGGTTATGCCGGATATCCGCAATATTGGAGCGGATCAGATAGGCGTTGTCGAGGAGCCATTCGGCTTCATGCGTAATGCCGTACTCAAGCCGAACCGCTTCAGCCAGATCAGCTCTTGCCCTCTCGATGTGGGTCTCGCAATCACGCAAGATCGGCAGCAATGAGCGTGAACGGGTGGAAGTCTCAAGTGCATGAGTTGTGGCTAGCTCGGTAGCGCATTCCGGCAAACTTGCAGTGGTGAATGGCTCTCTCCGATGCGATTCACCATCCTTTGTTCCCGCGAGTCCAGGCCCCGGACGAATCGCAAAAACAGAAGATTGCCCGATGCGTCTCAGCGCTGCGATCGCCTCAGATGCCTCAGCTTCTTTTGCCTGCACAATAACAAGACTCTCCCCGTGCAGAACAACCCCTCGATACCCGCGCAGAATTCGACTGCGCATTCCCAGGCCAATCCATATCGTTCCAAACCACGCCGCCAGCAGCGCCAGTAGCATTGCGACGGTGATCACTAAAGCATTCTGATGAGCCGCCAGACTCACAACGCCAACTATGGCTAAACAGCCGAATGCAAAAAAACCTCTCTCGCGAGGTCCATAGCCACCATGAGAATAATGAAAGACGCCTTGCGAGGATCGGTGAATTATACCCGACCGCCTGAACCCAGACCTGCGGGCCTCTGCAAGAGCTTCTTCTCCATGCTCAACCCCGCGGTAAAAACCAAATACAAATCTGGATCCATGCGATCTAGCGGCGAATTTTTCTGGTGAAATCACAGCTACGCATCCCCCCATACCGGCAGGGAGAACGCTTCAAATCGAATGTCCACAGTAAACTCCTGTTGCCATGCTGCCCATTGCCGAATCAAGTTCGGAGTAAGGTTCAGTTGGCTATCACAGGATGGCTTTGCGGCCCTGAACCAACTGCAGCACAAGCACAACTAGCGCGACAACCAGCAACACATGAATCATCCCACCAACTGTGTAAGAAGTTACCAGTCCAAGCGCCCACAACACCAGAAGAACTAAAAAAATGGTCCAAAGCATGGCTTCGACCTCCTTTTGAAATATCGTTTCGCTAATAAGCATGCACGCGAAGTGCCAACATCCCAGCCCGTAGTCTGAAAGGCATTCCCGCTAGTTCAAGTCGAAAGCATGAAGGCCGGGCCGCTGCTAGAAATTATGGTTGAGTAATTTTTCCCCCGGGCTCAGACGAAAGTGCGCTAGCACGATCAATTTTTCCCACTACTTCACCCAGATACTGACCAAATGACCATATGTGGTCAATCGACACCACTCTTGATTCCGTAATCCATGCTGCGACACAAGCGTTATTGCTTTGCCTGCTACAATCCGGCTCAGTGATACCCTCATTGAATTAGGCGTTAATCGACGCTCAAGGAGACTCTTTCCCGTGAATTGGTTTGACTACAAAGCCCCAACTACGCTCGCCGCTGCGCTTCTCGAACTGGACGGCCATCCAGGCGCCTACCTGCTTGCCGGAGGCACAGACCTCCTGGTTCAACTTCGTGCTGGCCGTAAAGAAACTGGCCTCGTAGTCGACATCAAGCATGTCCCGGAATTGAACGAGATCTCGTTCAATCAATCGACTGGCCTGACTCTCGGTTCGGCGGTCTGCTGCACCGCGATTCATAACCATCCCGTCGTAAGGCAACACTATCCGTCCCTCGCTGCAATCACGTGCATCATTGGAGGCACACAGATTCAGGGCCGCGCCACGCTGGGCGGCAATCTCTGCAACGCCGCTCCCAGCGCTGATTCAATCCCACTGCTCATCGCCCTGGGCGCAAAATGCCGTGTAGCCAGCACACAAGGCGAGCGCGAAATCGCAGTCGAAGACTTCTGCATCGCCCCAGGCAGGAATGCCCTCAAACCCGCCGAAATCCTGGTCTCACTGCACTTCCCTAATCCCGTGAAATCCTCAGGCTCTCACTACCTGCGCTTCATCCCGCGCAATGAAATGGACATCGCCGTCGCTGGAGTTGGCGCAAGCGTGGTCCTCGATAACGGCACTTTCAAAGCAGCGCGCATCGCCCTCGCCTCTGTCGCCCCCATCCCGCTCTTTGTGCAGGCAGCAGGCGATTCCCTTAAGGGCAAACCCGTCAATGCCGAATCGATCAATGCGGCAGCAGAGCTCGCTAAATCCGCCGCACAACCGATCTCTGACATGCGTGGCACTGCTGAGTACCGGCGTCATCTCTGTGGCGTCCTCACTCGCCGCGCCCTCGAAGCAGCCGTCAAACAAGCCAAGGAGCTTCAATAGTTATGCAGTCCAAATCGCACGTCCATACAAGCATCAATGGCGAAGACCGCGACTTCCTGTGCGAACCACGCCAGAGCCTTCTCGAAGTACTCCGCGACAACCTAAACATGACCGGCACCAAAGAAGGCTGTAACGACGGCAACTGCGGCTCTTGCACTGTCACCCTCGATGGCCGCCTCGTCAACTCTTGCCTCGTCCTCGGCGTTGAAGCCGAGGGCCGCAAGATCACTACCATTGAAGGCATCGCCCGCGGCAACCAACTCCACCCCATCCAAAAGGCCTTCCTTGAGAACGCCGCTCTGCAATGTGGCATCTGCACACCAGGCTTCATCGTCGCCACCAAGACCCTGCTCGAACAGGAGCCCAACCCTACTGAAGAACGGATCCGCTTCTTCCTCTCAAACAACCTCTGCCGCTGCACCGGCTACGACAAAATCATCAAGGCCGTCCAGCAAGCAGCCAGGGAGATACAGGCATGAAATACTCCGTAATCGGAACCCGCCCCATCCGTCACGACGGCGCAGACAAGGTAACCGGGCGCGCACTCTATGGCGCAGATTTCCAGATGGCTGGCCTGCTGCGCGGCTTCATCCTGCGCAGCCCTCATTCGCACGCCCGTATCAAGAGCATCGACACAGCGAAGGCCGAAGCTGTTGCTGGAGTCCACGCCGTTATCACCACCAAGGACTTTCCTGAAGTAGACGGCAAGAAGATGGTCGACCTCGGCGAGGGCCTCACGCCACTTGCCTATGCCCGCGGCAACGTTCTGGCAAGCGGCAAGGTCCTTTATCGCGGTCACGCAGTCGCCGCAGTCGCCGCAGTCAACGCACACATCGCCGAAGAAGCAGCCAAGCTCATCGAAGTTGAATATGAAGTGCTCCCCTGCGTGCTCACTGCCCCAGAGGCAATGTTGCCCACCGCGCCAATCCTCCACGAAGACCTCACCACCAAAGAGCTCGGCAAAGATACTGGCGTAGTCTCAAACATCGCCGATCACATCCGCTTCTCCATCGGCGATACTGCTGCCGGCTTCGCTAATGCCGACGTAATTGTCGAACGGGAATTCAACACGGCTACCGTCCACCAGGGCTATATCGAGCCTCACAACGCCACCGCTCTTTGGAACAACGATGGCCGCATCAGTATTTGGTGCAGCACGCAAGGTTCTTTTGTCGTGCGCGATGCAACAGCGGCGATCCTCGACCTCCCTGTCTCCCAAATCAAAGTCACACCAATGGAAATTGGGGGCGGTTTCGGTGGCAAAATCCCGGTCTATCTGGAACCAGTGGCGGCGCTCCTTTCAAAGAAGTCCGGTCGCCCCGTCAAGATCCTCATGCCACGTCAGGCTGTCTTTGAAGCCACCGGACCAACTCCCGGCTCCAATATGAAGGTCAAAATAGGCGCCAGGAAAGACGGCACGATCACAGCGGCCCAAGCTTATCTCGCCTTTGAGGCCGGTGCATACCCAGGCGCAATGGTAGTGCCAGCCGCCATGACCGTCTTTGCTGCTTACGACCTTGCCAATGTACTCATCGACGGCTACGACGTCGTCGTCAACAAACCCAGCACCGCCGCATACCGTGCACCAGGCGCACCCAATGCCGCCTTCGCCACAGAATCAGTCATTGATGAACTCGCTCTGAAGCTCGACATCGACCCCATCGACTTTCGCCTCATGAACGCGGCCAAAGAAGGCACCCGCCGTGCCGACGGCCCCAAGTTCCCACGCATCGGCTGCATCGAAGTCTTGGAGGCGATGAAGAACTCAGATCACTACAAGTCCCCGATCACCGGCCCCAATCGCGGTCGCGGTGTCGCTATCGGCTTCTGGTTCAACATCGGTTATCCCTCTAGCTGCACACTCAACGTATCTGCCGACGGAAGCGTAAATCTGATCGAAGGCTCCACCGACATTGGCGGCTCGCGCACCTCGATCGCCATGCAGGCGGCTGAAGTCCTCGGTCTCAGGGCCGAAGACATCCACCCCTCCATCGTCGACACAGACTCCATCGGTTACACCGCTGTCACCGGCGGCAGCCGCACTACGTTTGCCACGGGCTGGGCCGCCTATGAAGCTGCTCAAGACGTCGTGCGTCAGATGAAAGAGCGCGCCGCCGTACTCTGGCAAGTCGCCCCTGACACCGTCACCGCCGATCAGGGCATTTACAAATCGAACGGCCACTCCATCGGCTTCAAAGACCTCGCTGCGCGCATCAGCGAAACGGGCGGCCCCATCGTCGGACGGGCTGCGGTCAACCCTCGCGGCGCAGGTGGCTCCTTCGCAGGCGTCATCGTCGATGTCGAGATCGACACTGAAACCGGCAAAACCACCATCCTTCGCTTCACTTGCACACAGGACGCTGGCCGCGCCATCCACCCTGCTTACGTCGAAGGCCAGATGCAAGGCGGCTCGGTGCAAGGCATCGGCTGGGCGCTCAACGAAGAGTACTTCATGAGCCCGGACGGGCGCATGATGAACTCCAGCTTCCTCGACTACCGCATGCCCACCGCTCTCGACGTGCCGATGATTGAAACGATCATCGTCGAGGTCCCCAACCCAGGCCATCCCTTTGGTGTACGCGGCGTCGGTGAGGCCAACATAGTCCCACCGCAAGCGGCCATCGCTAACGCAATCACCCGCGTCATCGGCACTCGTCTCACAAGACTGCCCATGAACCCACCGGCCATCATGGAGGCAATCTGGTGCCAAAAGTCTTCATCCCCACTCTCTTAAGAAACCTGACGGACGGCCACGTTGAAATTGATATCGATGGCGCATCCGTCCGTCAAATCATCACCAACCTTGAGGCGCAGTATCCAGGCTGCCAAGACCGGCTCCTCGACAACGGCCGCCTCCGTCCCAACATTGCCATTGCCATTGATGGCGAAATCTCCCCGCTCGGCCTCCTCGAATCGATGCCCCCAACAAGCGAGCTTCACTTCCTCACCGCGATTCGGGGAGGATAATATGGGTCTTGCATTTACGGTTTCTACTCTCGACTAGTCTATTCGCCTTAACTCTTGGGCAGGCGCAGATCACCTCTGCGCCTGAGTTCAAATCTGGCCCTGTATTTCAAAAGGATCGTTCAGCTTCAACAGTTGATGGAACATCCCATGCTTCTGCAGAGAAGTCCCAATTGAATGCCGAAGTCATGTCTCGTCTCAAGCAGCAAAGTGGCTATGAGGGAGGCGTTCGTTTGATCGAGGCAAAGCTGCTGCCAGCAGCTCAGACTTGGTTCCGCGATCACAAACTCCCAATCGGCGTAGCAGTCGCCCTCTTTTTTTCCGGCCAGGAATCGGAATGTGTTCGGCAACTAATTTCGATAGGCCGGGCCAACCCCGGTTCGGTCACAGTGCTTCCCTTCCTTGCTGAGACAGCGCTGGTCGTGCCTTCCCTTACAGCCCCCGCACTGGAAGTGATCGAGAAGATTTCCTCAAAGAATCCAACAAACAGCGAAGCCTACTATCACCGCGCAAGATTATCAGGAGAGGAAGCAAAGGCGATCGAACTCCTGAAGAAATCCATTGCCCTCGATCCCACCGCCACCGCACCACTCATCGAATTGAGCCGGGTCTACACGAAAGCCGGAGACCGGGCTGCCGCGATACAGACACTCGAAAAAGTGCTCGTGATTAAGCCCGATACTTCGATTGCCCATTACCGTCTCGCTTCTCTGTATCGCGCCGTTGGCCAGCACGAGAAAGCAAGCAGCCACATGGCCGCATTCCAGAAGCTACAGTAGAGGCCAATCTCCAATGACACGCCGCCAACTATTCGCGCTGTCTTGTGTGCTTGCCGCCCCAGCCCGCGCAGAGACCATCACGTATCGCAATAACCCGCCGTACTTCCCGTACCTGCCTCTAATCGAAGGCGGCCACGACGAGTTTCCACCCGACCCTGTAATGCCAACTTGGCCTCCGAGGCGCGACGGAAGATTTGCCGACATTACTGGCACCGTCCTCGATTCAGATCAACTCGCTAAAGGCATCCCCTATTGGATGGCCAAGTTGGACGCTTCCACCGGAATCGATATCTACGGCAACAATGGCATCGCCGTCGGAGACATCGACAACGATGGCCTGGATGAAATTTATGTCTGCCAGCCAGCAGGCCTGCCAAACCTGCTCTACCGTTGGCAAAACGGCAAGCTCACCGAAATCTCTGCCGGTGTGGGTATCGAAGACGACACCTCAGCAGCGCTCTTCCTCGATCTCCGAAATCTCGGCCGCCAGGACCTCGTAGTCTTGCGCAGCTCAGGCCCGCTGCTCTTTCTCAACGATGGCAAAGGCCGCTTCACACCCGCACCCGATGCCTTCCGGTTCGCACAAGCCCCGCAGGGCGGATTCACAGGCATGGCGGCAGCCGACTATGACCGCGACGGCAAACTCGACCTCTACCTCTGCACATACAGCTTCTTTCAAAGCGAAGCCCAGTTCCGCTATCCCGTTCCATACTTCGACGCCCAAAACGGGCCTCCGAACTTCCTCTTTCGCAATCGTCTCAATGCCGACGGCAGCGGATACTTCGAAGACACCACCGCCTCATCAGGCATCAACGAAAACAACAACCGCTACAGCTTTGCCCCCGCCTGGTGCGATTACGATGGTAGCGGCTGGCCCAGCCTTTATGTCGCCAATGACTTCGGTCGCAACAACCTCTACCGCAACGAAAACGGTAAATTTCAAGACCTGGCCGCCGCAAGCGGTGTCGAAGACATCGGCCCAGGAATGAGTGCTGCCTGGTTCGATCAAAACGGCGACGGCTTTCCAGATCTTTATGTCGCCAATATGTGGACTGCAGCCGGGCAGCAAATCGTCCGCCACAAAAACTTTCCTTACCCCTTCAACGACGCTTGGCGCGGCCACACCAAAGGCAACAGCTTTTTCAGAAATCTTGGCGTCGGCAAGTTCCAGGCTGAATCACGCGGCATCGAGATGGGCCGCTGGGGATGGTCAGCCGACGCCGCAGACTTCGACAACGACGGTCGCCCAGAGTTGTTCCTCACCTGCGGAATGATCACAGGGCCCAGGCAGCCAGATTTGATGGGCTTCTTCTGGCGTCAGGTTGTTGCTAAAACGCCAGCCACGGCCATAGCTTCAGGCCCCTACGAAAACGGTTGGAACGCCATCAATCAATTCATCCGCGAAGGTTATAGTTGGAACGGCAATGAGCCAAACGTCTTCTACGTGCGAGACGGAGACAATTACCGCGACGCCTCAGTGGAATCCGGGCTCGCCTTCTCCGGCGACTCGCGCGCCTTCGCCATCACCGATATCGATGGTGACGGTTGTCTCGACCTGCTCGTCAAGAGCCGCCTCGCACCTCAACTTCGCGTCTTCCAGAATCGCGCAGGCCAGTCTCGCCAGCGGATTGCCTTCCGCCTCATCGGCTCAAAATCGAATCGCGATGCAATTGGTGCCCGCATCTCCGTCGATGGCCAAACCAAGTGGGTCAGCGCCGGCTCAGGATACATCTCGCAACACACCAAGACTTTGCACTTCGGCTTGAGCGCCAACACAACGGCCAAGTCGATCACAATCCTCTGGCCCAGCGGCCTCGAGCAAAAGCTTGAAAACTTGGCGGCCAACGCACTTTACGAAATCCGCGAAGGAGAGCCAGCACAAAGGCAGCCTTTCGCGGCTCCAGCATCAATCCAGGCCCGCGAGGCTCCGGCGGACAACACCCCGCGCTTGCACGATACCTGGTTCCTTGAGCCGGTCCCCCTTCCAGAGTCTGGCAAAGGCCCTGGCCTGTTTGTTTTGCGCACGGCTAGCCCAGATCTTCTCGCCGCCTACTCGCTGTTCCGGCGTTACCTCTTCGAGTACCGCGCCCCCCTGGAGCTCCCTCTCTCACTCTTGCTCAACGCAGAGGGCGACGCGATCAAGATTTACGCAAAGCCTCCATTACCAGAGCAAGTACGCGCAGATCAAGCCGCGCCGCGCCCCCCGGCACAAGCCCGCCGCGACTTCTTCAAATTAGGCGCCTCGCTCCTCTGGTGCGGCTATCCGGAGCAAGCCCTGCCCTATCTGGAAGCTGTACTACGCCGGCAACCGGGCAATACGCGAACAATGGTGCTGGTAGCACAAATCCACCGCGAGGCCAGCCGCCTCGACAAAGCCACCGCTTTGCTCGAAGAAACCCTCCGTCTCGATCCCCGTTCTGCCGAAGCCTGGAACGAATTCGGCGGCGTCGCCATGGCACGCGAAGATTACAGAACAGCACTCCAATATTTTGAACAGGCCCTAGCCGCCAAGAGTGGTCTGGGCTTCGTTCTGCTCAACGCCGCTCAGGCAGCAGACAAACTCGAAAAGCTGCCAGAAGCGGAATCCTACTTCCGCAAGGCGCTCGAGCTCGAACCGAACAACGCAGACGGCCACAACGGCCTTGGGTTGACGCTGGCAAAACGAAATAGTTCCTCAGAAGCCGAGCGCTCCCTCCTCGAGGCCGTCCGCCTGAAGCCCTCACTCTCAGCAGCCTGGAACAACCTCGGCATTCTCTATCTACAGCAACGAGATCCAACCAGAGCCATTCAAGCATTAGAACAAGGCATTGCCGCGGCCCCTAGTGAGGAGCTTTTATATCTCAACCTCGGAAGAGTCTATGTGCAAATGAAACGCCTGGAGGATGCCCGCAACACCATGCAGCGCCTGCTCAAGGTACAGCCTCAAAGCCGTGTGGCCCGCAAGGCGCTAGAGGATTTATCCAATGCGAAGCCCTAGCCTCTTGCTCTTGCTCCTCCCCTGCCTCTGGGCTCAGCCTTCGATTCCCACTCAGGCCAATCTGCGCCGTGCCCAACAGACCCAGCCACACAACTTTGCCGCGAATCTGGCTCTTGGTCAATATCTTCTCGAAGCGGGCCAGGCGGCCCAGGCCATTACTTTCCTGACGAAGGCAGTCAGGCTAAATTCAGCAGATATCGCGGCTCGTCACGACCTGGCCTCAGCCTATGTGGAGGTGAATCGACTCGCCGATGCCCGCCATCTGATCGAAACACTGCCGCCTTCCTCAGCCAGGATCCACCTGGAAGCTCAATGGCTTGCCTCTTCTGGCCAGATCATCCCCGCTGCAGAGATGTTTCAAAAAGCGTCCGAAGCCGAACCATCCGAAAAGCATGTTTTCGACTGGGGCAACCACCTGCTCAATCAGAACGCAACCGAGCCGGCGCTCAAGATCTTTCAATACGGGATCGAACACTTTCCTCAGTCCGCACGATTCAGAGTGGCCAGGGGAGTTGCACTATATGCCAGGGGCGAATTCGAAGAGGCGGCACGCTCCGTATGTGCCGGAGTTGACCTGAATCCAGCCGACTTGCGCCCTCTGGTTTTTCTCGGACTGATGACAGATCTGTCGCCAGAATCCTCCTTGCTTGTCAAACAAAGGCTAGAAGGATTTGCCACACGCTTCCCCACCCACGCCCAGGCGCAATACTACTACGGCCTCAGTCTGACTAAGAGTGAAACTCCTCTGGCGGCTGAGCCTTTTCTTCGTCGCGCACAAAGGTTGGATCCAAAGCTCTCGCAGGCCCGCTTCGAACTCGGCAAGTTGTTTGCCGATGCTGGCCGCAAAGTCGAAGCGATTCAGGAACTCAAGGCAGCGCTTCTTCTCGCACCAGATCTTGAGGCCGCTCACTACCGTCTGGGGCAGCTCTACCAAAGGGACGGACAAACGGCTCTAGCCAGTCATCACTTTAACCGGCATCGAGAATTAAAAGCACAAAAAGAAGTTCCCAGCAAAGCAATCCCTTAGGGCAGCCCCACAAGCCCCTGCTGATGCTTTACAGAAATTTCGACCAGCGCATCCAAGGCAACTCGAGCTTCCTCAGACGCTCCTGACCGGATACAGGCAACCACTTGCTCGTGTACTGGAATCGCTTCTCTCAAGGTCTCCAACTTGTCGTTCTTGCGAAAGTATTGAATGATAAAAAAAGCGAAAAGCGGCATCACCGTTTGTTCCAGCGTCTGCTCAAGAAATGGGTTTCCTGTCAGTCGCCACAATTCGCGATGGAACTGCATGTCGAAGCCATAAAAAGCAGTTCGATCCAGTCTCGCAGCCGCTTCGCGCATCCCGCCCAGCAAAATCTCAAGTTGTTCCAGCGACACCTCGCCTGCCGCATATCGACACCTTACCGTCTCTACTGCCGCACCCTCAAGGGCAGTGCGAACAATCGAAAGCTGCTCAGCATCTTCAAGGCTCATCTTCGTAACAAATGTCGCCCGGTTGGCAACTCTTTTTACGAAGCCCTGATGCGCCAGAGAGATCAAAGCCTCTCGCACGGCATTCTGCCCTACGTTGTGCTCCTTGGCAATTGCCTGTTCAACCAGCCGTTGGCCCGGCTGCAATTCGCCAGCAAAAATCGCCAGCTTTACCGCGTTGGCGATTTGCTCGGTCAGGCTATTGTGCCGAATACGTCCAGGCACGGCACTCGGACTCACGTACATTGGTATTCCCTAATGTCCCAAAATCTTGTTCTAAAGCAACTTCATTCCTGTTGTTGCTCAGCGATTCTGTCAGGTTAACTGCTCAGCGACTTTGTCACCCCTGCGGATGGGGACTCTGTCCCCAAACCCCTGGGATTTATCGCA